>VGGK01000001.1 GCA_016868665.1 Chlorobiota bacterium
TATCAGGTGTGCCGTGTTGCACGCAAAGACATGTTCAAAAGGGTAAAACGGTAACTCAGCAGGAGCTGGTCGGTAGTTTTTTATCGGCTGAGGTGGCCTGCCGGATGGCTATCGCTCAACTCAGGTTTTTCTAAGGCTTTCCGGCGAATCGTCTCCTGCCGTCATTCGCAGCAGGTCGGTCACAACCATCCCCGGACTGAGCGTGCCGACCTGCACTCCCGTTGAACGGGCCTCATGCGAAAATGATCTGGTGAAATAGGTCAGGGCACGTTTCGTAGTACCGTAGAGAGTCATCCCGTCAAGCATGAATCCGTCGCTTCCGAATCCCTCCATATTGAAGATCTTCCCCGCTCCCCGCTTGCGCATTTCAAGAAAAGCAATAATGGTGCCATGCACCACGCCGTCAATATTGCAGCGCAGCACCCGCTCCACCGTGCCGGCATCAAGTTCCCATGCGTTGAGGGTCTCATGACTGATTCCTGCATTGTTGATCCATATATCGATAGAACCGAATTTTGCGAGAACCTCGCGATGCAGCATAAGCAAACCGTCGCGGCGACTCGCGTCTGCAGCAACGCCGATCACGCGGTTTTCGTAAAGTACAAGCCGTTCGAGCGCCCTGTCAGTCGTCGCACGGGAACTTCCGTTCACCGCGACCAGGCATCCCCGTTTAAGGAATTGTTCCGCAAGCCCGAAGCCTATGCCCCGTGAACTCCCGGTAATGACAACCTTCGTTTCCATTATGCAGATTTATCCATCATCTGTCAATCATGCGTCGATATCGATCGGAAAAAACTTACAGTTTGTCCCGACGACATTTGCATTCGTGGTTGAAATCGTCAGCATGCAAGTCGGAAGCCTCTGCAGCTGCAGTGCGATCCGCCTTTGCTGGCTTGCCTCGAAACGGAGTCCAGAAACGTTGGATCGTCCTTACGGATTCGGCAATGCCGTCACGGCACTCCGACCACCGCAGATCATCAGGATCCCGCTCCTCCCCGATGTTCGCCAGAAGAAATATCGGGGCAAGGACGGAAAAATCCGTGTCCTCCTCAAAAAGCGGCTGCCAGGTTTCCCTCGTCAGTTCGATACCCACCAGAAACCCTCTGGCCCAGTTCTCGACGGCACACCGCTCTTCAGATTGTTCGGTGAAAGAACATCTGCTGAATAACGGCAGATAGGTTTCGGGAGTTCGCAGAAGCACTGCTTCGACAAGCTCCCTGTAGCGCACAATAATTGAAAGGATGCGTTGCATCTCGTCAGGAGAGACGAACTGCGGTGCGCTTTCTGCATCCGTTCCCCATACAAGCGGAAGCCACTGCCCGGTGGGCAAAGGTTCCGGGCCGGCGGCCAGCGAGGCAAAGAAACCGTCGAGCATGTCGAGATCCATGGCGCTTCGGGAAACCTTGCCGGAAAGCAGAAAATCCTCAAGCTCGCCAAGCTCGTCGGCAGTGACCGGATTGTTCGTCCTGTCGTTCATAATACCGATATAAAAAACTGTAATAAAAACAAATCCGCTTCTCTTTTCCTGAAAACTAACGATTCGACACTGAATTATCAGAATAATTCCCGCGGATTCTGTTGTTTATCGGAACTGACCTTATGGAAACAGCATGCGTCAGCTCGCGGTTCCATGACCGGATTATCGGTTCTGTGCCGCGATACAGGCGAATTCGGCAAGAATGCCTGCCGATTCGGGGGCTTCATGAACCTCCGGCAGCATATCGAACTGTTCGTCAGAAAACCCCCCTTCCACCCTGATATACTCCTGCATGACAGGAAGAGTATACTCGGGATGAAACTGTACGCCCCACGCGCATGCGCCGACACGAATGACGTGATGTCGCTCATGCCCGTTACTTGCCAGGCATACTGCGCCAGGGGGCAACTCGAGCACAGACTGCTCATGAATGGTATGGGCATAAAAAACAGGAGCAACACCTCGTAAAAGACGATCATCGGCAGCCTCCGGTTTCAGCGATATCCGGACAGTACCAATCTCCCGGCCATTGGGATTGTACCCGACTGCCCCGCCAAGCGCCCTGCCGAGCAACTGATGGCCGTAGCAGATGCCAAGAAGCGGCACCCCGCTTTCGACGAACTGCGGAATCCATGCTTCGATCGCCAGACTCCAGGGAAGATTATCGGTGACCATGGCGTGAGAACCGGTGATAATTGCACCGCAACATGCAAACGGTTCCGGCAGGGTCTCCCCGACTACAGCATCGACGACGCTCACCGGAAGCCCCGAACCGCTCAGGCACATCCTTATCCAGTCCCCGAAATCACCGTAATTCCGCAGAATCGATTTGCGGGTTGTTCCGGCCTTGATGATGTAAAGCTGTTTCATGTCTGCAGCGAGCACAAGAACTATTGCAAAAAGAATCTTCAAGGCAGGAAACTATGATTTTTCATATCGATGAACAAGCCGACATGACAATGACAGATTATTTTGTACAATGAATAAACACAGGAACACCCGGGAGACTCTGCCATGGACCGACACGCTTCAGATCCGAAAGACTCAAACGACTCCGGACAACAGGGCGAACATCTGACCGGAACGGTTGAACGGATAACCTACCATAACGAAGAAAACGGCTTTTCCGTCCTGAAAATCAGGATCAGTGAGAGCCGGGAACCTGCAACGGTTGTCGGTATCATACCTGCCGTTGCATCCGGCGAAATTGTGGAATGCAGGGGAAACTGGCAAAACAACCGTACTCACGGCCTGCAATTCAAGGCAGAAGAGATCCTTGTCGTACCACCGAACACTGCTGACGGTATAGAAAAATACCTCGCATCCGGTATGGTCAGGGGAATAGGTTCCTTCTACTCGAAACAGCTCGTCAAAAAATTCGGCACCGGCGTGCTCGACATACTCGACAACGACCCGGAAAAACTGCTCGATATCCCCGGCATCGGAAGAAAACGTCTTGAAATCATCACAGCCTCATGGAACGAACAGAAAACCGTCAGGGATATCATGGTTTTTCTGCAATCGCACGGTGTTGGCATAGCAAGGGCATCACGGATATTCAAAACCTATCGCGAAGAGGCGATCAGCAAAGTCTCTGAAAACCCCTACCGTCTCTCGCTGGATATCGACGGCATCGGTTTCCTCACCGCCGACACCATTGCGTCGAAGCTTGGCATCGCTCATGATTCGCTTATAAGGGCGGAAGCCGGCGTACGGCACGTCCTGCAGGAACTTGCAGCAAAAGGCCATTGTGCCGTACCGAAACCCCTGCTTGTTTCTGAAGCAGCGGCGATTCTTGCTATTGCCGGACCGGTAATAGAAGAAGCCATATCGAAAGAAACCGGAAATTGCAATCTGGTGAGGGAGATCGTCGGAGAAGATCAAATATACTACCTGGCCCCGCTCCACCGGGCCGAAGAACGCACGTCACTATATCTGGCAGATCTTCTGCAGGGCGATCCTCCCTGGAAAGATATCGAACGCGAAAAAGCAATTCGGCAAGTTGAAAAAGAGACCGGTCTCTGTCTGTCGGTATCCCAGAAAAAAGCCCTTGCAACGGTGCTGACAAGCAAGGCCGCCGTCATCACCGGCGGTCCCGGCGTTGGTAAAACAACGCTTGTCAACGCCATTCTCAGGATCATCGGTAACAAAATCACGAATATCGCGCTCTGCGCTCCGACCGGTCGAGCTGCGAAGAGGTTATCGGAATCAACCGGCATGGAAGCCAGTACCATTCACCGGCTGCTCGAATTCGATCCGGTATCCGGCAGCTTCAAACATGGACCCGGCAATCCGATCGAAGCCGATCTGATTGTTGTGGATGAAACATCCATGGTTGATATTGTGCTGATGAGCCGCCTTGTCTCCGCCTTGTCGGCAAAAGCCGGCCTGCTGCTGGTCGGCGATGCCGATCAGCTGCCATCGGTCGGACCGGGAGCCGTACTGACCGATATTATCAGGTCCGGTGTCATGCCGGTCATTACCCTGACGGAAATTTTCCGTCAGGCCGCCGAATCGCAGATCATCGTCAATGCACACCGCATCAACCGCGGAGATCTTCCGCTCAATACCGAAACCGGAAACCTCTCTGACTTCTATGTGGTGGAAGCGTCATCTCCGGAAGAAATTCACCGGAAACTGATGCAGATGGTCACCAGCCGCATTCCCGAACGTTTCAACCTGCATCCGGTCAGGGATATTCAGGTGCTCACACCGATGAACCGCGGCGGACTCGGATCCCGTGCGCTGAACGCCGAGCTGCAGAAAGCCCTGAACGGCAGTGCGGAGCCGAAAATCTCACGTTTCGGCACCACGTTTTCTTCCGGCGACAAGGTGCTTCAGATGGTGAACAACTACGACAAGGAGGTGTTCAACGGCGATATCGGCACAATCGCCTCAATCGATACACAGGAAAGCGAACTGGTGGTCGATTTCGAACGACGCCCCGTACGTTACGAATTCGGCGAACTTGATGAACTTTCTCTTGCCTATGCCACAAGCATTCATAAAAGTCAGGGATCGGAATACCCGGCAGTTGTCATACCCCTGGGACTTCAGCACTTCACCCTTCTTGAAAGAAACCTCATCTATACCGCAGTCACCAGGGGAAAAAAGCTTGTGGTGATCATAGCCCAGCCGAAAGCGCTTGCAATAGCCGTCGGGAACCGCAAAGCCGACAGCAGAATGACCACGCTGGCCTCCAGGCTTGCGGAAGCATGCGGCGACAGTGCCGGCAAACGATAAAACATTTTTTGCTATATTCCGCCCTTAAGAACTGTTTTACACTCTTTTTCAGGACGCATGCGGCCAGGTTCGGCCTGTGACCGCCGGTCAGCGTTCTTATGTCGCAGGCATGAATCATGAAAGACCTCTCTCTCATTTTTCTCACCGGGTTCAGCGGTTCCGGAAAATCCACCATAGGACCGCTGTTGGCCAACTCCCTCGGATACGAGTTCATCGACCTCGATCACGCCATTGAGCAATCTGCAGGAAAATCCATCACAAGAATTTTCGCTGAGGAAGGGGAACCGGCATTCAGGCTGCTGGAGTTGGAAACGCTGCAGAAACTTGCCGGAAAAACCGAGATGGTCGTTTCGCTCGGCGGAGGCGTTCTTGAGCATGATGAATGCTTCAGTTTCATCAGAGAAAACGGAACGCTCATCTATCTGAAATCCACCCCGGGAGCGCTTGCAAAACGACTCTGTCATAAAACCGATAGACCGCTGCTGCTGGGAGATAACGGAACAAGGCTATCGCGCGAAGAAATAGAACGGAAAATAATGCTCATTCTCGAAAAGCGCGAAAGCCGTTATTCGGCCGCGGAGCTTACCGTGCAGACAGATACAAAACGCATAGGATCGACCGTCGAGGAGCTGACACGAAAAATCAACCGGTACATCCGTCAGGCGGATCTATACCGGCAAAAAAAACAATCAGACAACCATGCAGACAAATAGCGCGAAAAGTTCGATCCTCGTCAGCACGCCGGTACTTTCCGAAGCCGGCGAATTATACGGCAAACACGGACTCGCACGAAAAACAGTCGTACTTTTCGACGACAACACCAGAAAACTCTTCAGGGATCGGGTTATCGGCACGCTGGAACAGCAGGGATTCAGGCTGCTGGAAATCACGGTACCGGCAAGGGAATCTTCTAAAAGCTTCAAAGCCGCCTACCGTCTCTATGGCGCCATGATCGAAGCCGGAGTCGACAGAAGCTGGAACCTTCTTGCAATCGGGGGGGGCGTCGTTGGCGATCTGGGAGGGTTCATCGCAGCAAGCTACTACCGCGGCATCCCTGTAGTGCAGTGTCCCACGACGCTGCTTGCCATGACCGACAGCGCGATAGGCGGCAAGGTAGCCATCAACCACCCGCTCGGAAAGAACCTTATCGGATTTTTCCATATGCCCGAGATGGTACTGATAGATCCGTCGTTCCTCTCTACCTTGCCGGAACGCGAAATATTCGGAGGCATGGCCGAAGTGATCAAGTATGGCTTCATTGCCGACCTGAATTTCCTTCGCTGGCTCGAACAGCACTTCGACAGGATCACTTCGCTTGAGGAACCGTTCATTTCCGAAGCCGTCCGGCGCAGCGCATTGATAAAAGCCGATGTCGTTGAAAAGGATTTCAGAGAAACCACGGGTCTGAGGGCAACCCTCAACTTCGGCCACACCTTTGCACACGGCCTCGAAAAACTCGCGGGATTCCGCGGTATCCGCCATGGAGAAGCCGTCACAATCGGAATGGCCTGTGCACTTGCGCTCTCACACCGCCTCGGTTACCTCGACGCAGCTGACATGCAATCCGGCCTCGACCTTATAGCACGTTTCCGCTTGCCGGCTGGTCTCGTTAATAAAAGGTTTCTCGCGCACCGCGCCGATCTTCTGTTTGAAAACATGTTTTCGGATAAAAAGAAGCTCGACAGCAAACTGCGGTTCGTATTGCTGAGAAAACCCGGAGAGGCATTTCTGCTGGAAGAAAATGTAGAGGATCTGGCCGTGCTCGAAGCAATTGAAGAGGCACGAAAGTTCTTTTCTACCCGTACGAAGCGTTAAGCTCGTACAGATAGCGAGCTCCCTTTGCGACTGCGAGTTCAAGCTGCACCACCTCCCGCTCAAGAAATGGAACTATGGCGGGAGCGCTGCCGCCGGTAACGATTATCGCAGGCTCTTCTTCCCCCTGTTCGCGGAGATCCCGGACGATCCTGGCAGTCAATCCGTCGATGCCCGCTACACAACCCCAGAAAATACCGTTCCTGATGCATGACGCCGTCGAACGTCCGAGAAACTCCCCGCTATGAACAGCCCTAACATGCGGCAGTTGTGCGGTACGCTCATGAAGCGAACGCGCCATGATATCCAGACCCGGCATGATAAACCCCCCCTCGTAGAGTCCAGAAGCGGACAGCACGTCGACGGTGACAGCAGTTCCGATATCGAGCGCGATAAGCGGTCGCTGAGGAAACAGTTTACGCCCTGCGGCGCAGAGCGCAATCCTGTCTGAACCGAAAGATTCGGGATTGTCGTACTGCAGCTCGAAAGGCAACTTCAGGTTCGATGAAATGAGTAAAACATCGGCAATACCTGATTGGCGAAGCATGACGGCAACAGCTTCAGAAACAGCTGGCACCACACTGCACAGAACCGCAGCTCCCGTATCCTGAAAAGTGCTCAGCAACTGCGGCAATACGGAATTCAGACACTCCCTGTCCCCAAGCGATTTCGTTGAAATCCTGAGTACCTCGAGAGGATCATCATGCCGGAAAACGGCACATGTGGTCGTGGTATTTCCTATCTCAACCACAAGAAGCCCTCGTTCTCGGGATAAAGGCTTAACAACCATATCAGTCATACGCTTAGGAACTCAGGGGCGTTTGACGATAACTCCTGTTTTCGAAGAAAGAGAAGCAAGAAATGCCTCGAAACCCTGCAGGTTCTTCGTCACGAAAAGGGAATCCTTCAATTCGTCCTTTCCGGCAACAATATAGATTTTCGGCGGCGGATTATAGGTTCTTGGTTCCTGGTATATTGCGGTAATACTCTGCAGAGAAAAATTCTTCTCGTTCCCCTTTCTATCGAGGTAGAGCAGTTCGCTATCGGTAATTTTCACCGAATCGCCATCCTGACCATGCTCGCCGACAAACCGGGTATTGTAGTAATTCGGCCCGCCGAGTGCGATGGTCGTAAGAACGATCAGAAGCGTGGTTTTCCAGAGGCAGCCGAGATCGACTCCGTAAGAAAACTTGCCATATCTGAAAAAAACAGCCCAGCCTATGCCGAGAAACACCATGCCAAGCATCCAAGTTGCAACATAATAGTAGTCCAACCACCAGGAAGGATAGGTCATAGGGTACTGGAAAACCTCGGACATAGCACTATCGATTGGTTTTATTGAGATTCGGTTACATGATTTTAAAAATAAGGCTTAAGTTTTCCTTTGCAAGAATTTATTTTAAACGGAAAAACCACCCTTGAACAAACCGTCATGAAATCATATCACAAGGAGCTGTGGATGCAGGTGCCGGCAAGAATGGATTTCGTCAACATCACCGGCGATGTGGAAAAAGCTCTCGAAGAGAGCGGCATACAGGAAGGACTCTGTCTCGTAAACGCAATGCACATTACTGCATCGGTCTTCATCAACGATGATGAACCCGGCCTGCATTACGATTACAAACGATGGCTTGAAGAACTGGCTCCTCACGAACCGATCAGCCGCTACCGTCACAACATGACCGGCGAAGACAACGGTGACGCGCATCACAAACGGCAGGTAATGGGACGCGAAGTCGTTATCGCCGTAACAAACGGGAAGCTGCATTTCGGTGCATGGGAGCAGATCTTTTACGGCGAGTTCGACGGGAAGCGCAGAAAGCGGGTGCTGGTGAAGATCATCGGAGAGTAAAGGGAAGCACTGAACAGTTATTGGGCACCCGAATTGCGCTGGTTGGCCTGTGCTCGAAATCCTCATGTACTGCGTGTACACTCCGGCTTCTCCGCTTCGTCCGCGCCTCTACAAACGAAAAGGGCCTGCAGTTACAGGCCCTTTTCGCTTGGAAATACTGAAGCGATTTTGCTGATCAGTGTTCGAACAGCATTTCCGAATATGTAGGAAGCTGCCAGCGGCTGCGGTCAACCATCAGTTCGAGCTTGTCGGCAATCTCTCGAACCCTGTTCATCAGAGGCAGCAGTTCGTCTGCACAGTAATCTGCTTTACCGAACTCTCCCTCGATTGTTTCAATCATCTCAACAGCCTCATCGAGTTCTGCGGTAAGATCGATCAGCGTCGAAAGATTTTCAGCGAGGTTCTTCAGATGGTTCGCCTGGCTTGCAATAGCGGCATCGGAAAGCCCTATTGCTTCGGCTGCGGCAAGCAGGTTGTTGAACGAATTTCCGATATCGCCCTGATACTCCGAAACATCGGGAATGACAAACGTTTTCAGCATGAGCTGCAGCGTGCGGGCCTCGATATCGATACCCTTCACGTACCGTTCAAGACGGATATTCAGACGGGATTCGATCTCCTGCTCGGTCAGCACGCCATATCTGACGAACATCGCCCTGACATCCCCTTTTTCAAGCGTACGGAGCGCCTGAGGAGTGTTTTTCAGATTAGGCAGGCCTCTCTCTCTGGCCGCTTCCTGAAGCGCCTCGCTGTAGTTGTCGCCCGGATAACGGATGGCTTTTGTTTCGGTAATACCTTCACGGATCGCTTCAAGTATTGCAGAGTCGCGATCCTTTCCTGAAGCGATTTTCGCTTCGATAGCATCGGCAAGCTCGTCAATAGCCTCTGCCATCAGGGTGTTGAGCACCATGTTCGGCACTGATGGCGCCTGAGAAGAACCGACGGCCCGGAACTCGAACTTGTTGCCGGTGAAAGCGAACGGCGAGGTGCGGTTGCGGTCGGTATAATCCTTGTTCAGCAGCGGCACCTGAGACAGGCCGAGATTGAGCACCTGCTTTTCGGTCTTCAGGTCGACCTTGCCGCTTTCGATCGCGTCGAGCACGGTTTCGAGCAGTTCACCCAGAAAAACGGTAACGACAGCAGGAGGTGCCTCATTAGCCCCGAGACGATGATCGTTTCCGATGCTTGCAATTGACATCCTCAGCACGTCTGCTCTTTTGTATACGCCTTTAAGGACAGCGACAAGGAAAACGAGAAAATTGATGTTCTCGGTTGGGGTATCACCCGGATCGAGCAGGTTGATGCCCGTATCGGTACCGATAGACCAGTTATTATGCTTGCCCGAACCGTTGATGCCGGCAAAAGGCTTTTCCATGATCAGCATTGCAAAGCCTTTCCTGTCAGCAATTTTGCGCATAACCTCCATAACCAGAAGATTATGGTCGACGGCGATATTGGCCTCTTCGAAAATCGGGGCGATCTCGAACTGGTGCGGAGCCACCTCGTTGTGGCGGGTTTTTGCCGGAATACCGAGCAGATAAAGCTCGTGTTCGACATCCTGCATGAACTCAAGCACGCGGTCAGGAATGGAGCCGAAATAGTGGTCTTCCAGCTGCTGTCCTTTCGGTGGGAGGGCGCCGAGCAGCGTGCGGCCGCACATCACCAGATCGGGACGCTCGGAATAGAATTTTTTATCGACGAGAAAATACTCCTGTTCGCAGCCGGCGAATGTTTTCACGCGCGAAACTCCCGGCACGCCAAGCAGTCCAAGGAGTCTCATTGCGGAGTTGCTTACAGCATCCATGGAACGAAGAAGCGGTGTTTTTGCATCGAGCGCCTCGCCATGGTAGGAAATGAATACCGTAGGGATACAAAGAGTCAGACCCTTGCCCCCTTTCATGAGAAATGCCGGGCTCGAAGGATCCCATGCGGTATAACCGCGAGCCTCGAACGTCGTTCTCATGCCACCTGAAGGAAAACTCGAAGCATCGGGCTCGCCCTGGATCAGCTGCTCGCCGGAAAAGCGCTCGATCGGAGTTCCATCACGGTCAATCGAAAGAAACGCATCGTGTTTCTCGGCTGTGGAGCCGGTCATAGGCTGAAACCAGTGCGTATAATGGGTTGCTCCTTTTTCCATGGCCCACTCTTTCATACCGTGTGCCACTACCCCGGCGATCTCGTCGGTAATTTTCTTTCCGGCCTTGATAGTGCCCTGCAATGCCTGAAACACTTCTTTCGGGAGCCTTGCACGCATTGCCTTCTGATCGAAGGTCATCGCTCCAAAATAGCTCGATACGGGAACTTTACTATCCATCTTGATAAGATCCTCCTTGTTTTATTATACTTTTTTACCCTCCAAACGAAATAAATAAAAGAAAAACTAAGATTTTCTTGATTTTTTTTCATCAAATGTAATTAAAACCTGTCTATCCTGAAGATTTTTCCTCACGATCTCCGCACTGATTTTCCTGTTCCGTTTCAGTTGCGATAACACGAAACTTGTATTGGTTTCCAGGACGCCCGGCCAGCTCTGGATGCGCGACAGAAATTTCTCGAGAGAACCGGTATTGTGGGTCATTACTTTAAGTATATGTGAACCCTCGCCTGTCACAGAAAAACACTCCATGATTTCATCCTCCTTCATGACATGCTCCATGAACGACTTGTAATGCTTCGATGAATCGATCCGGACCCTGACAAAAGCCTGTATGTCAAACCCGAGCGACCGCTCGTCCACCTCCATGGTAAACCCCCGGATGATGCCGTTTTTCTGAAGCTTGTCGAGGCGTTCGCTGACTGAGGGTATCGAAAGGCCGACCACTTCCGCAAGTTCGCTCAGCCGAAGTCTGCCGTTTTCTCCCAGCGACTCGATGATTTTAAGATCGATCAGATCAAGATGTCCGGACATAACAGAACTGTAATTATTTCGATTTTGTAAGAAAATACACAAAAACAGGAAGCAAAAAAACCTTTATTCTAAATAAATCACTTTTTTTATAGTTTTTTCCTAAAAAAATAAGGATTAAGGATTTATTAAATAACGAATGACCGGAACAAAAGCGCGATTTCATCTTATGATCGTATTTTATTACAATATACGGAGCAATGACGATCTCCATTGATGTAACCTTATTTTTAAGTCATGAACGAAGAACAAAACAAGATCGCTCACTCCCCTGAAAACAAACTATCCAAACCGGTTGAAAAAAACGGGTTTCCCTCCGTTCCGCCAGGAGCGGCAATGGAGGACCTGCGCTTCATCGTCAAAGAATCCATCAGACTTGGAGGAAAAGCCATAACCGAACTCGACAGACTGCTTTCCGCACTCAGGAAGTGAGCGCATTTCCTGTCAATGAAACTAATTATATATATTACGCCTTGTTGCCTTGAAATCCGGAACCTCCTGATTCTTTATTTCATAACGACATAATAATCTTAACACGGTGAAAATAGCAATTTTTGGAGCTGGAGTAGCTGGTCTGAGCACAGCCATCGAACTGGTTGAGCGCGGCCACACCGTCGAACTCTACGAAAAACGCAAGATACTCGGAGGAAAAGTCTCCGTATGGAAAGACGGCGACGGCGATTCGATCGAATCGGGCCTGCACATAGTGTTCGGGGGTTATAAACAGCTGCAGCAATATCTCGACAAAGTCGGCGCCGGCGACAACTACCTTTGGAAGGAACATGCCCTGATTTATGCGGAACCTGACGGAAAACAGTCGTTTTTCAAAAAAGCAAACCTGCCAAGTCCATGGGCGGAAGTCATAGGCGGCATGCAGGCCGACTTCCTGACATTGTGGGACAAACTCTCGCTGATCAAAGGGCTCTACCCCGCACTCGCTGGCAACGAAGAGTATTTTCGCAGTCAGGATCACATGACATATTCGGAATGGCACCGGTTGAGAGGAGCTTCGGAGCATTCGCTGCAGAAACTCTGGAGAGCAATTGCGCTCGCAATGAATTTCATCGAACCCAATGTCATCAGCGCTCGTCCGATGATCACGATCTTCAAATACTTCGGCACCGAGTATGCCGCCACGAAGTTCGCTTTTTTCCGCAAGAATCCCGGCGACTCCATGATCGAGCCAATGCGCCAGTACATTCAGAGTAAGGGGGGGAAAATCTTCATCGACGCTAAACTGAACCGTTTCGAGTTGAACAGCGACGAAACCATCAAATGCGCGGTGTTGCAGGACGGGCATAAAATCGAGGCCGATGCCTACGTTTCGGCGCTCCCTGTACACAATATTAAAAAAATCGTTCCGGAAGAGTGGCTCAACAATGCCTATTTCCGTAACCTGCATGAATTCGTCGGAAGCCCCGTGGCAAACTGCCAGCTCTGGTTTGACCGCAAAATCACTTCGACCGACAACCTCATGTTCTCGCAGGGAACAACTTTTGCCACCTTCGCCGATGTCTCTATCACCTGCCCCGACGATTTCCAGCAGGGCATGGGTACGGCCAATGGAGGCAGCGTCATGAGTCTGGTGCTCGCACCGGCACACCAGCTGATCGACATGCCAAACGAAGTTATCACGAAACTCGTTATAAAGGACATTCATGACCGTTTCCCGCTTTCACGCGACGCGAAACTGCTGAAATCAACTATCGTAAAAATTCCGCAATCCGTCTACAAAGCGGTACCTGACGTTGACAAGTTCCGTCCCGACCAGATCAGTCCGGTGAAAAACTTCTTTCTGGCCGGTGACTACACCGATCAGCATTACCTCGCCTCTATGGAGGGCGCTGCCCTCAGCGGACAGCAGGCAGCCGAAAAACTCCACGCCAGATTCTGCGCATGAAACATAAAGGAACAGAAGGCGTTTTTTTGAAATCCCTTCTGTTTCCGACCTTATTCTTCATCCTCCTGAACTCATGCCTCGAACGTTTTCTCCGATTAGCGGTGTTACTGAAAAGAGAACGTCCATCGAACATCCGAAACGCACCATGAATAGTCTGACATCGCTTCACAAGCGAAAAAGCATGCTCGCCGACAGCTTTGAACAGATACGAATACTTGAAAAGACCGACTGCTGCATTCCGGCATTCGGTGAAAAGCTTGCCGAAACAGGCCATGCACCCCTTTACCCTGCCGGAAGCCGCATTCTGCAGGTTAACGTTGGGTACCGGTGCAACTTGCTCTGCCAACACTGCCATGTGGACGCCGGACCGGATCGAGAGGAGATCATGAGCCGCGAAACAATGCGGCACTGCCTTGAAGCGCTCCGACAAAGCGGCATAAGCACGCTCGACATCACGGGTGGAGCGCCTGAAATGAACCCGGAACTGCCCTGGTTCATACACGAAGCACGAAGCATCATGCCGGAAGGAGAGATTCTCGTGCGCACCAACCTCGCGATACTCACGGAGGGAACAAAGTATAGGCACGTTCCTGAAATCTATCGCGAAAATCGGGTCTCTCTCATTGCCTCCCTCCCCTGTTATACTCGTGATAACGTGGATGAGCAGCGAGGCGAAGGAGTATTCGACCGATCCATAATGGCACTGCAGATGCTGAACTCGATCGGATATGGAAAAGAAGGCAGCGGTTTGTCGCTCAACCTGGTATTCAATCCCGGAGGCCCATCACTTCCCGGCCAGCAGCAGTCGCTGGAAGCGGACTACCGCAGGAAACTCGATGAAAGCTACGGCATCGAATTCAGCCGTCTTTACACTATCACGAACATGCCGGTCAGCCGGTTCCTCGAGTCGCTGATCGAGGAGGGTCGTTACTGCAGCTATATGCACCTGCTTGCCGGCCACTTCAACCCGGATGCGGTACAGAACCTCATGTGCCGCACCACGGTTTCTGTAGGGTGGGACGGATCTCTCTACGACTGCGATTTCAACCAGATGCTCGGGCTCCATATGCGGAAACCTGCTCCGCAGAATATCCGGGATTTCGACGAGGCGCTGCTTTGCGAACGGCTGATCGCCATAGGGCAGCACTGCTACGGATGCACGGCCGGGGCCGGATCGAGCTGCCAGGGAAGCCTGTTGTGACCATGCCCGGAGACAGGAACCGGCTGCTCGCGGTACTGACCCGCAACCCTGCGCCTGGCCGGGTCAAGACACGTCTTGCTTCGGCTGTCGGTACTGAAACCGCGTTCCGGGTATACCTGACGCTCCGCGAGTACACTGCCGGAGTGATGAAAACATGCCATACAGAGAAAGCGGTATTCTATTCGGATGAAATTCCCGCCCGGGACTGCTTCCTCGGCGGGGGGACGCTGGCGTTCCTGCAGGATGGTCATGATTTCGGAGATCGTATGCACCACACCTTTGCAACCGGCTTATCGCTCGGTTTCCGCCGCGTGGTGCTCATCGGCACCGACTGCCCGGATATCGACCACGTCATTATCGAAAATGCGTTCGCGGAGCTTGAAAACCACGATGCAGTACTCGGTCCTGCACGGGACGGCGGTTTCTACCTGATCGGGCTGAAACAGGAGCGTCCCGAACTGTTCAAGAAACGCATATGGAGCCACCCTCAGGTGCTGAAGGAAACCATCGACATCCTCGACAGGACGGAAGCCTCGTACTTCCTGCTCCCTGAACTTCAGGACATCGACACCTTAGACGACCTCAAACAAAGCAGATTATGGCCCATCAAGGCATAACGATCATCATTCCGACCTTCAACGAAGAAAAGGGAATAGCAAAAACGCTGGAAACGCTGCTCGCCATAACGAAAAACTATCGAGACATAGAGATTATCGTTGCCGATGCCGGAACCGACCGCACCGCAGAAATCGTCTCGGGCTATCCGGTCATACTCTGCCGGCCTGAAAAAGGACGCGCACGGCAGATGAACGCCGGTGCTGCGCTTGCCGGACACGACACGCTCTACTTTCTGCACGCCGACACCCTCCCGCCTGAAACGTTTGTCGATGATATCCGTAAAGCGATAAAGGAAGGGAAGAACGCCGGCTGCTTCCGGATGCGGTTCGACGATCCACACCCCATTATGACAGTCTACGGATGGTTCACCAGAGTGCCTCTCCCGATCTGCCGAGGCGGCGACCAGTCGCTTTTCATCGCCAAACAGCTGTTCGAAGCTACAGGAGGGTTCGACGAAAACCTTCAGGTCATGGAGGATATCGATATCATCGGGCGCATCGAACGCCAAACGACGTTTCACATTCTTGAAAGCGAAGTGGTCACCTCAGCCCGGAAATATCACAGAAACGGGATCCTGCGCCTGCAGGCCATCTTCGGCACCATCCACTTCATGTACGCCGCAGGGTATGATCAGGACAGTATTGTCCGGTTTTACCGGGACACGATCAAAACCGGACAGGATCCGGGAAAACCGCATAATTGCAGCTGAAACATCCGCTTATTCCGGTCTTTTTTCCGGTTCCTGCATTAAAAACACAACAGCCCGCAATCAGCCTACGGTCAGCGGAAAACGCCCGATCGCCTCGGTTGCATCAATCCGGTGTTGCGCTGCCCTTCTTTGCCGTGTACTGCACCGGGGAAAGAATTCTTCTGAAGAAGACTGTAATAAAGCTCTTCGTAATTATTCACCATTGTATCGGCCGAAAAACGCCGTTCGAATTCATCCCGGCAGGTTTTTCGCGACAGCTTGTCCACATTTCGAATGGCATTGATAAAATCAAGCCTCGTCTGGCAGATATAGCCGGTTTTGCCATGCGAAACCACTTCGGGCGCCGATCCGCAACCTCTGACGATAACCGGTGTTCCGCATGCTAGTGCCTCGATCATCACCAATCCGAAAGGTTCAGGCCAGTCTATGGTATTGAGCAGTGCCCTGGCGTTTTTAAGCAACGTAACCTTGCGTTGCTCATCGACTTCGCCGACATAATCGATCAGCGGATGATCGAGCATGGGTCTGATTTTTTTCTCAAAAAAAACCTGATCGAGAGGATCGATTTTAGCCGCAATTTTCAGAGGAATATTGCAGGCCTTCGCAAGCATGATTGCATGTTCGGGCTTTTTTTCTTCGGAAAAGCGGCCCAGATACAGAAAATAATCTTCAGGGGTGTCGTTAAACTCGAAATTGGAAGGCGGATAACCATGGTAGACGGTTTTCACCCAGTTGATATTACCGACAGGAAGGCGCTGCGAATCGCTTATCGAGACATAAGCCATATGAGGATACAAGCCAAGCATTTTACCATACTCCCCGATATCAAGCCGGCCGTGCATCGTCAGAACGGTTGGTACCCGAACTTTATGGGCGTATGGAAGGGTCAGGTATTCAAGATGCGAATGAATGATGTCGAATTCATCATGCATCTCCTCGTAAACCCTGCTGAGCATCATCATGGTCACGATCGTCTCCGAATGTGTCTTTCGTCCGAGACGAAGGCTTTCACGAATAGGTGCGATAAGCCTGGCGCTGGTTACGGAATCTCCCGAGGCGAACAGAGTAACATCATGACCTTTCGCCACAAGTCCTTCGGTCAGATGGTAAACGACCCGTTCAGTTCCTCCGTATTTTTTCGGAGGCACCCGCTCTACCAGAGGGGCAATCTGCGCAATTCGTAGTTTTTTCATCTCGTCATTCCTCCGGTCAACAGGAAACGTCTTTCAGCGGACAGTCATCGAAATCAGGGCATTGACAATCAATCTTCAACCAAATATTAACCTTGAACAGAGGATCAGGATCTCGATCGGTATTCCGGTTATTACCATTACAGTATGACATGCAAATACGCACATCCTGTATTACACCGCTATTGCAATAAGTTCATATCGGCAGATGTCTGGAGTAACGATACGGAAAAAAAAGAGCTGCATTGCGGCAACTCCTTCTTACTCCTGATACATATACTCCCTTATTTCACCTTCATGCCAACCATAAAACTTGATCTTTACAATCTCTTTATTGAACAAAGCAAAAAAGAAAAACGTTCGCTTCTCCAGGCTGTTAAATTACTCACCATTTGCCCGCGGTTCTGCTCATAGCGGATCATGCGCAGCCGGTGCCCCCCGTATGTACCTGAACACCCTATTAAAAGGGCTTTTTCGGCCTGCAACAAATAATCCACACTATCGGTGTTTTTTTGAAAAACCGGACAGGAGAGATTGTTATATTAACGCAATATCTAATCATACAATCATCTAAACACCTGATAAACTATGGCAGCTGAAGAACTCAACAAACCTGCGGCGAAACCCGCTCCCACTGCGGATACTGCAAGCAATGTCGGTAACGGCGATATGGCCAGCCTGATAGGCAACATGGGAATCCTGATCGACTCTACCATCGAATCCGTGCAGGGCATGATCTCTACGGTCAGCACCGCTACAGGCCAGATCATCGAAGGAGTAAACTCCACCATCAATTCCGAACCGGTCAAGAAAATAATCGATAACGTGAACTCGGTTTCCGGGCAGCTCATCGAAGGCGTGACGGCAACCCTGAAATCCGAACAGGTACAATCTTCAGTTCAGGAGATCGGCAAGCTGTGGAAGAATCTGCTGGAGAGCCTCAATGCCACAGTCAGTTCCGTCAACGCAACAGTAAGTTCCGGGCAGGTTCAGAATCTTTTCGAAAATGTTAGTGCCGGTCTCGGGCAGCTTGCAGGCAGCCTGTTCTCTCCCGGCATGTATCCCGGCAGCAGAGAAGAGACACCCAAGAAGGAAGTAAAACAGATCCCGTTCGCACAAAAAACTGCAAGCACGAGGGAAGCAGCATCAAAAGCCCCTGAAGTACCGGTCAAGCCATCTGTACGGTAAAACGTGAGAACTTTTTGATACCCCTGGTCGTTCGTCTTCAATCAGGGGTATTGGTTCAATGCTCTCTGATAAAGACACAGAAAGCCATACTCCCCTACACCCCTAAAAACGGACTTCAGTGCAGACCATTGAGACTAACGGCACTCTTTCCGCAAAAAAAACATCAGGAAAGATCAGATATCATGTACTTATAGCCGACGATGACGAAACTTCGAGAAGAGTGATGAGTCATTTTGTCAGCAAGATGGGATATACCCCTCATACAGCCGTAGACGGTATGGACTGCATCCGCGTACTCGAAGAGTCCGATGAGGATATGCACGTCCTGCTGCTCGACATCTCCATGCCGGTAAAAGACGGCTTCGAAGTCATGAGCTACCTCAAGGCAAATCATTTCGACTTTCCGGTCATCATGGTTACGGCCTCAAACGAAATCCCGTTAGCCGTAAAATGCATCAAAATGGGAGCGTTCGAATATTTGACCAAGCCTGTAGGCATGGACAGGCTGGAAATCGTTCTGAGAAATGCCCTGGCAGAATCGAATCTGCAGAACGAGGTCATCAAACTGCAGAAAGAACTCAAAAGCAAAGAGGTGTTCCATCACATCATCGGCAAGAGCGAGGCTCTGCGCGATGCGATGGAACAGGCCATGATGGTCATGGAAACCGATCTGAACGTCCTTATTCTTGGAGAAAGCGGCACTGGCAAAGAACTGTTCGCACAATCGATCCATAACGGAAGCAGAAGAAAGAAAGGACCTTTCGTATCGGTGAACTGTGCGGCCATATCCAACGATCTTGCAGACAGTCTGCTCTTCGGTCATGTAAAAGGATCTTTTACCGGAGCGAATAACGACCATACAGGTTTTTTTGAACAGGCTGACAAAGGCACCATTTTCCTCGATGAAATCGGCGATATGAATGCCGATATACAGGCCAAAGTGCTTCGTGCGCTTCAGGAGAGAAAAATCCGCAGAGTCGGCGAAAAAACCGAAAGATCGGTTGACTTCAGGGTCATATCGGCAACGAACAGGGATTTCTCCCAAGCAATAATGAACAACCTGTTCCGCGAAGATCTTTATTTCCGGCTTGAAGAGTTTCCTCTCTGCATACCGCCTCTGCGCGACAGGAGCGAAGACATCCTTCTTCTTGCCAAACATTTTCTTTCTGAATTCGCCAGCGCCAATAACCTTGATTCGCTGCAATTCAGCGAAGAAGCGCAGGCATCACTCCTTGAATATACATGGCCGGGAAACATACGAGAACTGAAAAACGCCGTACAGCGAGCCGCAGTAACGAGAAAAAGCAACATCATAGAGATGCTTCCGGCTCCACGAATTCACGGCAACAGTCCTTCAATACCGGCAAGGCATAATCAGGAATCAACTGAATCGGCTAAAACACCTTCGGATCTTTTCTCTCTTGAAGATCATGAACGGGAGGCGATCGTCAAAGCTTATGGCTTGTCGAGAGGCAACCTCACAAAAACCGCAAAAATGCTTGGGATCGGCAGAGCTACGCTATATCGGAAACTTGACAAATTCAGCCTTCAGAACTTAAAAAACGGATGAGAGCAACACCCCTCTAAAGAATGCCGACTCAAGGTATCGATCCTTTTCCTGTATGTCCGAATCCGCCTTTTCCGCGGCTGGATGGAGTAAGTGCCGACACTTCCGAAAACGCCACGCGCTCGACTTTGGCAACCACCATCTGGGCTATCCTGTCTCCATGCATAACTATGTAGGGCTCCTTGCCGTAATTCACAAGAATCACCTTTACTTCCCCCCGGTAATCCGCATCAATGGTTGCAGGAGTATTCGGCAATGAAATCATATGCCGGAGAGCCAGACCGCTGCGAGGCCTCAGCTGCGCTTCATAGCCCTCAGGCAGTTCGATGCACAGACCTGTCGGAACGAGTGCCGTAGAAAAAGGCTCGAGCAGCAATGGAGCGTCCAGGCATGCCGATATATCCATGCCAGCGGCATGTTCGGTGGCGTAAACCGGAAGAATCGCATTTTTGTTTACTCTGACAATTTTTACTTTAAGCATCGATAGTAATGTTTCCTTATTGGTGGCAGAACATGCCTGCAGACGACCGGAGGCATCAGTCATTCTGAATGGGCAGACAATATAACCTTCAAAAATATAGCATTGTGGAACATTCATCCGAAAACGTCTATGCGCTGGCGTTCGGAGCGCATCCGGACGATGTTGAACTCTCATGCGGGGCGACGCTGCTCAAAATCATCCGGGAAGGGCGCAGCGCAGCCGTCTGCGACCTGACAAAAGGAGAACTCGGCACGCTCGGTTCGGCAGAAACAAGAAAAAATGAATCTGAACATGCTCGAGAGATAATGGGCTACTCCCAGCGCATTACACTTGATCTTGGCGATGGAAAACTCTGGTACAACGAAAAAAACCTGAATGCCGTTATCAGCGTGATCCGCCGCTTCAGGCCGACGGTGGTGTTTGCGAACCCGACGGAAGAGAGACACCCGGACCACATAAAAGCCTCCAGACTGATTGCCGATGCCGTCTATTACGCCGGACTGAAGCAGCTCATCACCCTGGACGAGACAGGCAAAGTCCAGGAACCCCACCGTCCCCCGCATCTTTTTCACTACCTGCAGTTCAGGCATATAGAGCCGGATATCATAATCGATGTCAGCGATACGTTCCAGGCCTCCAGAGCCGGCGTCCTCGCGTTCGGCTCGCAATTCTACAGGGAAGGCTCCGAACCTGAGACGCTGATCAGCCGTAAGGAGTTCCTGACCGGTCTGGAAGCGAGGGCCCGGTATTTCGGAGAACAGATCGGCACAATGTACGGCGAAGGATTGCTGACTACAAGAACGCCGGGAATCAGAAACTTTACTGGACTGTTCGCCTGACAGGGAACATTACCGGTAATCGTTATTCGGCTTCTGGCGTCCCCGAAGATATTTATCGGCATAGAGCGCTGCCTGGCATCCTTCGGCAGCGACGATGACTGCCTGCTTGATCTCCTTGCAGAGCATGTCTCCAGCCGCAAAAACACCGGGAGAAGATGTTGCGAATTCGCGGTTCACCTTAAGGCATCCGCACTGCGAAGTATCAAGGCGCCCCCCGATGAAATCCAGCACAGGAGCCGAGCCGCTTATATAGATGAAAAGCCCGTCAACCGGCAGCGGATGTTCCACGCCCTCGAGCGTCACCGATTCCAGCTCTTTGTCGCCGTTCACTGCGACGATCTTGCTGTGATAGCGGATTTCAACATTTTTTTCGCTCAGCAGCACTGATGCCTCATCCTCCGCAACCGACAGTTTTGATGCTGGACATAGCACAATAACCTTCGAAGCAAGACGACTCAGAACAAGAGCCTCTTCTACGGTCTCCCTGTTTTTACCATACACTCCTACCTCTTTTCCCCGGTAAAACGCTGCATCGCAGGTGGCGCAGTAGCTTACCCCCATGCCGACAAGTCGCTTTTCACCCGGAATCTCGCTATTTTTACCCATAGCACCAGTAGCGAGGATCAGCGAACTGGTACGAAAGAATTTTCCGGAAACCGTGAACACGCTCTTTACCTCTCCGTCGGGATCGATTGCGGTAACCTTGTCACGCAGGTACTCCGCACCGAACGACACTGCCTGAAGCTTCATCAGCTCAAGCAGTTCCATGCCGCTCAGGGCTTCGGGTACACCAGGATAATTGGCAATGAGATGCGCCATGCCCAAAGCGCCTGCATGAGGGTCCTTATCGATGACAAGGGTTTTCAGACCCGCTCTTGATGTATAGAGCGCTGATGACGATCCTGCAGGTCCGCCGCCGATAACGATAACGTCGTAAAGATCGTTCTGCATGAGGCAATTGGTTTTGAATGAAGGATAGTTTCTCTAAATTCTTATGCTATAATAGTCTTACATATATGCAACTCCTTACAGGAGAAAAACATGCGAAAAACAGTCAGCTCATTGCTTCTTCTTCTTCTGCTCTGCGTTGCGGGATTATACGGGTGCGGGCAACAAAGCGGCAACTCCCGCAGCAACCATATCGCTGTAGGTATCTCCTCCGATTTCGATTACCTCAATCCCCTGCTCATACAGCTCTCTCTTTCGCGAGAAGTCTGTACGCACATCTATCCGACGCTGGTAAAACCGGAATATAATGAAGAAATAGGCAAGATAACCTACAAGCCGTCGGCGGCAAAAAGCTGGGATTTTTCTGCCGACGGAAAAAAAGCGACATTCCATCTGCGCGCGGATGCCGTATGGGAAGACGGGAAAAAGGTAACATCCCACGACTTCAAATTCTCCTACGGCCTCTATAAAAACCCGAAAATCGCAAGTTCCCGCCAGGACTATCTCGACGACCTCCTTCTGCTGCCGGACGGCACGGCAGATATCGAACGTGCCGTAGAAACGCCTGACGACTCAACGCTGGTACTGCATTTCAACAAGCCGCTGGCAAAGGAAATCGTCCTGGACCATTTCAACGACCTGATGCCTGTCGCCAGACATGTGTTCACGGCGATTCCTGCCGACGAAATAAGAAGCAGGGCAGCCGAACTGCCCATCGTCGGTGCCGGACCATTCAAAGTGAAGGAATGGAAGCGACAGGAAAAACTGGTACTGGCTTCCAGCAAATCCTCAGTGCTGCCGCACCCGGCAGTTACCGGAACCATAACCTTTCTCGTTATACCGGAATATACGACAAGACTTGCCATGCTGAAATCGGGACAGATCGACGCGCTTATTTCCGCTGGCGGCATCACCCCGAGGGACGCCGTCGAACTGAAAACCACAAACCCGGAAATAGCCATCAAACCGGTACGCAACCGCTACTTCGACAGCGTAGTATGGCTGAACATCGACGGCGAACAGTACCGCACTTCAAGAGCCATAGCGCCGAACCGCTTTTTCGGCGATCGCACTGTACGTCGGGCAATGACTTATGCCATCGATCGGGAATCGATCATCGACGGCTTCATGGGGACGGACCACGCCGTCATCGTCAATACCTCGCTCTCGCCCGCATATACGGCAATAACCAACCGATCCATGGAGCCCTTTTCTTATAACCCGGCAAAAGCCAGGGAACTGCTCAAAGCCGCAGGCTGGAGCGCCGGACCGGACGGCATCCTGCAGAAAAACGGCCTCAGGTTCTCCTTCGAACTTGCAGCTCCTGTCGGCAATCCTCGCAGGAACTATGCCGCCACAATCATTCAGCAGAACCTGAGGGATATCGGTATCGAATGCCGCCTGAGGTTTGACGAAAGCCTCATTTTCAACACAAACCAGAACGAATTCCGCTACGATGCCGCGCTATCCGGCCTTGCCGCGGAAACACTGCCGTTCCAGCTTATTATCTGGGGCAGTGATTTCGCCAACAGACCATTCAACTCTTCCGCTTTCCGGAATGCCGAACTCGACAGGGCCATAGCCGAACTCGGCGGGCCGCTTGATGACGCGAGGCAGGCGACCCTCTGGAAAACCTACCAGCAGATCCTGAACGATGAGCAGCCGAGGACATTCCTGTATTATTACGATGAACTCGAAGGGTTCGGCGGACGCATGGAAAACGTCGAGGTCAACCTGCTCTCGACGCTCTACAACGTCTATGACTGGCAGCTGAAACCCTGATCTGAGGAAGAACCGGCAGGCATTTGCCGGCCTGTTCTATTTTCTTATATTCAACCACATTTCGACGCACAAGATGCGCCACTTACATAAGGGAACCTCTAAAAAGTGTGATGAGCGAACAAAGAATCAAGCTCCATAAAGGGGCGCGAGTGTAAAGGCATGGATGGCGCGGAGAAACCGGAGTGTACACCACAGTACATGAGGATTTAGAGCACCGACCAACGAAGCAATTTGGTCGCACAATAACTTTTTAGAGGTTCCCATAAAGCCAAATCATTTTTTTATGCCCCGTTATACTCCGGAACAGCTTGCAAGGCGAAACGCATCCCCATGGACGAAATCACAGGCCATTCTCGCACCTATCCAGTTCCTGATTTTTCTTGCAGGACTCACCGTTACATGGCTCTATAAAGAAGGCATCTGGATCGAGGACTTCGGATGGGTCACCTTTTTCGTAACCCTTAAAACCTTCATGCTCTTCCTGATTTTCATCACCGGTGCATTTTTTGAAAAAGAAGTTTTCGGCGCGTATGCGTTCGCACCGGAATTTTTCTGGGAAGATTTCGGCAGCGCCATCGCCATGATCGTGCATATCGCCTATTTCGTACTCTTTTTTCAGGGTCTCGACGAAAATTTCCTGATATGGACGGCACTGCTTGCGTACCTGAGCTACCTTGTCAATGCCGCCCAGTTCGTTATCCGTCTGCTGCTTGAAAAGCATAACGAGAAAAAACTCAAACAGCAGCAGATCGCCTGAACCGTATCCTGATATCATGAAATCAAAAGCAATTGTTTTCAGCGGCGTTCAGCAGGTTTCTCTTGCAGAGGTAACCCTCAAGCCACTTTCCTCGACCGACGTGCTCGTTGAAACCTACTGGTCATCCATCAGCACAGGCACCGAAAAAATGGCCTATAACGGTCTTATCCCGTCACCTCCCTTTATCTATCCCTTCATTCCCGGCTATGAAACCGTGGGAAAGATCATCGATGCAGGCGACCATGTCAACCAGAACCTCATCGGAAAGTTCGCCTATGTGGCTGGCTCATTCGGCTACAGCGACGTCAACGCAGCTTTCGGCGGCGCATCGCAGTTCATCGCATGCCCGGTTGACAGCATCACCATTCTCGACGTCATAGCCAACCCGCAATGCGGCATCGCGCTCCCGCTCGGGGCCACGGCGCTGCATATCGTCGATCTGGCAAACGTGAAAAACAGGAAAGTACTGATACTCGGACAGGGTGCCGTTGGCATTCTCGCAGCGGAACTGGCCCGCCATATGGGCGCGAAACTCGTTGCCGCCACCGAACCTCATCAGAACAGACTCAAGTACTCCCCTGCCGACCTTAAGGTCAACCCGGAAACTGAAGATGTATCGGCCGCGCTGGCCGGACATGAATTCGATGTTCTTATCGACAGCACCGGCATTATGAGCGCCATCGATACCGGCTTGCGATTCCTCAAATTTCACGGCCTGGTGATTTTCGGAGGATATTACCAGCGAATCAACATCGATTACTCCCAGGCTTTTCAGAAAGAGCTTTCGTTTATTGCAGCTCGACAGTGGGCTCAGGGCGATCTCGAACGGGTGCGCGACCTCATTGCCGCAAAAAAGCTGAACGCCGAAAAGATATTCACTCACCAGTGTGATGTGAATGAAAACATCACCTCAATCTACATGCAGGCATTCAGCGATCCGGACTGCCTGAAGATGATACTGCACTGGAAACCGGAAGCCGAAGAGCAGAAAACCGCCTGTTACATGACCGGCAATATCTGAGGAGAATTATGGCAGCAAGAACCATTGCGATCTACGGCAAGGGAGGAATAGGAAAAAGCTTTACCACAACAAACCTCAGCGCCACCTTTGCGATGATGGACAAGATGGTGCTGCAGCTTGGCTGTGACCCCAAACACGACTCCACGACATCGCTTTTCGGTGGCATCTCCCTGCCGACCGTTACGGATGTATTCGCAAAAAAAAATGCAGAAAACGAGCCGGTCAGAATAAGCGACATCGTTTTCCGACGCGATGTACCCGGTTTTCCTCAACCGATCTACGGCATCGAACTCGGCGGCCCCCAGATAGGACGCGGCTGCGGCGGACGCGGCATCATTTCGGGATTCGACGTACTTGAAAAGCTCGGCATTTTCAAGTGGGATATCGACATCATTCTCATGGACTTTCTCGGCGACGTGGTATGCGGAGGATTTGCAACCCCCCTTGCCCGTTCCCTCAGTGAAGAGGTGATTCTCGTCACGAGTAACGACCGGCAATCCATCTTCACGGCCAACAATATCTGTCAGGCCAATAACTACTTTAAAACCGTAGGAGGACAGTCGCGTCTGCTCGGCTTGATAGTCAACAGGGATGACGGGTCCGGCGTAGCTGAAAAATATGCGGAGGCCGCAGGCATTACGGTTCTCATGAAGGTACCCTACAACACCGAAGCTCGCGACCGGGACGACAGTTTCGATTTTGCCATCGGACTGCCGGAAATAGGCGGACAATACCGGAAGCTTGCTGCCGATATTCTCGAACACCGCATCAAGCCATGTGAAGCCAGGGGCCTTGATTTTGAAGAATTCATCCGCCTGTTCGGCGACGTAAGCGAGGATGATCCGGTACCGGCAACAGAAGACGAGCTTTTCGGAAAACCGGGCAATAAGCCATCATGCAGAATACCGTCAGAATCAATTTCTCCCGAAGACCAAAAGCTGGAGGATTGCCTTGGACGCCTTCCTGAAGCCGAACAGCATGCCTACCGCATGTCGGAACACGAACAACGTACAGAATCTGATATTGCCGAAGCCCTGCATATCGATGAAAAAGAGGTCAAAGCTCTGCTCTCCTCAGCACGCCGACAGCTCAGGAAACTGTTTTTCGATACTTGACATCCGTTGCAGCATACGAAGACAACGCCTCAATCAAAATCCAAAGCCTCCTGTCCGGCATAAGCACCGAACAGGAGGCTTTCATGTTTTATTTATGTGGACGCCACTCTGAAAGGAGCAGCCTTGAACCACTTACGCTTTGGCCCGTTTAACGGCCTTTGCACGCAGATTGCCGTCAAGAATCTTCTTGCGAAGCCGGATGCTCTGCGGGGTCACCTCGACCAGTTCGTCATCATTGATGAACTCGAGCGCCTGTTCAAGCGAGAGCTTGCGAGGAGGAGTAAGCCTGACGGCATCGTCGGAGCCTGAAGCGCGCATGTTCGTCAGCTTTTTTGTCTTGCAGATATTGATGGTGATATCGAGGTCCCTTGATGACTCCCCGACAATCATGCCCTCATAAACACGGGTATTAGGAGAGATGAAAAAGGTACCGCGATCTTCGAGACTTCCGATTGCGTAAGCCACGGAAACGCCTGTTTCGGTCACGACAAGTGCGCCGGTCTCGCGAGACGGCAGCTTCCCTTTGAACGGCTGATAGTTATGGAAAACATGTGAGAGAATACCCTCGCCCTTGGTATCGGTAGTGAATTCAAGATTGTAACCGATAAGACCTCTTGTAGGAATTTCGAACTCGATACGCACCATTCCCCCGCGCAACGTGCCCATATAGACCATTTCCGCTTTCCTGCGGCCCATCTTTTCGATCACCACACCAGTATACTCTTCGGGCACATCTATGGTAACATGCTCGACCGGTTCGAGCACCGTGCCATCATCGTCCTCCTGCAGAATCACTTCGGGCCTTGAAATGGCAAGCTCGTATCCTTCGCGACGCATAGTCTCGATAAGCACCGACAGATGCAGTTCACCCCTGCCGGAAACGCGGAAAGTATCGGCGCTGTCAGTCTCTTCAACGGTAAGAGCGACGTTGGTCATAACCTCCTTCATGAGGCGTTCGCGGATTTTGCGGCTGGTAACTTCCTTGCCTTCCTGGCCGGCAAATGGAGAGTCGTTAACCGAAAAAAGCATCGAAAGGGTAGGCTTGCTGATTTCAAACGACTCGAGCATATCGGGAGCATCAGCAGCGGCGAGCGTCTGGCCGACGTTCGCGTCGGCGATTCCGGCGACGGCAATGATGTCTCCTGCCAATGCCTCTTTTGCTTCTACCCGCTGAAGCTTGTCGAAAAGAAAGAGCTTGCTGACGCTGCCCTTGCTTATCACACCATCGGAAGAGACAACCGCAAGCTGACTGCCGGGAACGACTTTTCCGCGATGGATCCTGCCGATAGCGATTTTGCCGATATATTCACTGTAGTCGAGGCTGGTCACCAGCATCTGGAAACCGGCATTTTCGTCGCCTTCCGGAGGAGGGATCTCCTTGATGATCATGTCAAGCAGGAGGCTCATGTCCTGGTCCTCGTCTTCCATACTGTATTTTGCAATACCAAGCTTTGCCGAAGTGAACAGGTAAGGAAAATCAAGCTGATCCTCGTCTGCGCCGAGCGCGATGAACAGGTCGAGCACCTGGTCATGTACCTTGACGGGGTCAGAATTCGGGCGATCGATCTTGTTGATGACCACAATAGGTTTCAGATGAAGTTCGAGGGCCTTGCGAAGCACGAACTTGGTCTGGGGCATCGGACCCTCGAATGCATCGACAAGCAGGAGAACGCCATCGACCATCTTCAGGATGCGTTCGACTTCTCCCCCGAAATCGGCGTGACCGGGAGTATCGACAATATTTATTTTATGATCCTTGTAAAGCGCTGCGGCATTTTTCGAAAAAATCGTTATACCCCGCTCTCTCTCTTGTGGGTTTGAATCAAGAACCCTGACGCTGACTTGCTGATTATCCCTGAAAACACCTGTCTTCTGAAAAATTGAATCCACAAGCGTGGTTTTTCCATGATCAACGTGCGCGATGATGGCTATATTTCTGATATCTTGTCTCTTGCTCATCTTTGTTATCTTTGCAAATAAGTATATTTTATTCCGTAACGGCCCGAATATACATTTTTTTCTTTGTTTCGCGCCCATAAACTTCGCGCCCTCATCCAAAGGCAGAAATGGCTTTAGAAATCTGGCGCTGTGTTTGTTTTGCCAACAGCAACAGCTCCTGCTCATACCAACGTCATGGATCATTTCTTACACAGCAATATAGCCCTGTTCGTTCTCATACAGCTTGTCTCGCTGCTCTATATCGTCACGACGCTGCTCTACGGCGCACATTTCTTCATGGAGAACAAACCGGCGGGACGATACAAACAGCCGGCCCTTGCGCTGACCGTCCTGTCTCATGTGGTCTACCTTGGACTGCTCACCTCCCTTGAAGGCTACAAACTGAGCTATTCCACCTTCAACATCATGAGCATGGTAGCGCTTACGCTGGCCATCACCTACATTTTTATCGAGTTCACCACAAAAAGCGATAAAACCGGCTTTTTTGTACTATCCTTTTCCGCAGGCGCGCAGATCATATCGTCGATATTCACCGCACAATCTTCAGGCTCCGGTCCTGCATTCAGCGGCTTCGGCATCGGCGTCCACCTTATTGCGGCGATCTTCGGTTTCAGTGCCATCGCAATCGCCGGACTTTACAGCATTCTCTATCTTCTGCTGTTCCGCCAGATCCAGAAAAACCGGTTCGAACTCCTTTTTCAGCGGCTGCCGAGCCTTGAGGTACTTGAAAGGCTCACCATGCATGCCGTGGCATTCGGATTCATCTTTCTCTCAATAACCCTGTTCGCAGGCATCATCGAACAGAAAGCTTCAGGCGAAACCATAAGGCTTTTTGAGCCGCGACTGATTTCGCTTATTGTAATCTGGATAATCTACGGCGCAAGCATTTTCGTAAGGCCGATAACCGGCTGGGATCTCAAGCACATGGCTTATCTGTTCATCGCCCTTTTCATTTTCATTACGGCGCTGATCCTGCTGATGACAATATTTTCGCCATCGTTTCACGGGCTGGTGCTTGAATATGCGCAGCGTTATTTCAAAGGCGCTTACATTTGATATTTATAGCCTTTTACGATATATTAAGCTTTTGACAGGTTTTCACTGCGCTTATCGCAGAGTAATAGATTTTCTTCCATATACCCTAATCTGCTCATTTAAACAAGCCTGCTATGAACATCATTTCAGTCGGTGTCAATCATAAAACTGCACCCATTGAAATCCGTGAAAGAATCGCTCTTTCTGAGGTTCAGAACAAAGAGTTCATCACCGATCTCATCTCAAGCGGCCTTGCCCATGAAGCGATGGTGCTTTCGACCTGCAACCGGACAGAGTTGTATGTTGTACCGGCAATAGCCGAAGTAACCGGAGAATACCTCAAAGAAT
This sequence comes from Chlorobiota bacterium, assembly GCA_016868665.1. Taxonomy (GTDB): domain Bacteria; phylum Bacteroidota; class Chlorobiia; order Chlorobiales; family Chlorobiaceae; genus Chlorobium. The sequence continues at coordinate 29,948 of VGGK01000001.1, forward strand.
ATCTCATCGCATACAAGGATGCCCGCAAAGAGGTAAGACCCGAACACTTTTTCAGCCGTTTCTACTGCGGCACCGCCCGCCACCTGTTCGAAGTGGCGAGCGCGATCGACTCGCTGATTCTCGGTGAAGGACAGATTCTGGGTCAGGTCAAGGAAGCTTACCGGATTGCCGCAGAAGTTCAGGCAGCAGGAATCCTCATCACCCGTCTCTGCCATACGGCATTCAGCGTCGCCAAGAAGGTGAAAACCAAGACAAAGATCATGGAAGGCGCTGTATCGGTCAGCTACGCTGCCGTTGAACTTGCGCAGAAAATCTTCTCGAACCTTTCGATGAAGAAAATACTCCTGATCGGCGCGGGCGAAACCGGAGAACTGGCAGCTAAGCACATGTGCCAGAAAAACGCCCGCAACATCGTCATCACGAACCGAACCCTGTCAAAGGCCGAAGCACTGGCCGAAGAACTTGGAACCGGAAAAGTACTTCCATTTGACGGCTACAAGGAACACCTGCACGAATTCGATATCATCATTACCGCGGTCAGCACGAAGGATTATATTCTCAAAGAGGCTGAAATGCATCAGAGCATGCAGAAACGCCGCCTTAAGCCCGTTATTATTCTTGATCTCGGACTGCCACGGAATGTCGATCCCGATATTTCGAAACTGCAGAACATGTTCCTCAAGGATATCGACGCCCTCAAGCACATTATTGATAAGAACCTCGAACGCCGCAGGGCAGAACTCCCCAAGGTACAGACCATTATCGAGGAAGAGCTCATTTCGTTCGGTCAGTGGATCAATACGCTCAAAGTCCGCCCCACCATTGTCGATCTTCAGTCGAAATTCATTGAAATCAAGGAAAAGGAGCTGGAACGGTACCGCTACAAGGTAAGCGAAGAAGAGCTCAGGCGCATGGAACATCTGACCGACCGAATTCTGAAAAAGATTCTTCACCATCCTATCAAGATGCTCAAGGCCCCGATAGACACTTCAGATACCATCCCCAGCCGGGTAAATCTTGTCCGCAATATTTTCGATCTCGAAGAACCAAATCAATAACTCTCACTACAAATCTGTAACTGCTTTGAAAAAACAGCTTATCATCGGTACCAGATCCAGCCCCCTTGCCCTGTGGCAGGCAGAATTCACCAAGGCCGAGCTTTCGAGACATTTTCCCGAACTTGACATCACCCTGAAGCTGATCAAGACCACCGGCGATGTGCTCCTCGACTCTCCTCTATCGAAAATTGGTGATATGGGTCTGTTCACCAAGGACATTGAAAAGCACCTGATTGCAAAAGAGATCGATCTGGCCGTCCACAGTCTCAAGGATGTGCCGACAAGCACTCCGGAAGGGCTTATTATCACATCGTTTACCGAACGTGAAGACACCCGTGATGTCATTATTTCAAAAACCGGTGCAAAACTGCTCGATCTGCCCGGAAACGCCAAGATTGCGACAAGCAGCCTCCGCCGAATGTCGCAGCTCAAAAGTCTGCGGCCTGATCTTGAAATCCGGGACATCCGCGGTAACCTAAACACAAGGTTCAAGAAATTCGACGAAAGCGACTTCGATGCGATGATGCTCGCGTACGCAGGAGTTTACCGCCTTAACTTCAGCGACCGAATCTCCGAAATACTTCCTCACGAGATCATGCTTCCGGCTGTCGGCCAGGGCGCTCTTGGCATCGAAACCCGCATCGATGACGAACAGACCAGAGAAATCGTCAGAATCATGAACCACTCCAACACGGAGTATTGCTGCAAAGCCGAAAGGGCCCTTCTGCGCCACCTTCAGGGCGGTTGCCAGATCCCTATCGGGGCTTACGCCTCCTTTAAAAACGGCACGCTCAACCTGCTCGCATTCGTAGGTTCTGTCGACGGCACCATCGGCATCCGCGATGAAATAACGCGTACCGGCCTCAGTTCTCCCGATCAGGCTGAAGAAGCCGGCGTGGCGCTCGCCGAAGAACTGCTCAAACAGGGCGCAGACAAAATCCTTTCCGCAATACGCAAGACCTGCTGATGAAAAGCGTACTTGTAACCCGTCCGAAACATCAGGCGGAAACTTTTGTAAGAGAACTGGAACAGTACGGCCTGACCTCCTTCGTCTTTCCGACAATCGAGATCAGGCCCGTTCCGGGCTGGAAAGTACCGGATCTCTCTTCGTTCAGCGGAGCATTTTTCACCAGCCCGAACAGTGTGCGTTTTTTCATGGAACACCTGCTTGAAGAGGCACCTGAAGAACTTGACAAACTTCGCGGCATCAGGGTCTGGGCTGTCGGGAAAACGACCGCAGGCGATCTGGCCCGGTATGGCATAGCAACCGAACCTGTTCCGAAGATTGCCGATGCCGTCAGCCTTATGGCCGAAATCGAGTCTGAAGTCCTAAGCGGCAATGCATTCATCTTTCTTCGCGGAAGCCTTTCGCTCGGCACCATTCCTGAAGTCATTTCGCGTCGCGGGGGCATTCTGACGGAAATCACGGTTTACGAAAACGTCAAGCCTTCAGCATCCGATACCGAAATCGTCAGGCAGCTTATCCGGGAAGGAAAGCTCGACTGTATATCTTTTACAAGCCCTTCTACAGCCGAAAATTTCTTCGAAGCTATCGGCACAACTGAACTTCCGGAACGGCTGCTGATTGCAGCCATCGGCACCACGACGGCTTCTGCCCTTGAAAAACTAGGCGTACGAGTCGATATTGTACCGCCATACTTCGACGGACCGAGTTTTGCGAAAGCGATCGCCGAAGCATTGCAATCACATCCCTGAAAACTCTCCCAACAGTCACTGTCCGGAATTCAGAATACCGTTCAGCTTTAGGGATTCCGTAATTCCGCATCAGGATCGTAAGGGGGATCGAGATCCGGATCGAAGTCCGCGGCAGGTACCGAAATAAATTCCGAACTATCTTCGCTCCCTGTATCCTTATCGTCTTCATTTCCGAGAATTGCAGCAGGAAAAAGTGTAAGCTGGCGTGCATCATACATCGTCTCTCTTTCGGTAGCAACTGTTTCCTCCATACTGGAATCACCAGTTGCGATGTGAGCATCTACGGCAGCATCTCTCTCGGATTTTCGCTTCTGGATTCTTTTATATCCCGTCTGCTGCCGAAGCATGGCAATTATCCTTTCCGTCTGCTCGAAAAGAGCGGAAGTCGTTCTATCCGAATCGTTTCGGTGCTCAATATCACCCCGTATCGCATCCAGATGCTGCAACATCTCCCCACGTAATTGAGCGAGATCCTGACGAAACTCCTTTCCGATGGCTGTCGGTTCATGACGGCGTCCTGTCGGCCAGCCGTTAACCAGCAAGACAATCAGTATGATGAGCAGAATAACCACAAAAAGAAGCAGGATTGTCGTCAGCATCATATGCGATCTCCTCTGCGGACTGCGTCGAGAAGCACCGAACCGAGAGCAGCATTGCAGCTTACCAGGCCCTGACCGTCAATAACGGTTTTTCCCCGATAATCAAAACAGCAGCCCCCGGCTTCGAGCACAATGGGAATGACAGCAGCGCAATCCCACGGGCTCATGATTTTATCAATGGCAACCTCGGCCCGCCCGGAAGCCACCAGCATATGGCCGTAACAGTCACCCCATCCTCTTACAAGACCTGCAACGGAGCGGAGCCGGTCAACCGGGTGTTCGGACAGCGGATCGAGCAGATACTCTTTTTCAGTAAAAACCACCGTTGCCTCTCCGATCACTTCGATCGGGGAAACCGAAATCGGCGATCCATTCATGAACGCACCGCAGCCGCTTTCGGCATAAAAAAGGTGACCGAGCGCAGGAAAATTGATAGCACCAAGCCTCAAGTTGCCATGCTCTTCAAGAGCTATCATGACGCCGTACAGCGGCACGCCATGAATGAACGAACGGGTGCCATCGATAGGATCTATGATCCATCGCCTGCCGTTATCCGATGGCTTTTCCTCGAACTCCTCTCCCAGAAGGCCGTCAAAGTGAAAACGGGATTCGATAGCCAATCGGATCAGTTCCTCTGCCTGGCGGTCAGCTTCAGTAACCGGAGAATCATCCCTTTTGGAAAACACCTTCATCGATTTCCTGTTGAAAAAGTCAAGGGTAAGACGACCGGCGCGCTCGGCGGTATCGAGCGCAAGTTGAAGCTCTGGAGTCATCGGGCAGGAATCTTCGTGTGATAAGGTGTTTAAAAAAATAAAAATACATTGCATACCGAGGACTGCAAAACTATCGCAACATTTTCTATCTTGCAAGAGTGTTCAGGTTCGAGAATAGCAACCGCTGCAGAAACACAAATAACTGCTGAAACCAGTCACTATCCCAACACCACCTCATGAAACGACTACTTGCCGAGAGAGAGAAAGCCCGACTCGGAGGAGGAGAAAAGCGTATTGCCGCGCAGCACCATAAAGGCAAGCTGACTGCTCGGGAAAGAATAGACCTGCTGCTTGACGAAGGATCTTTCGAAGAGTACGATATGTTCGTCACGCACCGTACAACCGATTTCGGACTTGAAAACGAACACTATCTCACCGACGGTGTCGTCACCGGCCACGGCACCATCGCAGGACGTCCTGTTTATGTGTTTTCGCAGGATTTCACAGTTTTCGGCGGTTCCCTTTCAGAGACCAACGCAAAAAAAATCTGCAAGGTGATGGATCGCGCCATGAAAGCGGGAGCCCCGCTCATCGGGATCAACGACAGCGGCGGAGCCCGCATTCAGGAAGGAGTAAGAAGCCTGGCCGGCTATGCAAGCATTTTCCAGCGCAATATCATGGCATCCGGCGTCATTCCGCAGATTTCAGCCATTTTCGGCCCATGTGCAGGAGGTGCTGTCTACTCCCCCGCACTGACCGATTTTGTCGTCATGGCCGAAAAAACCAGCTACATGTTCGTAACCGGCCCGAAAGTTGTTAAAACGGTAACCGGCGAATCGATTTCCGAAGAAGATCTCGGGGGCGCATCAGTTCATGCGACAAAATCGGGCGTCACCCATTTTGTCGGAGCTGATGAGGAGGAATCCATCCTGCTGATCAAAAAACTGCTCAGTTATCTGCCCCAGAACAACCTTGAAGACCCTCCGCTCGCATTCTGCGACGATCCACCGGACAGGCTGATCGACGAACTGAACACCATAATACCGGAAAAGCCTTCGACGCCTTACGACGTAAAGGACGTCATTCACGCTATCGCCGATAATGCGGAATTTCTTGAGGTTCATCGCCAGTATGCACGAAATATCGTAACGGGCTTCGTCACCTTCAACGGCATTTCGACCGGTATTGTCGCAAACCAGCCGAACTATCTGGCTGGATGTCTCGATAACGATGCATCGCGCAAGGGGGCAAGATTCGTAAGGTTCTGCGACGCGTTCAACATTCCTATCGTCACCCTCGTCGATGTTCCCGGATTCCTTCCGGGCAGCGCCCAGGAGTTCAACGGCATCATCACGAACGGCGCCAAACTGCTTTTCGCATACGGTGAAGCGACCGTACCGAAAGTCACGGTCATTCTGAGAAAAGCCTACGGCGGCGCCTATTGCGTCATGAGTTCGCGTCACCTCAGGGGCGACATCAACTATGCCTGGCCAACAGCAGAAATCGCGGTCATGGGACCATCCGGCGCTATTGAAGTACTCTACAACAGGGATCTCAAATCGTTCAGTGACGAACAGGAAAAAGCCGCGTTTACAGCAGCTAAAGAGAGCGAATACCGTGATAAATTCGCCAATCCCTATGAAGCTGCAAAATACGGATATATCGACGACATCATAGAACCCAGAAATACGCGATTCCGCATCATCCGGGCCTTGCAGATGCTCGCAACAAAAAAAGACACCAATCCTCTGAAAAAACACTCGACGCTGCCATTGTAACCCTACAGGAACATGAATCGCATCTCAACCATATTTCCCGCAGCAGGAGCAATCCAGGCCGACAACCTCATTCTGGCCGCAACCGGATACACGGTTGTGTTTTTTGCCCTGCTTCTGCTCTACTTCGCATTCCGTCTTCTCCCGCATCTCCTCGCTTTCAACCTGAAAAGAAAACTCATCAAAACAGGGGAACCCGAAAAAGCCAGACAGGCAGGAACCTCCGTCACCGGTGAAGTCAACGCAGCAATCGCCATGGCGGTCTATCTCTACCTGCACGAGCTGCACGACCATGAAAATGCCGTGCTTACCATAAAAAAAGCCGCGAGAATCTATTCTCCGTGGAGCTCAAAGATTTATAACGTCATTCATTTCAGAGGGCGCTGAGCATGAAACGCTACACCTTTACCATAAGCGGTAACACCTATACGGTCGACATAAAATCCCTTGAAGAAAACCTTGCTGAAATCGAAGTGAACGGCACGCTGTACGAAGTGGAACTCGGCAAGGAGATACAGACTCCCAAAACGCCGAAACTGGTACGCTATACCCCACCCAAGCCGAAAGCCCCCGAACCGCTTACGACGACAGGACTGAGCCTCATCAAGGCCCCGCTGCCCGGAACGATTATCGCGGTAAACGTTAAACCAGGTTCAGCGGTAAAACCCGACCAGCCGTTGCTTGTGCTCGAAGCCATGAAAATGGAAAACAATATCTATGCAGAAAAATCCGGTATAGTTAAAACAATCAACGTAACGACCGGCACGAATGTCATGCAGGGCGATATTCTCATAGAAATGGAGTAACCCGACATGGAAGGACTTCTCAGATTCATCGAATTTTCCGGCTTCGCAAATGTCACCGCCGGCCATATTGTCATGATCCTTATCGGTTTTCTGTTCATCTACCTTGCCATCCGTTATGAATATGAACCGTTGTTGCTTGTCCCCATAGGATTCGGCATACTTATCGGCAATATTCCCTTTCTCGAACATGCAGGCCTTCAGCTCGGCATCTACGAGAAGGGTAGCGTGATGAACTATCTTTATCAGGGAGTTCTCAAAGGCATCTATCCGCCCCTGATCTTTCTGGGCATAGGAGCAATGACCGATTTTTCGACGCTGATTTCCAATCCGAAACTCATACTGCTCGGAGCGGCAGCGCAACTCGGCATTTTCACGACCTATCTTGGCGCTCTCATGCTGGGATTCACCAATCCGGAATCGGCATCTATCGGCATCATCGGCGGAGCCGACGGGCCGACAGCCATATTCCTCTCTTCAAGGCTGGCCCCGGAGCTTATCGGTCCGATAGCCATTGCCGCATATTCCTATATGGCGCTTGTACCCATCATCCAGCCGCCTATCATGCGACTCCTGACAACCGCAGAGGAACGGAAAATCAGAATGAAACCTCCAAGATCGGTAACCCGGCAGGAAAAAATTCTTTTCCCGGTATTGGGGCTGCTTCTGACAGGATTTCTCGCTCCAGGTTCTCTTCCTTTGCTCGGCATGCTGTTTTTCGGCAATCTGCTCAAGGAATCGCTGGTGACCAAACGACTTGCCGATACGGCCAGAAATGCCATGATCGACATCGTCACCATCATTCTCGGAGTAACGGTCGGAGCATCGACACAGGCGACAACCTTTCTGACTCCCCAATCGATGCTCATTTTCGTGCTCGGCGCACTGTCCTTCATGATATCGACGGCCGGCGGCATACTGTTCGCAAAATTCATAAACCGCTTTCTTTCAGATGACAATAAAATCAATCCGCTCATCGGTGCGGCCGGAGTCTCTGCCGTACCGGACAGTGCAAGGGTTGCACAGATGGAAGGACTGAAAGCCGATCCCACTAACCATCTTCTCATGCATGCCATGGCGCCTAACGTTGCCGGAGTAATCGGTTCGGCCGTAGCGGCCGGAATAATGATGAGCTTTCTCATGTAAACACTGTTACAGTTTATTCGGATTTCACCTCTTTTTTTACGATACCGCACTTTATGAAGTTCACAGCTTTTCGTATTTTAAGGCTTTTTGGAACCTAACCTGAAAACCATCATGAGCCAGCTCGATCTCCTCAATATTGTCCACCGCCCGAGAAGACTCCGTAAATCAGCAGCTATCCGGAACCTCGTGCAGGAGTGCACTCTCTCGGTAAACGATCTCGTATTTCCCTTGTTCGTCTGCCCGGGAAACAATATTGTCGAAGAAGTCTCCTCGATGCCGGGCAGTTTCCGTTACTCGATAGACAACGCCGTCAGGGAGTGCCAGGAGCTCCAGGACCTCGGCATTACCTGCATCGACCTTTTCGGTATTCCCGAAAAGAAAACCGAAGACGGCAGCGAAGCATACAATGACAAGGGAATTATTCAGGAAGCCATCAGGGCAATCAAAGCCAAGCTACCCGATCTCTGCATCATGACCGATGTGGCTCTCGATCCCTTCACGCCCTTCGGGCACGACGGTCTGGTCAGGGACGGCATCATCCTCAACGACGAAACCGTCGAGGTGCTTTGTAAAATGGCAGCCTCTCACGCCAACGCCGGCGCGGATTTCGTCTCTCCGAGCGACATGATGGACGGTCGTATCGGCGCTATACGCGAGTCCCTCGACGACGCAGGTTTTTCCGACGTCGGCATACTCTCCTATGCGGCCAAATACGCATCGAGCTTCTACGGCCCGTTCCGCGACGCCCTGCACTCCGCTCCGCAGTTCGGCGACAAGAGCACCTACCAGATGAACCCCGGCAACACCGACGAAGCCATGAAGGAGATCGAACTCGATATTATGGAAGGTGCCGACATCGTCATGGTCAAACCCGGCCTTGCCTATCTCGATATCGTCCGGCGCGCCAAGGAGCGTTTCGACGTACCGGTAGCCATCTACCACGTTTCAGGCGAATACGCGATGGTAAAAGCCGCAGCTGAACGGGGCTGGATCGATGAAGAGAGGGTCATGATGGAGTCGCTGCTCTGCATGAAACGCGCCGGCGGCGATATGATCTTCACCTATTACGCCAAGGAAGCCGCAAAAAAGCTCCGCTGACAGAAAGCGCACCATTGCTGAACAGGTTATTTTTCATATGCCCGGCTGTTCCATCGGTATAGCCGGGCCTTTTTACTCTTGAGCAACACATGATACGATACTTTACAGCGGGCGAATCCCACGGACCCGCACTCACGGCAATCGTCGAAGGCCTGCCGGCCGGCGTTACCGTTTCGCAGCAGGAAATCGACGCCCAGCTGCAGCGCCGCCAGCAGGGCTACGGCCGTGGCGGAAGAATGAAAATCGAGAGCGACAAGGCCGAAGTGCTCTCCGGAATCCGTTTCGGCAAAACCATCGGCTCGCCGATAAGCCTGCTCATAAGAAACCGCGACTGGGAGAACTGGACCGCCACCATGGCAAGGTTCGAAAATCCTGTAACGGAAGTACCGAAAATCACCATTCCAAGACCGGGACACGCAGATCTTGCCGGAAAAATAAAATACGGATTCGACGACATCCGTCCGGTCATTGAACGCTCGTCTGCGCGAGAAACCGCGGCACGCGTTGCTGCAGGAACGCTTGCTCGAATATTTCTCAGAACACTTGGCATCGAAATCGGCAGCTATGTTTCGGCTATCGGTTCGGCAGCAGAACCTGCGCACAATCCTGAAATCGAAAAACTGCTCCGTGACGGAGCCGAAACCCTCGCCCTGAAGGCCGATGCCTCGCCGGTCAGGATGCTCGACAACACAACCGAACACAGCGCCATTGCCGCTATCGATGATGTCAAACAACAGGGCGATACGCTTGGAGGCGTTATCGAGATCTTCATTACAGGCGTGCCCATGGGGCTGGGAAGCTATGTACAGCACGACCGGCGGCTCGATGCCGACCTTGTATCGGCCCTGTTGTCGATACAGGCCATCAAGGGAGCCGAAATCGGCCGAGCTTTCGATAATGCCTGCAAACCGGGATCCCGGGTTCATGATGAATTTCACCTTGTTCCCGGCAAAGGACTCGAAAGAAAAACCAATCGTTCAGGCGGACTTGAAGGCAGCATGACGAGCGGACAGACCATACACCTGAGAGCTGCCATGAAACCTATCTCATCGCTGGTTTCGCCATTGCACTCATTCGACCTTGCGACCATGCAGCCGACGCTCTCCCGTTTCGAACGCAGCGACACCTGCGCCGTACCTGCAGCCGGCGTAGTGGCCGAAGCCGTTATCGCCCCTGTTATAGCCAATGCGCTGCTTGAAAAACTCGGAGGCGACCATTTTGAAGAGATCAGCAGCCGGCTGCGGAATTACCGGCGCTATCTGCAGGAAATCTTTCAGGCCTGAAGACCGGCAGGAAGGCCGCTCTTCAGGCTTTCCTTCTCTTTATCGACCAGTTTCTGATTCATTTCACGTGAAGGTTCGGCAACTTCCGTGCGACCGACAATCTGGGCCGGAACGCCGGCAACCGTATAATGCGGAGGCACATCGTCAAGAACGACGCTGCCCGCTCCGACTTTGGAGCCTTCGCCGATCACCACATTGCCGAGTATTTTCGCTCCTGCGCCTATCAGTACCGACCGGCGAACTTTCGGATGACGGTCTCCGGTCTCCTTGCCGGTTCCACCGAGCGTCACCTCGTGAAGCAACGAAACATTGTCATCCACGACAGCCGTCTCTCCTATTACCAGGCTGGTCGCATGGTCAAGCAGAATTCCTTTGCCTATAACCGCTGCCGGGTGAATATCGACGGCGAACACCTCAGACATCCGGTTCTGAATGAAATACGCCATGGTCTTTCGGCCGTTCTTCCACAACCAGTGAGCCAGCCGGTATGCCTGAAGGGCCTGATAACCTTTAAGGAAAAGCATGATTTCAAAATAATGCACGGCAGCAGGATCGCGCTGCTGGGTCGCAACGAGATCGTGGAGCGCATACTCGACCTGTTCAGGACTCTGGCGATAGAAATCTTCGAACAGCCCCTGCAGCACAAGCGGCGGAAAGTGCTTCGAACCGAGTTTCACCGAAAGCAGCATGGCAAGCGAAGAGCCGAAATCATCGAAACGCAGAATATGCTGTTCGAGAAAAATACTGATTTCCGGATCCCGACCGCACTCGTTCGCAGCCTCGGCAACGATGGCCTTCCATATATTTCCTAAATCTTCATGCATTGGTCATTATACTTCTATCTCTTGAAAAAACATCCTCATTGCCTTCACGCCGGCGATTGCCGTCGCGTCATGCGCACTCAATGAAAGCAGATCGGAAACTAAAAGGTTTCAGCCGATAATACCAATCCTTAATGCACGAAAACGAATCGGCATCATACAGGCTGATCCTGCTGCATCTGAAACTCCGCAGTAAACCAGAAAGTAGATCCGCTGCCCTCGATGCTGTTCAGCCCGATCTCTCCCCCCATCAAGGCGACGAGCTGGCGAACGATTGAAAGCCCGAGCCCGGTACCTCCGTATTTTCTTGTCGTCGACGAGTCCGCCTGGGTAAACTGATCGAAAATAATCCGCTGCTTGTCGGCCGAAATACCGATACCGGTATCCATGACCGAGAATAACAGCCGCAGCGTACCGGCATCGCAGGACTCGAGCTCGACCCTGATGACAACCTCCCCGCGTTCGGTAAACTTCACGGCATTACCCGCAAGATTGTTGAGCACCTGTCGGAGCCTGGCCGGATCGCCGCGCAGAAGGAGCGGCACATCGGCTCCGAAACTGTAAGCAAACCCGATCCCCTTCTGCTGCGCGTTGCATGCGACGCCGCCGGCAACCTCATCGACAAGATCGGCAAGATCGAAATCGACGATTTCAAGCACAAGCTTTTTTGCCTCGATTTTACAGATATCGAGAATATCGTCTATCAGTTGAAGCAGCGACATCGCACTCGAATCGACCGTTTCTGCCAGCAGCTTCTGTTCGCCGGTAAGTCCGCTATCGAGAAGCAGACCGGTCATTCCGATAACGCCATTGAGAGGAGTACGTAATTCATGGCTCATGTTTGCCAGAAACTCGCTTTTCGCCCTGCTTGCCTTCTCTGCATTCCGCGTCGCCTCTTCAAGCATCGTGTTGGCATCTCGTAACAGCTGTTCCTCCCGCTTTCTCTTTTCAAGGTCGTCGATCACCCAGATCACCCCCTTGTCGAGATCCTGCGGATCGAGCGCCTTGCCCGAGAGGCTGCACCATACAGGCGATCCATCCTTGCGACGCAGCTGGTATTCAACCTGAAACTGCTCGCCTTCAGTGAGCTTTTCATAATGCATCTTTCCGAACTCCTCGAACCGTTCCATGCTCAGATGGTGCCGCGCCATGCCGATACCGGCGAGTTCGTCCGGGGAATCGTAGCCCAGAATCCCGGCAAGACGCCGATTGCCCCGAACACAGACTCTCCCCCCTCTGAGCAGCATGATTCCGATATGGGAATTGTTGAAAATATGTTCGAACTCGAGCGTTCGGGCCCGAAGCATCTCCTCGGACGCCTTTCTTTCGGTAATATCCGTATGCGAACCGGCCATTCTGAAAGGAATGCCATGTTCGTCCCGTACAGCTTCTCCCCGCGCAAGAATCCACCTGCAGCCGCCATCCTTATGCTTCATGCGAAACTCCTGCCTGTACTGTCTGATGCCTCCCTTCAGGTAACGGGCAACATATTCTGTCACAGAAGCGCGGTCATCGGGATGAATGTTATCTGAAAATGAAGAAAATTCATTCGGCAGTTCATCGTCCGAATAACCGAGCATGCGCTTCCACTGCGGCGAAAGGTAGAGCGTACCGTCCCGCAGGCTCCAGTCCCAGATGCCGTCGTTACTTCCATTGACGGCCAGCATGAACTGCTCGCGGCTCTTTCTCAATTCCGCCTCCACCATTTTGTTTCCGGTAATATCAAGCAATATGCTTTCGCACTTGACATAATCTCCCTGAGAGTCGCGACGAATGGTGGTCACATCCTTGATCCAGAGTATACCCCCATCGGCGTGGATGACCCTGTAATCGTCATGCTGAACCGTCGTAATGGCTCTGTTGACGACAGCTTCCGATACCTTCTGCTGAACAGCTCCAAAGTCCTCCGGATGGACAAGCGAAGCGAAAGAGACCCGTCCCGACCTGAAATCCGATGCCGGGTAACCGAAAAGCTCAAGCGTATTGCCGGATACATACTCGACCGGCCATGCATCCAGTTTTTTCCATATGAACGCCGCAGCCTGACTTCGTTCGAGCAGATCGTTGGCAAGCCGGAGCTTGCCCGCCTCATCGATTTTATGCAGCGCATACCCGATATCCCGAACAAGCTCGAAAAAATATTCCTGTTCACGAGATATGCGGGAAAAAGATTTCGGTACCGAAACCGAAAGTACCCCATAAACAATATCGTCGCAAGCAAGTACACCCGAAAACCCCGATCTGCCGCTATAGCATGACGAAAGAGGGCATTGCCGGCAATCGGCCGAAGGATCCTCGACAATCAGATGATGCCTGCCGCCCATTACCTCCCTGACGCAGTCCGGCAACTCACCTCTTCTCAACTGCTCTTCCATTTTTTCAAAAGCGGCACCTATACCGGAAAAAGCCGTATGACGCAGGGTACCGGAACCATCAAGAAGAATCGCCCATGCATTGAAATATTCAAGCGTGCCGGTAAGTGCCTGACAGACCCTTGAAATCAGCCGGCAGGGATCCTGCTCGGTAATGATCAGATGATTGACACGACGAAGGGCCTGCAGCACCTGATAATCGTGATGGATCGGATCGGTTTCGATCCGGCTCCCGCCAGGCGAAGGATACCCGCACAGCCGCAACTGATCCGGAGATTGTTCGTTCATAAGCTCCAAAAATATAATCGATTGAGCACATTTCGCACTTGCAGCCAAAACGCGAACAATGCGCTCAGATAACAGCTTCAATCAAACAGAATAAATGGGGAAAAAGAATTGGCCTCGTGCGCTCCACCATGCAGAAAACGACAAGAGGAACATCGTAATATAGACACTGCAGGATAATTCGGCCAGAAAAACGGGATAAGGGCACCTCGAAAAAGTTATTCCGCACCCGGATTGCCGCGTTGGCCCGACAAGTCGGGATCGAAATCCTCATGTACTGTGGGTGTACACTCCGGTTTCTCAGCTCCGTCCGCCTTGCACTCCGGATGCTCACGACACGTTTTCGAAGTGCCCATAATAAACAGATATATACGTTTATCGCAAAGAGCCGGATAAACCTGTTGCCATGAGCTGCCAGAAAGCAGGGTTGAATAACTCCGGACAGCATTCGTTATGAGGATTGCGCTCCCGATCTATCGGAACTCCACCCTCCTTGCTCTTCGGCAGTTCATCACATGTAATCGTATGAGCCATAAAAAACGACGGAAAACAAAAAAGGCGACATAAAATGCTGCCTTTTTTGCGAGCAGAAGCCCCATCTTCCGCTCTTGGTTCCACGGGCGCGGAACATGTTACAAATGTAATAAAACAACGCAACCCAAACAGCATTAAAATATCATTACACACAAACAGATATATATTTCATATACACCTTACACTTCCATAATATGCAATAAATGGATACAACGCGCGCAACCTTCATCTCCCGCCCGGATCAAGAAAAAAGAATTATCGAAACGCGGATTACCGAATACATTTTTTCGCAATCACGCATATCAGACAACCGATCACATAAAACGTTTCCCGAAAATATCTTAAAAACGCAACAAACAGTATCTTTATATATCCATTAATTAAAATAACAACAAAACGCATAGACTCGCAATACAGGAAAATACCGTAAATTATGCATATAATAAATCAACCCTATTGATAGTAAATACCCGCAACAGCAAAACGGTGTAAAGGATTATTTATGCCGATACGATTTAACACCCTGCCAGGGCATAACCGGGTCGTGCCGGAAGATTGCTGGCTCTCGACAATTCCCGATATCCACTGTTCGGCAAACTCTAAAACGGCAATCGTTCTTCTTGCAAACCGGGCCATGCAGAAAAAACCGCTCTGCCATAACGAGCTTGCCCAAAAACTCGGCATTGCATCCGGGAACGAGCTTGCAATCATTCTTGAAGAGATCGGCATGGTGCTTGACCGCATCGGAGCCGCCTGCAGCGAAAAGATCCCCTGTCTCCAACTGCTCGTCCTCGACAGCGCTACCGGACTGCCCCGCTGCGGCACGGAAAAAGTGCTGCCGCCCGACTGCCCTCTGGAATCGCTCGGAACGCAACATCGGTCGGCAATCGTCGAAGCGCTGCACCGGTATATTTTCGGGTATCCCTACTGGAAAGATCTGCTCGTTCTGCTTGACATAACAAACACCGCGAATGCATGCAGTACAAATAACATAAAAAAGGAGGTAACGACATGAGACCAACGCGAAAAAACAGACCACTGATACGCTCTGTCAAAGCGAGCAAGCGTACATATACTTGAGCCTCACAGGTCTTTCACCTCAATATGATCCGGCGGAAGGCCGGCAAGGTGCCGATCCCACATTCTTCGATACGCCTTTTCGAGGTCACGCGCAAACAAGGCTGTATCAAACAACGGCGTGGCCGTTCTGTTCTGGGCAAGCTTTGCTCTTATGGCACTTATACGCTCATCGCAAATATAGGCTTACCCTGTCGCCATGATCGGCATAACCCGCACACATCGCACATTTCATAGCAACCAGTAAAAAAAGCGACATACATGTCGCCTTTTGAGCAAATAGAAGCCCCATCTTCCGCTCGACTCTTAAGAGCATCTCGAATATGTGTCGTGAGTACCCCGAGTGCAAGGAGGACGGAGCGGGAACCAAGAGCTTATCCATAGCCCGGATTGCTGGAGATACGGCAAGCTGGCGCTGCTACCGATGCATCAGGTACACCGGAAGAGTTCGGCATCCGTTATATAGGCATGTTTATTTCCGAAAGCCGTGTGATACCAATGCTAATTCTGTTGCTCAGCAACCCTCCGATAGTCATCACAAGCCTTTTGATACCCATTGTTACAGGCTTTTTGATACCACTCTTTGGCTTTCTGTCGATCCTCTGTTATACCTCTGCCATTGAAGTAGAGTACTCCTAAATTGTACTGTGCCTCTGCAAGACCCTGCTCGGCAGCTTTACGATACCAGCTTACCGCTTCTGCATAATTCTGCTTGACACCCTGGCCTGTGTAGTACTGTATACCGAGATTTAACTGCGCCTCTGCGAATCCTCGAACTGCAGCTTTGCGAAACCAAGCAGCCGCTTCGATATAGTCCTGCTTGACGCCTTGACCCGTATAGTGTATAAGGCCGAGTTTATTTTCTGATACGGCAAGACCCTGCCCGGCAGCTTTGCGAAACCAGTGTGCCGCTTCTGCATAATCCTGACTTACTCCTTGACCAGTGTAGTACAATACGCCGAGGCTGTTTTGTGCCAATGCAAGTCCTTGCCCGGCAGCCTTGCGAAACCAGTGTGCGGCCTCTCCATAGTCCTGCGTGACACCCTGACCGGTGTAATGCATTAGACCGAGCTTGTTCTGAGCCTCTGCAAGACCCTGGTCGGCAGCTTTGCGAAACCAGCGTGCTGCTTCTGCATGGCTCTGTTCCACTCCCTGACCCTTTTCATATAATGCCCCGAGATAGTATTCTCCTTTAGCAAGACCTTGCTCTGCGGCTCTGCGAAACCAGCCTGCCGCTTCTGCATGGTCCTGTTTCACCCCTTGACCTTTTTCGTACATTACGCCAAGACTAACTTGTGCCCAAGCACGTTGTTGCCCGGCAGCTTTGCGATACCATCGCAGAGCCTCGGCGTAGTCCTGTTTGACCCCTTGACCGGTGTAGTATACCAGACCGAGCTTGTTCTGAGCAATTGCATTTCCCAGTTGTGCCTCTTTTTGCAACTGAGCTATATGCTCCGGTAAGGCTGTTTCACAGCGAACCCCTGAGGGAAGCGTCAGCAATAAGGCAGCAAGTAATCCGATGGCGTATTGTTTCATAGCTGTTAATCGCAGAAAATATGATGGGAACGGAAATAAGGGAACTCCTGAAAAGTTATTACGCACTCGAATTACTCTGGTTGGCCGGTGCTTGAAATTTTCATGTACTACGCGAAGATTCCCGGATGCTCCGTTTCAAATGCTCCCGGTTACTTGGGCTTTTTTATGAAGTTTGCTTTTGCTTGCGATAATCACCTGCAACAAGTGTGAAAAGATCATTTGGTATTAACTGCATAAAAAAACGCGGGAGTCTTGTTCTCCCATTATCTGACTGAGGGGAAAACAAGACTCCCGCACTTTTTATTTATCCATCATAACCGGCAGCTTACAGTGCTTTGCGAGTGCTGAACAGGCAAAGCCCCGTGATACATTTTACCAACCGAAAGAAGCGCCGGCAGCAACTGCAGATGGGCTTCCACTGCTGATACCAAAGCCTCCGCCTACCGAAATATTATCATTGATGTAAGCCTTTCCGCCAAGCGCAACCGCACCTTGACCTCCATAGGTACCGACCCCCATTCCTACAGAGTAGCATTGTCCGGACTTTGGCTCAGGAATTGCAGCCAGGGCTCCAATCTGGGCAATACCGCTGTAGGTCTTCCTGGAAAGATTGTTCAATTGATTCATGTTGACCGCATCATGGCCATTCGATCCGTTAGCAACACCCGTCACTCGAGCCGGCGCTCCGTTGTTAGCCATATGAATACCGTTGTTATCGACGGTTACGCTTGACTGGCTGTTGTCACCGCCGGCAATCCGGGTCTGACCTGTATCGGAAGAAATCCCGTTCAGATTGCCACCGGCATTTGTCACGCCAAGAGAAGTCCCTCCGTTTGCAACCGAAAGAGATGCGTTTCCGTCTGAAGAATAAAGCGGACCTGTGTTCGTGATGCCGTGAGTAGTCAGCGTACCGCCAATGTTGGCGCCGCCAGTTGTATTGAGAGTAGTTGTAACAATATCGCCAGTATTGCTGATTCCATTCGTTGTTGTCTGCCCCGTTACTTCGAGTGGGCCATTTACCTTTGTGTCGGTTGTTGTCAGGTTGCCAATTGTCATGTCGTCGGTAAATGTTACCCCGGAAATAGTAGCGGAAGAAAGGGTAATGGTATCGCCGTTTTTAACTACTTTGTCATATCCTATAGTATAATTACCACCACTGACCGTACCGGTAATATCTGCAAGCAGCGATTCACTGGGCGTAATTGCGCCGGTAATGCCCAATACGCCACAGAAAAGAGCCATACCAAGTTTTTTCTGGCAGGATTCGTGGCGAATGCGGTTTTTTTTTGAAGTTTTCATTCAGTACCTCCATTTAAGATTTAGCTGTTGAACTATCGTTTCGATGAAAAAAAATCGTCTGATGTTCGGAATAACCCGAATCCTGATTAGTGGGCATCTCTATTAATTCGAAAGCGACCTATCTTTCATAATAAAAATAACTTAGCGTTCATAAAAAGGCCGAAAATCCGTA
Organism: Chlorobiota bacterium; assembly: GCA_016868665.1. Classification (GTDB taxonomy): domain Bacteria; phylum Bacteroidota; class Chlorobiia; order Chlorobiales; family Chlorobiaceae; genus Chlorobium. Next base: position 48,235 of record VGGK01000001.1, read on the forward strand.
TATTTCAGCAGATTTCTTCATTCACTGCCTGCTGTCACGAAAAATATCAATCCTCTCGGCCTTTTCGACGAATGCTTCCTCCTTGAGCGGCTCACAAAGCTTAAAGACCCGCTCGTAAAACTGGAGGCCTATATCGACTGGAACATCTTTGTCCCGATCCTGAATATTGGCTTCATGACCAATTCGATGCAGGCCATGTACATCAGAACCATAGGATACGCAAAGGCGACAGCAAAGATCGGCTTGGCCAATCTTACCTACAACATGATGCGATGCATTCAGTTGAACAAACGAGTCGACAATGTGTTCCTATGGGATAGCTACGCCCAGTAGATCCTTTCAGGAGTATTTTCAGCCCTGAATGTGTCAAAGAACGGTGTTTTTTTTTGAATCGACTACGAGCTTTCCGGCTGATCCATGTACAGAGACATATAAAAAGCTCAATTAATCGTGGTTCCCTATAACGATATAATATAAAATAAAGCTATTGCAAGAGTATATATATTGTATTATATGAGAAATTGCAATATATACGGTTTTTGTATGTGTCTTTGTTGTAAACGTTTTAAATGCATATGGATAGGTGTTTTTGTGAATGTCAATTTATTTATGACACAATACGGATATTAGTTTGCATTATCAGAACATTCCGAAAATTCCATCCCGAAAGAATCGCCTTGCCGTCGAGGCTGACCGTATTGTAGTGGACCCCGTTTTTCAAACAAAGCGGGTAAGCCCGTAGGGGAGTTCGTGGAGGGAAGGGGTGGGAACAAGAGGAATGAGGAACTGCTAAGCACGGGCCGGACACAGAGTCGGGAAGTCGTGTCCCAGGCGCAGGGTCGCATACGTGAAGCAGTAACCAGAAATCGAGGAGAAAAGCTGACAGCGCTTCTGCATCACATCTCCGTAGACTGCCTGCGATGGTCGTACTTCGAACTGAAGAAAACCGCAGCAACGGGAGTGGACGGGGTAACGTGGAAAGATTACAGGGAAGGACTGGAAGAGAACCTTGCAGACCTGCACCGGCGAATCCACACGGGAGCTTACCGGGCACAGCCATCGCGCCGGAAGTACATACCGAAGGCAAATGGCCAACAACGACCGCTCGGCATCGCCGCACTGGAAGACAAAATTGTACAGCGGGCAGTGGTGGCGATTCTCACGCCGATCTACGAGGCGGAGTTTCTGGGGTTCAGCTATGGATTCCGACCGGGTCGCAGTCAGCATGATGCGCTGGATGCACTCGCATACGGGATCAAGGTGAAGAAAATCGGCTAGGTATTGGACGCCGATATTTCCCGGTTCTTTGATACGATCAGCCATGAGTGGATGATCCGCTTTTTGGAACACCGTATTGGTGACAAGCGGATTGTCCGACTGATGATCAAGTGGCTGAAAGCCGGGATACTGGAAGATGGCGTGCGGAACGAGGCAGGAGAAGGGACGCCGCAGGGGGCCGTGATCTCACCGCTCCTTGCGAATATCTACCTTCATTATGTCTATGACCTGTGGGCCAAGCAGTGGCGGGAAAAGCACTGCAAAGGCGACATTATCGTCGTGCGTTTCGCCGACGATAATGTCGGAGGCTTCCAGAACAAGGAAGACGGCGAAAGATTCCTGGCTGATCTGAGGGAGCGACTGGCAAAGTTCGCACTAACGTTGCATCCGGAGAAAACCCGCCTGATTGAGTTTGGCAGGTATGCTGCCAAGAACCGAAAAAGACGGGGGCAAGGGCGGCCGGAAACCTTTGACTTTCTCGGATTTACCCACATTTGTGGGGAGAAAATAGGAGGAAAAGGCTTTCAGCTCTTGCGCAAGACGAAGCGCGGATCAGTGAGTAGCAAGCTCGGAGAGGTAAAGAAAGAGCTGAGACGGCGAATGCATGGCTCAGTATCGGAACAGGGAACGTGGCTGAACAGCGTGTTGAGAGGCCACTATGCCTATTTCGCAGTACCCACAAACACGAGGGCACTATCGGCATTCCGGTATCATGTTGCCAGACGTTGGATGAAGTGCCTCAGGCGACGAAGCCAGCGGCACAGGATGACATGGGAACGAATGGTGATATATATTGATCAGTACCTCCCAAACCCAAACTTTAAACACTCATCGCAAAATATAGGCTTACCCTGTCGCCATGATCGGCATAACCCGCACACATCGCACATTTAATAGAAACAGTAATAAAAAAGGCGACATACATGCCGCCTTTCGATCAAGCAGAAGACCCATCTTCCGCTCGACTCATATATTCCGCGGGCGAGGAACATGTGACCAATGTAATAAAACGACACAGGCAAAACAACATAAAAACATTTATATGCAAAATTAAACACATTTCTTCTATATACAATACAATAAAAACATCTGCATATCATATCTATCAATTTGTATATAATACACATATCGTTCATAGGCACATTAAGAAAGTCAGGAAAAGGAACAAAAACATCCCATGTCAATTTGGTCTTCAGGCTGAAGCACTCGATCAATCAATACTTTCAGGCACTCTATGAGGAAATGCCCATTAAAAGACCCGATGATTTACATACAATGTATAAAAAATATTCTTACATTATTTTTTATACATTGTATGTAATGTTTGAAAAACATCACACCATCAACCCTGCAATGACCTATAACAAAGGGCAGAAAAAGGCCGTCAATCCGTTCTGCAACGATGCTTCGAAACGCGACAGGGAAATAACGACCTTGAAAAGCGAGTTTCTCAACAACGTTTCCCACGAGATCCGAACCCCTCTTAACGGCATCATCGGCATGACGGAATGCCTGTTCGATACGGAACTTGACGAAAAACAGCGCTTTTTTGCCGAAACGATCAGATCGAGCACGGCATCGCTCCTTAAGCTTACCGACGCCATCCTGACGTTTTCGAACACCGTTTCCGGAACACTCAATGCAGATCGACGCGCTTTCTCGCTGTCGGCTCTGTTGTCCGATATCGAAAAGGAGCTTTCTCCTGCCGCAGCGCAGAAGGGGATCGGGTTTTTCATCCATGTCGATTCCGGCGTACCCGACCGGATCGGGGGGGATCCGGAAAAACTGAACCAGGTACTGACAAGCCTTGCGGAGAATGCCGTCAGGTTCACGGCCAAAGGCAACGTGGATGTTTTTGTCGTGCCTGAACAGCATGGCGAAAAGAACGATACGCTCCGCTTTTCCGTCGCCGACACCGGACCCGGCATACCTGAAGACAAGATCGGAACAATCTTCGATGCCTTCTCGCAGCTTGACGGCTCTTCGACGCGCAGACACGAAGGTCTCGGCCTCGGACTTGCGATCTCAAAAGCGCTGGTAAGGCTTATGGGGGGCGAAATCGGCATCGAAAACCGTAAGGAGCACGGCGCCTGTTTCTGGTTTACGGTGCCGGAATGCCTTTCCCTTCCGGAAAACCTCCCTGAAGTGCATACGACAGCCGCAGTAAATCCGGCCGGACCCGCACAGCCGGGCATGGACGATCGTCCGCGAATACTGGTTGCGGAGGATAACCCAGTCAATCGGCAAATCGTGCGCCTGATGCTGCAGAGATCGGGTTTACAGGCAGATCTGGTGTGTAACGGTCAGGATGCCGTCAGTGCCGTTGAAAAGAGACATTACGACCTCATTTTCATGGATATTCAGATGCCTGAAATGGACGGCCTCGAAGCGACCCGCATCATCCGGCGGATAGAATCCGGAAAGAACATTCCGATCGTTGCCCTGACAGCGCACACCAGGCAGGAAGAGCGCGACCGCTGTTTCGAGGCAGGTATGAGCGATTTTCTTCCGAAACCATTGAACCGTCGGGAATTTGAACATGTTCTCCGGCACTGGCTGCCGGAATTCAGCATGCCTGACTGATGCCAGAGCGAGTAACAGAATCCCATATTAAGAATTCCTCTATGCCAGAGCATATGCAAACCCTTGCAAGGCCCGGAATAAGTCCGGGATTTCATTACCGGCTGAGAAAGTACATACAGAAAAAGCATGGATCGATCAATGCCTTCTGCCGGGCAGTCGGCATAAAATATCCGGCACAGATGACGCCATACCTTACCGGCAAATGCGCTCCGGGCAAAAAAATGATCGCACGGCTGGAAACAGATGGCGCCGATATCCAATGGCTATTATCGGGCGAAGTTCCCCACCGGACCTCGACGGTACTCGGAGAAACCCTTATGCTTTCCCGATACCGCATGGACATCGACACCCTTTTTCGCAAGTTTCGTCTGCATGTACAAACGTTTTCAGACCTTTACAAACCCTGCGTCGACGCATACGCCGTCCTTGACCACAACAAATCGATTGTTGATCTGAGCGGCTCTCTTGAAAACTATCTCGGATACCCTGGAGACACGTTATCAGGAAAGAACCTGAAAAACATCATGCATCCTGAAGACTACAGCGTAGTACAAAAAGCCCTTGAAAAAGAAACGAGGACTGAGGCTATTATAACGTTCAAATCCAGGTTCAGGAACCATGACGGTTCATATATCAATGCCGAATGGTCTCTGGCAATGCATACAAAACCGATGAGCGACCTGCCGGAATACGCAATGATCGTCAAAAGCAGCGGCTCATAGAATAAACAATCCAAACCGTTTTCAGGGAACTCACGATGCCGAAGAACCTCATGCTCGCGAGCAGTTGCCAAAAGGCCTTGCTGGATAATGATATTCATACGCGACGAGTAAAACCTCCCGAACCAGACAAAAACAACGCTTATTTAACCGTTACCCGTCGTTACCCGAAATCGCAATACATTGTTTGGTGACCATTCTTTTCGACATGACAAGATTCCTGATCACGACCGGTCTCCACTGAAATGCCTGAAAGAACTCCAGTCAGATTATCCTGTTTATTTCAATGCGAGCTTTTCCGCACTGATATGCCAATAACCCACATCACACACAATTGCCGGCCGGCACAAAAAAAGCGGCCGGAAAGCCGCTTGATCATCAACATAACCCTAAAATAAGAGCATACAAATCACTTCATTTTAATGCTCCCCGACAATTTTGCGCCCTCAGTGATGTTGAGTATCCCGACAACAAGATCTCCTTCAATATGAGCTGTCGAATCCGCACTGAACTCATTGTTGATATCGGCACTTCCCTTAATTGAGCCTGAAACCTTCATGGAATCAGCCTTGATATCACCTTCAATTGAACCGCCCTCTCCGATAATGACAACTGATGAACAGACAACATTACCGATTATCTTGCCATCAACACGCAAGGAACTGGAAATAGACAGATTTCCTTCAAGCACGGTACCCTTTGCAAGATGGCTCATTGCCACATCACTTTTTTCCATATCCTTTTCAAAAACTTCTTGATGAAAGTGCTTGTTTACATTCATACTGCTACTCACATTATGTGTATTTTTATTTTTTTCAATCTCAGATTCTCCCGAAGTAAAAAAACCATTTATTTTTTTTCCAGCAAAAGCAAAGCCCAGAAACAAAGAAATACCTAAAAACACAAGGATGTGGGCATTGCCAAAGTCTGACAAATTATTCAGAAACGCATACATACCAGTACCTATTGAATAATTAGTGTCTGAGTGCAAATCCCTGAAAGAGGGCTCAATCAACGAAACAGTAACAGGAATATCGGTATCATTACTTTCGCCATGAAGACAACTTCCTCTGAAAAGAAGAAACACAGAAATTGCAACCGTGATTTTTCCATACACCTTATCAAGCAGAAACATCAATCAACAAGCTACAATTATAAAAATAAACTTATTTAATCAAGTATAATAAAAGATAATTATGAATCAAACTTAACCCGGAAACGAATATCTGTAACATATCATATGTATATAAGTATAATATACAAACACACCCGAAAGACAGCACAATAGCACACTCTTTCCGCAGAAAATCACTGCAGCAGATTCAGGCTCATGAGCAGTTCCTGGCCGCTGAACGGTTTCTTGAGCGTGGTATGTGCACCAAGCGCGTCCGCAAGAACCAGGTAGTTGTCGGGTCCGACTTTTCCCCCACCGGAAATGGCTATAATCTTTATCGAGGGATATTGACGACGGATCTCCATGATGGTTTCGATACCCTCCTTTTCAGGCATGATAAGATCGGTGATCACCAGATCGATCTGCGGACGCCCCTTAAGGAATTCCAGGCCCGATTTACCGTTATCCGCCTCGAAAACGGCATGTTCGGCCTTTTTAAGCGTAACGCCGATGAATTTTCGTACGGCGCTATCGTCATCGATAACAAGTATATTCATTGTACCTGCAATTATTATTGATCGGATACGGAGAGGACTTCCCTCACTGACTGGGCAAGCAGGGCAAGCCTTACCGGTTTTTTCAGTAATTTTCTGATACCGTAACGGCTCAGAGGAACGGTATATTCAATATCTTTGCCATAACCGGTCATCAGAACAACCGGAAGATGCGGACTGATTACGTGCAGCTCCCGAGCAAATTCGATACCGGTCATTTCCGGCATGGTAAGGTCGGTGATCACAATATCGAATGCGGCGGGATCATTGCGGAAAAGTGCAAGCGCCTCAACCGGCGAGCTCAGGGCCCGAATGCTGAATCCAAGCTTGCCCATCATCACGCTCATCAACTGTACGGTTGCCGGCTCGTCGTCGACAAAGAGAATGCTGGCGCTTTGGGAACCTTCCAGCTGAACGGCCTCTCCTTCCTGCAATGCCGTCTGTCCCTTTATCACTGGCAGGTAGATCCTGAAGGTACTGCCCTTACCGACAACGCTCTCGACAGCTACATCACCCTTGCAGCTCGTCACGATGCCATGCACGACCGACAGACCCAGACCGGTGCCCTTGTTGACAGGCTTGGTGGTATAAAACGGCTCGAAAATGCGTTCCATCGTCGCATCGTCCATGCCATGGCCGGTATCGGAAACGCTGAGCTGAACATACCTGTCGCCGGTCAGTTTCGGCATAAGCTTGCGCAATTCGCTATCCGGAACGATTTCCCGCAGATCGATTGCAATGTCGCCACCTGAAATTTCCATAGCCTGGAACGCATTGGTGCAGAGGTTGACGACAACCTGATGGATCCGGGATGGATCGGCAAGAACATGGCCACAGTTGCCGTCGATGGACTGACTGATGGTGATGGTTGCCGGAATGGAAGGACGCAGCAGTTTCAGCGCCTCGACGATGATTGCCTGCACGCTCACCACAACAGGAGTGCGTTCGTCCGCCCGACTGAAGGTAAGAATCTGCGCAACGAGGTTCTGCGCCCTTCCGGCAGCCTGCATGATTTCGGTGAAATACTCATGCAGCGGATCTTCCTCGGAAAGGGACATGGCTCCCATTTCTGCATATCCGAGAACAGGGGTCAGAATATTGTTGAAATCATGTGCTATGCCGCCGGCAAGGGTGCCTATGGTTTCGAGACGCTGGGTTTTTTTCAGACGCGACTCCAGCTGCTGTTTTTCTTCCTGAGCCGCAACTCTATCCGTTATATCGAACAGAATGCCGTCAATACCGACAAAGGTTCCTTCATCGGAAAAAACAGACGTTTTACGATCTTCGATCCATCTTACCGCACCATCGGGATGCACTATCCGATAGACGATAACCTGCAATCCTCTTGATTTTCGAAGCCTGGTGTATGAATCGACAACAAGCTGACGATCGTCGGGGTGTATATATGCAAGAATCTGTGCAATCGAACCAGCAACAGACGAAATAATCTCGCGATTTGAAGAAGCCGTTTTCACATCCGAAAGAAACCGTATCGAATCATCGGTCGAGATATGGTATACTACCCCGGGAATATTGTCGATAATTGACCGGAATTCCTCGCTGACGCGTTTCTGCAAAGCGCTTTCGCGCAATACGTCCTCTGCACGTTTCAGTTCATAAAGATCGACGACGATCGTTCGCACCCCTGTAACAGCCCCTTGCTGCCTGATCGGCGAACTGTACAAAAGAACCGGTCGCCTGAGGCCGTCTTTCATAATAACGGTGTACTCGTTTCCTCTTGGTATATAACCCGACTCAAGCATCTGTATCCGGTTTTTGCTGGCCCGTTCAAGATCTTCGGGCGCGAGGTACCTGTAGGCCGAAACCCCCTGCGCCAGATCTCTGGGGGTCAGACTGAAAAACTGCTGCCCTTCAAGATTGACATAGGTAGCAATCCCCTGCATGTCTATCTCGAAAAGCGGAAGAGGAAGAAACTCGGTGAGTTCACGGAATTTCCTTTCGCTCTCAACGAGAGCGGACTGGTTTTTCAACCGCTCGGATATATCTCGGCTGATGCCAAACAGTACCTGCTTGCCATCCCATGTTCCGTGTGTGATTTTCGTTTCAACCGGAAGGCGCCCCCCCGACTTCTGCATAAGCGGTATAAGACAGACATTCTCTTGTCCGGCAAGCATCCGTTCAACAGCGGTTTCAGCCTCTTCCCGCTGTTCGGAAGGATGCACATCGAGCACATGCATCTGCAGCAGTTCTTCACGGGAATATCCCAGTGAAGCGACGGTTGCGGCATTGATATGCATGATGGTTCCGTCGGCGCCTATTATGAACAGCATATCGTCAATGGTATCGAAAAGCGCTTCCAGATTCTTGTTAACCGCGCTTATCCGATCCTCATGGTTGGCCTGAATGATTGCCGCGCCGATATGCGACGCCACAGTTTCAAGCGCTTTGCGTGAAAACGCAGGTACCTGCTCGAGCGAATGTGAAGCGACGTTAAGACTGGCAACGACACGGTTTTTGCTGACAACCGGAAGTACGGCAATCGCCTTCAGTCCTTCCCTGTTCAAGGCTTCAGAGGGATTGTCGTTTATATCTCTGAAACGGCCGTACCATGGACTGCCTGAAGCGACCAGCATGCATTGTGCTGAATCGGGCATGTAGTGGCATGTGTCCCGTACAAAATCATCCGACACGCCCTGGCTGTAGGCGAGACCAAGAGTGCTGTCGGCTTCATTGACAAGATAGATTCCGCCGCAATCCATTCCCGAAATGTCTATCGCCGCCTGAAGACAGTGCCGCAGGGTCTCCCCGAACGACTGCGATGCGCTCAGCTTCAGGGCAAGATCGAGCTCGCTCTGAATGAGCTGCTCGACCTGCTTGCGCTGCAGCGCGTTTGCAATGATGCCGCCGGCCAGCATGAGGATCGATGCCGCATCTGCGGGCCACTGGCGCTCTTCTCTCACGGCATCGAAACCTATAAAACCAAACGGGATTTTTTCTGATACAAGCGGTATGAGAATCAAGGACCTGATGTCCTGCAGTTCAAGAATGTTTCTTTCCGTTTCGGCCTCTTCAGGCATTGCCGATACTCTTGGAACAATGATTACTTCATTACCGAAAAATTTGTTCAATGACCACGAAAAATCCTCGGTCGGCAGCCGCTGGAGAATATCCATCTGCGGCTCGATGCCCTCGGCACACCACTCGTGGGTGTTGTCCATGAACCGCAGGTTGTCGTAGTACTGGAAAATATAGCTGCGATCGGCCCGGACGAATTCGCCGATGCTTCGCAGCGCCTCGTTGATCATGGCATCGATGCCATCGGCCGAAACATTGATGAACCGGTTAGCCAGCGACGAGACAAGACTCTCGAACTGACGGTTGTAGGCAAGCGACGCTTCGGACTGCTTGCGAAGCGAGTTATCGAGCAGATACCCTTCATAGCAGGCGATATGACCGTCATCTTCCCTGACGATTGCCGTAAAATCATAAACCCACGCCATTGTGCCGTCCTTGCGGAGCACGCGATACTCCTGCTCGAAGGTGGTTCTCTCAGGATCAGCTGAATAACGCTCAAGTTCTTCCTGTACCCGTTCGAGATCGTCCGGATGGATCACCTCGACATAGTTCACCCTGCCGTCAGTGAAATCTTCCGGATCGTAACCGAACAAAAGGGAGACATTGGGCGAAACATATTCGGCAGGAAGTCCAGGAACATTGTTCCACCTGAAAACCGTCACGGGTCCTTCCAGAAACAGTTTCCTCTCCTGCTTCAACCTCTCTTCGGCACGTTTTCGACAGCTTATATCCTGATGGGAACCGACCATCCTCAGCGGCTTGCCCGCTGCGTCGGTCTCGAAAACCTTGCCCCGGTCAAGCACCCATATCCAGTGGCCATGCTTGTGCCGCATCCTCAGCTCTATTTCGTAGAAATCGTCCTCTCCGCTGAAATGCCGTGCAAGCAGCTCGCCTGACTTCAGGAGGTCGTCAGGATGGCAGAATGCTTCCCAGGTCGCTATGGTGACCGGTGCAATCTCATCGAGCTTGTAACCGATCATTTCAGCCCATCCGGCATTGACATAAACACTGCCGGTACGCATGTCCCAGTCCCAGTACCCGGCTTTTGTAGCTTCGACAACCATATCAAGACGTCGAAGCATATCCTTCAGTTCGGCATGCTCAGCCTGCAGACGACAGAGTTCGCTCTCGCTCGTTCCGGCTGCAATAATAGAAGTATCGTCGTTCATCGTTCAGTTTTGCAATCAGAAAACCATCTTGACAGAAGCACAAAAGGACACAACGAAAGGACTTTTCCGTACAAAAAAAGATATTTCCTTATGCAGGATCCGTTCTTGCTGCAGAATACCCGGATCAACATTGCGTATAAAACAACAAATGCCGGGTATACCGGCACTATGGTTAATATAATAATAGATACGTAATATTGTAATACAGGAACGATTGTTTCCCGGCATACCTTCGGGTTATGCGCCAGCTGTCGTTCATGAAAACATCTTTTTTATAATGTCGTAATCTCCGACGGACTCATGTCATCAAATAAAGCCGATTTCATCCTGCGCCTCAACACGAGGTTTTAACACCTTTCTCCAAGAAGTCTGCCAATTTCCGATCGGAGCGCCTTCAGCGTAAACGGCTTGCGTATGAATGCCTCGGCTCCCGGCAGCAGAGCGCAGCAGTCAAGCATATCGGCCGTATAGCCCGACATGTAGAGCGCTTTGAGTTCGGGTCTTGTAGAACGCAGCTGAGCGGCAAGCTCGCACCCGTTCATTTCGGGCATCATCACATCGGTCAGAAGCAGATCGATCCTGCCGGGATATGACGATGCAATTTCGAGCGCTTCGGAGGGTCCGGATGCAATGAAAACAGCATAGCCCGACTCCTCGAGCACCTTGCGGCAAAGCTTCAGGATACCGGAATCGTCTTCAGCAAGAAGAATGGTCTTCCGTTCATGCCGTACATCGTCTCTGGCTTCAACGGCATCGCATTTCCCGTTTTCAGGTTCGAGACCGTCATGCCGGGGAAAAAACACATCGAACGCGGTACCCCGCCCTACTTCGCTGCGGCAATTGATAAATCCCCGGTTCTGCCTGACGATTCCGTATACGGTCGAAAGCCCCAGCCCGCTCCCCTTATCGGGACCTTTGGTGGTATAATAAGGCTCCATAATACGCGGCAGATCCTTTTGACTGATACCGCAACCGTCGTCGGTTACCGTCAACACGGCGAAACAGCCCTGTTTTACGACAGAATCCAGAGCATCATGGCGACCATCGCGACCATCAAAACATGCGGAGCCTGTGGATATGCTGATGGTGCCGCTTCCGGTAATGGCGTCGCGCGCATTGACGCAGAGATTCATGACGATCTGATCGAGCTGGGAGGGGTCGATATGCACTGCATAGCCTCCATTGCCGGGTCTCCACTGCAATGTAACCTGTTTGCCGAGGATCGGTTTCAGCATCGTTATCGCTCGTTCGATCACACCGTTAAGCTCCAGATGTTGCGGACACACCTCCTGCTGCTGCGCAAAGGCAAGCAACTGCCTTGTAAGATCGGCAGAATGCAGCGCTGTTTCGCGGATTGTCACAAGGGCCTCTTCAACATGCTGCGCAGCATCATGCCGACCAAGCGCCATCTCTGCGCTCGCAAGCATAATTGCCAGCATATTGTTGAAATCATGCGCTATACCGCCGGCAAGCTGGCCGAGAAGTTCCATTTTTCCTGCCTGCTGCACCTGTCTTTCGAGCAGGGCATTCTGCTCCTCGGCAATCTTCCGCTGCGTTATATCAAGAGCCATACCAATGTAGCGGACAAGCGATCCTTCGCGGTCAAAAACCGGGGTGCCTTTCGACATGAGCCATCGGTGAGCACCATTGCCGTCGGCCACCCGCCACTCGACGACGAACTCCTCGCCGTTGCGCGCGGCACGCTGCACGGTCAGTTCGGCATGATCGCGATCTTCGGGAACAACCGAATTCAGCCACGATTCGTATGAGGCTTTGCAGGAATACGGTTTCAGCCCATAGAGCTGCCACAGCTCGTCCGACCATAAATTTTCGTTTGAAACGACGTCCCACTCCCAGCTACCGGCACCTGCCTTAGCCATGACAAGCCGTAGCCGCTCGTTGCTTTTCGCAAGTTCGCTGGTCGCAAGCATGCGGTTGGTCTGGTATCGGGCCGAAGAGAGCGCGCAGCGCATGCCTTCGACGCTCAGAATACGGGACGAAATCTCGACCGGTATGGTTCTTCCGTCTTTATGCCGGTGAACCGCTTCGAAAACAACGCGACCGTCCCTCATCAACGCATCTGTCGCCTTCTGCATATACCCAAGTGAAAGATCAGGGTCATCGAGGTCATACGGACTCATCTCCAGCAATTCCGCTTCGGTATAGCCCAGCATAATACATGCGGAAGCGTTGACCAGCATAAACCTTCCCAGCTCGCCATGCTCCCCGATGGTATGCAGAAACATACCGTCGGAGTTATGATCCCAGAACAGTCTGCAGTGGATATCGATATTGAAATTCAGGTTATTGTTCATCGCATAATCGCATTGCGGAATAATGGCTGTATGTCGTAAGCGTCATCTGCTGACAGAAACACCGACATCCAGGTTGTCTTCGATGGAAGCGGGAAATAGATCGAAATGCATATAATGCAATTTGAAGAATATATCAAAACAACAAATAAACATAGTTCCGTTATATATAAAAAATATATAAATGATATATATAACCAATAACATCATAACAACCTTTAACAGCATAGCAATCGAAACATTACCAAAGTTCTCCGTTCCGATTTTTTTTACAGGCATTTGCAACAACGATCCCTGCCGATGGTTCTCTGTACTAAAAGGGATATTTCACAACGACCCGAAAAAAATCTCAATTTTACATCGCAACAGGAATCAAGGCCGACGTTACGCTGATCGAGGAACTAATCATAAGAACATTGCGTAGTCAATCAGGATAGCAGAGCGGACAACAATCAGAACAGGATCAACCGTTGCAGCGACTCCATGGATGATACTATTTACCACGTCAAAGGCATGCACTGCGCAAGCTGTGCCGCAATAATCACAAAGAAACTCTCTGAAACCGCAGGAATCGGAAAGGTCGATGTGAATCCTGCAACGGAAGAGGCAAAAATCACTTTCAGCGATAAACCTCTTTCCGACGATGAACTTAATGCCGTCGTAAGAAAATACGGCTATGAGCTTGTCAGTGAGAAAAGCGGAGCCGGATCTTCCGCAGCGGGCATCGGATCCGTAACCCTGACTTCAGGCAACGAATTGTTCGCCCACAAGGAGGAACAACTCGAACGCCAGAGAAAACTCGTCATGCGCTCGCTGCCTGCAGCCCTGCTTGTATTCCTTTTCATGATGTGGGATATCGCCGCATCGGCATTCAGCAGCCTGCCCCATATGCCTCTGTCCATGGAGGTTTTCAACGGCGTCACCATGATTCTTGCGGCGTTCTTCATTTTTCGCATCGGCACGCAGTTTCTCGACGGTATCAGGATGTTCTTGCGCCATAAAGTTGCCAACATGGATACGCTGATCGGCATCGGAACACTTTCGGCATTTACCTACAGCTCCATTGTCACGATTTTCCCCTCCCTCAGAGAACTGCTCGCACTGCCATCGCACACCTATTTCGATGTCACCATCGTCGTCATCGGATTCGTTCATCTCGGCAAATACCTGGAATCCCGATCGAGACTGAAAACCGGCGAAGCGATAGGCAGACTCGTCGGCCTCCAGGCAAAATCAGCAATAGTGCTCCGTAAAGGCGAGGAAATCGAGATTCCGGTAGAGGAAGTGAAAAAAGGAAATCTTCTGCTTGTCAAACCGGGAGCTAAAATTCCCGTTGACGGCATCATTGCAAAAGGCAGTTCCTCGATAGACGAATCGATGGTGACCGGCGAACCGTTTCCCGTTGACCGCAAAGAGGGCGACAAGGTAATGGCCGGCACGATTAACAGGCAGGGATCGTTCACCTTCACTGCCATGAAAGTCGGCAAGGAAACCCTGCTCGCCCGCATCATTGCCATGGTCGAAGAGGCGCAGGGCTCGAAAGCCCCGATTCAGAATATCGCCGATCGTATCGCAGCCGTTTTCGTGCCGGCGGTACTCGCGATTGACGTATCAACCCTCATCGCATGGCTTACCCTGGGCTCATCGATCCTCGGGTTCCAGTCCGCGCTCCCCTACGCCGTCATGGGATTCGTGGGCATCCTCGTCATCGCCTGCCCCTGCGCGCTCGGCCTTGCCACCCCCACCGCCATCATCACGGGAATAGGGAAAGGGGCGCAAAACGGCATGCTTATCCGTAATGCAGAGAGCCTCGAACGCCTCAGCCGGGTCGATACCGTCGTGCTCGATAAAACCGGAACCATCACTAAAGGAGCTCCAACCCTCAGCGATACGATCCCGCTCGACAACGGCATAACGGCCGACGCCCTGCTTCAGTTAGCCGCCGGAGTGGAACGATACTCCGAACACCCGCTTGCCGAAGCAATTGTCCGGGCAGCTAAATCAGAAAAGCTGGAACTGCCTGAAATGACCGCATTCGAGGCTTCCGAAGGTTTCGGCGTTAAAGCCATGCAGGGCGACGTTCAGGTGATGGTCAGAAAACCCGTCATGCAGGAAACCCTGCTGCCGGCTCTTCAAGCCTTGCTGGAGCAGGGAAAAACCGTCGTCATCGTGGAAATCGACCGGAAAGCGGCTGGAATCATAGCTCTTTCAGACTCGCTGAAAGAAGGAGCGAAAGAAGCCGTCGCTGCCATGAAAAAACAAGGAATGAGAATCGTCATGATGACCGGCGACAATCCTGCAGCGGCATCGCATATCGCTTCGCTTGCAGGAATCGACGAGGTGATCGCCGGAGTGCTGCCAACCGAAAAAGCCGCAAAAATCAAAAAGCTGCAGGATGAGGGAAACATTGTGGCCATGGCCGGAGACGGCATTAACGACGCTCCTGCCCTGGTCTGCGCAGACGTCGGGATCGCTATGGCCACCGGAACCGACATCGCCATGGAATCGGCCGGCATAACGCTCCTTAAAGGGGATATCCGCAAACTCCCGCAAGCCATCACGCTCTCCCGGGCCACAATGCGAATCATCCGGCAGAACCTGTTCTGGGCATTCATTTACAACATCGTCGGCATTCCCCTTGCGGCAGGGGCGCTCTATCCGGTTTTCGGCATCGTCCTCAATCCGGTTTTTTCCGGTATAGCCATGGCGGGAAGCAGCGTATCGGTCGTCAGCAACTCGCTTCGGCTGAAAACCATTAAACTCTGAACGAAACAGGCATATATGGAGAAATGATGCGTCACCTGTTTTCAATCCTCTGGTGCCTGGTCATATTGACCGGCAGCAGCGTAGGGCTTTACAGCGCACCTATGCCAGCCATCGGTCCAATGACGATACGGGGAACCATCGAAGAGGTAACCTGGCAGCCGGACAAATTCATAAAAGCATCTTACATCGTCCGCGACGGCAAAAGGCACTATGCATCGGGCTCTCCGGGTAAGGATCGTACTTTTCCGGCTCATTACGGCATCATGCTCGTAAGGACGCGGGTGACGAACGAAGATGGTGCCGATCCTGAATATTCCCATGCAAGCGGCAAGCCTCTCCGCGTCGTCATCAACCACGCTCAAAACGACGGATTTCTGAAAAAAGGAATGAGAATTGCCGTTTATGGATACAGGGTCCGTGGGGACGAAGGCGGCGACTGGCACTATTACAGAAAAATAGCGATGCTGCGGCGGCCTGCAAGGTAATCGGACTTACCGGGCAATAAAAAAGGCGGCTACGGAACCTGCCGTAACCGCCTTTACCGTCGGGGTGGCGGGACTCGAACCCACGACCTCTGCGTCCCGAACGCAGCACTCTACCATCTGAGCCACACCCCGAAAACTGTTTTCCTGCGCCCTTGGACAGACTCGAACTGCCGACCTTTGGTTCCGGAAACCACTGCTCTATCCACTGAGCTACAAGGGCACGCTGAGTCAACCGACGCCGATTGTATCAGGGTTTTGAAGATATAAAATTCGACCCTATCGCACAACTTTTTTCCCGAGAAAAATCAGTTCTCCCGTCCCTCTGCTTTCAGAATCGCCTCCGCGGCAAGATTTGCGCTCATGACCGCGCCGCCCATAGAATCGTAGTAGAGCTGGCGGGAAAAACCCCCGGCAATAAACAGATTGCGAACCGGAGTTGCCTGCGTCGGGCGGTACTGCTCCATATTCGGCAGGGGCGCATAGACGGAATTCGGTATTTTCACCAGGGTGGATTTAAGCACTTTCGCCCCATCGGTCTGGTAAGGATAACAGGAACGGACACTGAGATCGACCTGCCGGATAATCTCTTCCCTGGAAAGCCGCATGAGATCGCGGGCGGGCGCAACGCAGAACTCGAAGCGGGTCATGCCCTCGAACGGTTTTCCACGAAGCGTCCGGTACTCCGGGGTTGTGCGGGCAAGATCGGCATATACCGGAATGATGCCGTCGGGACTGAAGAGCACATTGTCATCCTGTACGATCTGCCGATCATACCAGATCTGGACGGAAATGACCGGAACGCCTTCGAGATTCGAAAGTCCTCCGAAAAAACGGTCATGCTGTTTGAGCCCGGCAGGAAGCACCCTGTTGAGCGTGTGGATCGGAAGAGCCGAGAGATAGTAGTCCGCAGTAAGGATTTCTCCGTTCCGGAGCTGTACTCCTCTGATCTCCCCTCCGTCGAAAAGCAGTTCATCGACAGCGGTTCTGTTCCTGAAAACCGCGCCGCGGGAGATCGAGTAATCGAGAAGGGGCTGATGGAGATACTCCTGGGGAGATCCTTTCAGAAACCCCATGCAGGAAGAATCCGGTATGCGATAGAAGGTTTCGGTAACATCGAGAATGATCTTCGCGGAAATTTCCTCGGGAGGAATGAACTTCAGCGCAAGCGACATCGGCCTGAACATTTTCTCCATGAGCCGTTTTCCGAACCGCTTCTGTTCGGCCCATTCGGCAAAGGTGAGATGATCCTGGGTCGGCGGATAACCGGACTGCTTCAGGGCGAGAGGTATAAGCGAACGGGAAAACGAAGCCATCTCACCGAAAGAAAAATAACCGTTTCTGACAATGGCCGGCAGCAGATGGAGCGGGCTTGGAAGATCCCAGGTATTGAAGGTGAAGCGCTTGCCTCCTTCGAGCGTATAGGTAAGCTGATGATCTTTCCAGAGAACCGCATGATAGCTCCTGATCTCCTTCATCAGATCGTAAAGCACGTCGTAGGCACCGAAAAAGCAATGGGTTCCCGACTCTATCCAGTCGCCCTCCTCATCTTTCCACGCCGAAACCTTGCCTCCGTATATATCTCTCTTTTCCAGTACCCTGACCTGCAGCCCTCTGTCCGTCAGTCGTTTTGCGGCCGTAAGACCGGCAAGACCGCCGCCGAGTATCAGTACCGTTTTTTTATCTGAACTCATGATAATACGTTTCTCGTTTAACCTCACCGGCAGGGAAAAACGGCCTCAGACCGCAAACCTTCCCTCCATCGCCCGTGAAAGCGTTGCTTCGTCAATAAACTCGAGCTCTGCACCGACAGGAATGCCGCGGGCGATCTTCGTGACGGCAATGCCGTACGGCTTGAGCAGTCTGCCGATATACATCGAGGTGGTTTCCCCTTCGACCGTAGGGTTGAGCGCCAGCACTACCTCCCTGACAGGATTTTCTTCGCAGGTTTTTTTTTCAAAGCGGACAAGCAGTTCATGGAGCCTGATGTCGTCAGGCCCTATACCGTCAAGAGGAGATATAAGACCATGAAGCACATGGTACTGCCCCTTGTAATGTCCTGTTTTTTCAAATGCAAGTACATCGGCAGGAGATTCGACCACACAGATAACCGTACGGTCGCGGGCCGTGCTGCGGCAGATATGGCATGGGTCTGCGTCACGATCGGTAACATTCTGGCATACCGAGCAGCGTACGACTTTTTCCTTGATATCGACAAGCGCTCGGGCCAGCGTTTCGGCTGCGGTCCTCGGCTGCTGCAGGATGTACATTGCAAGACGCTGGGCAGTTTTACGCCCGATACCCGGCAGTTTTGAAAACTCCTCTATCAGTGTTTCTATAGCCGCCGACGTATACCGCATGAAATGCTATTTACCGAGGTTCATGTTCTTCAGGATATCCGCGGGGTTGATCATGCCGCCGGCTGCTTTGGATATCTCTTCCTGGGCGAGCGCCGCCGAAGCGTCGAGAGCATTATTGACCGCCGCAATCACCAGATCCTGCACCATCTCGACGTCGTCGAGGATATCGGGATCGATGGAGAGCGAAAGCAGTTTCTGCTTGCCGCTCACGCTGACCTTCACCATGCCGCCGCCGGACTCGCCATGCGCAACAAGTTTTTCAAGCTGATTCTGCACATCCTGCATTTTCTCGCCGGCTTTCTGAATCTGCTTCATCATATCGCCTAAATTCGGCATACCCATCGTTCAGTGTTCCTTTACAATAGTTTCGTTTACTTCCGCGGTTAATGCGACCCTTATCTCACTTCCTGCGAAGAGCCAGATAGATTTTTTCGAGAATATCTGCTGTAGTGAGCTTGTATTTATCAAGCAGCGCATCAGGTTTGCCCGACTCGCCGAACCGATCCTCGACGCCCACCATCTCGATCGGCACCGGTATGTTGCGGGCACAGACCGCAGCGACGGCATCTCCCAGGCCGTTATGGATCTGATGCTCCTCTGCAGTCACGATGGCGCCGGTATCGTTGGCGGCGCGGACAATGGCCAGGGTGTCGATCGGCTTGATGGTGTGCATGTTGATCACCCGTACGCCTACGCCCTCTTTTTCAAGAATACTGGCGGCTTCGAGGGCTTTCCATACCATGATGCCGCAGGCTATGACCGTGACATCGCTGCCCGGATGCAGCTCGATGGATTTGCCGATCTCGAATCCATCCTCGTCGAGCGTAAAATCAGGCACGTTCGGCCGTCCGAAACGGAAATAGAGCGGCCCTTCGTGTTTTGCAATCGCTCTTGCCGCACGTTTGGTTTCGCTGTAGTCGCAGGGCACCACAACGGTCATCCGCGGAAGTCCGCGCATGAGACCGATATCCTCGAGAATCTGATGGGTGGCGCCGTCTTCGCCGAGCGTCAGGCCGGCGTGCGAAGCGCAGATCTTCACATTGAGGTTCGAATAGCATACCGACTGGCGGATCTGGTCGTAGACCCGTCCGGTCGCGAAAACGGCAAAACTTGCCGCAAAAGGGATTTTTCCGGTCGTCGCAAGACCTGCCGCCATGGAAATCATGTTGGCTTCGGCAATACCGGTCTGAAAAAAACGGTCGGGAAAAGCATCGCGGAACTGGTTCATGTTAAGTGAACCGGTCAGATCGGCACAAAGCCCGACGACGGCGCTGTTCTCGCGTCCGATCTCAAGCAGAGCTTCGCCGAACCCGGTACGGGTGGCCTTGTTCCCCCGCGAAACATAGTGAAGGGGGGCCGCGTCGATGTTATTTTCTCCCATTAATTCCAGAATAACTTAAATTAAAAAAAGTAGTTCCGCCCGGCATTAAATGAAAGAGGAAAACTCCGGACATCATGGTAAAAGTTGAATATAAGCATACAGAAATAGCGGTAAAAAAACAATTAGGGCAGAACTTTCTCACCGACCGGAATATCCCGAAAAAAATCGTCAGAATTTCCGAAGCCGAAAATGCTGATCGCATCCTTGAAATCGGTCCCGGCTTCGGCGCGCTGACCAGGGAAATCAGGGAAATCGCGCCCTCGTTCACGGTTATCGAAAAAGACCCGAAACTCGCGGCATTCATCCGTTCCGAATACCCGGAGCTTACCGTCATCGAAGCGGATTTCCTTAAGACCGACCTGCAGGCTCTTGCCGGCGATGGCAAGCTGTGCGTTCTCGGAAATATCCCCTACTCGATTACAAGTCCGATCCTCTTCAAGCTGCTTGAAAACCGGAAAAGTATAACCAGGGCCACACTCATGATGCAGCACGAAGTAGCCATGCGTATCGTTGCTGAACCTTCCACCAGGGATTATGGCATCCTTGCCGTTCAGTTGCAGGCATTCTTCGACATCGAATACTGCTTCAAGGTTGGTCGCAAGGTATTCAAACCCCAACCGGGTGTGGACAGCGCCGTAATCACCATGAAACCGAAAGAACATGTACCGCTCGCGGATCCGGAAGGGTTCAGCCGTTTTGTGAGGTGCGCTTTCCGCCAGCGCCGCAAGACGCTCATGAACAACCTAAAGGAGAACTACCTCCTTGATCAGGCTTCGCCTGAAACACTTGCGCTGCGTGCCGAAGCGCTGACTGTTGAAGATTTTTTCCGACTGTTTAGGGCGGTGTCGCAAAAATACTGATACCAAAAATACTGTCTTGATCATGCTAAAAAAAATAGGCTCAATAGAAAGCAATGCCTATGGATTCAATGCATTAGCTCTTCTTGCGGAAAGCTCGAAAACATTCAGTGGAGATATGCTTGCGCTTGATTTTCAGGAGTGCACGACATTCGATGCTAATATGGCAGCTCCCCTCTATGCCTCCCTGACTTGTTACAATGTTGAAAAAGTACAAGCTGTCAACATCCGGCATGATATCCGAGTCGTATTAACAAAAAACGGTTTTCTTGGCGAACTTGGATTCCGGAACATAAGTGATTCGGATCAGACAATACTCCCTTTCAGAAGATTTAAACGAAACGAAGGATTGTCCTTTGCCAACTATCTGAGTCAGTACATGAGGGGCAGGGGAATCCCCAGAATGTCAGCAGGCCTTACAAAGCGTTTTTTGCAGAGCCTCTTCGAAATTTTCCAGAATGCCGCAATGCATTCCAACTCACAGTCCGGTATTTTTGTATGCGGTCAGTTATCTCCTGCTATGAACAAGCTTGATTTTAGCATAGCCGATGCAGGAATCGGCATTCGTGATAGCGTTCGCAAACACTTCAACAATACGATAAACTCCTGCTCCGCAATTAAATGGGCGTTAGAGGAAGGCCATACTACAAAGACAAACAATCAACCAGGAGGACTAGGACTCAAACTGCTTAAAGATTTCATACGAATCAACCAGGGAAAAATACAGATCACATCACGGTACGGATTCCATGAAATCAGCGGGAAGGTTGAACCTTTCTACAAGCTCGACTATGATTTTCCGGGAACTTGCGTTAATATTGAAATCAATACCGATGACACAAGAAATTACGCACTGAAATCCGAAATAAAATCATCAGATATTTTCTAATGAATGAACAAACGATGCCTGCTGTGAGACTGAAGGCTGCTGAAATACTCGGCAATGACCTTTGCATATCTTCAGAAGACGGCCAGACCCTGTTTGAAGCCACAGCGTCACTTATCAGCGAAGGCAAACAGGTTATTGTTTCGTTCGAAGGAGTCTCAATGCTCATCTCGCTTTTCCTGAATGCGGCCATAGGTCAGTTGTACGGTCAATTCACTGAAAATCAAGTCCGGAGTCACCTCTTAGTTGAAGGACTGGCTCCCGACGATATGGAACTGCTCCGGGGAGTGGTGGAAAACGCAAAAAAGTATTACTCCCGACCTAAAGAGTACGATAAGGCCTGGGCTGTGGAGGGCGATGATGAGGAATAAGGTCTATAACCTGAGAAACTATGCTTTCACTTGTAAAGAGAAAATACTTGTTGACACCAATGTATGGATCTACCTTTTCCCTCCACCCGGAAATCCACGCAATGATCTCGCAACCACATACTCCCGGGCTTTTCTTTCAATGATACAAGCAGGCGCAATACCGGTTGTTGATCCTTTGATTGCCAGCGAATATCTCAATCGCTACTGCAGAATCGAATGGGAAGTAAGGTTCCGCAATCTCTATCCGACATTCAAAACATTCAGAAAATCCCCCGACTTCCTTTCCGTCGCGCATTCAGCATCAACCTTCGCATCAAATATTCTTGCTAAAAGCGCCATGCACAACGTGCATACGGGAAAACCACAACTATCTCAGGCAATACAAGATTTTCAGTCCGGACAGCTCGATTTCAATGACACGCTTCTCGTTGACCTCTGCAAACAGCTCGACATGAAGCTGCTCACCAATGATTCGGACTTTCAAACAGGAGGCATCGATATACTGACGGCAAATCCAAAACTACTGAAACTTTCTGCTGAGCAATGAATCAATTCATGTCATGATATACCTTATGACTGAGCATCAAGCAAGGTAATGGCGGCTACGGAACCCGGCTGATCCAGCCTTATCTTCATAAAAGAACATGGCCAATCAACAATTGTTGATTGGCCGTAAATCGATTTTTTGTTAGAATGAAGTTTAGGTAATTTCACCATCTGAAAGTGCAGATGCGAAACAGCCGCAGTAAACAAGGATTCTCCGCCGTTCTGCCTGTTCAATGCTGTTCCTGCTGACAGATTCTCCCTGCATGTTACCAATAACCTTAGAAATCCAAGGGGGTTACTCGTATGTCGCATTCCTACAATACCGTATTCAAACAGTCGATCGAGCAGCCGGAAGAGTTCTGGGGCAACGCCGCATCGGAACTTCACTGGTACAAAAAATGGGATTCCGTGCTGGATTCCTCGAACCCGCCGTTTTACCGCTGGTTTTCAGGAGGCAGAACCAACACCTGCTACAACGCGCTTGACCGTCATGTCGACGAAGGCCGGGGCAATCAGCTTGCCGTCATTTACGACAGCCCGGTCACCGGCACCAAGGAACGCTACACCTACAGGGAGTTTCGCGATATCGTAGCGCTCTTTGCCGGAGCACTGCAGTCAAGAGGGGTCCGCAAAGGCGACCGGGTCATCATCTACATGCCGATGATTCCCGAAGCGGTGGTCGCAATGCTGGCGTGTGCGAGAATAGGTGCGATTCACTCCGTTGTTTTTGGTGGATTCGCCTCG
This sequence comes from Chlorobiota bacterium, assembly GCA_016868665.1. GTDB lineage: Bacteria > Bacteroidota > Chlorobiia > Chlorobiales > Chlorobiaceae > Chlorobium. The sequence goes on from VGGK01000001.1 coordinate 71,393, forward strand.
CACGAACTTGCTGTAAGAATCGACGACTGCAAACCCAAAGTGATTATCTCCGCATCGTGCGGCATCGAACACGGCCGGATCGTTGACTACAAACGACTTCTCGACTTCGCTATCGAGCTCGCCCACTTCAAACCGGAAATCTGCATCATCAAGCAGCGCGAACAGCTGAAAGCCGAACTTAACGAGGAGCGGGACCTCACATGGAAGCAGTCGCTGCTCGGCGCTGAACCTGCGCAATGTATTCCTGTCGAATCGAGCGATCCGCTCTATATCCTCTACACGTCAGGCACGACAGGACAGCCGAAAGGCATCGTGCGCGACAACGGCGGCCACATGGTAGCCATGAAATGGTCGATGGAAAACGTCTACAACGTCAAGCCCGGCGAGGTATACTGGGCGGCAAGCGATGTCGGCTGGGTGGTAGGCCACTCTTACATCGTCTATGCTCCGCTGCTGCACGGCTGCACCTCGCTGATCTTCGAAGGGAAACCGGTCGGCACACCGGATCCCGGGACCTTCTGGAGAATCGTCAACGAGTATTCTGTATCGGTGCTTTTCACCGCACCGACCGCCTTCAGGGCCATCAAAAAAGAGGACCCGAAAGGCATGCATATAAAAAAATACGACATTTCGAGCCTGCGCACCCTCTTCCTTGCCGGAGAGCGCGCAGACCCGGACACGGTGAAATGGGCCGAGGAGAAGCTGCGGGTACCGGTCATCGACCACTGGTGGCAGACCGAAACCGGCTGGGCTATCGCCGCGAACTGCCAGGGCATCGAACCCGGACCGGTAAAATACGGTTCTGCATCGAGAGCCGTCCCCGGTTATGACGTCCAGGTGGTGAATCAGGAGATGCAGCAGCTGCCAGCCGGACAGATGGGCGACATCGTCGTCAAACTTCCTCTTCCCCCCGGCACCATGCTGACCATCTGGAAGGCGGACAACCGGTTCGTGGAAAATTACATGACCAGTTTTCCCGGGTACTACCAGACCAGCGACGCCGGCTATATCGACGAAGACGGCTACATTCATATTATGTCGCGCACGGACGACATTATCAACGTTGCCGGGCACCGTCTCTCGACAGGAGCCATTGAGGCCGCTCTGTGCGAACACCCCGACGTAGCCGAAAGCGCGGTGATAGGCGTGAAGGACGACCTGAAAGGCGAAGTTCCTCTCGGATTCCTGGTGCTGAAAGCCAACGTCGATACGCCCGAAAATCAGATCATCAAGCATGTGATCGAATACGTACGCGAGAACATCGGACCTGTCGCCTCATTCAAACATGCCGTCATCGTCAACCGGCTGCCGAAAACCCGTTCGGGCAAAATTCTGCGCGGCACCATGCGGAAAATCGCCAACAGCGAGGAGTACGCCATGCCGGCAACGATCGACGATCCGACGATTCTCGATGAAATCAGGGTGGCACTGCAGACTATAGGGTACGCAGTAAACAGCAAGCCCTTAACAAAAGAAGCATGATCAGAAAAATTGACCATATTGCCATCGCTGTTCAGAACCTCGAAAGCGCGCTCGAAACGTTCCGCAACGTTCTCGGGTGCGCCCCTGAGTCGATAACAGTAGAAGAGGTTCCCTCGGAAAAGGTTCGGGTCGCATTCATACCTGTGGGCGAAACAAAAATAGAGCTGCTCCAGCCGCTTGCAGACGACAGCCCCATTTCGAAGTTCCTGCAGAAAAACGGAGACGGAATGCACCATATCGCCCTTGAGACCGACGATCTGGAACAAGAGACCCGGAGAATCACGGCTCTGAACCTCAGCACCCTTGGAGCACCCAAAGAAGGGGCCGGAGGTAAAAGCATCGTTTTCCTGCACCCGAAGGAAACCAACAGGGTGCTGATGGAATTCACCGAACACAAATCGTAACCTAACCTGAAAGAACGTTTAGTGCCTACTGTGGAACATTTTTATCTGCCGTTCGAGAAAAGAGAGGGCTTCAGCTACTCTCGTGAGGCTCTGGAAGCGCTGACCGAGTACGAAAAATATCAGCTCTCCTTTCATCCCGAACGTCCCAAATACCTCGATTATCTCTCTGTTTTCGAACGGCCGGAGGAGTGCCTGCAGAGCGACGAACACGGGAGCTGCGTCATCCAGACCCACCGGGCAGCAATCCGGTCGGGAGAATCTCTCCTGCCGGTCATGCTTATCGGACAGCAATCCGGTCCAACGTCGGATTTCGGGCTCATGAAAGCGCTCATGAAGGACCCTGCTGACGTGAGCCGATGGAACCACGGCATGCCCACTCCTGCAGCATTCCGCAAAGCGATCGAGGCAATCAGGATAGCCGAAGAGGAAAATCGCATCATCGTCACCATTGTCGATACGGCCGGGGCCGACCCGACGGAAGAATCGGAAGCGGGAGGAATCGCATGGAAAATCGGCCGTTGCATGCAGGCCCTTGCCGAAGCGACGGTTCCCACCCTTTCGGTGATCGTCAACAGAGGATGCAGCGGCGGTGCTATCGCTCTCACCGGATGTGATATCGTGCTTGCCATGGAATACGCCACCTATCTGGTCATTTCTCCGGAAGCATGCTCATCCATCCTCTTCCGGACTCGCGACAAGGCCGGCCTTGCCGCTGAGATTTCCCAGATTACAGCCAAAGAGGCTCTGAAAAACGGTATCGTTGACGATCTGATCGCCGAACCGGAGGGACCCGCACACCGTTTCAGGGAAACCGCCATGGAATCCTTCCGGAATGCTGTATCCGCACAAGTCCGTAAACTCGGCGAAATTGCGCCCGGCGAGGTATTCGAAAAGAGAATGCAGCGATGGGAAAAAATCGGGCAATGGAATACCATCAGCGAAGAAGATATCCTTGCGTTCGAAAAACAGGTCTCTTACTTCATATCAAAACCCGAAAAAGTCCTTTTCGTCGCTCGGCACAAGAGATGCGCAGACAGCGAGGGCAATAAGGTCCACGATCCTGTGCTCTATTCGAGACTGCTGGCCGACAGCTTCGTCTGCTCGACCTGTGGACATCGCTATGTCCGTCTGACGGCGCACGACTACGTCGATCTCGTGCTCGATAAAGGATCCTTCCGCGAGCACCCTGAAACCCGCTACATCGTCGACCGCGACATTCTGGAATTTCCCGATTACGAGCAGAAAATCCAGGAAGCGCGACGCAAAACCGGAGCCGCATCTTCGTTCATAACCGGAGACGGCACCATCGAAGGAATCGGCGTCGTGTTCTGTGCAACCAACTTCAACTTCCTCGGCGGCTCCTTCTGCATGTCTACCGGCGAAAAAATCTGGCGGGCCGCAGCAATCGCAGTCGCCGAAAAAAAGCCGCTCATCATCCAGGCAGGCGGCGGCGGCGCAAGAATGCACGAAGGATGCTCGTCGATGGTCAGTCTGCCCAAACTCCATGTCGCCATTTCAAGCGTCGAGAAGGCCGGACTGCCGGTCATCACCATTGTCACCGATCCCACGCTCGGCGGAGTTGCCATCGGTTTTGCGGCAAGAGGCATGCGCGTATTCGAGCATAACGCCGGCAACATCGGCTTTTCAGGAAAACGGGTCATCGAACAGTACACCGGCAGACGAACTTCAAGGGAGTTCCAGACCACATGGTGGCTGAAGCAGAAAGGCTATGCCGATATGACTGCCCTGCCGACCGGGATGAAAAACAAAATCGCCGAACTGCTGCGTCGTCATGCGGCAACGCCGGTATCCGGGGATAAATGAACCCTCAACATGTTCAGTAAACTACCATCATGACATCTACCACCGGTATACCGCTGTTTCAGGACTTTCCCCCTGTCAGCTGGGAAGAATGGAAAGCCAGGGCAACGGCCGATCTCAGGGATACTCCTTATGACCGTATCAGGTGGAACACTCCTGACGGGTTCGTTCTTGAACCCCGGTATTCGGCAGACCATAAGCTCATCCCTCCCGGATTCAGCGTCGGAAAATCGCAAAACCGATGGAACAGCTGCCGACGCATCCCGGTAACGGACTGCGGAACGGCAAACCGCGATGCCATTGCCGCGCTGTCGGAAAATGCCGCAGCGATTGAATTCTTTTTTTCCAGTACCGATCTCTGCAGCAAAAAAAACCTTGAACTGCTGTTCGAAGGCATTCATATTCCAGCCGCTGCGATATATCTTTCAGGCTCCGTCGGTGACCCCGTCAGACTGCTGGAAAACCTTGCTTCAATACCGGGTTTCGGCGAAAACAACGGCTGTCTCCTGACGGAGCCGCCCCGGAACTCTCAGGGACTGTTCCTTGCGGCGCTTCCCATTCCGGCATTCCGCTTTCTGGCGGTCGATACCGTACCCTGGCATGATCGCGGCGCAACGCCATCACAGGAAATCGCGCTCGCACTGGCCGGAGTGAGCGATCTCATGCACCGGTTTACCGGAGAGGGCGAAAATCCGGAACGCATCGCTGCCGCCATCGAGATCGTCATGGCAGCCGGATCGAGCCACTTTATCGAACTTGCAAAACCAAGAGCGCTCCGATCGCTGCTCCCCTTCGTACTGAAGGCTTATGGAGCCGCTGAAACCTCTGCCGTCAGGCTTTTCGCCAGAACCTCAGCAAAAAACATCTCGCTGCTCGACCCCTTCACCAACCTGCTGCGACAGACAACCGAAGCGGTATCATCCATACTTGGAGGATACGATACCCTGCAGGCAGACCCGTTCGACAGCGGCATTTCCGTTCCCCGAAACGATGCCGAACGCATCTCGGCAAACATCCACCTCATTCTCAGAGAAGAGTGCTTCCTCGACCGCGTCATCGACCCGGCGGCCGGCTCCTGCTACATAGAAACCCTGACCGCGGAACTCGCAGCTGCCGCGTGGAAGCAATTCGTGGAAATCGAAACTGCAGGGGGACTTGCCGCTGCGATAAAGAACGACATGGTACCGGAGGCCATCGCGAGAGCAGCCTCAAGCGCAAAGAAAAACGTCGAAAACAGAAAAAAAACCCTCATAGGCGTCAACCGCTACCTCTGGCCGCTCACCGCGGCGCAGCAAGAGCGTCTCGATACGTTGCTGAACGCTGCCGAAACAGCCAGGGAAACCAGCGAAACGGCATCCTTCGAGCTGCTCCGGATCAAGGCAGAAAAACACAGAATTAAAACCGGCAGCATACCATCAGTCTTTATCCGGCTCTCGGGCGATCCTTCTCTCGGGTTCAGGCTGGCTGCCTTTACGGAGGACTTTTTCCGGTGCGGAGGATTCGATATTGCCGGAACAGCCCTCCTCGACGCAGACAGCTCGTCATGCGGCGCCGCTCTCGAAAACAACCCGGCTATCGTTGCGCTCTGCGTCGCCGAAAAAAATCCCGTGCCCGACGCAGAACTGATCTGCATGACCATCCGCAAACAGCTCCCCGACGCAATCATCGTCATGGCAGGAAAACCGCCGGAAGGGCACGAACGACTTCTCGCCGCCGGTCTGGACAGCTTTATCCACAACGGAGTAAACGTTCTTGCCATGCTGCAATCGTACCACCTTAAAACCGGAATACAATGAGACCGGACTTTTCCGCCATCGATATCTTTTCCAAACAAACCGGAATACCGGGGCTTGCCGCTCCCCGGCAGAAAGAAACATGGACAACAGCCGAAGGCATCGACATCAGATCCCTGTACTCCGCCGATGACAATGCAGATGCCGGACACCTGCATTTCGCTCCTGGATTTCCCCCATTTGCAGGAGGCCCGTATACTACCATGTACACGACGCGGCCATGGACTATCCGCCAATACGCCGGATTTTCAACCGCCGAAGAGTCGAACGCATTTTACCGCAAAAACCTTGCCGCAGGCCAGAAAGGGCTTTCGGTTGCGTTCGATCTTCCAACGCATCGCGGCTACGATTCCGATCACCCACGGGTGGTCGGCGATGTAGGAAAAGCCGGTGTGGCCGTCGATTCGGTGGAGGACATGAAAATTCTTTTCAACCAGATACCCCTCGCCGACATTTCCGTTTCCATGACCATGAACGGCGCCGTACTGCCTGTCATGGCCTTCTACATCGTGGCCGCCGAAGAACAGGGCGTCGCAACAGAAAAACTCAGCGGCACCATCCAGAACGACATCCTCAAGGAGTTCATGGTACGCAACACCTACATCTACCCGCCGGAACCCTCGATGCGCATCATCGGCGACATCTTCCGATACACCAGCCGGAACATGCCGAAATTCAACTCCATCAGCATTTCCGGATACCACATGCAGGAAGCGGGAGCCACGGCGGATCTCGAACTCGCATACACGCTGGCCGACGGGCTTGAATACATCCGCACCGGCCTGCAGGCAGGGCTGGACATCGATGCGTTCGCTCCGCGTCTCTCGTTCTTCTGGGCGGTCGGCATGAACTACTTCATGGAAATCGCCAAACTGCGCGCGGCAAGAATGCTCTGGGCGAAAATCGTAAGTTCATTCAATCCGAAAAGCCCGAAATCGCTGATGCTGCGATCTCACTGCCAGACTTCGGGCTGGAGTCTGACCGAACAGGATCCATTCAACAACATCACCCGCACCTGCGTCGAAGCACTCGCTGCCGCACTCGGCCATACCCAGTCGCTGCACACCAACGCGCTTGACGAGGCTATCGCGCTCCCTTCTCCTTTTTCAGCAAGAATCGCACGCAACACGCAGCTCTACCTGCAAGAAGAGACAGACATCACCCGCTGCATCGACCCATGGGCCGGATCGCACTATGTCGAGCACCTTACAGGCGAACTCGCAGCAAAAGCATGGAAACTCATAGAAGAAATCGAAGAAGCCGGAGGAATGGTAAAAGCCATCGAGCGCGGCATCCCAAAACTGCGCATCGAAGAAGCGGCAACACGCAAACAGGCCCGTATCGACAGCGGAGAGGATATTATTATCGGTGTGAACGGCTTCACCACATCGAGCAGAACCGACATCGAACTGCTTGAAGTCGACAACACCCTCGTGCTCCGCCAGCAGCTTGATCGACTGCAGATGATGCGCGCAGAAAGAGACGGAGCATCTGCAGAGGCTGCACTGCAGGTTATCGAAACCTGCGCAGCCGATGGCCGGGGCAACCTGCTCGAACTCGCAGTCGATGCTGCACGAAAAAGGGCAACGCTCGGAGAAATTTCTTCAGCCTGCGAAAAAGTCTTCGGGCGCTACCGGTCAACCATAAGGCTCAATACAAACGTCTACCGCTCGCAGATGCACAACAATGCCCTATTCCAGGAAGCGAGGGAACTTGCAGACAGGTTCGCCTCGCTCGACGGTCGCAGGCCGCGCATCATGGTTGCAAAAGTCGGTCAGGATGGACACGACCGCGGCGCCAAGGTGATCGCTGCCGGGTTTGCCGACATCGGCTTCGACGTCGATATAAGCCCCCTCTTTCAGACACCTGAGGAAGTAGTGGAACAGGCGCTCGACAACGACGTGCATCTCATCGGCATATCGAGCCTTGCCGCCGGTCACAAGACCCTCATACCGAAAATCATTGAGGCCCTGAAAGCCGCAAAACGCGAGGATATTCTCGTCATAGCCGGAGGAATCATTCCCGAACGCGACCACGAATTTCTCCTCGGTCACGGAGTCGCCGGCATCTTCGGACCGGGCACTGTGATTGCTGAAGCCGCCATACGCATACTCAGAATGCTGATCGAACGGTTTGACGATGCCTGAAAGCATTGAAATGTCCATGCCGGAAAAAAGGAAACCATACGAACCCGGCGTCGACGAGATTGTGGCGGGAATCCTGGAAGGAAACCGCAGAATGCTCAGCCGTGCCATCACGCTCGTGGAATCGACAAAACCGGAACACGAGTCGAAAGCGCATGAGGTGCTCGACCGCTGTCTTGCTGTAAAAAAGGAAACCATCCGCATCGGCATTACCGGATCGCCGGGAGCAGGCAAAAGCACCTTCATCGAATCGCTCGGCAAAGAGATCATAGCAGAGGGGCTCCGTCTTGCAGTGCTCGCCGTTGACCCCAGCAGCAGCCGTTCCGGCGGCAGTATCCTCGGCGACAAGGCACGCATGGAAACGCTGGCCGCGCATCCGGCAGCGTTCATCCGCCCAACGGCCTCCTCGGGACATCTCGGCGGAACATCGCCGAAAACCCATGAGGCCATAGTTCTGTGCGAAGCTGCAGGGTTTGATGTGGTAATCGTGGAAACCGTAGGGGTCGGTCAGTCGGAAATCACGGTTGATTCGATGGTGGATTTCATTCTCCTGCTCATGCTCCCGGGATCGGGCGACGAACTGCAGGGAATAAAACGCGGCATCATGGAAATCGCCGACGCAATAGCCGTCACCAAAAGCGACGGCACGCAGGAACCTCTTGCGCTGGTATCTAAAGCCGATTCCGAGGCCGCTCTGCGTATGCTTCCCCCCAAGCACCGTTTCCATGAACGCAGAGTGTTTCTCACATCGTCCGTTACCGGAAAAGGCATTGGCGACGTATGGAAGGAGATCCGCGATACCGTAGCCTCCATGCGCCGTCAGAACATCCTGCAGGCACGCAGGAAGGAACAGTTGAAGAAACTGCTCTATAGCTCGCTTGAATCCATGCTCAGAACACGCTTCTTCAGCAACCGGGCCGTTCATGCAATGCTGCCCGACATAGAACAGAAGGTACTCTCAGACAGCCTCAGCCCTTTCAGCGGCGCAAAAGCCCTGCTCGAAGCGTTTCAGAACAGAACCTGACGCCGGAAGGGAGTCACCCGGGGTTATCTGTCTGCGCCTGGAGGCTCATAGCACCTTAGGCGAAATGAGCTCCCCGCACTAAGTTTCACTCCTGCTCCCCGATAAACTCCTTCTCGTCATTTTTAACGATCAGCACCGGGCAATTGGCTTTCCTCACCACGGTTTCGGCAACGCTGCCCATGATAAGGCGGCTCAGTCCTTTCTTGCCGTGCGAGCCCATGATGATGAGATTCACATCGAGGTCAGCGGCTTTTTCAAGAATAACGTCGGATGGATTTCCGATCTCCACCGTACTCTCGACCTTGAGCCCTTCGTCAAGCAGTCCCTGCTTCAGCGCATCGAGATCCTCGGTGGAGGCCTTTTCAAGATCCTCTTCGAGAGGAATATAGTTGAGCGAGAGGTCCACCGCCATCGGTCGCGGTTCGACCACATTGAGGAGGAACATCGAAGCGCCCATGCTTACGGCAAATTCATGCGCATAACGCACGGCTTTCTTCGATGCATCCGAAAAATCCACCGGGCAGAGAATTGTTCTGATCTTGAACATGACTTGTTACGGTTTTAGGATTCCTTGTATGGCATTGAGCCTCTGTTCTCTAAAAAAGGTCTGATCAGATCGATAGGAAGAGGGAAAATGGTTGTCGAATTTTTATCTCCCGCAATATCCTGCAGCGTCTGAAGATAACGCAGCTGGAGCGCTCCCGGCGTCGCGGAAATAATCGCAGCCGCCTCGGCAAGGCGCTGCGAAGCCTGAAACTCGCCTTCGGCATTGATGATCTTGGAACGGCGCTCGCGCTCGGCCTCTGCCTGCTTGGCCATTGCTCGACGCATCTCTTCGGGAAGATCGATCTCTTTCACTTCGACCTTGCCCACCTTGACACCCCATGGAGAGGTATCCTTGTCGAGAATTGTCTGGATCCGCTCATTGATTTCGTCGCGCTCCGAAAGCAGGTTGTCCATTTCGCCCTGACCACATACGCTGCGCAGCGTCGTCTGTGCAAGCTGCGAAGTCGCAAAATGAAAATCCTCGACGTCCACGATAGCCTTGACGGGATCGAGAACCCTGAAATACACGACCGCGCTCACCTTGACCGAAACGTTATCCCTTGTAATGATATCCTGAGGGGGTACATCGAGGGTCACGGTACGCAGATCGACGCGCACCATCTTGTCAATTCCCGGTATAAGTATAATTATACCCGGCCCCTTTCCGCCGAGAAGCCTTCCAAGACGAAACACCACTGCCCGCTCATACTCGCGGATAATCTTTACCGATGACACCACAAATGCCAGCAGCAGCATGAAAATCGTCAGAAAATTGAATGTCAGCATTGTAGTTCAACCCTGTTTAGTAGTTACATGAACCTGAAGACCCTTTACCTCTTTAACGAAAACATGCGTACCCGAAGGAATATGGCTTTCCGAAACGGCATCCCACAGCTCTCCGTGAAGAAAGACCTTTCCGGCAACAGAAGGAGATATATCCCGGAAAACCGTTCCCGACTCTCCGATCATCCCTTCCGCTCCGGAAACCTGACGACAAGATCGAGATCTGGCGACAACCCATAAAATACCGGCAACAGCAAAAGTAAATACAAGAAAAACCGGCAGAAAAACAAGAAAAGAAAGCTCTATACCCGTACCCGGCATGCTGAAAAGCATGAGCGAACCGGCAAAAAGCGCAATGAGACCGGCTATGGCAAACAGACCCCCGCTGGTCACGAACAGCTCAAGACCGATAAAGATCGCAGCCAGCACAAGCAGAATGATTCCTGTTATGTTTACCGGAAGCATCTGCATGGCATAAAGACCGAGCAACAATGAAACAGCTCCGGCTACACCCGGAAAAACGGCACCGGGATTGGAGAATTCGAAGTAAATCCCGGCAAGACCGGCCAGAAAAAAAATGTAGGCAAGATTTGGGTCGGCAAGCATCATAAGCGCTTTTTCCTGAAACGAAGGTTCGATCCTTTCGACAACTGCCCGGGCTGTCTCTATCGTCACTTCCCCGCCCGCGGTTTTCACGCGCTTTCCATCAATTGCTCTTAAAAGAGCCTGCCTGTCGGCCGCAACCACGTCGATAACGCCCGCAGCGAGAGCCTCCTGAGCACTTGATGCCCTGCTTTCCCGGACCGCCTCTTCAGCCCAGCGGGAATTCCTTCCTCGCTCTTCGGCAAGACTTCTGGCAAAAGCCGCCAGGTCGCTGGCAGCCTTTTTGCTCATCACGTCGCTCTCTTTATCGCCTCCGCCCATACCGACCGGATGTGCTGCCCCTATTTCCGTCCCCGGAGACATGGCTGCAACATGAGCCGAAAGCATCAGAAGAGCTCCTGCCGAGGCCGCCTGCGAGCCCGAAGGAGAAACATACACGATAACCGGAATCTTCGAAGCCATGAGATCCTGTATCATCTCGCGCAGCGAACTCACCAGCCCTCCCGGAGTATCGAGTTCCACAAGAAAAGCATGGGAACCGTCAGACTGGGCCTTGCCAAGGGCACGTGAGAAATACTGCGAACTTGCCGGATTCACCGACCCCTTCAACTCAATGCTCGATACCCTCTTTTCCGAAGCATCTGCCTCCATGGCAGCAAAAAACAAAATCTGTAAAAACAAAGCGGAAGAGAACAATCGGCACAATCTTGTTAAAAGCCTGCCTGAAACATTCATAATCAATGTCGGAAATATTCCCTGATAAGTGTATCTGCTATTAATATAATAAACTAAACAGGCTTCAACGTTCCCCCAGCATTCGTTATCCATCAGAAAAAACGGTTGAACGCACATACCCGTGACGGAATCAGCCCGATACACATTACCATCATGTGCTTAACGAAACTAATGCCTGTGTGTATTTGTTTTTTCTCTCGATAACGATGAACACATATTGCAGAATAACTCATAATACAAATACTTATGTACTTCGATCCTCTATATTTTGTCTTTGCTCTTCCGCCCATGCTGCTTGGCCTCTGGGCGCAATTCAGGGTAAAATCAGCATTCAGCAGATACGCTCAGGTAAGAACCCGGACAGGCATCAGCGGTGCGCAGGCTGCCCGTAAGCTTCTTGACAGGGGCGGTCTTGCCGGCGTAACGGTAGAAGCTACCCACGGCATGCTTTCGGACCACTACGATCCCCGCCATAAAGCGCTTCGACTCAGCGAACAGGTTTACAATCTGCCGAGCATCGCATCAGTAGGCGTAGCCGCACACGAAGCAGGTCACGCCCTGCAGGACAAAACAGGTTACCTGCCGCTGCAGCTCCGTTCCATCATGGTCCCGGCTGTTTCCATCGGCAGCAACCTCGGCCCGATCATCTTCATGGTCGGCATATTCATGGCCGGAACGCTCGGCACCACGCTTGCCTGGGCAGGCATAACCCTCTTCGCAGCAACGGCGCTCTTCGCTCTCGTCACGCTGCCGGTAGAATTCGATGCCAGCCGCAGGGCTAAAGAGCTGCTTGTTTCGCAGGGCATCGTCTCCCGCGCTGAAATGGAGGGTGTCAACGCTGTGCTTAATGCCGCTGCGCTGACCTACGTCGCTGCCGCAGCACAGGCAATCATGCAGCTCGTCTATTTTCTCACGGTAATGAACCGCAGGGATTCCTGATAGTACCAATAGTCCCCGCATACGGATGGCCCGGCCGGATTAAAAGCAAAAAAGCCGGACACCTTTGACCGGCTTTATGCTCAGCTGACATTTCTGTTCGGCTTATCAGCGATAAAAGTGATGAAAAACCCGGGCAACACGGCAATCGGTCTTTTCTTCAGGGAAAACTCCCTGTTGGAAATGTTGCTGCATTTCATGCAACTTCAGATGCTTCCCTGTTCAACTCAACCGGTTCTGATCTGACAGTATGGCGGACAGTTTTTTTTTCATACCCGACCTCCGCATCTTTTCATACGGCGCAACTATTGGAGCGGGGGTACTGCTGTGGATTCTCGAAGGAGTCATCCCTTTTTTCTCCGCCCGGAACAGCCGCGCCCGACATGCCAGACTCAATCTTTCGATTGCCGGGATCAACCTGCTGATCCTGCTCCCTTCAGGCATACTCATGGCATTCATGCTCGACTGGTCGAAAAACTTGTGGCGGGGTATCGGTTTTCTTGCCCTTCACCCCGCAGCCGAAGCCCTCATGATCATCCTCGTCATCGACATGTGGATGTACGCATGGCATCGAATCAACCATGAAACGACATTTCTGTGGAGATTCCACTCCGTGCACCACAGCGACGCCGCGCTGGACGTCACCACGAGCTGGCGGTTCCATTACATGGAAATTCTCTTCTCGGAACTGCTGCGACTCCCCATTTTCATGCTGCTGGGTGCCGGTATCGAACACCTGCTCCTCTACTCGCTCCTCATGACTCCGGTCATCGAATTCCAACACAGCAACATCTCCATTCCGCCCGCCATGGACCGGCTGGTCCGGATCATCGTCCCCACCCCCATGATGCACCGACTGCATCACTCGAGGCTGAGAAGCGAACACGACTCGAACTACGGCAGCTTGCTCTCCCTGTGGGACCGTCTTTTCGGCAGCTTCCTTATGAAAGAGAGTCTCGATGGCCTCCATATCGGCCTCGACAATGAAAGCGATACAGGCAAACAGCGGCTGTTCTCCCTCCTTCAGCGGCCGTTCCGCCCATAGCTCGCTATCTGCGCCGGGCGACCATGACCGACCAGACCGGGTCATACCCGTCTATATCGTCCGTAGGGCCTGAGGCATCGACGACCGGCCTGCCCTCGTTATACCAGCGAAAAATACCCCCTCGCAGATTGCGACAGCTCCTGGCCCCCGCATGCCTGCACACGTTCTCAACCCGTTCGATCAGTTCCGAGCTGCGCTGTCCTACTGAACAGTAAAAGACCGTGTCGCGCCCCTCGATAAGGGATCCGTACAGTTTCGCGAAATCATCCGTACCGGTATCCGGATCAAGACGCACAGCCGTCGCTATCCTGCTTTTCGCGTACTCCCCGACGGTACGAACATCGAAAAGCAGCGGCAGTTCCGCTCCGGCAAGCATCGCAGCCAGTTCCTCGGTCGCAAGGTTATCCACCCGGAGTATACGCTCAATCATCATGATTGCGCCATCGAGCAGCCAGTCAGAACCGAACATCTCTTCCCTCATCACTTCCGGACACCGCTGCCATGGCGGTAAGATACCGGTGAGCATACAGCTTGCCTATTCCGGCAAGCTCGCACAGCTGGTCGAAGATAATCGTCTTGATTCCGTATTGACTCCGAATCCGCTCAAGCATCGACATCCATAAACGGGCAGTCATCTCTGCGTCTGCCAGAGCACGATGAAACCTTCCGATCTCCGGAATGGCAGCATACGACACAAGGGTCTGCAGCTTATGGTTGGGGGCATCCTGAAATATTCTTCTTGAAACAAGCAGCGAGCAGCAGCAGTTTCCTTCATATTCCAGTTTCGCCCTTCTGAGCTCGTAATCCAGAAAACGGCGATCGAACGACGCATTGTGAGCGACAATATTTCTTCCGGCTATAAATTCCGAAAATTCGGTCATCACCTCTTCGCAGCAGGGCTGGCCTTTGAGCATATCATTTGTGATTCCGGTATAGCTCTCTATGAAGGGACTGATTTTGAAACCGGGGTTCATCAGCTTCTGAAAGCGACCGACAATCTCTCCCTGCTCCAGAAGCACCGCACCGATCTCGATAGCCCGGTGGCCATATTGCGGCGACAGGCCCGTCGTCTCGAAATCGATAACCGCCACATTATCGGCCGGCATCCGCTGCATGATACACGGAACGATTATAAAACCGTGACGGCCCTTGCAGCACATCCCAGTTACTCTCCTGAAAAATCGAATGACAGGTGGTCACGCTTTCACCTCTTCCCTCCTCAGTCCTATTCTGAACATCGCGAGGGTTTGCTCCGACTTCCGCCCAGAAAAGATTGGCACCGGCAATAGCACCTAACGTACAGGGTTCATGGGTGCAATTGCCTGAAACGCTCCTCGGCATACCCAGCCTGGTGACGGCTACGATCTGGGCCATCCGCAGCTCGCTGATGATTCCGAACGCAGCCAGCCTGGTGCCCGGAATGGGAATCCTGCGTGCTGCCCCGCTGTAGGCTGGATTGAACGATGCGGTGAATGCGATCATATCGGCAATCTCTTCATTGGTATGTTCAGGCCCGACAGGCTCCACACATGTTCCAACTTCAAGACCGGCCTCAAGAAAATTATGAATACTCTTCTTTCTCTTGCCGGCATCGAGCGAAGTATCGATTCCTTCGCGGAGCCGAAGGGCATGATACACTCCGGTGAAGCCGGCTTCTTTCAGCCTGAGAGCGCTCTTGAGCGACTGGTCGCCGACATTGGCTATCAAAGTCGTTTCCGGCTTCAGATTCTTGCGCACCTCCCCTGCTGTTTCAAGAAAATGCTCAAACGGATAGTGAGCCGTAGACATCAGAAACAGAGCGTTCGCACCGTCTGTTTCAAAGCGGCGCGCATAAGCGACAGCATCTTCGGCACTCAGGACTGATGAAGCAGTAAAAACTCCGTTAACTTCTGCAAACGAACAGAACAGACAATCGCAACTGCATGGCGCAAGATTAAGAGCAAACTGAGCATGAACTTCGGCTTTTCCCTCCGATACCTCCTTTGATATGCGGTTGGCCTCGGCCATAACCATATAAGCCTCTGAAGAATCAGGAGGAAGATCGAGCAGATAAACAAGCTCGTCGCGAGAAAGCAGTTCTCCCGATCCTGTTTTCTTCAGCAAATCATGCGTTTTCATGAATAAATAACTGTTTAGATTGTCCACTGATGCAGTATAAATCATGCAACAAAAACGAGTCGCTCCTGATTAACGGGGTGTTACAGCCCGCTTGACCGCATGTTTACCCGTAGGCGGTTTCAGAAGGGCTGCCCCTGCAAATATAGCCATAAAACAGCCGGCAACAAGGCTCTCGCTTGCCACCTCTCCCGCTCATCAGCAATCAGGACATCCAGCTGATCAGCCATTCCTCAATTATCCTCATCCCTGCCTCCGTACCTGTGCACTTGTCGCGTTTTTTTCAAGCCCGCTCATGCCCCTGCCTCGACTTTGTGTATATTGAGGGCACTTATAAGGTGTACCGACTGAAACATGAAATCCTATCCCTCGGAGATAATAACATGCAGACCATTTATGCAGATGGCATCGCAAACATGACCCTTATCGACGGCGTCATACGCATCGACCTTGTCAACGTCTCATCAATTGAAAAAGACAAGGATCCCAACATTCAGCTCTCAGGCCGTATTGCCCTTTCTCTGCCTGCACTTATCCGTACTCACGACCAGCTTACGAAAATGATTGACAAAATGGTAGCAGACGGCATTCTCACAAGAAACGCCCCTCCGGCAAACTGAATCGTCAGGGAAAAAAGCGGCTGTCAATACTCTCATAACCTGAACAGGCAGGCGACTCTTCCCCTTACTTCAGGTCATTACCCCTTCAGCCGCCTTCCCGGCATTCCGCCACATGTTTTTTCAACACATTATATGACTCATACCGCAATCCGGTAAGCCTCATGGATACCAGAGAGATTTTTTGTAAAAACCCTGTCATTATCTCAGATGTGAAAGCATGGGCCGGAAACAATCTGAAAAATGCCGGAACGATAGAAGTTGAAATCGGCTTCGGCAGCGGAGAGTATCTTCTCAGGAGGGCATCGGAACACCCCGACAGACTCTTTATAGGGATCGAAAAAAAACCGGGAATGATAACTGAGGTGTCAAAAAGGGCAGAAAGCCGTAACCTCGATAATATTCGGCTGATCGAAACTTGCGCCGAAGATGCCTTCAATGACCTGATCCCTTCCTGTTCAATTACAAGGGCCTATTCGCTTTTTCCCGATCCCTGGCCGAAACGGAAGCATAACAAATATCGGCTCTTTACAAAAGCCTACCTTCGCCTGCTCAACAATCGCCTGGTCTCCGGCGGCGAGGCGCTCATCGTTACCGACAGCGAAGAATATTACAGGTGGATACTGAAACAGACCTCCGATACCGGTTTCGAGCTTGAAAACGGACCGATACCGCCGCAGTTCGACACCCGATTCGAACGGAAATGGATAAAACAGAACGTCAGCACCTTCTACCGGATACAGCTCAATAAAGCAGAACACATTGAAGCATAAATGCAACCTCGTCTTCATCAGGGATTGCCTGATAAAGACGACCGGCCTTCAATGTTTCTCCGCTCCGTCCACCTTGCACTCAGGGCGCTCACGATACACTTTTTCTATATGCCCTCAAATCAGACAACTCGCGACATCTTCGAAGACATCGATGATATAGGTGGGATCGAGACGACGGAGCTCAGTCGCTGAATTGTTCCCATAAGTTACCGCACAGGTATCTGCAAGGGCGCGCTTTCCCATCTCGATATCATAAACGGTGTCACCAACCACAAGGCTCTTTTCTGCCGGAATATTCAGGGTTTCCAGTGCAAGCAGCACCATATCCGGAGCCGGTTTTCCCTGAACCACATCCTGAGCCCCGGCTATAAAGCTAAAATACCCGTTGATTACGAGATGCTGCATCATGTCGAGAAGCCCCTGTCGGCTCTTGCTCGATGCCACGGCCAGCAGGTAATCTTTCCGCAACCAATCGAGAGTCTCTTTAACTCCCGGATACAGACACGTCTTACTGAAAGCTGCTTCCTTGTAATGTTTTCTGTAAAGTTCAACCGCTTCAGGAACAAGTTCAGGAACACAACTCAGCCCGGCCATGATCGTACGCTCCAAAGGCAACCCGATGCTCTGCCGGGCACCTGCACGATCTACCCCCGGAAGATCCAGGTCCCTGGCAACGAGCTCCAGGGACTCGATAATACTTGCCTCGCTATCGGCCAGTGTTCCATCGAAATCAAAAATCAGGAGCCGGTATGTCATATCGAATCATTCAATTTCTGCGCAAGGCCGTCAAGGTCATGAACCGTCAGCGTAGGTTCCATACCCCATGGATCAAAAAGCATATCCGGTTTCCTCTTCACCCAAACAGCTCTAATTCCGGCCGAGAGAGCTCCGAGAATATCAAAAGCATTGCTCGATACCAACCATGCACTGTTGCCGGATGCGGAAGCTCTTCTGAGAAAATGACCGTACACAGCGGGATCGGGTTTGAATGAACGAACCTCATCGACACTCACAATATCGATAAAATACTCTACAATGCCTGCATGGGAAAGCACCCTGTCAACAGCCTCGGGACTCCCGTTTGAAAATGCATACATCCTGAACCCTGCATCACGAACCTTTTCAAGCCCGTTCCGAGCATCGGCATAGGCAGGCAGAAAAGCATAGGCGTTCATAATCAGTTCAGATTCCTCTGCTTCGAGTTGCAGGTTGAAAAGAGCACATGTATAGGCAAATGCCTGACTGGTGCACACGGCAAACGTCTCATACTTCCCCATCAGGCCCCGTCTGAAAGAATACTCAAGTTGTTTGTCCCTCCAAGCCTTTGCAAAATCCGCTGCAGCCGCACCATCAAGATGATCATGCAGCACAGTGGTTATTCCCTGCGGATCGATCAGGGTTCCGTAAACATCGAAAGCAAGTATCATTCTTTCATCCCTCCAATACCTTCAGCACCTCAGCCTTGAGCTGGTGGTACGGCAATGCTCCGGAGGTTCTCCATGCGAGTCTGCCTTTGTCGAAGAGCATGAGGGCTGGTATGCCCTGCACCTGGAATTGTGCTGCGGCAGCAGGATGCTGGTCGACATTGACTTTTACCACGGTCAGCCGTCCTGCGAACTCCCGGGCAAGCTGCTTCACGGCTGGCGCAACCATTCTGCAGGGCCCGCACCAGTCAGCCCAGAAATCCACGAAAACTGGCATCGCACTTGATTGTATGAGGTCGTTGAGCGATTTGGACATACTTGTTATGTTGTTATTCAGGATAGCGTCCTTTCTGTACCTTTTGTCTGAACCAGCTCGGCGCTCCACTCCAATCTGCACCCCGATGCTCGCAGCATTGCCGATACGCTGCAGTACTTCTCCATCGAAAGTTCGATCGAACGTTCGAAATCGGTAATGGTGCAGTCAGAACTTTGCAGCCGGTATATAATCCGTACAGCCGTAAAAACTTTAGGGTGCTCCTCGGCGCGCTCCGCATCGATATGAGCTGTAAGTTCAGAGACTTCGCGCCGCTTTTTATTGAGAATACCTATGATGTCCATCATGGAACAGGCAGCGAGCGATTCGAGCATTACTTCCATTGGTGACGGAGCCGAACCGGTACCATGGTATTGCAGTGAGGTATCGAACAGGGTTGTGTGCCCTGCGCCATTTGTGCCGCGAAGCGGCATCGACTCTTTGTAGCTTACGTTGACCTGCATGGTGTGATTACGGTTCTCTTGAATGTGAATTCTTTGTCGTAAACCGGAGAAATCGCTTTTCAGTTTCCAGGATGCAGCATCTCGCAGGAGGAGATTAAATGCGCTGAAACTTATAAATTGTGCCCTCGGTTAGTTTGTCGATAACAGCAAGGCCAGAAGTAATCGCCGCTGATGTCGTTCTCAGGGAACGGTTCTGCAACAGATAATGAATGCTTATGAATCCTCTTCTGGAGAAACCGAGAAAGATCTATGTATCGAGAAAAATGGAGTTCAACGCCGCTCATCGGCTGTTCAATCCGGAACTCGGCGAGGATGAAAACCGATCGATCTATGGCAAGTGCAGCAACCGCTACGGTCATGGTCATAACTATGAACTGGAAATTACACTTTTCGGGACGATTGATCGCAGAACGGGGTTTCTTTTCGATCTGAAAGATCTGAAAGCCATTCTCGAAGATGAGATCGTCTCACGCTTCGACCACCGCCATCTGAACCATGACGTTGCGGAGCTTCAGGGCTGCATACCGACAACGGAGATACTTGCCGTGCTGATATGGGATATACTTGAAAAACGACTCCATCAATTCAGCAACAGGGATATTTCCCTATACGAAGTAAAACTATATGAAACAGGAAAAAATGCTGTCCGATATCTTGGAGAATGAACAGGTACCGCCTTCCGGTCGCGGAACGCAGTGCGTCGATGACGACTGCCTTGAGGAGTTGCAGGACACAGATACGTCGGCGCTTTCAGACATAGCCGGTGCCGTCTGCACGATGCTTGAAGGGGTCGGCGAAGATCCCGAACGGGAAGGACTTATAAAAACACCGGAACGCGTTGCCCGATCCATGCGCTTTCTCACAAGGGGCTACCGGCAGGACCCTGAAGAGGTGCTGAAAAAAGCGGTTTTTACGGAATCGTACGACGAGATGGTGCTGGTAAGGGATATCGATATCTTTTCGATGTGCGAGCACCATCTGCTCCCCTTCTTCGGTAAGGCTCATGTGGCCTATATACCGGACGGTAAAATCGTGGGGCTCTCGAAAGTCGCCCGCGTGGTCGAGGTCTATGCCCGCCGCCTGCAGGTACAGGAACGGCTGACACAGCAGATCCGGGATGCCATACAGAACGTACTCAATCCGAGAGGGGTAGCCGTAGTAATAGAGGCTCGGCATATGTGCATGGTGATGCGGGGTGTCGAAAAGCTGAACTCCGTCACCACCACGTCGGCAATGTCGGGCGAATTCCTTTCCTCTCCCTCCACACGGAGTGAATTTCTGCGGCTGATAAAACCCTGAGCATTCAGAAGACTGGCATATCAGCGGATAATGCGGACTTGCCGCACGCCGAATAAAAAAGGCCGGAATCCCAGGACATTCCGGCCTTTTTTTCATGCTTCTCCCTGAAGCCATCCGTCGAGTATCTCCCTCCCCTTTTCTACCGATTTATCAAGAAGTGACCTGGCTTCGGGTGTAAGAGCCGCACCGAGGTCGAGGCATTTTGGCGGTATGCCGATAAGCACGAATTTTTCGGGCATCCTGCCGCGAAGGTTGGCAAGCCCTATCAGCTCGCTCAGGCCCATCTGGTGTGATGACATTTTGCGGTGAATGAATCCCGGAAGTTCCTGTTTTTGATAGATGTAGACTTCGCTTTCGAACTCCTCCGGTATCAAGGCATCGAAAACCATGACGGCATCACACGACTCGATATAATCAAGCAGATAGATTCCCTGCGTTCCTCCGTCGACGAACTGCACACTTTCCGGATACTCCCCTTGCCGTTCAAATTCCCTTACAGCCTCGACGCCGAACCCTTCGTCGCCGAAGAGAATGTTGCCGAGGCCGATAACGTTGATACGCATGGAACTCAACCCGGCTCCTCCTCAACCTTGTGCTTGTATCCGGTCACGATCGACGATGTCACGCTGGTTCGGTCAACAACGTCATGACGAAATACGGCATACAGGTGCATGATGAGATAGACCGGAAAAATCCAGGCCATCAGATGGTGCGCAAAATGCAATGTGTAGCTTCCGCCGAAAAGCGGTATCATCCATCCGAAAAAGACATCGGAAAAACCGCCTGGATTGTTCTCGCCGTACATTGCCATACCGCTTACGATCATGAAAGTGGAGCCGCAGAAAATGAAGATGAAATGGGCCAGGGCCGCAACAGGGTTATGACCCACATAGTTCGGCTCTTCATGGCGAATAAAGAGATAGGATTCCACCTGCTCCCTGAACGGTTTGCCCCACCATGCGGGCGACCAGGGCCTGAAACCGCCGAAACGGGCATACTTGTCGTCACCGAAAAGCGCCCAGTACATCCTGAAAAGGAAATTGGCGATAAAAATGAACGCCGCAGCGAAATGCAGATAGCGCCACCAGGACATGCCGTTGTACCAGACCGCCTCGCCGAGCGGAGGATTGATGACCGGCGCGGCAATATACATGCCGGTTGCCAGAAGAATGACGGTACAGAGGGCGTTGACCCAGTGATAGATGCGTACCGGTAGTCGCCAGACGTAGATTTCTTCTATGATTCTGCCCATAGTTGCCTCCGGTTAAACGATTCTCACGCTCGTGACCTCCCGGCCGTTCATATCGAAAACATGCGACGCGCAGGCAAGACAGGGATCAAAGGAGTGCACAGTACGGAGGATTTCAAGCGGTTGCTCCGGATTTGCCATCGGCGTGCCTTTCAATGCCGATTCGTAAGCTCCGACATTCCCGTTGGCATCCCTCGGGGATGCATTCCATGTTGAAGGCACGACGATCTGGTACTCCCTTATCTTCTCGTTTTCGATCTGTATCCAGTGACCTAGCGAACCTCGCGGAGCCTCGCTGTATCCGAATCCCTTGCACTCTTTGGGCCAGGTAGAAGGATTCCAGCGTTCACTGTTGAAGGTCCGGTAGTCGCCCTTTTTGATATTATCGACCAGCTGCTCGTAGTAATGGCGCATGAACCCGGCGGTCTGCTTGCACTCGATCCCCCTTGCCGCAGTCCTGCCGAGCGTGGAAAACAGAGCTTCCGGGCCGACCTGAAGCTTCGAGAGCACCATTCCGACGGTATCCTTGATCATGGGGTCGCCCTTGGCATAGGCAACGAGCACTCTTGCAAGAGGACCTACTTCCATCGGGTTATTTTTCCATCTCGGCGTTTTCAGCCAGCTGTATTTCCTGTCGGTATCGAGATGCTCGAACGGGGGCTTCGGCCCGGTATAGGCAGGCGTCGTCTCGCCCTGCCAGGGATGAAGCCCCTTGTCATCGCCTTTCGAGTAGGTATACCAGCTGTGGCTCACTTCCTCGGTTACTTGCGATGCATCCCGCGGATCGACATCAAGCACGGTGTTGAGGTCCTTGTTAAGAATCGCGCCTCTCGGCCAGAGCAGTGTCTTGAAGTCGTCGAGCGTGGTTTCGGGAAAATCTCCGTAGCTGAGATAGTTGCCGAGTCCTCCTCCATAGAGCCACTCCTTGTAGAATCCGGCAATGGCGATCAGATCGGGAATATAGACCTGATCGATGAACTGCCGGGTATCATCGATGATTTTCCTGACCATGGCAAGCCGCTCGATATTTATTGCAGTATCGCTTTCGGGATCGATAGCGCATGCCATACCGCCGACCACATAGTTGGGATGCGGATTCTTGCCGCCGAAAACAGTATGGATCTTGACGATCTCTTTCTGGAAATCTAGCGCTTCGAGATAGTGCGCCACGCCGATCAGATTCACCTCCGGAGGCAGTTTGTAGGCTGGATGACCCCAGTAACCATTCGAAAAAATGCCGAGTTGCCCGCTTTCGACGAAGCCGACGAGCCGCTGCTGCAGATCCTTGAAGTACCCGACCGATGATTTGGGCCATGAAGAAATACTCTGCGCTATGTCGGATGTCATTTTGGGATCTGCCTTGAGCGCGCTGACGACATCGACCCAGTCAAGCGCATGGAGATGGTAGAAATGCACCAGATGGTCCTGCGTCTGCTGGGTTGCGTTCATGAGGTTGCGAATGATGCGCGCGTTGGGAGGAATCTGGATGCCGAGTGCATCCTCAACGCATCGGACCGAAGCAAGCGCATGGACGGTAGTGCATACTCCGCAGATACGCTCGGCAAAAGCCCATGCATCCCGGGGATCGCGTCCTTTCAGAATGACTTCGATGCCGCGCCACATGGTGCCGCTGCTGTATGCCTCCTCGATAACGTTATTATCGTTGACTTTCGCTTCTATTCGCAAATGCCCTTCAATACGGGGAATTGGATCGACGACGATTTTTTTAGCCATTGTTCAGCTCCTGAGTGTTATGCGTTTTCTTCTGAATCCTTTCCGGCCTTCGCCTTTTTCACCGCAGTTACTGCTGCGTGGGCAGCTGCACCGGCTGCAGCGGCGCCGACTGCGATAATACCGATCCTGTCGGCGTTGCTGTCCGTACCGAGGAACGACACGTCGGCAAGGCGCTCATAAAACGGTCCCCGATCCCAGAAGTTCGGTTCGGAGCAGCCGATGCAGGGATGTCCCGAACCGATAGGAAAGCTCGTTCCACCATTCCACTCAATACTCGAACAGGAATTGTAGGTCGTCGGGCCCTTGCACCCCATTTTATAGAGACACCACCCTTTACGTGTCGCATCGTCGTCAAAGCTCCTGACGAACATGCCGGCATCGTAGAACGCGCGGCGATAGCACTTGTCGTGGATTCTCGTCCCGTAAAAAGCTTTCGGTCTGCCCATGCGGTCAAGTTCCGGCAGCTTGCCGAATGTATGGAAATGGGCAATGACGCCCGTCATGACTTCGGCAATCGGAGGACATCCCGGAACGTTGACGACAGGCTTGTCCCTGATGATCTCCGAAACCGGCGCCGCACCGGTCGGATTGGGATCGGCATTCTGCACGCAGCCGAAAGAAGCACACGCACCCCATGCGATGATGGCTGCAGCGTCTGCAGCGGTTTCCCTGAGCGTGTTCAGGAACGAATCGCCTCCGACAAGACAATAGACACCGTCGTCTTTGGTGGAGGCGTTGCCCTCTACAGCAAGTATATATTTCCCCTTGTACTCTTTCATAACCTGCCTGCGCACAGCTTCGAGCTGATGACCGGCGGCGGCACTGAGCACATCGTTGTAATCGAGAGAGATCATATTGAAAATGATATCCTCGATAGTTGGATGGGAAGAACGGATAAATGATTCCGAACAGCAGGTGCACTCAAGACCATGCAGCCATATAACAGGAGTCCTTGGCTTTGTTTCCATGGCCTGTACAATTTTTGGAACCAACGAGGGAGAAAGACCGAGATAAACTGAGGTCAGGGAGCAGAATTTAAGAAAATCACGCCGGCTGATCCCGCTGGCCGAGAAGATTTCAGCGAAGGTCTTGTGGTTGTGCATTACTGCCTCCGGATAGATTGAACCGGATATACCGCACCACACTATGCCGTATCCGGTTTGTCTTTGCTGTTATGTAATCGATGTGATTATAACACAATTTAACAATCGTTGAGCGATTTTACCAAAGCACGCTCCATGCTATTTTCGGACAAAACGGAAAAAACCCTGCATTTATCATTAAAATGCAGGGTTTAAGTCGAATTATTTTGTCACGCCTTCAGAAAACCATCTCAGTAAATGGATAAACCGAACATCGCGGACGACGCCTTTGCAAAATCGGTCAGCGGCGCGAAGAAAAGACCGAAATAGATCGTAAGAATCATCAGTACCGCCAGCGCAACCTGATGCACGATTGGAGTGCGGTCGCGATCTTCGTCGGGCTGTTTCGAATCCCTGAGGTACATGTTCAATGGAATGAGCATATAGTAGTAAAGAGCTATCACGCTGGTAAGCACGCCGATAAGCGCAAGCCAGATATAAACCGAGCCTTTTGCAAGCAGCGCTGAAAAAATCATGAGCTTCCCGATAAATCCGATTGTAGGAGGCAGACCTACAAGCGAGATGAGAAAGACAGTGAGAGCAGCTCCGGCCAGAGGCATTTTTCTGCCGAGACCGCGATAGTCGTCAAGATTTTCACTGCCGGTTCTGTTGGCAATCAGGATCACCACATAGAAAGCCCCGATGTTCATCAGAAGATAGCCGAGCAGGTAAAACAGCGTGGCCTGTGTACCGAGCTCGTCCATAGCGATAATTCCCAGAAGCACATAACCTGCATGGGCAATAGAAGAATAGGCAAGCAGACGCTTGACGTTCTTCTGCCAGAGTGCGACCACGTTGCCGTATACCATCGAAATGACGGCAATCACGATAAGAAGCATAAGCCAGTCAAGACCGGCGATATCCTGGAATGGCTCCCCGCCATGCGGAATGGCAACAAAGAAAAATCTCATCAGAATAGCGAAACCAGCAGCCTTGGAACCAACAGAGAGATAGGCGGTAATTGGGGTCGGCGCACCTTCATAGACGTCAGGACTCCAGAAATGGAAAGGGACGGCACCGATCTTGTAACCGAAACCTGCAAGGATGAGCAGCGAAGCGAGCATCATGAGCAGAGGATCGTAGCCATGCAGGGCAAGTTCGGCACTTATCTTCATGATGTTTGTCTCTGCCGTCATGCCATAAATAAGTGAAAAACCGTAGAGCATCAGTCCCGAAGAAACCGAACCGTAGACAAGGTATTTCAGTGCCGCTTCCGAAGAACGTGCGTCTTTTTTCAGATATCCTGTCAGCACATAGGCCGTTAGTCCGACAAGCTCCATGGAAAGAAACATCATGAGCAGGTCGGTTGACGAGGCCATCATGATCATGCCGAGCACCATGGCAATGATAAGCGCGTAGTATTCACCTATGCTCTGCACATCCCTGTTCAACTGCTCGTCGGCTACCGAAACGAGAACAGCAAGAATACCGGAGATCACGAAGAAATACTTGAAAAAAAGCGCAAACTCATCAAGTACATACATACCGAAAAAAATCTCGCCGGTCGCAAGGGAGTGCTGCGGATAGATGAAAAAGAAAGTCGCAGCAAGACCCAGTGCGGCAACAGACGCGAGAAGGTTGTTCTTCCGGCCTTTAACCGCCAGATCGACAACGATCAGCAGCATGAACAGCACCGAGAGCCAGATTTCAGGTACGAAAAAACCGACACTGGATTTCAACGTCGCTATGATACTCTCTATTTCAGCACCTGATGGAAGCTGGAACATAATTCTCTTCGTTTATTCTTTTTATCTCATTAACCTTATTAATTCAATGCCGTCATGACGACCGGAGAAAGCACCTCGACAAGCTTGTTGATGCTTGAGGTCATCAACCCCATCACCGGCATCGGATAGATGCCGAGGAATATCACGATCACGGCAAGCGGTACAAGCATGACCAGTTCGCGCGTATCGAGATCGAGCTTACCCTTCCAGTCGTGAAAATGGATGTGCTCGTGACCGTCCGGACCGACTTCAAGGTCGTAAGCCGCATCGGGTTTTCTCTTTCCGAGAAACATCCTCTGCAGCGACCAGAGCAGGTATGCTGCACCGAATACTATACCGAGCACAGAAACGATCGCAATGTAACGGGTGGTTTCGGCACTGAAAGCACCGACAAAGACGAATGCCTCCGAAATGAACCCGCTCAGCCCCGGCAGGCCGAGAGAAGCGAACCATGCTATGGTGACGACTGCCGCGTAAACCGGCATGTAGGATGCAAGACCACCGAATTTATCGATCTGGCGGGTGTGTGCACGGTCGTAGATTACGCCTACAAGAAGAAAGAGCATGGCAGTGATGGTGCCGTGGTTGAACATCTGGTAAAGAGCTCCGACCATGCCTTCGCTGTTCGCAGCGGCAAGACCGAGCAGCACGTAGCCCATGTGGCTGATGGATGAATATGCGACCATCTTTTTGAGATCCTGCTGGGCAAGGGCGCAGAAGGCACCGTAAATGATATTGATGGCGCCAAGTACGCCGATCACGAACAGCGAAGCCTGGAATACCTCTGGAAAAAGCGGGAAGTTGATACGCATCATACCATAGGTGCCGAGCTTCAGAAGCACGCCGGCAAGAATGACCGAAATAGGGGTCGGCGCTTCGACGTGTGCGTCAGGCAGCCACGTATGGAACGGAAACATCGGAACCTTGATGGCGAAACCGATAAAGAGCACGATGAAGGCAACATACCGCCACATAACGCTGTCTGGCCCGAGAATGGCGTCCTTGATATAGTTCTCCTGGCTTGCCATGGCAACAAGGCTGAAGGTATGATTGCCGGTAACCGGATCGATGACGCTGAAATAGAGACCGATCATGACAAGCAGCATGAAGACGGAGCCGAAAAGCGTATAGAGGAAGAACTTGATAGCCGCGTATTCACGATTCGGGCCACCCCAGATACCGATGAGAAAGTACATCGGAAGCAGCATGAGCTCCCAGAACACGTAGAAGAGAAAGAAATCAAGCGCAACGAAACACCCCATCATCGCGGTTGACAGCAGGTTATAGAGAATGAAGTACCCCTTCACCTGTTTCTGGATAGGCCAGCTTGAGAGTATGCCGATAGCAGAGATGAGCGCCGTCAGGATCACCATGGTGATCGACAGGCCGTCCACGCCGAGGAAATACTCGATGTTCAGCGAACCGAAGCTGCCGAGATCGAGACTGATCCACGGCAGGCGCTCGATGAACTGGAAGGAGCCTTCCGGGGCTCCTCCGGCAGCAGCGGTGATTCCCGGCAGTGCGGCATCATACCCCTGCCAGATCAGAACAGCGAGCACACACTGGGCAAGAGCCGCAAGCAGTGATACTATTCTGATTATCTGCTTCTGTGATGAAGGCACGGCAAGAATCACCAGACCGGCAATGATAGGCAGAAAAACAATGAGACTCAGCATGTTCCGTATCGGTAGGTTTTCAATTTAAAAGTAAATGCCTCTGTTAGTAGATCAGTTGTGTAAAGTAATAGATGAAATACACTATGACTGCAAGCATCAGCAGCACAACATAGGTCTGCACCTTTCCGGTCTGCAGTTTCTTCAGCACTGCACCGGATGTATTAAAGAAAAATGCTGTGAAATTCACTGCACCGTCGACAACATACTTGTCGAATCCTCCGGTAGCGAACCCGACGCGGCGGGTAAGCGCTCCCGCGCCGTTGACGATACCATCGACGACATTTGCGTCGAACCACGAAAGCACTTTCGAAATAACGATTGAGCCTTTGATGAAAGTGGCCTGATAAATCTCGTCCCAATACCACTTGTTGAACGAAAAGAGGTAGAGGGGTCTGATAGCCCGGGCAGTTCTGTCGGGATCGACGAACCGGAACACATAGACGATGAGAGCAAGACTGATACCGAGCACGACCATCACGCTGGAAATAACGATCGCGAGCTTGTGCGCGTCGTGAGCCTCATGGGCGATTGCCGCCTGACGGGGATCTGAAAATTCAGGGCCGTGTCCATCACCATGGCCTGCAGCATGAGAGTCTTCTTCATGGATGACTTCGGAGGCGACACCTTCATGGTGGGCATCGGTCTCCGCACTATGCCCAACTGCAGGAACAGCTTCGGCAAGAAGATGAGCTGCATTGTGGTTGGCCGAAGATGTTCCGTGTTCCGCTTTTCCGGATGCCGATCCGACAACGGTTTCGGGAGTAGGGATCATCTTCATGAACCAGCCCTTCGCGCCATCGAGAGGATCAGGCGAATAGACCGCAAAAATGGAGAGGGCAGCAAGAATGACCAGCGGTGCGCGCATATTCCATGCAACCTCGTGGACCCCGTGAACCTCCTCGTGATGGTCGTCGTGACCATGCGATCCATGAGCGTCATGACCATGGTGATGGTCGTCTGCAGGCTTCAGGTGCGTCCTGCTTTCGCCGAAAAAGACCAGCCAGATCTGACGGCCCATATAGAAAGCGGTCAGCATGGCTGAAAAGAAACCGAGGAACGGAATGATATAATAGATGCCTCCGCCTTCGGCATTCGCAAAACCGATGGCCCCGGCCAGAATGGCATCCTTGCTCATGAATCCGCTGGTCAGTGGAAGACCGGCAAGAGCAAGCGTGGCCAGGGTGAAGGTGGCAAATGTCCATGGCATGTGCTTGCGCAGACCGCCCATCCAGCGCATATCCTGTTCATGGTGCATGGCATGTATAATCGCGCCGGAACCAAGAAAAAGGCACGCCTTGAAAAACGCATGCGTTACAAGATGAAAGAGCGCAGCCGAGTAGGCGCCTACGCCAAGGCCAAGCACCATGTAGCCGAGCTGCGAAACAGTTGAATAGGCGAGCACCCTCTTGATATCATTCTGCGTGATGGCGATGGTAGCCGCCATGAATGCGGTGATGGCTCCGATAAAAGCGATCACGTGCAGCGCGTCAACCGTAAGCAGAACGAATATCCTTGCAACAAAGTATACGCCGGCAGCAACCATGGTAGCCGCATGGATAAGGGCGGATACCGGAGTAGGGCCCTCCATGGCGTCAGGCAGCCATACATGCAGGGGAAACTGGGCGGATTTGCCGACGCATCCCATAAAGAGCAGAATGCCTGCAGCTGTAAGCCAGGCCTCGCTCATATCGAATTTCCCGTCGGCGAGATTCTGGAAAATTTCCTGATAATTGAACGTATGGAACTGGGAGTAGAGAATAAGAATACCGAGCCACATGCCAATATCGCCTACGCGGTTTGCAAGAAAGGCCTTTTTCTGTGCATCCGCAGCTGTGTCCTTCTCGAAATAAAACCCGATGAGCAGGTATGACGAAAGACCGACAAGTTCCCAGAAGATATAAATTGAAAAAAGATTATCCGACAGAACGATGCCGAGCATCGAGAAGGTGAAGATGCCGAGATAAGCGAAAAACCTGCCATAGCGGGGATCCCCTGCCATATAGCCGGTCGAGTAAAGATGCACGAGAAAACTGATCAGCGTTACCATGGCGAGCATGATGGCCGTGAGGTTGTCGATCACGATACCCATTTTTATCTGCAATGGCCCTACTCCCGGCACGTTGCCGAAATCGATCCAGGTGAAATCCCATGCGATTCTGAATGACGGATCATAAGACTGAACGACGACACTCCAGAAAATATAGAAGGAAAGGGCGAAGGTCGCTCCAAGTATGCCGACACCGACGAAATCGCCTCTTCTCGGAAGCCGCTTGTTAAAGAAAATAAGAATCACAAACGACAGCAGCGGCAGAAGCAGAACGGCTATGGATATCTGGATTAAACTGTGCATGTTCTTTCGGTTTTCAGGAAATAATTAAACTTGTTGCTGTTGCGCTCCCTCACTCTTTCATGGTATCGATTGCGGAAACATCGACACTTTTGAAGAGTTTGAAAATATTGATGACAATCGCAAGAGCGATGGCCGCCTCGGCTGCTGCAAGCACAATAATGAAAAGGCTGAACATCACGCCCTCCATGCCGCCGTTGAATTTCGAGAATGCGAGAAAATTGATGTTGGCCGCATTGAGAATAAGTTCAACCCCCATAAGAATAACGATGGCGTTTTTGCGTGTCATGACGGCGAAAAGACCGAAACCGAAAAGCAGCGCCGATATGGTGAGATAGTGGTTGAGACCTATGTTAGTAAGAATTTCCATGAAACAGAATGCTTATTGTTCGTTATTGCGGACTTTATCGAACCGGGCAAGAAATGCGGCGCCTATGAGGGCGGCAAGCAGCAGGATCGAAGCCATTTCAAATGGCAGGACGTAGCGTGACATGGTTTCAAACCCTATGCGTTCGACGACGCTGCCTTCAAGCTGTACATCCGACGGCTTCCAGCTGCCGGTGGTATAGAAGGTGAAAAGCATCCCTCCTACCGTTGCCGCAAGCAGCAGGATTCCCGGCACCACATGCAATACGTCGGTCTTCAGATCGGCCTGCATGATCGTGTTGGTGAACATCACGCCGAAAAGCAGAAGCACAAGAATACCGCCGACATAAACAACCACCTGGGTGACGGCGATGAAATCAGCGCTGAGGAAAACAAAAAGCGCAGCCGCACCGAAAAAGGTGAAGAGCAGCGAAAAGGCCGAATAGATCACGTTTTTCGAAAAAACAACGAATGCTGCGGAGAAAACCGTGACAGCTGCGAAAATATAGAAAATCGTGATGTAGGTCGCGTTATTCATGTGTCAAAGCGCATTTTGTTTCGTAATCCTTCTTACTGTCCGCCGTTACCCGTTGCGGCTCTGGCGGCGGCCGCCTGCTTCTCCTTAGCTGCCTGCGCCTGCTGTTCGGCAAGCTTCCGGCGCTTGGCCTCGGCTTCAAGATTGGTCAGGTTACCGAAATGGTAGATCATGTTCTGACGGTCGAACTCCGAAAAATCGCTGACCGGAGTATGTACGAGGCACTCTGTAGGACAGACCGACACACAGATGCCGCAAGTCATGCATTTGGCGACATCGATATCGAATACCGGAATCCAGAATTTTTTCTGCTGACCATCGGAAGTCTTGCCGCAAACCGCAAGATCGTCGCTGGTCACCTTGATCGTCTCCATCGAAATGCAGCTGATAGGACATGCCCGAACACACTGACCGCATCCGATGCAGTCCTCGATATTATTATACAGACGGTACCGCCCGTTCAGGGGTGTCGGAATGGCTTCCCGCGGATACTGCAGGGTGCAGAGACCATCGACCTGATTGAAATAATCGGCATCGTCGACGCCTGCATCGCCCTTGCGTTTCACGGCATTGAAAAAATGCTTGAGGGTAATGCCCATGCCGGTAGCTATCGTTACCGCGCCGGTCTTGATATTACTGAAATACTCGCTCATAACTTACCTTATTACTATGCCTGTATGCCTGCGCCCGCTTGCGGGCACCGATTGTTTACGGTACGTAGATTTCCCAGATAGCCGTCAGCACGAAAGCGACGAAAGCAAACGGGGTCAGCACCTTCCAGCAGAGATACATCAGCTGGTCAACCCTGAGTCTCGGCAGCGTCCAGCGCAGCCACATCTGCACGAAAATGAAGAAAAAGCCTTTCGAAACAATCCAGAATGCGCCCCACACCGGACCGGTCGTCCAGTCGTAAAGTGCCAGTGCTCCGATATTCGGC
Source organism: Chlorobiota bacterium (assembly GCA_016868665.1). Taxonomy (GTDB): domain Bacteria; phylum Bacteroidota; class Chlorobiia; order Chlorobiales; family Chlorobiaceae; genus Chlorobium. Next base: position 103,427 of record VGGK01000001.1, read on the forward strand.
AGCGGAGAGTTCCAGCCGCCGAGAAAAACGATGGAGATAATGGCCGAAACCATGAACATGCTTCCATATTCGGCAAGGAAGATAACCGCAAACTTCATGCCGCTGTACTCGGTGAAATAACCTGCGACAAGTTCCGATTCGGCTTCAGGAATATCGAACGGAGCACGGTTCGTCTCGGCAAGAGAGGCAATGAAATAGATAAGAAAAGGAAGCCATGCGATGGGAGACTGAAAGAGAAAGAAATGCGCGAATCCGTAGGGCCCCGACTGGAGCACACTGATCTGCTGCATACTGAGCGTACCGGCCATCATGGCGCCACAGAGCAGGGCTATGGCGGCAGGAATCTCGTAGCTGACAATCTGTGCGACGCTTCTGACCGCGCCGTAGAGCGACCACTTATTGTTAGACCCCCATCCAGCGGCAAGAATACCGACAACTTCGAGAGCGACGATGCCTATGGCATAGAAGAGACCGACGTTGAGATCTGCGCCGATAAATGCCGGTCCGAAAGGAAGAACGGCGAATGCGAGAAACGATCCGACGAACAGAATACCAGGCCCGATAACGAAAAGAAACTTGTCGGCTGCGGTCGGTACGATATCCTCCTTCTGCAGAAGCTTGAGAATATCGGCGAGAGTCTGAAGGATGCCCCACTTGCCGACCTCCATAGGACCGAGACGATCCTGCATGAAGGCCGAAATCTTGCGCTCTCCGTAGACGCCGTAAGTAAGGGCATAGAGGGCGATGAAAACAAGGGGAATAGCGGCAATGATCACCAGGCCGAGTGGAAACCACGATATGGTGAGCCCGGCAAGGGCCTCGGACCAGGCATTGAGATTGTTACCCATAAGAAACGGCGGACTGATTAGCGGTATGGCGGAAAACGTCATCGGTCAACCTCCCCGAGCACGATATCGATGCTGCCTATTATAGCGACAAGATCGGGAATCAGCTGACCTCTTGAGAGATCTTTCATTGCGGAAAGATTGACGAAACAGGAAGAACGTGCCTTGCAGCGCAGCGGCCTGGTCGATTTCCCGTCGCTCTGGATATAAAATCCGAGCTCACCTCGGGGATTCTCTGCCCGACCGTATACCTCTCCTGCTTTGGGACGGACCCTTTTCGGTACAGCCGACCTCGGATTGAACCCTTCGGAGCCGGGCATTTTAGAGATGCACTGCTCAATGATAGAGAGACTCTCCTCCATCTCAAGCGCACGAACGATATGGCGCGAGAGACAGTCGCCGATGTCGGAAAACCTGCCGTCCGGAACAGGAACCTTGAAATCGAGTTCGGGGTAGACAGAATAGGGATCGTTGCGCCGAAGATCCCACTGCACACCTGAACCGCGAAGCATAGGACCTGACCAGCCATAGTTGATTGCGACGTCGGGAGGCATGATACCGATGCCTTTTGTCCGTTTTACGAAAATCTCATTTTCCGTCAGCAGCTTGCAAAGCTCTACGGCCTTGGGCCTGAAGTAATCGACAAACTCACTGACACGCTTGATGAAGTCGGCAGGCAGGTCGAAGGCCACGCCGCCGATCCAGATATAATTGTAAAGCATTCGTGCGCCTGAAGCCCACTCGAGAAGACTCAGAATATGTTCACGATCACGAAAACAGAATAGAAAAGGAGTGAATGCACCGAGATCGATGGCATAGGTGCCGATAGCTACCAGATGCGAGGCGATGCGGTTCAGTTCCGAGACGATCACCCGAATGAACTCTACCCTGCGGGGAATTTCGATATCGAGCAGTTTTTCCACGGCAATGCAGTATGCCCACTCGTTGTTCATGCCGGCAAGATAGTCCATACGGTCGGTATAAGGTACAATGCCGGGATAATCGACCATTTCGCAATGTTTCTCGAAACAGCGATGAAGATAACCGAGATAGGGTTCCGCGGACGTCACCACCTCGCCATCGGTGAGGCACTCGAGCTTGAGCACACCGTGGGTAGATGGGTGTTGAGGCCCCATGCTCAGCACCATCTCCTCTGTCGCGAGGTCTTTTTCTATGACCACAACATTATTGTCCTTGCGGGAAACTCGTATCGAGCCCTGCTCAGCCATTCCTAATTCCTGCATACTTGAGCTGCTTTATTGCTGTTATTACCCCGTTTAATACGGCACCTTTATACCATGGTAGCTCTCCTGCACCGCGTAGTCCTTGCGAAGCGGAAACCCTTCCCAGTCTTCGGGACAGAGAATCCTGCGCGGGTCGGGATGACCGGTGAACTGCATGCCGAACATATCGAAGGCTTCGCGTTCGTGCCAGTTTGCCGTATGCCATACATAGGATGCTGTCGGAATCGATCCGCCGTTTCGGGCACACTTCACCTTAACGGCGATCCTGTGCCCCAGAACGCCAAGCGATTCAAGGTTGCATACGATACCGAGCTTCTCTTCGGCAGGATAATCGACTCCGGAAAGGCAGGCCATGTAATTGAACTTCAGTCTGGGATGGTCACGCATGAACAGCGCGATATCCTGCCATTTTTCCGTTTCGAGCACTTCGAAAAACGGCATGAATTCATTTGCATCGAAATCCGAAACCGCAGGACCGAACGCCTCGCGAACCACTTCGTATGCCGCTGCTGACTGCTGTACCGACTGCGGCAGCACCCTGCCCTCTTCCATATCTGACATAATTTCCTGTTTCTTACCGTTCAGTTGTCATGCTCGGACTGCCCGACGTTCTCTTTCTATAGCCTGCTGCGGATCGACACTCTTGGCCGCAAGCTTCTTCAGTGCATCCGTTCTTGAAAGACCGATCTGCTCCATGCGGATCAGCTCCTGTATTTTCATGAGCCCGCCAATAAGCGACTCGGGCCTTGGCGGACAACCCGGAACATAGACATCGACGGGAATGACTCTGTCAACACCCTTCAGCACATGATATCCGTGCTCCCAGTATGGTCCGCCGCAGTTCGAGCAACTGCCCATGGACAGTACATAACGAGGTTCGGGCATCTGCTCGTAAAGCCTGACCACCCTCTCAGCCATTTTCATGGTGACTGTGCCTGCCACGATCATGAGATCGGACTGGCGGGGAGAAGAACGGGGAAATATACCGAACCGTTCGAGATCGTAATTGGAGGCGTTGGTTGCCATCATTTCGATAGCACAGCATGCAAGACCGAATCCCATCGGCCACAACGATGACAGACGAGCCCAGTTCAGAACGTTGTCAACCGATGTCACAACCACATTATGCTTCGAGAAGGAGGCATCAAGTAAACCCATAACTCGTTAATCTGATAGTTGAAATTCAGTTCCTACCGCTGCCGGGCTTTCCGGATGGAAGCTTGGGCATTTCAGGAATATCGGGAGTCGGACGCACCCAGTCGAGATCGCCCTTGACCCAGGCATAGACAAGACCGAGGATGAGAATGCCGGCAAAAATGAGGGCCTCGAAAAGTGCGAAAGGGCCAAGCTGCCTGAAAACCGTTGCCCAGGGGTAAAGAAAGACAACCTCCACATCGAAAATGATGAAGATAAGGGCGACAACGTAAAACCTGATGTTGAATTTGATCCACGCACTGCCGATCGCCTCCTCTCCGCACTCGTAGGTGGAATTTTTTTCGGGATTCGGCCTGCTGGGCCGAAGCATTCGCGCCGTGAGGTATCCGCCGGCCACGAATACTATTCCGAGAGCGAGAAAAACAAAAACATTTCCGAAACCACTCAGCGTCTGGTCCATGAGCTGTCTGTTAAGGTTATCCCTGGGTTGCCGTGACGGATTTCCGCACTGATAACAATTATTACTGTTAAGTGCGCCAAATATAAAAAAAAATCCTTTACCGAACAGAAAAAAAGCCACCGAAGCCCAGAAGTTCGAAAAAGAACGGTTCCGAACTGTTCGGGTTGAGCTGAATCTAAAAAAAATTCCCTCAACTCATAACTATATTAAGCACAAACAGGACTTATATATAAATAAACTTGCCGATAAACCTGAAAATCCTAATAAAAACAAGCAACACAAGTACCGTAACCGGTACGATAACACTCTGGGCGAGAAGAAATGAATCGGTAAACCCTGACAGAACTGGGGCAAGCAGCGATGAGAGAAGCATCCAGACAATTGGAGCCCATGCGAAAGCGAGTATAACCGGAAGCCCTTTTTTCATAAAGATCTTCCTTGTTTCAATGTCGGGAAACAGTTTCATAACGGCTGGAAAAACAGGGTTTCTATCTGTGCGGCCATGGAAGGATCGAGATCCCTGAGGATATCATACTCCTTTTTCAGGCCCTTCATATCTCCTTGAGAAACATAATACATGGCAAGCTTGCAGTGCGGTTCGGCACCTTGCGGATCAAGCTCGTAAGCCTTTTCAAAGGCATCTTTCGCCTTTCCGGACTCTCCGGTATCGAGATAGACATCACCAAGCACACAATAAAGCCCCGCATCGAAAGGATCCCTGTCAAGAGCTGTCTGAAGGGTTTTCAGCGCGGCCTCATCCTTGCCGAGTGTAAGCTGGATAAAACCGAGATGACGGTAGGCATCCAGAAAATCACGGTCGAGCGCGATCGTGCGGAGAAAATCGCAGCCAGCCTTCCGGTAGTCGTTCATCGACAGATAGACCACGGCTCTCGCATAGAACGCCCGCGGATCCCGCCTGCGCTCAAGGAGCATTCCGTCAAGCAGTTCCAGTGCCTGACTGTTCCGCTCATGCTGCAGATAGCAGAGGGCCAGATCATAACGGAGGTCTGCATCCTCAGGGTTTTCACGAAGTGCGGCCTCAAGTTTCTGTATCTCGTTCACGTGTTCGATGATTTAGGAATTGACGGTACAAGTTCGTGCTCCAGTGTGTGCTGGATATTGTAGAGAACTTCTAATTCGTCGGTTATCATGTCGGCCAGCCAGCAGGCAAATTCCGGGGATTCATTGATGCAGCGAACATACTGCGCCCTGCTGAAACCTGCACGATCAAGAACTTTACGCGCCTCGTACTCGGTTTCGCTGTTATCGGCGAAAAAACCGTAGGGAAACATCACAACATTTTCGATACCCTCTTCCTGAAATGCGGCAAGAGCTTTCTGCACGGTTTCCGATGTCCACTCTCCACCCGCCGAATGGTTCATGCAGCCCTGACGGATATCAGTGAAGAAATTTCTGGGATCGTTCATGATACGCTCTTTCATCAAGTCGAAAAAAAGCCTCGTTTCATCGAGACCGGTAAAAACCCTGGGAGGATTTCCGGCCCTGTCCCTTACAAGTGTTCCATGGATGACCAGAACCAGCCCGGTTCGAGTAGTATCTATAATTGATGCATCGAGTTCGGAAAAGAGGTGATCGATATAAATCCGGTGCAGTTCAGGCTCTTTCCAGAGTTTGTTGAGCAGGCGGATACTGCCGTAGCGCATATCGCCGAACTGTTCGGCTATCATCCTGCATGCAACGCCGCACGAAAACGCCGACTCGACGGGAATCATCGGCACTATAACAATTCCGTCGTAGTTCCGCTCGTTCACTTTGAGTACATCCTCGAGATACGGGGGAACGAAATAATATGCATCGAATATATCGGCATCGAGCGAATCGAAAATATCCGCGCGGCTCCCGGCAAGGCAACGGGCTATCGCCCTCGTCTGAGCCCTGTTTATCGACAGCAGCGATGAACGGTAGCCGTTCAGCCGCCAGTTGATGAAATGCCTGGTCGAACGGTAATCGGCAATGAAATAGACAAGAAACTTCGGAACCTTCACAATCTGGCTGGTAATCACCTTGAGTATCCGTCTCGAACTCGGCCAGAGATTCCGCAGCGTCAATCTCTCCACCTCGCCATACGTAACGATCAGAACTGCATACCGTTTTTTCCCTATAACCCTATCCACCATCTCAGTTCGGCATACATTAAAACAAACCCGATGATCCCCCCGACAAGTGTCTGCATGAAATTATGCGCTTTCAGGTATATTCTCGACCACATCAGAACGGGAACCAGGACACAAAGGAACAATGCTCCGGAACCGAACTGCAGGAACAGCAGCGAGATGCATGACGAAAGCGTAAAGAGATGAATGCTGATCTTCCATTGCAGGGTAACAAGGAGAATAAGCACCGTATTGACGGCATTGAACAGCAGAATGCCGCTTAGCAGTCTCGGCGCGTCGAGCTGCTGCATGAACTCGTAACCAAGAACGTTCACCCCGGTCAGCACAAGCAGAGGAAGAAAACGCTGTTCCCTGAACGTAATATTGTAATCCGAAACCTTGCCGATTTTTTTCAGTCCGTAAATCAGCAGCATAGGCGCAACCGTGCTTGATGCAAACAGCACCGTCAGATAGGAAAACCTCGAAGGATCTTCAGGATAACCGAACAGCACGACAACGCAGAAGACCAGAGGAGCCACGACAACAGGACTAATTGCCCATGAAAGCAGATCTGCAAAACGGTGAACATCAAAACGCATGGGCACAATAAGTCGATAATAAAGAATATTATGCGTATTATGGCTCGAAAGTTATTAAGAAAGATAGTTTTTATAAAATAAAAAACCGCGTATATTCTTTGTCCATATGCGAGAGTGGTGAAATTGGTATACACGCTAGTCTTAGGAACTAGTGCCGTGAGGCGTAAGGGTTCGAGTCCCTTCTCTCGCACATCGTTTTTTATCATGCCAAAGTGGCGGAACTGGTAGACGCGCTGGACTCAAAATCCAGTGGGCGCAAGCTCGTGTGGGTTCGAGTCCCACCTTTGGTACCATTGCTACACAATAAAACGTTCCATTCAGCCCAGCCATGCAGCGAATGTACTCACCCTGGCGTGAAGTTTACATGCAATCCTTCAAGGATGTCAAAACTGCCATAAAAGAAGAGAAATCAGTCTTTTCTGACATTCCTCCCGAACAGGATGAAGAACGTTTCGTATTGTACCGCGGAAAAACCTGTTTCATCATCATGAATCTTTACCCGTACAATTGCGGGCATCTGATGGTGATACCATTCCTGCAGACACCTGATTTTTCATCTCTCGACAACGAGACAAAACTTGAAATCATGGATCTCACCGATCTGTGCATCAAGGCGCTTAAAGAAACCCTGAAACCACAGGGCTTCAACTTCGGAGCCAACCTCGGTCGAGTCGCGGGGGGAAGCGTTGATACCCACATTCATTTCCATATCGTGCCCAGATGGGAAGGCGATACCAATTTCATGCCTGTGCTTGCCGATGCCAAAGTGCTCAGCAACGACATGAAAACCACCTACAGCAACCTCCGAAAAGCCATTCTGACGCTGGTTCAGGAAAAACAGAGCTGACCACTCCAGGCGCTCCCCTTTTACTATGGAAAACCCGTTCTGCCCGATAAGCGGCAAAAGGGATTTCGAACCTTTTCTCGCGGTTCCGGATCGCTTCAGACCTGGTTCGCGCTGGCAGATCGTCAGATCCCGCCCCTCAGGACTGCTCATACTCGATCCGAGACCATCATTTCCCGAAATCGGCAGTTACTATCACCTGGAGAACTACGATCCCCATCTGCATGATGCCATGGTACGATCCTGGCGCAACAGGCTTTATCTTGCCGCAAGGGCGCTGCTGCTCCGTCGCAAAGCTTCTCTTGTGCTGTACGGCGAAAAAAAACCGTTTACCGGCTGCCGGATACTGGAGATCGGCTGCTCGACCGGAGATCTTCTGCGCCATCTGAAACTTGCAAGAGGAATTCCTGCCGGGCATCTTCGAGGCATTGAAACCGATCCTGATGCTGCCGTTGTTGCAGAAGCGAAAACCAGGGTTCCGATTGATCGGCATCCTTCAGGCAGATCGCAGAGCAGAAAAACGTTCGACCGGATCGTGCTGTGGCATGCATTCGAGCATGTGCATGACCTGCAAAGCATGCTTTACAACATTTTCGAACAGCTTGACCACCAGGGAATCCTGGTGATGGCGTTGCCGAATCCCGAAAGCCGCGATGCGAAGCATTACCGCGAACACTGGGTAGCATGGGACGCTCCGCGACATCTCTGGCATTTTACACCAGCTGTGCTTGAAGCTCTTCTTGAAGAACACGGCTTCGAACTCTGCAGGATGGTGCCCTACCTGCCGGATACGCTCTATACCTGCTGGTACAGCAGCAAATTGGCCGCAAAAGATCATGGCCGACATTTCGGACTCGCGGGAATGGCCGGAGCTCTCCTGCAGGCTGCTGCCGGAATCGCGTCAGCTCTGTTCAGCCGGGAGAAGGCATCGACACTGGTGTACTATTTCAGAAAGGCTCGCTGATACCTTCACCTCTTGAGTTCAGCCGGTGCGCCGGAACGTCCGAGCGCGCGATCGAGCAGCACGCTGGCCATCAGGTAATCATAGACTGCCTGCAGATAATTGGTTTTAGCCTTGTTGAGCTGCAGTTCCGCATCGGTGAGTTCGAGACGCGAACCGATACCTTCGCGAAAACGAAGTTGTGATATGCGGTAGCTCCGTTCGGCAACGGCGATAGTTTTCGATTGCACCTCGATACGCTTTCGGGCCTCGTTGAAAACCGACAGACACATCTCGATCTCGGCCCTGATGTTCGCCTTCAGATCGGCAAGTCTCGTCATAACCTGCATGCGCGATATTTTCGCCTGCTCAACCTTCGCTCCGATCCTGAAGCCGGTGAAAATCGGCATACTGACCTGCAGACCCACAGCGGAAGAAACCGGCCAGTCGGAGTCGGCAAGACTTACATCGTCGTTGAAGGCGGTCTGCGTCTCAAGCCGGCCAAAAGCCGACAGTACGGGAAAACGCTCCGATCTGGCTGAAAACACCTTCTGATCCTCAGCCTCAACCTGAAGTTCGAGCTGCCGCAGATCAGACCTCGACTGAAGCGCCTCCTCGAAGGCCGAAGCGATATCGACGGGATACGACGCAGTCGGCACTTCAAGTCTTCCGGTCAGGGTCACGTCGCTATCGGCGGAAATACCCATGGAATTCTTCAGTTTCGTCATGGCAATGCCCACCATGCTCTCGGCCTGAATCAGGTCGGGACGAAGGTTTTCGACCGAGAGAAAGGCCTGCAGGGTATCGATATCCGCGGCAACGCCCTGGCGGAACATGGCCCGCGTATCACGCTGAGCCAGCCCCCACCGTTCTATGCTCTGACGAACAAGCTGAAGCCGATCGCGGGAAATCAGGGCATCGAAATATGCCTGTTTGATGTCGGCCACAACCGCCGACCTGGTATTACGGTAAGACTCGTCACTTATTTTACGAACCACGGACGCAGCCCTGATTCCGGCTATGGCCGAACCGTCAAAGAGTTTCTGACGCAGATCGAGCGTCGCCGATGCACTGTTGTCGGCGCTGATTTCGAGAGGGATAAAAGAATTCGGGTTGGCCGGTGATGAAAAAACATCCGGAAAAAACAGGACAGAAGGCTGTAGTGTTCTGGTATAGGTGAAACTCGTCGAAAGCTGCGGCAGCACTTCCGACCAGGTCTCGCGAATCTTCTCGGAAGCCATCTCGCGGTCGAGGCGTGCTATTTCGAGAGCGCGGCTTTTTGAGAGACCGAGATGTACGGCATCGTCAAGCGTCAGAGTGTAACGCGACGAATCGACGGCGGCGTTTGCCGCTCGGGGATGTAATGCAACAGAGATGAGCAGCAGAACGAATGAGACCAGCGGCAGAACGAACCTGTTCATGACAATCGTATTAGATATAATACCGAGAAACAGCGAATCCGGATTACGGCTCCAATATACGAAGAGCGGAATCATCGAAAAAATTCACTTGCCGTATCGATCCTTCCACAGAGCACGAAGCCGTTCTGCAGCGATTTTTTCGCGCCCCTCTTCCGAAGGGCGATAGAAAAGCTGAGACGGCACTCCATCGGGGAAATAGGTTTCCTCAACAAAATGGCCCGGATAACGGTGCGGATAACGGTATCCTTCACCGTATCCGATCTTTTCCATGAAGGCAGTCGCCGCATTTCGCAGGTGCAGCGGAACGCCGGCATCCTGAAAAAGTTTCGCTGCGCACATAGCCTCGTTCACTCCCTCGTAGCTCGCGTTTGACTTGGGAGCCGAAGCGAGGTAGGTCACCCCCTGGGCGAGGTTGATGCGCGCTTCGGGCAATCCTATCATCTGCACGGCATGAAACACCGATACGGAAAGAGTGAGTGCGAACGGGTCGGCATTGCCGACATCCTCGCTGGCGAAAATAACCATCCTGCGTGCGATGAAAAGCGGATCCTCGCCACCATCCAGCATCCGCGCAAGCCAGAAAAGAGCAGCATCGGGATCGCTGCCCCGCATCGACTTGATGAAGGCCGAGACAGTATCGAAGTGAGCTTCAGCTCCCTTGTCGTAGACCGGGGCATTATGCTGCAGAACCCGTTCGAGCAGCGGCCGGTCGAGCCGCACCTGGCGCTGCCCCGCAGGCACGAGAGCAAGTGCCGCCTCAAGCGCGTTAAGCGCCTTTCGGGCATCCCCGCCCGCAAACTGCAGGAGAAAATCGAGATCCGGGATCTCCACCTGCCTCTCCTTCAGAAGCGTATCGCACTCAAGGGCTCTTTGAACTACCGCCTCGATGTCTCTATGGGTTAGCGGTTTGAGAATATAGACCTGCATCCGGCTGAGCAGTGCGGCGTTCACCTCGAACGAAGGATTCTCGGTGGTGGCCCCGACAAGAATCACAAGCCCCTGCTCTATGGCATGCAGCAGCGTGTCCTGCTGAGCCTTGTTGAACCTGTGGATCTCGTCGATGAACAGAATGATGCGCTGTCCTGCACGTTGGGCCTGACGTGCGCTTTCGAGCACCTTGCGCACATCCTTCACTCCGGCATCGATAGCAGACAGCTGTTCGAAACGGTAGTGCAGCGATCGGGCGCAGATTTCGGCAAGTGTGGTTTTGCCGGAACCTGGCGGGCCCCAGAATATCATGGACGGAAGCCTGCCGGTCTCAAGAAAACTGCGCAACGGCCCATTCCTTCCCGCAAGATGCTCCTGTCCGGCAAGATCGTCAAGCGAACGAGGACGCACCCGCTCGGCCAGCGGCCGGAATTCTCCGCCTGAAGTTCCGGCACCTGCATCCGGAAGACCGAACAGATCGGCCTGAAAAAAATCGGGTACGCTCATCTAAAAACCGTTATCCCTGAGCCATGCTTCATCGATCCGCGAAACCGGAGAGGCTGTATTGAACTGACGTGCCACATATTTACCGAGAATATCGAACTCAAGATTCACCATGCTGCCTGGTGAAAGTCTGCTGATAGTTGTATGCGCAAAAGTAAAAGGAATGATCGCCACAGCGAAAGAGGATTCTCCGAGCCTTGCAACAGTAAGGCTTATGCCGTCTATAGCAATGGACCCGGCTGAAACCATGTATGCGCTGAATCCGACAGGATAACCGATCCATATTTCGCGGCTCGATCCCAGTTCCAGCACCTTGCTGACCTCACCGACGCAATCCACATGACCCAGCACAAAATGGCCTCCGAGTCTGTCAATCGGACGCAGCGCTCTTTCAAGATTGACCGGCATGCCGCTGCGAAGCGATCCGAGGGTGGTTTTCAGAAGCGTCTCCTCGACGGTATCGACCTCGAACCACCCGTTACCAGCGGCTACGACGGTCTGGCACGCGCCGCTGACGCTCACGCTCTCATCGATCGAAAGAGAGCTGAACGTTTCGGAAGCCGCATGATGCACCCGCAGACGCAATCCGCCGCATCTCTGCTGCACCGCGGCAATGGTTCCGACTTCCTTCACTATCCCCGTAAACATCAGATTGATGGTTTGTTTTTCCGATTACCTTCACCAGAACTGTAATATACGGCAACCACAGGTAATTGCCGTGACGCACATCGTTCATCCATAGATAACAAACCCTGCCGCAGGAACCGTAATGCACACCGACGAGCCCTGGCGGGTCTCGACCGTCACATCGTGATGCTGCGTCCCCTCGGCAGTACTGTACAGGCACCGCATGATGCTGCCAGGAGGATGGAGTGAGCTGTCGACAACGACATACACCCTCAACGCCTGCAATGTATCGGTATTGACTGCGCAAAGCGTCTCGCGGTCCGCGAAAATACGCGACCATGCTATAACCCAGCGCAGTGCGCCACCCATCGGCTGGGGATAATAAAAATCCCCGTCATAACCTGTAGCGGAAACCTGCCGAAGGTACTGCCTTCCCCGGCGCAGCTCGATACGCTGCTTCCGGATAGCGGCAACATCGCTTACGAAGCGGTAGACCGGATGTTCTTCGTTAAAAAAGTGCTTCCCCGTACTCTGACGGGAACCGAACCGGCCGCCGAACATACACTCTCTGAGGAAGACATCACTCCAGGAATCGTCGCCCTGGCGATGGTCGGCGCCGTTGAATGCCTGTTCGGTACCGTAATAGATGCACGGGATACCCGAAGAAGCAAGATTCAAGCCAAGAGCGGCTGGAAGCAGCAACTCGCTCTGCGGCGCATCGCCGGCAAAACGAAACTTCTGCTTCACCCCGACCTGGTCGTGATCATCGAACATCGTCACAATATGGCTCCCGTACCACTGCCGGGTATGCTTGTTGTCGAGCAGGCTGTTGCGGAAAAGATCGAAATACCCCTCCTGCTCTTCGGTATCGGGATTGCCGGGACTGCGCCATCCCTTGATCATGAACTCCAGCTTGTCGGGAATATCGTTGATGCCGAGGGCCGCATCGAGACCCGTATTGTCGAGAATCGAGGCCGCATAGCTTCTTCCGCCGGTAATTTCTCCGATGATACAGAAATTCTCCTTGCCGATCGAAGCTGCGAACTCGTGTACCGCAGTCGCGAAATAGCGCACTGCACCTGGCTCCATATGCTTTACAGTATCGAGGCGATACCCGTCGATATCTGTGTAGGCTATCCAGAACTTATAGATAACCGACAGGTCTTTCAGCGCCTGCGAAGGCCTGAACTCGCGGATCCGCCGCTGCAGATCCCAGGCTGCGGAAGGATCTTTGAGCCCTTCACCGAGATTGACATCCTTCAGCGTACAGAAATCGCCATCGAGAAACTCCGGAAACCCGTCCCAGTTCCTGATTTCGCCATGCCTCGACCAGACGGACGCATGCTGGAGTTCGACAGGCCAGACCGCACCATCGAAATCCGCATTCACATCCACATCAAAAGGAATGCTTCCCGATTCGCCGCTGCGGCTGCGATAGCCCTGCACCGGCCACTGGCGACCGTCTTGATAGGTATATTGCATGTTCCCTTCATATGCGAAAACGTCACCGGCATGATTGATGATGATATCGAGAATAACCCTTATGCCCAGGGCATGCGCAGCCTGAACGAAATCCTTCAGCTCCTCGCGGGTACCGAAATGTGGATCAACATCGAGATAATTCTGGATGCCGTAACCATGATAATCGCTGCTGCCGGTCACCTGGCGGAACACGGGACTTATCCAGACCGCGGTAATTCCAAGCCTCTTCAGATAACCGAGTTTTTCTTTCATGCCGGAGATAGTGCCACCGCACCAGCTTCTGCCGGCCTCGAACCAGCTCTCCCGATCTGCCGTTCCGGCATCGCGCTCCGGCGCAAAAAGCGGGGTGTTCCTTTCACCCGAAGGCTCTGTAACCGGTTTGCCTTGGTTATCGGAAAACCCGCCGAACTCTCTGGCATCAGAAAACCGGTCGAGAAACAGAAAATAGAGTATCTCGTCCTCCCATGCAGCCGGAGACGGATGATACGCCACACCTTCGACAAGCCCGGCAAAATCGATCTCCCTGAGGCTGCGCTCCACAGCCCTTTTTCCCTTTCCGTAACTGATGACTCTCATAAATACTGATAGTTTTGGGGTTGACAGTATCCGGACATTTATCGCATGCAGTATACGTATAAAATCACACCGCTGATCAAAAAGAAACCGTTTCGGAAGCAAAAAAAAGCCTGCACGAGGCAGGCTTGGCGAAGAACCGCAGAAACAATCAGATACCATAAAGAACTTTTACCGCGTCATATGAAACTCCTATGCAAGAGCCTTCAGTGCGGCCTGATAATCCGGTTCCTGTACGATTTCAGGAACAAGTTCACTGTAAGCAACCTTGTGCTCGTTATCGACAACGATAACGGCACGTGCGAGCAATCCTTTCAAAGGACCGGCAACCAGCTCCACACCGAAATCCCTGCCGAAATCTGGAGAACGAAACACAGAAAGCGAAATAACATTGTTCAACCCCTCTACCTCGCAGAACCGTTTGTGAGCGAAAGGCAGGTCGGCCGAAATGCAGAGAACGATGGTATTGTCGAATGAAGCCGCTTCCTGATTGAATCGACGAACCGACGCAGCACACACCGCGGTATCGAGACTCGGAAAAATATTCAGCACAAGCTGCTTGCCCTCAAAATCGGCAGGACCTGCTTCGGAAAGATCGGATTTCACCAGACAGAAAAAAGGCATTTCGGAGCCGATTGCCGGAAGTTCGCCGCAGGTTTCGACAGGATTGCCTTTCAGCGTGACTGTAGCCATAAATGTGTTAATTTTATTGTTGTGTAAAGGTAAAAAACGAGGACATTGCAGAAAAGATTAAACGAAAACCTGTACGGCCTGCAGAAAGTTTCAACCTGCTGAACCTTTATTCCCGCGATCGAAAAAATCCGGTAGTGTGAACCCGGTTCTGCCGGTCACGACAAATCCTTTTCATCACGACGGCATAGTGATTGTATGCTGTCAATGGCATCCGGAACTGCACGACAGATTGCAAGCGCCCCGATAATACCGGCGGGAGCGGATGCTGCCGGCAAACGCCTCAGTCACGCACGATGGTGACTGCATCGCGCACTCGCGCCCAGTTGAAAAGCTTTTCGGCGTCGATCATGAGTAAACGAACACAGCCGTGCGATGCCGGATATCCCGGCATCGACTGCTGATGCATGAAATAGCCGCTGTAGTAGTTGATCGAGAACGGCATGGGCGCATTGTCATACTTAATCGAGCGCTTGTAACGCTGCTTGTAGTTCACGAAAAACTTGCCAGGAAGCGTAGGATACGACTTCCGGCCGCTCGATACCGGTCCCCAGAATACCAGTTTGCCCCACTCGTAAGCGCCGAAGTACTGGCTGGCAAGAAACACCCGTATCTCACGTTCTCCTCTGCCATCGGTCAGAAGTTCCGGAACCGGGGTATATCTGGCGGCTTTCTGAAAATCAACAGGCATGAGCACCGCTCGGCCAGCAGGCACAAGTTTCCGGTCGATACGGTTGACTTTCATGTAAATGCTCTGGCAAAGGGAGTCCTTTCGGCAGTAATAAGACAGGGCTTCGGGTTTTTTCAGCTTCTGCAGAACAAAGCCTTCCGGAACATGCTGCGTTGTTTTCGGATCACTTTTTTTCTCCGCCGGATCAGTACCTGATACGGCTTTTGCGGAATCCGCAGCAAAAAGTTCCTGAGCAGCGGATGCTGCCTGCCCGATTCGGGCGGAATCGGGAAACGAAGCCTCCCCTGTAAATTGTCGCGTTGCGGTTTGTCCTGATTCTGCAGCTGACATCGGGGATACAGAAAGAAAAAAAATCAGGAACAGACTCGGGAAAACCATACAGTAACAATGCGCCGAACGAAAATGAAATAATGCAGTCATAGCTGTTTTCAAACCATCATCGTTGAAATAAAGATGCGTTTCAGCGTAGCAATGACAGAAAAACTCATGGTACAGCGGAACACTCTCAATAATCGTGACATGATGACCAACTGGAAATGGCTGAACATACCCTCGTTTGTTTCAGACAGGTTTCTGCACTATTGAATGTAACAAAAACATATAAGAAATGGACTAAAATAATCCGCTTATCGCCCCTGACAGAAGACCTGAATCATGAGAAAATCGTGATCCTGAAAAAAACGAAGGCACCGGGCAAATCGAAACACTCAAATGCTGATCAGGACGTTCAATTCAATCGACCGTTCGATCCCCCGAGCGAAAAACGGCCGGCTCCGATAAAAACGATCGCCAGCGATCCGAACAGGTAGAGCGCTTGCAGTTCGAGCGCATAGGCCCCGTGCTCATTGAAAGCGAAGAGGTCTCCCATATGTGCCAGGTATACGGCCATGACCATCACGAATGCCACCACCATGGCTGCTGCACGAGTATAGACCCCGAGAATGATCAGAAGCGGAGCAAGAATTTCACCGACAAGAACTCCATGCGACAGATAGCCGGGCAACCCGGATTTCAGGAGCATCTTTTCGATGGATCCATAGCCATAGTGCAGTTTATGAAGTCCATGAAAAAGCATCAGCCCTCCGACCGAAAGACGCAGCAGCAGTTTGCCTAAATCTGAGGAAAACATCCTGTCAAACATGCCATCTCCCTTTCTTGCGAATTTTCGTTTCATAGTTACCAGTATGAGATCTCACATGGAAATATATGCAGCGAGAAGAAGATCAGACCCCAAAAAAACCGGCGGCTCCATTTTGAGTCCGACTGCCTGATCAGGCGACATAACGCCAAGGGGAGCGAATGCGCTCAAACCGTCGCCGCCGAACAGTTTGGGCGCAATGAACAGATAGAGTTTGTCGGCGAGCTTCGCTTTTATGAACGATGAGACCATGCGGCTCCCGCCCTCGACCAGCACGGAGAGTACACGCCGCTCTTGCAGTACGGCAAGCACAGCCTCAAGATCGAGTCCGCTTTCCCGTCCTTCGACCGCATGTACGGTAACGCCTTTGTCTGCAAGTCTTGCAGCTTTCTGCGACTGATGCAATGCCGACAAGGTAAAAAGAACTGTTTCGGCTTCATCGCTGAAAACGCCAGCGCTTTCCGGAATGCTGAGTCGGCTGTCGAGCACCACGCGCAAAGGATTGCGCCCGGCGCAATGACGCACTGTAAGCCGGGAATCGTCTGCCATGACCGTTGCGGCACCGGTCAGCACGGCATCATAATGACAGCGAAGACGATGCACCTCACGGCGGGCATCTTCTCCGGTAATCCATTTCGATGCTCCGGTTGCCGTGGCGATCTTTCCGTCGAGCGTCTGGGCAAGTTTAAGTGCCACAAACGGGCGACCTTTTCTGTGGCTGGTAATAAACGCTTCGTTGATTTTCTCGGATTCTTCCTGAAGAACGCCTTCGATAACCTCAACCCCGGCGGCAAGCAGTTTTTCGATTCCCTTGCCTGCTACCTTTATATGCGGATCGCGGCAACCTATAACTACTCGCGGGATACCCTTTTCGATGATCAGGTCGCTGCAGGGAGGTGTTTTGCCGAAATGCGAACATGGTTCCAGGTTGACATAGAGCGTTGCCTGCTTCAGCAAAGCTTCTTCAGCAACAGCCGCTACGGCATTGACTTCTGCATGAGAAGCTCCGTATTCGCGATGATATCCTTCACCGATTATCCGTCCGTCCGCAACAATAACCGAACCAACCTGTGGATTCGGGCTCACGCTGCCGGCGCCAAGCCGGGCAAGTTCGAGACAGCGGCGCATATAACGTTCACGCATGGAGCTGTTCTCAAATCCTTTTTCAGCAATCGCCGACATGAACCTGCACCAGTCTGATTCCCGAAAGACGGAGCAGTTCATCGATATGCTCGATCTTGTACGGCTTATCGTAATAGATAGTCTTGATGCCGACGTTGATAAGCACTTTCAGACAGTGGATGCATGGACTTGCCGTGATGTAGATATCGGCATCCTTGATGGAAACCCCATGTTTTGCCGCCTGGGCTATAGCATTGATTTCAGCATGAATAGTATTGACGCAGTTCTCCTCTACCGTACCATCAGGGTGGGTGCTGCGATAGATTCTGCAGTTTGTTTCATTGCAGTGCGGCAAACCGGAAGGGGCTCCGTTGTAGCCGGTCGAGAGAATATTGTGATCCCTTACGATAACCGCACCGATATGCCCTCGGGTGCAGGTCGCACGGCGCGATATCAGATGTGCCACGCTCATGAAATACTCATGCCAGCCCAACCTTTTTTCAAGCTCACCGTGACCGTCACAACCTCGATCTGAGCTGCACCCGCCCGAACCGTGATTTTCCTCCATTGCCATACTTTTTAATACATTAAATGAACATCATTTACAAAATAGGCAAAAATAATCCGCTTGAGCAACTCATGCACCGCAATTACTTTACGCTTTATCATACCGCGATGGAACTGCATGCGAGGCTTACCAGCGGATTCGTCTTCGAAATCCACTCACAGCATAAAAACGAACTGACGCTCAGTTTCATCACTGCGGCTGGAGAACACCTGCAGGTAATAATTGTGTTGCGAGTCCCGGAACTGTGCATTTTCACAAGGGAAGGGATGAACCGCTGCAAACGGCAAAGTGCGAACCTCCTGCATGCTGCCTGTGAACGGGAGGTGCAAGGTGTCTCAATGTCGCCCTGCGACCGTGAAATACTCATCAGCCTTTCTGGAGACTACACGCTTGTACTGAGACTTTTCAGCGCCTCAGCCAATGCGTTTCTCGTCACAGAAGAAGGGACTGTTGCCGATGCCTGTATTGCCGGAAAAACCCTTATCGGAACTGCATATCGCGATAAAGCCGACCGATCGTCACCTGATATCATCAGGGAACTCGAACGGCTTGCACAGCAGAAAGAACGATTTTTTGCACTTGTCGGAATCGCTGAAGACAGTAAACCGCAACTGTCCCCAGGGTCTCTGCCAGGCTTCGACCAGGCAATGCTGCGCACCCTTTCCGAACGGGCAGGAGAAAGCGGCGATCCTGAGGATGTTTTCGATGCCTTCAGGGACATGTTCTACGAACTGCTCGATCCGTTGCCGCAGACCGGACGAACACCGCAAGGCAAACCGCTCTTCAGCATCCTGCACAGGCCGCTGCCTGAGAGCCGAAGGTATGCATCT
Organism: Chlorobiota bacterium; assembly: GCA_016868665.1. Lineage (GTDB taxonomy): Bacteria > Bacteroidota > Chlorobiia > Chlorobiales > Chlorobiaceae > Chlorobium. The sequence continues at coordinate 122,201 of VGGK01000001.1, forward strand.
GTGCTCGAAGGGCTGAACCGATACAGCTCGGCCATGTGGAGCTGGCTGCACGCCATGCAGGAACGGGGCGAGTTCGAAACGAAATTGCGGCAGCAACTGCGAAAAATCGAAAAGGAACTCCAGGAGCACGATCCCGGGATGCTTGCCGGACAAGCCGATGATTATCAAACCAGAGGGCATCTGCTCATAGGAGCTCTTTCGTTTGAACGCACTCTGTCGGACAACATAACCGTACCCGACATCTTTAATCCGGACCAACCGGATATCTCCATCAGCCTGAAACCCGAACTTTCTCTCAGCGACAACGCGGCGGAATATTTCAGAAAAGCCGCCAAAACGCGGGAAAAAATAAGAACCATGAAACGGCGAAAAACAGAACTCGAAGAACGCAAAGCCCTGCTTGAATCGCTTTCCGGAGAAATCACCTCCCTCCTTTCCCCAAAGGGAATAAAACAATTCCTCGAAGCCCGCAGATCGGAATTGCGGAGAACCGGCATAGAGCCGACAAAAACCGCTTCCGGAATTACCTCCCGATTCAGAACCGTTAAACTAACGGCATCGGCCACGCTCTATATCGGCAAAAACGCGACTAACAACGATCATCTCACATTCTCTTTCGCCAAGCCGAATGATATCTGGCTCCATGCGAGGGGCAGTTCAGGGTCGCACTGCGTGCTGCGCGGTGTCACCCTCCAGCAGAAAGAAGAGATCCGAAGAGCCGCGGAGTATGCGGCAAGATACTCGGCCGCAAAACATTCCGAACTGGTGCCGGTAATGTATGCACTGAAAAAACATGTGCGCCGTTCGAAACGGCTTGCGCCAGGCCAGGTACTGATCGAACGGGAAGAGGTTATCATGGTTCACCCTGCAACAGAAGCGGATTGAGCGGGTTTTTGCGCTTTTACGGAACGATATACGGTTTTATTTCCTTACCTTAGGGAGGACATGCAACCTGACCGACGGCACAGCCCGATATACGGAACCGGTAATAACACATGGCCAGACAATGGAAAACTATAAACTTGTGCTGCCCGAACACCTTAACCACTACGGGTTTCTTTTCGGCGGCAACCTTCTGAAATGGATTGACGAGGTAAGCTATATCGCCGTCACGCTTGATTATCCCGGCTGCAACTTCGTTACGGTCGGTATGGACAAGGTTGAATTCCGCAAAAGCATCCGGGGCGGCACCATCCTCTGCTTCGTAACCGAAAAAAGCCGGATCGGCGATACATCGATCGAGTATACAGTAAACGTCTATAAAGACAGCATCGAGACAGGAGAACGATTAATCGTCTTCAGCACGAATATCACCTTTGTCTGTCTTGATGAAAAAGGTCATAAAAAAACCATCTGCGGCAACGAAAGATGACGAAAATATGGAACAGTTCCGAACGATTCGATCGTTCCGCGGCGCAATGGGATGAAAACCCTCGCCGAAGAGCACTTGCAGAACACGTTGCGAAAGCCATCATGGAATCAGTAACACCCGAATCTTCAATGCGGGCAATGGAATTCGGCTGCGGTACCGGCCTTGTAACGCTGGCGCTGGCGCCATATCTCAAATCCATTGCGGCCATAGACACATCGGAAGAGATGCTATCCGTGCTGCAGAAAAAAATCGAAACACTCGACATCCGCAACGTTCAGCCGATTCTGGCAGACCTTGTGCACGATACCCTCAGTCCTGTACCATCCGAAAGCATTGACTTCATGTGCAGCAGTATGACCCTGCACCATATAGCCGATACTTGTGCGCTTCTTGAAAAACTATGCGGGCTGCTCCGCCCCGGCGGGACACTGGCCATGGCCGACCTTGACCGTGAAGACGGATTCTTTCATGACGACGGCACCGAAGAGGTGCATCACGGCTTCGAGCGTCCCGCGCTGCAGGCCATGCTTGAAGGAGCCGGCTTCCGGAACGTCGCATTCCGGACGGTTTGCGAAGTAAAAAAAAACAATCGCGCCGGAAGGGAAGCCGTGTACCCGATCTTTCTTGTAACCGCCATTAAAGCATAACCATACGCCAACGCAAATGCCTTTCAAAGCCGTTATTTTCGACCTTGACGGAACGCTGCTCGACACGCTTGAAGATATCGTCAACACCCTCAACGTCGTGCTCGAAATGCATAACTACCCTACACACAGTCTCGATAAAGGACGATATCTTGTCGGACACGGTATGCGGGAACTGGTCAGAAAAGCGCTTCCTGAAAACACGGCGACGGAAAAACTGATCGACAGACTGCTTAAGGATCTGCTGAACCATTACAGCTTTAACTGGAACAGAAACTCGAAACCCTATCCCGGCGTCGCCCAAATGCTCGACGACCTCACCCGACAAGGGCTGAAAAAAGCCATCCTGTCCAACAAGGCCGACGCTTTCACGCAGCTCTGCGCACAGGAACTGCTTGCGGAATGGTCATTCGACGTGGTAATGGGCCATCACGAAGCAATTCCCCACAAGCCCGAACCGGAAGGAGCGCTGCTCATTTCCGGAATGCTGGAAAACGCACCGGAGGATATTCTGTACGTAGGAGACAGCGGCATCGACATGCTGACCGCATCACGAGCAGGTATGTACCCGCTCGGAGTGCTCTGGGGATTCAGACCAGCAGAAGAACTGCTCGAAAACGGCGCGAAAACGCTGGTTGATAAACCGGAAGAAATATCGAGGTTTCTGGGAATTGCATGAATATACCGAACATTCCGGATAACTCTCCCGGGTTCTTCTCAGTAACAGCAGCAAGAACAAGGATATAAAGTGCGAAAATCCGCTTTTATGGTTTCCCGGTATCCCGACTCCTGACTCCCCCAAAGCACGCAACTTGAGCCGGAAAAGAACGTCCGCTACTCCTGTGTCTTTCCCTAAAAAGTCACCGTCACCCCCAAAAGCGGCACCGGCTCTGAAGACTCGGCGTAACCGTGCTCCATCCGAACCTCTTCATCGTTGATCATGTTGCCGACAGCCAAACCGACGGCGGTTCCGATGGCGGCTCCGACGATGGTATCGGAAAGCCAGTGCTTGTCGTCGTAGACTCGCTGCATCGCGGTAAGTGTCGAAAGAGCGTAGAGCCCAACTGTCGCCCATGGCCTCTTTATTCTGGTGCTGAGAGCGGAAGAGACCGCAAAAGCAGAAGTGGCGTGTCCCGAAGGAAACGACCAGTTCGGATTTTCAGTCGCAAACAATGAAAAACGCGTGTTCCCTTCCTGTTTGAACGGACGACTCCGGCCTGTCGTGGCCTTGAGCACACCGGTGATCATCATTGCGAACGTATGCGCTTCGAGAACCGCTCTGCCGGTCAGCCGGACATCGTCAGCACCTGCAAGAATTCCTCCGAGATAGATCAGCGACCCAACTCCATAACCGGTACGAAACCGGCCATAGTAGTCGCCGACAGGCATTACCGTATCAAGAAACGGAGTGTGATGGTTCAGAGCGAAGTCACGGACCGGTTCGTCAAAAAAGAGCGTCGACAAGGTTGCCGCTCCGGCTATGGCAGCAACCCTCATCCAGTCGCTGTCGTCGAAATGCGCCGGCGAAGAAAACACCCCCCTGAAATCGCGATAAAACCCTGTGGCGTCCTGTGAGAACATATCACCGGTACTTTCGCCCCTGCCTGTCCAGGGACAGCATAGCTGCAGAATCGTAACAGCAAAAAAGATAAACCTGATTACGCCCTCAGCAGCTATGCTGCGGAAAGCGGACATTTTGCGGTGAACGCTTAACATAGGCCGCATGTTATAGTGAAAAATCCATATCCCGGCCTTGAGTGTCGGCCGATTTTCAGAATGTACTTTTTTTATGGATAATACGACATCGATCACAGAGAAGGCCGCAGATTACGTATTCAGACTGTTCAGGGAAAAAGAGAACGGCTGCTGCCCATATCACAATTATGCACATACCGCTGAAACCGTTGATACCTGCCGGGAAATAGCTGAAGGTATGAACGCGACGGCGTCAGAAACAGAGATTCTCATGCTCGCTGCCTGGTTTCACGATACCGGCTGTCTTTTCGGTATCCGGGATCATGAGCAGAAAAGCACTGAAATCGCAAAAGATTTTCTCAGGGAAAACGGTTATCCGGAAGAAGATACCGAACAGGTATGCCGCTGCATCCTTGCAACGAAACTGCCGCAACAACCGCGTTCAATGCTTGAAGAGATCATCTGCGATGCCGATCTCTCACATCTCGGAAAACCCGGATACCGCCAGAAAAGCGAGCTTGTAAGGCTTGAACTGGAAAAAAATGATAACAGAAGTTTCAGCGATATCGAATGGCTGAAGCTTAACATCGACTTTTTCAACAGGAACCCGTTCCGAACGAAATATGCAAGCCTTGCTTTCAATACCGATCGAAAAAAAAATCTTGTTGATCTGCACCAGCGGCTGAGAAAAAAAAACAGCGCGGAAGAAGATGATGCGGGGAGGAATCGGGAATCGGAGGAAAAGCAAAAGAAAAAAACAAAAGGCAAGGACGTGCCGGAAAGAGGCCTCGAACGCAACATGGAGGTCTACTACCGAACCTCGTCAAGAAACCACGTCGATTTCAGCGCCATTGTCGATCATAAAGCAAATATCATGATCCAGACAAATTCGCTCATTTTTTCGATCATCATATCACTTCTGGTCAGAAAACTCGACGAATTTCCTGAACTGGTGGCGCCGACTTTTGTGCTGCTGCTCAGTTGCGTAGCAACAATCATCACATCAGTGCTGGCAACAAGGCCGAAAGTGACGAGGTCAAATACCACCCTGGAAAGCATCAGGGAAAGAAAAGCAAACCTTCTCTTTTTCGGGTCATTCATCAACCTCCGCCTTGATGAATTCGAATGGGGCATGAAAGAGATGCTGAATGACAAATCGTACTACATCGACAATATGATTCGCGACACCTATTTCCTGGGGAAAGTGCTTGATTACAAATACAGATTCCTCCGTCTGTCCTACGATATTTTCATGATCGGACTGGTTGTATCGATCGGCCTTTACGCCTTTGCGTTCATGAAGTGAGAGCCGCTCTGTCTTCCGGCATAAACGCATCGATACGGTAGAGACAGATATCCTGCAGTCGGCCTTTAAGCTTCAGACAACCAATGAACTCAGTATTGAGCTCATTGAGGTTCTTAATGGGAAAAAGGAGGAACAGCTCTTCGGAAACAAGAAGGCTCGCATGATGAGCCACACACTCGGCCTGGATTCTTGACGCGGTATTGACGGTATCCCCATGAAAAACCACCTCTTTTTTCAGATCGCCTACCTCCCCGGCAATCACTTTTCCGGCATGCATGCCGGCTTTGAACTTCGGCTTGTAATGATAAGCGCTCATGTACTTGTCGGAAAGCTCCTCCATCTTGCTCTGGATATCGAAGAAACACCGCACACAATTTATTTTTTTCGCGCCCTGCCTTATATCCCAGGTCACAACGACAGCATCTCCGACATATTGATAGACCTCCCCGGAATACCGTGAAATAATATCCGAAATATCGTTAAACACGTCGTACAGCAGATCGTGGTAGCGTGCATGGCCGATTTTTTCGGCAACCGCCGTCGATCCGTACAGGTCCATGAACATGAACACCCGCTCTTCCTCATGAGGAATACGATAACGGTCCGTCACCGTATCGAGAATTTTTTTTTCACCTACACGACTGACAATCAGATGAAATGTCCGGATGGGAAACGAAACAAAAAAGAGAAAAAGCAGCAGGGGAATACTTTCGATATGCATGAAAAGATAAAGGGATGCTTCAGGATCGCCGTATCCTGGAACTGAAACAGCGATAACCGTATGCTCTACAGCTGTAAAGATAAAAAGACCGGTCATTGCAGCAAGCACATAAAGCGCCGTACCCGTCAGCAACGACCGGAAAAAGCCGAGGTTTTTCGTCAGTCCTGTAACAATATAAAGGTTGGCTGCGGCAACAGTCAGACCGGCAGCCAGGGCAAGTGAAAAAAAATGAAAAACAGAGTGCGCATCCTGAGAAAAGGGGTAAACAGACATCGTTTTTCCTGCAACTGTCATCAGGAGAAAATAAGCGATGAACGCCATCAGATATTCGGCTGTGATCCAGAATGCGGTTACTGTTTTCTGTATGGTCTTGTTTTCAAACTTCATCGACATAATGTATTCAACTCGAAAAACGGCAATCCTTTTTTGCAATATCTGCAATAAAAAAGAAAAGAAAAACCCGGATCGCTCCGGGTTTTTTCCCCATCAAGCACTTCCTGCCCATATCGACAATACATGTTTCTTTGATCTCACAGGTTTTAATACTGCTGCAATCATGAACAAAACAGCTGGTATTGTTCTGATGCGAGGAGTAACAACCAACAGAAAAAGAGATTCGTACAACGGCTAAAAGCTGAAACCCGTCCTGAAATAAATCCCGTAATCATCCATCAGGCGTCCATCGTCAAAGCCTCTGGCGTAGACGATACTTGCACTGTATCTCGATTCGATAAATCCGAACCACATACCGCTGCCAGCAGAGGTATGCCATGCAGAGGAGTCTTCTCCATCGAGAAAAACCCTGCCGGTTTCCAGGAATGCAATCGGCCCGTAGATGACAGGAACGAGAAACTTGAAGGAACCCAGATAGAGACGCAGTTCAGAACCTGCATAGAGCGATGCGTCGCCGGAAAAACGCTGCCTGTCGTAGCCTCGGAGCGAAGTCGATCCTCCGAGATAAGCCGCTTCCCAGAAAGGATAGTCGCCCCAAAGTTTTTCTCCTCCGATCCGCAGCACCAGACGGGAATATCCGGGTGTCGAGAAGGGGATATAAGTACGCACTTCTCCACGCAATCTCGTAAACGTTTCGTCATTACCGAAAAATTCCGGATAGTGGCTCGCTTCCAGATCCACAAGCATGCCGCTTGTAGCTGAAGTGGTACCTCCCCCTTCGCTTCCGGCAAGCCGTCCGGCCTGCTTGCGGGGAGAAAGCTCCACATAATCGCCGCTCTGGCGGGAATCGTAGTGAAACCCTATATGGAAACTGCCGGAAAAATCAGTGTCGATACCAGGAATGTCTGCACGATTGAGATCGATGAACGAACCCGGTTCGATATCAAGATCAACCCATTTTGCTCCGAATCCGGCGCTCCAGCGGTACTGTCTGTCCATCGGGTAACGCAGCGAGACCCTGATGCTCGTCATCTGGTTCAATAACTCGAAATCATCCTCCCTCATGCCTGAACCCCTGAAGTAGTTTTCATTGCCCAGACCATAAAAGTTCATCATATCGAGACCCGAGGTACCGGCTTCCAGAAGAAGACTCGCATTACGGAACAGTGTCCTGAAATCTCCCCGGTAGTACAACTGGTAACGAAAATCGTCGCCTGCTGCCACCCCTCCGTTAAGCCGCATGTTGTAACGATAGGGTTCCGACCTGAAGCCATAATCCTCTACCGAAAATCCCCAACCGAGATACGGCCCGTAATCCGGCGAGTAATTAAGATCGACGCCGGTAATGTTGGCAACGACTTCCTGTCCCGAATCCCTTGGTCTGAGATCGTATTTATCCTTGTCTTCCTTGGGTTCCGGCTTGGCCTGATGCCGGTCAACAACCGTATAGCGGGTACCGGAAAATTCCGACCGGTCGCCATGATCATAAAAAAAAGTCATCTTTTCGGCCGTCCATGGGTATCCGGCAGCAGGTTTTTCTGTACGGTCTTCGAACCTGTCCGCACCCTCACCTCCGATAACCCTTACCTTGAGGCTGTTTTTAACCACCGGCCCATCAACAAGTACAGCATCATCGCCGTCTCCGAGATAGAGGCGAACTTCCCGGGTTTCACGGGGATCGAACACCCTCCGGTAAACGGACTGCCCTGAAACCTCCCCGGGCAAATCGGCTTTACGGAACACGGAAACCTCTACCTGGCCATCCTGAAGACGATGAACTCTGGCAAATTCGGGTTTATCGCTGGCGAATACATCCACATCCTCTGCGTAGAGCAGATAGAGTTCCTCAGACGCTTTGCTCAGGAGATCCCGTCTGGATCGCAAATCCCGTTCGAGAAGCTCTCCTTCCTTTGCATACATTGCCGGCGGCATCCTGCCGACAGCGCGCCCGATGACCTCATCGGTCAGCTTCATCTGCAGTTCTGCAGTCACGGCATTCCATTCATCCCTGCCGATTCCCGAAAGCAGCCTCCGGTCAAGCGGCCTGCCGGACCAGCTCAGATATCTGATGTCCGCATACTTCCCGCCGAAACCCTCGATCTGGGGAATGATCTGGGTAATGATCCACGAAAAGATTCCATCCTGTCGCGAAAACGCATTATCCCTGTCGCGTGGAACAGGAACCCATACAGTAGCCCCTTCTTTTTTATAACCGGCCCATCGCCACTGATCGGAGTGACGATCCCAGTCTCCAATGAAAAGGTCGATCAGCCTGGCGCGAAGAAAGGCCCTTGCATCGATCCTGTTTGCACTGTCATCTTCAAGGTTGTCGAAAACCTTGTAGGTTCCGGATACTCTATCGGCCGCCTTGAAGCCGGCTCCGGGTACAGAGCTCTGTTCGGGATGTTCCTCGATAGTTCCGACCAGACCGGCAAATTCATCGTAAAACTGCCCAAGAAAAGCCTTGTCGTAAGGCATCACGACAATTTTCGGAGCGACATTGCAGACTCCCGCAGCATCCAGGAGAGGAGGAATAATCTGACCTGAAACCGGATTCGATGTGCTTACCTGATCCTGTACGACATCGGACACCACGGTATTTCGCAGTTTGGGAGGCATTCCCCTCGCCGGGTCCTTGTCGAGCGTTCTGAAACGGTACTCCTTGCCGTCCGAACCCCTGAAACGAAGACTGACAGTCTGAAAACCGCCACCTTTTTCCAGCGGAGTCAACCCGCCGGCAAAGGTTCCGGGATCGAGAACAGGAACTTCGACCGGTGTTGTCCAGAGCGATCTCCAGTGTTCGCCGAAAATAAGGGTATGCAGGGCACCGGCCTTATAATCCGCCCCGGGCACAACAGTGACGAGGCTGCGACCGGCAACACTTTCAAACGGTATTTTTGCCGGCTGAGCCTCAACGATGGCCGGATGCAGGATCGATGGGCAAGAAATGACAAACGCACAGGCAATACCTCTCAGAAATAAATTCATGGCAGGATCTCGTTGAAATGAAACATCCGATAGACGACAAAGAGAAAAACAGGAAAACAACGGAACCGGATGACTATCAGAAAAGAAGATAGCCAATCATGGAACAAGAGCAATAAACCCGGAAAGAATACAACAGTAAAGCAATAATGAAACGTTCTTTATTACACGTACACAATAGAATTGGTTACCATTCATTCTCGGAACCTGTAGACGGCAGCTCTTCCTCGCAGCATATCTTCGCTGCTTATCAGCAGAGAGTTGTCAGGCAATACAGCTACACCTTCCGGTTGCGGGTGATATACCGAAGGGAGGCTCTGCAGATCTATCAGGGAACCGGTACGGTAATCGATTTCTGCAATAAGCCTTGAACCCGACGAAACAATGATAAAATTGCCCGAAAGAGGGTGTCTGGTTATCCCCGAAGGCCTGAAGCCTTTTTTTCCTGCAGATTCGGCAACATGCCGGGCATCGATAAAAAAACGGGCTTGCCGGCTGAGTTTGTTTGCAGTGAGAGAAAACGAATAAACAGGGCGAGATGCCGATTGGTCGAAGGGTTTCTTGCCTGCGCTCCCTTTGCATGCGAGCAGAAGCGAAGCAGTCGAAGGGTCATGACACAACCCTTCAACTTCATACGAAGAACCAATCCCTGTCTTATAGACAATGGCCTGCACCGATTCATTATCCCTCCCCTCGCGGAACTCATAGAGTTTCCCTGAACTGGTAACCAGAAAAAAACGGTCCCCGGCTATGGCGATATCTTCGAAATCGTCTTCAACTCTTCCATTTCCAAACCAGCGTCTGGTTACCACATGAAATCGCTTGATGACCGTTCCGTTCGAAGGATCCAGTTGATAAATCGTCGAAACCTCGTCATCATGCGCAAACAGTTTTCCAGTCCGGGAAACCGCGACACCGGATATTTCTCGAAGAGACGTCGGCAGGACAAGCTGACGGAATGGCTTGCCCGCAAGATCGTAGCGGTGCAACAGACCGGGAGCATCGGATAAAACAGGATTAACCGGGCAAAGAATGAAAACGGCGATTGCGAACAGTGTCGAAAACCGATGAAGCGTTCTTTTCATAATAAAACATCTATCCGGACAAAAAAACTGACATGGAGATCTCGTCATGCGAGCAGATGAATACGGGAAAACACGTAATCGAGATGGTCCTCATTAAGTACGATACGATAATACCCTGAATTCCCGAGTTCCTGGGGACGGTTATCCCGATCGCTGCTGAATTTTCGGCTCTGCTTGCCATTGAACCAGTATACCAGACGGATGATGTTTCCTTCGATTTCAAGAGCGGTGATGCCCCGTTTGCCGATAGCACAGCCTGAATTGAAAACACTCGGGATGGTCAGCGTATTGTAAAGACCGCTTCGCAACCCTATTTTTTTGCCCTGCTTGTAACAGGAATCCAGTTCTTCTTTTAGTGAGTCTATTTTTTCCCTGATAGAAATTCTTTCTTCTGTTTTCGCAGACGGATAAGCCCGGCATAGTTCCTCGATGCGATAGTTCAGATAATCGACTTTCGAGAGTGATTCAAAAAGCGGCCGGTGGGTGTGGCCGATAACCGATACGATCTTTGCGTTATTGGAAAAGTCGTAAATGGATTTCTCTATAGCAAACCTTCTGCGGCTGTTATAGGCAATTGAAAAATTCCGGATACCTGCCGGCTTTGCGATATAACGAAGAAAAAACACAACTGAACGACTGACGAGTGGATAGGTTTCCCAGAGCAGGACCGACGCCTGATGGCCATGAAAAAGCAGCAGGGTCTCTTTTCCGTAAAAAAACCTGAGCGCTTCGATCATGTAAGGAGCAAGCCTGTAGTCCCGGTCGTCGAGCAGAGCCGCATCATGGTTGCCGTAGGTTTTATAAAAAAAACCGTTGTGCTCGAACTTAAGAAACAGATCGTAAAACGCATTCCACTCTTCGGTAATGCTATGGAGGGAAAATTTGAACAACTCCTCGATATCGCCGTTAAGTACCAGGCTGTATTGGCCGGGATAATAAAAATCCGCAAGCATGGTCTTGACGAGATCGGCGTTACGACGGAATTCGTCGCGCCGCCCCCCGTTGCCCATATGCAGGTCGCTGAGAATCAGAACTCTTGAGGAGCCGTCGAGAACTACAGGATGGGCATTGCCAAGAAGGCGTTCAAGGTGAGGATGTTTCTTGTGATGTGGCTGCATTGCGTCTGCGTGTACCTCCCTGTTACTCCGAAACCTGCCGATAAACCCCTTTGAGTCCGCCTAATCAGTGCGTCTCCGTTCACTCTCAGGGATTTACACTGGGATATAATTAATTTTTTTCTCCCGACAAACTGTCGTGGCACACTCGGAAAAGAAACTCACCCCCCCTGCCTGCTCCATACAACCGCAAATCCGGAATAAAACTCTCAACCATGCAATATATAATGGTTTCATCTTCTGTTTCTGTTAACTTACCGTGAACTGACCAACTCCTTCGATGCCATGCAGTAACGAATACATAAACGAATATACTGCAAGTGCCGTTAAACCCGATATTCAGGAAAAAGGGAGATACCGGTAATTTTGCAGCCCATGGCACTTTTCACCCAACCCTTTTCACCTTGCATCTTTTGGCATCACCCGAACGATTCCGAAAAATCCGTCAGATGCTGAGGCATCGCCAGACAAGCCTGACTGTTGTCATGGACAACGTCAGCAAATCCCACAATCTTGCCGCAATCATAAGAACCTGCGATGCTGCCGGCATCCATGAAATACATGCCATATCATACCGTAAACACATCTTTTCACGACATAATGCGGCAGCGGGATCCAGCAAATGGGTCCATATCAATCTCCACCATACCATAGAAGAAGCCTACAGGCAATTACGGAGCGAAGACAAACAGATTCTTGCCGCAGCTTCCGGAGAACAGAGCGTTGATTTCAGGGAGATCGACTATACCCGACCAACAGCCCTTGTGCTTGGCGCAGAATGGGACGGCATTTCGCAGGAAGCGGTACTCGGAGCAGATCGATGCATCAGAGTGCCAATGTTCGGCATGGTTGAATCGCTGAATGTTTCGGTAGCCGGAGCCGTAATCATCTTCGAAGCTCAGCGGCAACGACTGCTGCAGGGCATGTACGATAAGCCCTCGTTGAATGAAAAGGATTTGAACGGCCTGCTCTTCGGGTATACCTACCCTCGACTTGCAGATCAGCTCAGGGAAAAAGGAGCCGCCTATCCGCGTCTTGATGACGAAGGCTTTATCGTTTCTCCCGATACGTAACAGCTCCAGCATCCCGAGCGCCTCTGGTCGCCAAGATGGCTGTGCAGCGCATGAAGCAACTGATCGATCTCCGAAAGAAGATGTCTGTGTTCGAATGCAAGGGCTATAAGAAAAAGCGGAAAGGAAATATGGTCCCGACGCAGTTTTCGCAGCACATTGCCCATAGCCCGAACCATCACCGGGAAAAAACGATGCTCGACCTCTTCCGGCAGGAGCCGCTCCTCAGGAGACGATATGTTGCGATAGTGGCAGGAGAAAAGAAAATCCTCACTGTCTGTCCACTCGATTTCGATTCTGAACGGTTTTATCTCATCCATAAGTTCTCGCCTGTTTCCGATAGAATAACTGAAGGCCGATAGACTTATGTTAAGCAACAGAACTGGTGCAACCCGTCAGATTTCTGTTACATTTCGGAAAATCCTTCAACTGCCAGAAACCGGAAACAGGCGGCAAATTCGGCAACCCTTGCTCATCGCTTCGTTATTGACGAAGAAAGACTTCGATAGTATCTTTCCTTTGTGTTGACAGTAAAGACATTTCAATAACATAACTCCATATCATCATGTCATTGCAAATCACAGATGCATGCACCTACTGCGCAGCATGCGAATCCGAATGTCCCGTCAACGCGATCTCGGCCGGGGACGATATCTATGTTATCGATGCGGCAACATGCACCGAGTGTGAAGGATTTGCCGATTCACCCGCATGCGTGGCTGTATGCCCGGCAGAATGCATCGTACAGGCATGAACCACAGCGGCGGGAGAGCCGAACAGCTTTCCAGCCATCGAGCTCTCTCGCCGTCCAACCTGAAAAAGCTGTGCCGTTACCGGATAGACTCCAGAAAACGTTCCGCATCGACTGCTGCCATGCATCCTGAACCGACTGCTGTCACAGCCTGGCGGTAGGTGTAATCCTGCACGTCGCCGCAAGCAAAAACGCCAGGAACACTGGTAGCTGTCGAGGATTTTTTCGTTTCGATATAACCGTAATCGTCAAGAGAGAGCTGGCCTTTGAAAAGACCGGCATTCGGCTCGTGACCGATCGCCATGAATACACCCTCGCAATCGTGTTCGCTCAGTTCTCCTGTTCGGACATCTTTCAGCCTGATTCCGGTAACCTTGATTCCGTCACCAAGTATCTCATCGACGACGGCATTCAGAACAGTGCTTATTTTCGGATTCTTGCTCGCCCTGAGGCTCATGATTTTCGATGCGCGGAACTCGTCCCTCCTGTGTACAAGTGTCACCTCGGAAGCGAATCTTGTGAGATAGAGGGCTTCTTCCATGGCCGTATCGCCACCACCGATCACAAATACCCGGCTATCCTTGAAAAAAAAGCCGTCGCAGGTAGCGCAGGCAGATACGCCCTTTCCCCTGTAACGATTTTCAGACTCGATACCGAGCCATTTCGCATTGGCGCCTGTCGCGATAATAAGGGAACGGGCAAAAATCTCCCGACCGTCATCCAGAACAAGCGAAAACGGGCTTCGTGACAGGTCGGCTTCCATAACACTTCCATAGACAAATTCGGCATTGAACCGCTCTGCCTGCCGACGCATTCTCGACATGAGCTCAGGACCGTTTATGCCTTCCGGAAAACCAGGAAAGTTCTCGATATCGGTGGTTATCATGAGCTGGCCGCCCGGCTGCATACCCTCGATGACAAGAGGTCCGAGGTTGGCCCTGCCGGTATAGATAGCCGCAGTATACCCCGCAGGACCGGTTCCGATGATGACCACATCCCGAATTTCCTTTTCCATAATAGGTATATATCAATGGCGTTGATAAAAAAAATCCCGGCAGGAGGCTGCCGGGACGCATTGAAAGCTGTAAAGAATCAACCGATATATTCGTCGATTTTTTTTGCAATCATGTTTTTCGGCATCGCGCCGACCATCTGATCGACGACCTGACCGTTCTTGAATACCAGCATGGTAGGAATGCTGCGGATACCGTACTGGGCAGCAGTATTGGGATTCTCATCGACATTCAGCTTGGCAACGACAGCCTTGCCTTCGTATTCGCCCGCAAGCTCTTCGATAACCGGACCAAGCATCATGCAGGGCCCACACCATGCAGCCCAGAAATCGACAAGCGCGACCTTGTCGGATTCGAGAATCTCGGTCTTGAAATTCTGATCGGTAGCCGCAAGATATTTTCCGCTCATTGTAATGTTCAGTTTTATGTGAAAGTATTATCTAAACTCTATAGCAATACAAGCAACAAGTTATAAAACTAACCAAAAAAAACAAGGCGGGCCGAAAAAACCTTACTGAAGAGGAGCCTCTGAACGTCGCACAGCATACCTCAGCCCGAAATTCTCACATTGTCCGGCCCGAGTATGTCCTCGAGTTTTTCAATCGTCGCTTCCGCAGCATCCAGGGGGGTCCCGCGCGCAAACAATTTCATCATCTCGATATTTCCGTCGCTCTGCACCATCACCTCGAAATCGACCGGCACCGCTCCCCGATGCGCATCGAATACCTTTTTCAGCTCATCAAGCCTTTCCAGCTGCCCCTCCTCATCAGCATCAACCTTCAGAATGATCTTGCGAACCAGACTGCTTCGAACCTTTTTGACCGGAATGACCTCCTTGACAAGCAGTTTGAGCATACCGCCGCCAACCTCCGCTTCTGCAACAAGCATAACGACCTCCTCAGGCTTGAGCAGATACCCGTACTGTTCATAGACGCTTGCAAAAACGGTAAAATCCGCCTTGCCGGTAAAATCCTCCAAAGCCCCGAAGAGCATTGATTTACCCTTCCGATCCTGGTGAGGCTTGACGGAAACTATGACGCCGATGACCTTGTACTGCCTCGAAGGGGTCACCTCCTTGGCATTGAGATGCAGCGTAGCGAAAGCCTCCCAATCTCTCCGATAGGGCGAAAGCGGATGGCGGCTGAGATAAAATCCGACCAGCTTCTTTTCCTGAAGAAGTTTCTCCGATTCCGGCATGGGATCGGCCGGATCGAGATCGGGATAGTGCACATCATCGGTTCCCTCGCCGGATTCAGAGGTAAAGAATCCGCACTGACCGAGCGTAACCGACCGGTTCTGCATTTGCCCGAACCTGATAGCCTTGTCCACGTTTGCCAGCAGCCTTGCCCGGTTGGAATCAAGTTCATCGAGCGCTCCGGCAAGGATCAGGCATTCGAGTGCCTTGCGGTTCATGACACGCAGATCGACAGAGGCCGTAACATCGAACAGATTCAGGTAATCCCGTTTTTTTCGCATCCGTGAAGTGACAATAGCCCGCGCAGCACCGCCAACCTGCTTGATCGCGCTCAGTCCGACCCGGATAAAGGGCTTGCCCCGGAGATCCTCGATTGCAAAAAGCGTATCGCTCTTATTGACCGAAGGAGGCAGTGTCATGATTCCGAAACTCTTTGCCTCGTCAGTCAGATGCTTCATGCGATCGGTATCTCCGATCTCGCTGTTGAGAATCGCGGTCATGAACTCGGCGGTATAGTGCGCCTTGAGGTACCCCGTCCAGTAAGCCAGCACGCCGTATGCCGCCGAATGGCTTTTATTGAATCCGTAACCGGCAAATTCAGCCATCAGCTCGAACACTCTGGTAGCGAGAGTATCGTGAACTCCCTGTGCGACAGCACCGCTGACGAAATCGGCCTTGAACTGCTCCATGATTTCAGGCATCTTCTTGCCCATTGCCTTGCGGAGGTTATCGGCTTTGGCCATGGAGAATCCCCCCATGACCTGGGAAATCTGCATAACCTGCTCCTGATAGACAATGACGCCATAGGTCTCCTTGAGAATCCATTCGAGCATTGGATGCATATAGTCTAAAGCCTCCCGCCCATGCTTGCGATCGACGAAAAGGTCAACGGCATTGCGATGCTCGTCAATTCTTGCATTGAGCGCACCGGGACGATACAGCGCGCTCATAGCGATGATATCTCCAATCTGCGTAGGCTGCAGACGGGTCATGTAGCTCTGCATGCCGGACGATTCAAACTGGAAAATGCCGGCCATCTTGCCCTCCTGAAAAATGCGGAAGGTCTTCCTGTCGTTCATCGGCACCTTTTCAAGGTCGATATCGACGTTATGCCTTTTTCTGATAAGATGCAGCGTCTCGTCGATCACGGCAAGCGTCTCAAGACCGAGATAATCGATTTTCAGAAGGCCGGCAGTCTCGATCCAGTTCTTGTCGAACTGCGTCACAACCTGCTTTTCATCAACAGCGTCAGTACCCTTCAGGCTTCCCGAAGAAAGATCTTCAAGATCTATCTCATCGGCATAACGCCGCACCTCGGTTTCTATCTTGTTCGACACATAGAGCGGAACCTGCTCTTCGAGCGGCCCGTCGGTAATCACCACCGCTCCGGCATGCATCGATACGTTACGGGCCCTCCCTTCGAGAGCATGGGCATACTCGAGCAATGTCCTGGTCTCGGGAGAGCTGTCCGCAAAATCTTTCAGCTCACGGTTTTCGGCAAGGGCCTTTTCAAGAGTGATTCCAGGCTTTCCCGGCACCATCTTGGCAAGTTTGTCCACCACAGGAAGCGGTACTTCAAGCACCCGGCCTGTATCACGGATCGCTGCCTTCGCGCCCAGCGTACCGATAGCTACGACCTTGGCCACGCTCTCTGCCCCATACTTCTCCACGGTATACTCCAGCACCTTCTGCTTGCCGACCGGAGTGAAATCGATGTCGATATCGGGCATGGAAAGCCTTTCCGGGTTGAGGAACCGCTCGAAAAGCAGCTGATATTTCAGCGGATCGATCCTCGTGATACCGGTCAGGTAGGCCACGATACTGCCTGCTGCAGACCCTCTTCCCGGACCGACCGAGTAGCCCATTTTCCTCGACGCTGCGATGAGATCGCTGACTATCAGAAAATAGGAACTGAACCCCATCTTTTCGATAACTCCGAGTTCCAGCTCGATCCGGGCCCGAACATCCTCCTGCGTAATGCCCTCGCTCGACGCATCAGAATACTTCTCCCTGGCGCCCTCCCAGGTAAGATGACGCAGGTACTTCGCCTCGTCTTCGAAGCCTTCCGGCAGAAGATAATGCGGAAGTATGGGATCTTTTTTCCTGAACGCGTAGGTGCAGGATTCGGCAATAATTGACGTATTGGAGAGTTCACCGTGCGTATCCGCAAACAATGCGGACATCTCATCGGCGGTTTTAAGATAATATTCACTGCCCGGCAGGGCCTGCAGATTCTGGCTCGAAAGCTTTTCCTTCGTTCTGTTGGCAATCATTGCCCGGTATCGCCCTGCATCTTTCCGCTCCAGATAATGCACGTTGTTGGTTGCCACGAGCGGCAGGGACAATCTGTCGGCAAGCGCAATCGCAGAAGCATTGAGCTGCTCGTCGAAAGACGTCGCGTGTCTCTGCAGTTCCAGATAGAATCGATCTCCGAACAGCTCACGATAGTAAGCGGCTACACTCTCCGCCTCATGCACCGCGCCGGCAAGCAGGGCCCTGCCGATCCTTCCCGAACAGTAGGACGAAAGGCAGACGAGACCCTCATTAAAGGTTTCGAGAAGTTTTGTTTCGAGATGCGGCATGCCGTTGACGAAACCATCACGAGCCGCTCTGGAAAGCAGAATGCAGAGATTCCGGTAGCCGGTTTCATTCTGGACCAGGAGGACGATAGAGGGAGAAACGGCATTCCTTGAAGAGGAATGCACGGCCGATTCAAGCAGATACAGTTCGGTACCGATAATGAGCTTCACACCGGCTTTTTTCGCTTCGCTGAACAACTCGGGCATGTTGAACAGTGAACAGTAATCGGTAACAGCAACGCTCTTCATGCCGAGTTTCACGCATGCAGCAAAGAGCTCTCCGGGGAATACCGGACTGCTCTGCATGGAGTAATGGGTATGAACGTGGAGATGCACAAATTCCATAACGCTTTCCCGGGCGATTACTGTTCAAAAAAACGCTGACCTGCGGCTCTGCTGGGAAATAGTACAATTTTTTCCGTTCTCCTGCCATCGTGAAAATCGTATCAGCAGGCTTTTTTGAGGCCGTCGGAGCAATTACGGAGAACCGGAACAGCACGGGCAAGCATCTCGTGTTCTTCCGTTAGACTGTAACTGACCCCCCTGACCCGGAATTACCTCATGGAGATCCGTCAGATGGAACAGAAATGAAGCAGCGCCGTTTTATTTGTGGGAATTTTATGCGTCGTGCGGTACAGGCTTACAGTTATCTCGCCATCATAAGGAGCATGCACATGGATCGAAAGCCGGTCGTGCGAAATAGAGAGATCGATCTTCCGTTCATGCCACCGCACTGAAAAGGCGAGACGCTTCCATTTTTTCGGCAGCCATGGCCTCAGCTCAAGCCTGTCCGATTTTATCGAAAGTCCCCCGAAACCGGATACCACCGTCTGCCAGGTTCCCCCCACTGCGGCGGCATGAATGCCCATGGCGGTATTTCCGTGCAGATTGTCGAGATCGAAAAGCGCTGTTTTCATGAAATAGTGATAGGCCCTCACCCTGTTGCCGACGGCAAGCCCCATCATGGCATGTGTACAGTGGCTCAGAGACGACTTGTGTGCCGTACGTTTTTCATAATAATCGTAATTCGCCTTCTTCTGCTCTTCACTGAACGCATGGGGAAACAGATGCATCATCATCAGCACATCGGCCTGTTTAATGAGAGTCGTCGATCCGATATTCCGGTAGGTCACTCCTTTTGGCAGAACGGGATGACCTTTGCGGTCAAACCCTTCGATTACGTGGTCCTTGAGCGAAAAATACCCATCGAACTGCTCGACGAGATGCGTATCCGGATCGATTCTGAATTTTATGCTCCTGCTGACTGAAAGCCAGTCGGCAACCTCCTCCTCGTCAAGACCGATTTTTTCCGAAAGCCCATCAAGAGTGGCGGTATGCTTGCGCGCCATGTACCTGTAAAGCAGAACGGCAAGCCGGAGATGCCATTTCACCAAATAATTGGTATATGCGTTGTTATCGACATGCTCGTGAAACTCGTCGGGACCGATCACCCTGCGTATCTCATGCATACCATCGACACATACCGTCCGGCTGGCCCAGAAGCGCGCTGTCAGAAAAACCATCTCGGTGCCGCAATCGAAAAGGAAATCCCTGTCGCCGGTTACCCGGAAATATTTCTCGACCCCGTAAATAACGTCCGAAACGATATGATCCTCCTCCATACCCGTATAGATAAGTCTGATGGTGCGTTCAAGTTTGGATGCAAACCTCGGCGTCACATCCTCTCCTGTCGCGGCAGACTCCCATGCGTACCTTGCGCCCCTGTAACCGCTCCGCGAGGCGTTCAGGAGAGCGCCCGGAAGCGTCGCATACCGGTAGAGAAGCATGTTTCTGGCTACCGGCGGAAAGTTGTATATGAAAAACGGAAGAATGAAGATCTCGGTATCCCAGAAGACATGACCGAGATAGCCTTCGGAACTGAGGAATTTCGCGCCTATGCTGCCGACGGCAGGTGGCGCGTTGATGAGAAGCTGGTAGATATTGTACCGCAGCGCCTTCTGTGCATGAGGATCGCCCACAATCGTTATATCGGCCTGACTCCATCGATCGCGCCATGCTTTGAGATGAAGTGCGATATGCTTTTCGGCACCTGCACGGATAAAGGATTTCAGTTCGCATATCGAACGGCGGAACATGTTTTCCGGCGGAATCTCACGGCTCGTATGGACGACAACGAGTTTTTCGAATACATAGGTTTCACCCTTCCTCACATCGAGCGTCATCTCGCTGGTGAACTTTTCCCCATAGATTCTCGGCTCGGGATGCACCTGATGACGATGCGGACTGACCAGTTTCCATGATGCCGCTTCGGAGATCCTGATCCCATGCTCCCTTGTCCTCATTTCAAGATACATGAAATTCCTGCCTCGCTCGATCTTTTCGAGCTGCAGGTGCTTCAGACGCTCCTCAGGAAAAAAACCGCGATTCAATACCTCGCCGTTCAGGCCGCTGAATACCCTGACGGGGCCTGAAAAGTTTTTCGGCGTAATGCTGAACCGCATGTATCCCAGATGCATCTGATGCATACAGACGAGTCGCACGCTGTCAATACCGATAATCCTGCCCGCTGGGTTTTTCATGATTGTCGAACGACGCAGCATCCCCTTTTTCATATCGAGCGACTGTTCATGCGAAAGTGTTCTGCAGGTTGACATGCAGAATTTCTCTCCTTCGCTCCATACCGATACGTCTGTCCACATAGGGCACTTTACCAGTTCCTCCACATCGGCTTCCGACTTGTCGTATATGCCGTTGAGATACATACCTCCGGCATTGCCCGGTGGCAGCTCCTCGAGGCTCCCGCGGATGTTGAGATACCCGTTTCCCAGGGTCAGCAGAGACTCGTTGATCTGTATAGTCCGGGAGTTTCTTCGAAATCCCTTTCTTATGATCATCCAGGCATCCTCGGAACGCGCGAGCAGTCTGTCGGATTGACGGTCGGTACCTGCAGGATGCAGGAGTTCAGAAGTTGACATATTTTGCTTTCCCTTCAGCATTGCATCAACATCTTAAAAAACATCGGACTTCAGCTTATTGCCGCTTTTGAATCAGACTTTTATAAAACCGATAAAAGATACAGTTCGTTTGTTTTTAAGAGTACTCACCAAAAAGGAGATCAATCAAAAAAAGCAGATTATGCGACAGCACCTCTTTTTTTCTTATACTCCAGACTGGACACTGTCACTGTTCCCTTACAACAATATTAACCGCCTTCTGAACTTTGGAACAGAACACCTACAATAACTGCCCGATCTGCGGCTTCCCGCTGACAAGCGACAACGCTGTCTGCCCCCGTTGCGGCAATGATATTCTTGAGGACATCACATCCCTCGACGAACAGAGCCAGGAACTGCACCGCATGAATATCGAAGAAAAAAAAGCCGCATGGTATACCCGCTGCATTACTGAAAATCTCGGAGTCTGCGATACTCCCGGTACGGAAGATCTCCCGTGTCCCCGCATTCCTTCGGGAAACCGTCACATATACTGCAGCAGCGAAGAACTCGAATTCCTTGCAACGTGCTCGAAAAATTCCCTCGCAGAGGATAGCGGATTACGCAGAAAGTGGTGGAACTGCCTGAGCGAAGAATGGAAAGAGGTTGTAAAAAACACCCTGAAACTGGTGCGGGAACCGGGCGAAAGCGAACTGCTGGACTTTTTCGCAACAACCCATCTCCGCTGCGATAACCGCCGCGTACACGATCTGCTTCCGGTGCGGATGCTTGATCATCTTCAGCAGCTCCGCTGCGACGAATCGCCGGTGGAACATCTCGACCCTGTTGCCGGTCTCGTCAATCTGCAGCGTCTCTACGCGTTCGATTGCGATATCGACTCCCTCGAACCGCTCAGACGTCTTGTTAAACTGAAGCTGCTCTGGGTATCGAGCACACAGATCACCTCCCTGGAACCGCTCTGCGGACTCCTGAATCTCGAAGAGCTCTATTGTTCGGAAACCCTGGTTTCGGATCTCACACCCCTCAAATCGCTGATAAACCTCGAAAAGTTGAGCTGCTATAAAACGGACATACCAAACATCGCAGCGCTTGAAGGTCTTGAGAATCTCATAGAACTCGGCATCAACAATACTTATGTAGATGATCTTTCGCCTCTTGCCGACCTGCGTAACCTCGAATACCTCCGGTGCAACAAAACCGCTATAGAGTCGCTCGAGCCCCTGCGCTACGTAACCTCACTCAGGGAACTGAGCGTCTCGGTAACCCCTGTTGCATCGATCGAACCGCTGGCCGGGCTCCCCGACCTCGAAGAACTCGATATCGCCAATACGGAGGTACGCTCCATCGAACCGCTCATGCACCTCGTTAACCTCGAAAAACTCGAACTCAGCGTCGGGCAGGTTCCTCAGGTGGAGATCGAACGTTTCGTGGAACTGCATCCCGGCTGCGAAGTCATCCTTAAAAACTGATCTGAAGTTCAGCCCGATCAGAAAAAACACACGACGAAAAAAGGCGGCATTTGATGCCGCCTTTTTTCGTCGTGTCGAGAATCCTCGATGCAATCGGAAAGGTCTACATGAACACAGCAAGCAGAACGCCTGCAGCAACAGCAGAACCGATAACACCCGATACGTTCGGGCCCATGGCATGCATGAGCAGGAAGTTGTGAGGATCGGCTTCGAGTCCCACCTTGTTCGATACGCGGGCCGCCATCGGCACGGCCGAGACGCCTGCAGAACCGATCAGCGGATTGATCTTCTGTTTCAGGAAAAGGTTCATGAACTTCGCCATCAGAACACCGCCGGCGGTTCCAAGCGCGAAAGCCACAAGCCCGAGCACGATGATGCCGAGCGTTTCGAGGTTCAGGAACTTCTCGGCTGAAAGCTTGCTGCCGACGCCGAGCCCGAGGAAAATGGTAACGATATTGATGAGCGCATTCTGTGCCGTATCGCTCAGGCGGTCGACGACGCCGCACTCCTTCATGAGGTTACCGAACATCAGAAAACCGATAAGGGGAGCGGCCGAAGGGAGCAGAAGCGCGCAGAGCACTATAACAACGAGAGGAAAAATGATCTTTTCCCGCTTCGATACATAACGGAGCTGGGTCATCTTGATCTTCCGCTCATTCTCGGTGGTGAGCAGCTTCATGATAGGCGGCTGAATAATCGGCACGAGCGCCATGTAGGAATATGCCGCAACGGCGATGCTTCCAAGCAGAGCCGGACTCAGACGCGAGGCCACGAAGATCGACGTCGGGCCGTCGGCTCCACCGATGATGCCTATCGATGCCGCATCTTTCATGGAGAAGTTGATACCAGGAACATACTGCGAAAGCACAAGCGCGCCAATCAATGCGCCGAAAATACCGAACTGGGCAGCCCCGCCAAGGAGGCTGGTTTTCGGGTTAGCGATCATCGGACCGAAGTCGGTCATGGCACCGACCCCCATAAAAATCAGGAGCGGAAAAACACCGCTCTGTATACCGACGTTGAAGATATAGTATAGAATACCGCCTTCGTCATTGATGAAAGCAAGCGGAATGTTCGAAAGCACGGCCCCCATGCCGATAGGGATGAGAAGCAGCGGTTCGAAACCTTTCGCTATTGCAAGGTATATCAAGAGAGCTCCAACGCTCATCATGAGCACCCTGCCAAGACCTTCCGTCCAGGTAAGTTTGCTGTCGACGATGAGAGCGTAGATTCCGGTACTTTCGACAAGGTTGTCAAACACATTCCGGAGCGAGAGCCTTTCACTCGCACCGCTCGAACCCTGCACGCTTGTAAGCAGTTCCTGCTTTTCGATCTTCAGGAGCACCGCGCCGGCCGGAATTTTGGTGTACTTGCCATACAGGCTTTCGTTGATATAAGTCACATGACCCGATACGCCTGCGGTAACGGTGATCTTGTTGTGGTGCCTGTCGGTGAAAAGACCGAGAAAATCGCCCTGGCGAATATCGTCGCCCACTTTCAGGCTGCGGCTGTCCCTGACCGGTACCTTCAGCAGTTCGAGATTTTCCGGAACCTGCAGGGTTACCGAACCCCCTTCTGTCTTAAAGAATTGCTGAGCATGCCCTGCCGTGGAGAAACAGAGCATGGAAAGCAGAATGAATAGAATTTTACGCATGATGTATGCTTGTCCTTTATAGATTCAGGTGAATTGGTATTTCAGGCAATATACATCAGCACGTCGCCGGTAGCCACGGTATCGCCGACGGCGACATCGATCGAAACCACCTTTCCGCTCTTCGGCGCCTTCACAGGCGACTCCATCTTCATCGCTTCGATGATCACAACGTCGTCACCCTCCTTCACCGTATCTCCCACCTCGACTTCGATGGCCATGACGGTACCCGGAAGCGCTGCCTCAACAGGGGTACCCTCGCCTGCCGACTGAGCCTGAGGGGCCGGAGACATAACAGCTGATGGAGTTACGGATTTCACAGCGCCGGTTCCTTCGACTACCGAAACATTGTAGGACTTGCCGTCCACGGTAATGATATAGTTTGACATACCTGATTTTGCCGGTTTGGCGGTTGATGCGTTCTGGGTTGACTGTTGTTTGGGTGCCGCCTTTGCCGCAGCTTCGGCTTCGACATCGGCCTTGTAGCGAATGCCGAGCGGCTTGTCGCCATTAAGAAATGCAATGCCTTTGGCACCGCAGGTCGCTGCAATGAAAATGTTCTCCTCGGTTACCGGCAGACCGGCTTTTTCAAGCAGCCCCCGGTTATATGCGATACCAAGCTCTGGATTGCGATCGTTGATATCGTGCACATCCTCGGTGGTGGGCTGGAGACCGAGCTGTTCGGATGCGAGGCGAACCACTTCAGGATCGGGTTCAGCCGGAGTACGACCGAAGTATCCGAGCACCATTTTGCCGTAGCTGTCTGTGATCTTTTTCCATGGCCCCTGAACCGTATTGGCGAAAGCCTGCTGGAAATAGAACTGCGAAACCGGGGTTACCGACGAACCAAAGCCGCCTTTGGCCACCACCTCGCGCATGTTGCGGATCACTTCCGGGAAAAGATGCAGCGAATTGTTATCGCGCATCATCTGCGTGTTGGCGGTCAGCGCTCCGCCCGGCATGGGCGAAAAGGGAATGAGCGGATTGACCTCCTTGGCTTCGGGAGGCATGTAGTACTTTTCCATCTGGTTCATGAAAAGCGCCTCGACCTCGATGTACTTCTCGTGATCGATGTCGAGCGTGTAATCGGTACCGCGAAGCCGGTGCCACATGGTGAGGATATCCACCTCGGAGGTGCCGCCGCTCACCGGAGCCATGGCCAGATCGATGATGTCCGCACCGCCCTCTATGGCGGCATAGTTGCAGGCAACGCCCATGCCTGCGGTGTCGTGGGTATGAAACTCTATCACCGTGCCTGCAGGAAGCATTTTCCTCGCCCCCTTGATGGACTCATAGACGACAACCGGAGTGGTTGCTCCCGAAGCATCCTTGAAGGCGACGCTGTCGAACGGAATGCCTGCATCGAGAATTTCGCGAAGTTTGTCGAGGTAGAACTGCGGGGTATGGCAGTAGCTCTCCTTCAGTCCGGGAGGAAGGCCCATGAGGGCTATGACCACCTGATGCTTCACCCCTGCGTTGTGGATGCACTGGCCGGAATAAGCGATGTTGCGCACATCCATCAGCGCATCGAAATTACGGATGGTGGTAATGCCGTGCTTTTTAAACATGCGGGCGTGCAGATCGATGATGTCGCGCGACTGCGATACCAGGCCGACCACGTTGGCGCCCCTCGAAAGCGTCTGAAGGTTGATGTCCGGACCCACGATCCTGCGAGCGGTGTCCATCATGTCGAAAGCATCCTCCTGGCAGTAGAAATAGAGGCTCTGGAAACGAGCCCCGCCGCCGATCTCGAAATTGTCGGTACCTGCCGCAACGGCAGCTTCAAGCGCAGGCACGAAATCCGCAGTTTTCACCCTCGCTCCGTAACAGGACTGAAACCCGTCACGGAAAGACACATCCATAAACCGTATTTTTTTCATATACCTTATCTGGTTTTGTAAGCTGTTTTTAATACTGCTCCTGATTTCCCGAAAAATTACCGGTCACGGTGTGCCTGCACCGCAGCAGCAATCACAGCAGTCAGTCGTGACGAATCGTCAACGGACGGGCCGCCGGCAAAAGCTGCGGTTTTCTTCATATCTTTTTCCCTCTTTTTCCTGCGTTTCATCTCCGCTTCCTGAAGCAGCATTTTTTCCTCTTTGAGCGCATGCTCGCCGAATGCCGAAGAAAGCAGTTTTATGATCACGTTCATAACCACGAGAAAAAGGTATACCGTGAGCATACCTACAATCATGAGTATTAAGCCGTCGAAAACCATGCTGTCTGTATTTAGAATTGTTAATTATTTCCGGATACGAATTTACAGAGAACTCCGCAGTAAAAAAAATCAGGACATCGCTTCAAGCAGGCCGAACGACTCCTCCTCCACCTTCCGATGCAGGCTGTTGCCGTGCGCGTCCATGGTGACGATCGCCGGAAACGAATCGACCTCGAAATGCCACATCGCCTCGGGAACGCCCATCTCTTCGAGAAAATCCACGCCGGTCACCGTACGGATGCACTTCGCATAATACTGGGCAGCGCCGCCAATCGCATTCAGGTAGACCGCTCCATGCTCCTGCAATCCCTTAAGGGTTCTGGGGCCCATGCCTCCTTTTCCGATAATGGCGCGAAGTCCGAGTTTTTTTATGACATCTGCCTGATACGGCTCCTCCCGGATTGAAGTGGTCGGGCCTGCTGCCGTCACCCGGTAGCTGCCGTCATCGTTTTTCAGTACGACCGGGCCGCAATGGTAGAGAATACCCCCTTCGGTATTGATGCCTTCGGGCAGATCGTGATGCATGACATGGTGATGAAACGCATCGCGTCCTGTGTGCATGGCACCGTTGATGATGACGATATCTCCGACCCGAAGGTTGCGGATCGCTTCCTCGGTGACCGGAACCTGCAGAACAACCTCCCTGCCGGTCAGAGGTATGCCCTCGCCCCTGGCCATGCGGACAATCTCGTCGACATCCCGGTAGTGCCACCGGATGATCGAACCTGTCGCAGAATCGAGCGATACGCCAAGACGACGGTAAGCCCAGCAGTTGTAGGCTACAGAAACGAAAAAGCTTGCCGGCACCCTGTGGGATTTGCCGATCTTGCATCCAAGCAGCGTGGTTTTGCCGCCGAATCCCATCGGACCGATCTCCAGAGAATTGGCTTTCTCCAGAATTTCCTCTTCGAGCGCTTTCAGGTCGTCGTCGGCATTGCTGTCGTCAACCCTTCTGAAAAGCTGCTTCTTGGCCAGTTCATATCCGCTGGTACGATCACCGCCGATACCGACGCCGATAAAGCCAGGACTGCACCCCTGGCCCTGTGCCTGGTAAACCGAATGCAGCAGGCATTTGCGAACGCCGTCGAGATCGCGGCCAGCCTTGCCAAGGCCGGGAATTTCCGCCGGAAGCGAGTATTGGATGTTCTTGTTCTCGCAGCCGCCACCTTTGAGAATCAGCTTCACCTCGATCTCGTCACGATCCCAGGGTTCGAAATGGATGACCGGAACGTTGGTGCCGAGATTGTTGCCGGAGTTCCTGCCGGTAATGCTGTCAACGGCATTCGGACGAAGCTTGCCGGTTCTTGTAGCCTCGGCAACAGCCTCTTCGATCTCCCTCTTCATGGCAAGCTGGTCAGCTCCCCTGGGGGTATGCAGGAAAAAGGTCGGCATGCCCGTATCCTGGCAGATCGGCGAAACGTTATCGACCGCCATATCGATATTGACCGATATGGCCGACATGGCCAGTCCCGCCTGGGAAGTCGGATCCTCGCGGTCGATGGCTCGTGCAATGGCTCGACGGACATCCGAAGGAAGATTTGCCGAGGTCTCGGTAATGAGCGACAGTACGGATTCCCTGAAATGGTTCATATGATCGGGAGAAAAAAAATTATGCAATTATCATAGCTGACACAGGATCAGTCCCTTACGGCTTTTTCCGGCCCTGACTGCTTGACGAGAAGCACCGGCACGTCGGCCGTCCTGAACACCGCTTCGGCAACGCTTCCCATCATGAAGCGCACCAGACCGGTTCTGCCGTGAGAACCCATGATGATCAGGTCGGCACCCCAGGAGTGCGCATGGCTTGCGATCACCTTTGCAGCCTCTCCGCGCATGATGTGCATATCGGCTGAAAGGCCTTTCTTTTTTTCCGACATGAGCAACGCCGAAAACAGCTGCGGAATTACCTCGAAAGCATCATCACCACCGACACTCAACCCGTAACCGGCAGCAGTTTTTGCGGCGATATTCTCCGGTGGATGCACATGCAGGAACCTGACGTGAGCGTTAACGCTTCTTGAAAACTCGATAGCATATCGTACCGCCTTGTCCGAAGTTACGGAATAATCCGTGGGACAGAGAATCCGTGAAAGATGAATCATGGCAAGGTCTGAAACGGATGACTGATAACGGAGGATTACTTCTGTTACGGATTTTTAATTTACAATATTTTTTATTGAAAACCGCACCGGAATACCGTAATCCTCAATGCCATATGCAGGAAGGAAAAGGAAAAACAAAAGCGCAAGGCGACCGTTTTCCTTGTACTTGCGTATATTGAATAGCAAAACACCGCAGACACCCGCCGAAGGTGACAAAACACTGAAACGATGTACCCTCTCGCAGAAGCCCTCAGCCATCCCGGAGCCTATCCGCACGATACTTCGCCATCGATACAGGTTGCAGAAACCCACATATCATGGGTATTTCTTACCGGTTCGTTCGCATACAAGGTCAAAAAACCGGTCAATCTCGGATTTCTGGATTTCACGAGCCTGCAGCAACGCGAACATTTCTGCCGCGAAGAGGTTCGGCTTAACCGGCGCTTATGCCCTGAGATCTACATCGACGTCGTACCGGTTACCGCTGCTGATGATGCTGTAAGCATGGGGGGAGAGGGTTCCGTTGTCGACTTTGCGGTAAAAATGGTTCAGTTCGACCGCTCGCAGGAACTCGACCGGCTGCTTGCATCCAACAGGCTTACCGCAGAACAGATCGACAGCATCGTCGAGACGGTCACCGCATTCCACAAGGCCATACCTGCAGCGCCCGACGATTCGGAATACGGAAAACCGGAAATTCTCATACAGCCGCTGCTCGACAATTTCCGCCATACCGCCGAACTGGTTTCCGGCAGTGCGGAACGGCAGATGCTCGAAAAACTGCATCTCTGGGCAGAGAACGAACATCGCAGACTGACTCCCCGTTTTCTTGAAAGAAAAGCTCGAGGGTTCATCCGCCACTGCCATGGAGACATGCATACCGGCAACATGGTCTGGCACCAGGGCCGGGTGCTCATTTTCGACTGCATCGAGTTCAGCCCCACGCTCTCCATGATCGACGTGACAAGCGATATAGCATTCCTCTTCATGGACCTCCGGCACGGCGGCCATCCGGAACTCGCCTGGAGGTTCCTGAACGGCTATCTCTCCGGAACGGGCGATTACGAAGGAATCCGGCTGCTTCGTTTCTACAGCCTTTACCGGGCCATGGTACGCGCGAAGGTAACGGCGATCCGTTACACTCAGGAACCTGACGAACAAAAAAAGCATGCCATACGAGAAGAGCACCTCTCCTACGTACGGCAGGCATTTCACGACACGATAGCGGAAGGAGGGCATCTCATCATCACCTGCGGTGTTTCGGGAAGCGGAAAAAGCACGGCGGCATCAGCAATCGCTCCAGCATCAGGGGCAATCCACATCAGGTCGGATATCGAGAGAAAACGTCTTGCAGGTCTCGGCGCCCTCGAACGCAGCAGCCATGACAACGACGACATCTACGCTCCCCGCTTTACCGAAAAAACCTATGATCGGCTCGCCGATGTCACGTCGATCTGCCTCGAAGCCGGATATCCGGTCATTGTCGATGCAACATTTCTGCGCATGGATGAGCGAAAAAGGTTCAGGGATATAGCCGAAAAACACGGGAGTCCTTTCACCATCATGCATGTTCATGCCGATATGCACATACTTCGCGAACGCGTGAGCAGAAGACTCAGGGAAGGACGCGACCCGTCGGAAGCCGACCTGGGGGTGCTGATGGAACAGCTGAAAACGCGGGATCCATTGACGGAAGAAGAAAAGCGCCTTACGCTGGAAATCGATTCAGGCGAAGAAACGGATTACGGTCTGATCACAGAAAACCTCCGGCACCGCGCCGGCTGACAAAAAAAAGGGAAGCCTGCCTGCCTCCCTTTTTTTGTCAGAAAATCACAGCTCTATACCGAAAACATAGCGAATTCCGTAACCTGCGGCAAAACTGAGCGCCGCAACGATAAAACAGAGACCGACCATCTCGAAAAATCTGCTTTTGAACGGCACATCCCTGGCTACGGCTATATAGAAATTGAAAAAACCTATGATGCATAGCGCTGCGGCGAATGCGATACCGAGGCTCATATAGAGATCGGTAAAAATCAGGTAGGGGGTAATCAGCACCAGAACCGTAAGAATATAGGCAAATCCCGTATAGAACGCCGCCTTGAGAGGATGTTTCCCGCCGGGCTCGGACTTCGTGGAAAGATACTCCGATGAAGCCATGGAAAGCGCAGCGGCAAAACCTGTGATCGAAGCCGTCAGAGCGACAAAAGAGGTATCCTGCAACGCAAAGGTCAGACCCGCAAGCACACCCATCAGTTCGACGAGCGCATCGTTGAGCCCAAGCACGACGGAGCCGGTGTACTTGAGACGATCCTCGTCGAGCAGGGTCATGAGAGCCTGTTCATGCTCCTCCTCGTCACGGATGATGCCGTTAATCTCCTTGAAAGATCCCGGAATTCGACTATACACGTCGTGCGACATCTTCTCGGCTTTCTCCATGAGCTTGATGCCGAAGGTAAACCCGAAAAGCATGCTGACAAAGGTATAGAACCACACTTTCAGCCTGCTCGGAGCGATATCCTTCCGTGTATATGTCTTCCAGACGTTATAGTGCCGCAGTTCGTCATCGGCTATCTGACTGAGAATGCGGCGATTTTTCACGCCGCTCACCTTTCCGGAAAGATGCTTGTAAATGTAATGCTCGGTGATCTCGTTTTTCTGGAAAACCGCCGCATCCCGCGCATCGAAATTCCCGCTCTGTTTCACAAATGTACCGGTTATGGAGTTGAATAAGATTTACACGGCTTACCGCTGCAGCGTCGCCGCTTCGATCAGGTCGTTCATTCTCGAAAGAAAGGCCGTTGTCGAATCGAGACCACCCTCATGCAGAAGCGCACCGTCATAGAGCTGCTCGATAACCGTTCTGATGAGCGGATTTCCGGCATTTGCCATATACATACCCGAAAGGTTCCGGATAATGGGATGAGCCGTATTGATTTCGAGTATCTTTTTCCCGGCAGGCATATCGGCCTGCATCATCTTCATCATCCGCTCCATCTGGCTGTCCAGCGCATCCTTGCCGCTCACCAGCGTAACCGGGGAGCTTACAAGCCGATGCGACTCGACAGCATCCTCGATCCGATCTCCGAGGGTATCCCTGAAAAGGGCAAGTACCGGCTGCAGGAGATTCTCCGGAAGCTGTTCGCTGCTATCCTTTTTCTCTTTCGAAAAGTCAATATCGGCTTTTTCGATGGATTTCAGCGGTTTTTTCTCATACTCGCTGATCGAGGGAATAACGAATACATCGACGGGATCGCTGAGCAGCAGCACTTCGATACCCCTGTCCTGGAAATACTCGAGATTGGGATGTGCCAGCAGCTGCGCACGATTGCTGCCGGAATGATAATAGATCTCTTTCTGCTCTTCCGCCATCCGCCCGATATACTCTTTCAGGGTCACGTACTCTCCCTCGGCAGTTTTCGTGCTCTCGAAGCGCAGCAGCTCTATCAGCTTGTCACGGTTGGTGAAATCCGTATTCAGTCCGATCTTCACGATCGGCCCGAACGCCCTGTAGAATGTGCGGAACTTCTCCGGCTGTTCCCTGGCAAGGGATTCGAACCACGCAAGAATCTTGCCGGTGAGAATCTGGCGGATCTTCGCCATAACCGGGCTCGACTGCACGATCTCCCTCGACACGTTCAGCGAAAGATCCTCGGTATCGACCACGCCGACAATGAAACGAAGGTATTCGGGAAGCAGGTCGCGGCACTCATGCTGGATCATTACCTTTTTCACATAGAGCTGCGGCCCGCGGTTTTCCAGCTCGCTCTGCCGGTAGAGAAGATCCATCGGGGCCTCTTTCGGAAGAAACAGCAGCGCCTTGAAGCTCACCATGCCTTCGACGGAAACATGCAGGTAATCGAGCGGATCCTGAAAATCGTTGGCAACGAATTTGTAGAACTCGTTGACCTCTTCGTCCTTCAGCTCGCTTTTCGATCGCTGCCAGAGCGCTGTCATGCTGTTGACCTGCCTGGCTCCCAGCCGGATCGGAAAATCGACGAAGTTCGAATACTTTTTGATGATATGCTCTACACGGTACTCCTCGGCAAACTCCTTCGACTCTTCCTTGAGCCTGAAGGAAATTCGCGTGCCGCGTCCGGCTTTTTCGATTTTCTCTATCGTGTAGGTACCCTGCCCGGAGGATTTCCACCGGTATCCATTGGAACCGGCTCGGGCGCTGCGGGTTTCGACCGTCACTTCGTCGGTAACCATGAACACCGAATAGAAGCCAACACCGAACTGGCCGATCAGATTGCCGTCCAGCTCCTTCTGCTGCTCCTTAAGCGCCTGCATGAACCCGAGCGTACCCGATTTCGCCACCGTACCGAGGTTTGATATCAGTTCCTCTTCCGTCATGCCGATGCCGTTATCCTCGATCACGAAAGTCTGCTCCCCGGAATCGACTGTTATTCTTATGCCCGGATCGCCATCGCCTTCCAGAAGCGACTGATCGGTCAGAGCGTCAAATCGCACCTTTGCCAGGGCATCGGAAGCATTGGAAATCAGCTCGCGCAGAAAAATTTCGGGGTGGGTGTAGAGCGAATGGACGATAAGGTCCAGAAGCTGCTTCATTTCGGCTTTATATTCGAACTCCTGAACAGGAGAAACCGGGTTGCTGCTCATAATGCGAATTATCTGATGGATTGTGATAACGAATGAAAAACCTGCGGCACAGCGCCTCTCCGGCAGCCGTGCAATCGAGGGGTAAATTTAAGGGAGGAAAACAAATATCGCAAGAATCGAATTAGTTCTCGGGTCTTATCGGTGCCATAAGCGGAAAACAAAAAAGCCGCTTACGTTTGAGGTGTCATAAGCGGCTTTGTATCAACAATCAAGAGTATATGATTTTTTCATTCGTTTTCCTTTGTAGCTTCAAACTTCTTTTTGTTATTACCGTTTACGTACACACTATGAGGCTCCTGCATATTATAATTTGACGTCAGATCGACAATTCGACTCCGATCACTGTCAACAAGCACAAGGAACGTACACCCTACCAGAGCGGTAGGAACCGTAACACCACCGGATTTCGAAAAACCCGAAGCGAGTCCCGCCATAACCCCGGTAGGACCGTTGATCAAACCGGAAAGAAGTGGTGAGAGAGAAAAACCGCTTGACCTGGCATCCACCCCCAACGCATACGTAAAACTGTTCTTGACTGTCAGCAGGGTAACATTGTAACCCTTCAAAGCCTTTACATTGCCTATGTATTGAGCAGCATCATACATCAATGTTGAAAAATCAACCTCATCCGCTTTGTTTTTTTTACTCTGAATCGTAATCGATCCAATCAGTTCACCCTCACCGACACCGGTAAGATTCAAGTAGATATTTCTTTCTTTCTTTTCAGGTTTTGCAGGAAGTGCTGATGCATTGTAGATTATCTTCGTGCCCCCACTGCGCCCGAAGGCAACGTCATGGTATGATGGAGAAAAATAGTTTTTGGAAAGAACAGGCAATCCGGCAACATGGGCGGGCAATCCCTGAAGACTGAAAAGGGTCGGAGAATTTAATGAAACTCCAGGAGTTCCCGGTAAATATGGAATAAGTTGGGGCGCCTCGAAATTCTGAGTTACATGACCCCCGGAGTAGTTGTAAAACAAACCGTCAGCTGCAGCGGTAGCTTTGTTGCTGTTATCGTTAGTGATTGCGCCAATCGTCACATCTGCGAATACGACACTATTCGACATAAGCATCAAGAGACTTAGTGATAATAAAAAACGCGTAATACGTTTCATTGCTCTCCCCCCCCATCTCTTTTAAATAATATTTATGCTTGGCCGGAGAAACCCCGGCCAAGCCTTAGACAGAACAACAGCAAGCACAGCTCCAATTACGGCGTAACTGCAGGAGGAGCATAAGATCCACCGACAGCCAATGCTGTCGCAGCATTGCTCAGATCGATAGTAACCGCACCCGTCGAAACAGCTCCGGTTGTGATCCCTGAGAATGACACATAACCTGAATCCCCACCAGCGGCTGCACCAGCGGCTGCGGCATCAGCTGCGGCTGCACTGCTGGCTGCTAAACCTGCAGCAGCTGCGGCATCTGAAGAAGCAGATGCTGCTGCAGATGCTGCTGCCGCCGCTTCACCGCTTCTGGCCATAGCACCACCTGAACCCATGAATGCAAGATCAGCATAAACAGGAGCTACTTCGCCCCGCTGGATGGCAATCGCTTTTGCTGAAATCTCAATAAGATCGCCAGCTACGGCAGGAGCCTCATATGCCACCGGACCGATATTACCTCCTGCAGCAGGAGCCTTGAAATCAGCTTCCACGCCCCATTTGTTAATGGTCTTGTTGATGTCCACAGTCGTTGTTTTTGTGATGGTTTTACTCGCGTCCACACCAACAGAAACATCCTCGATATCAATCAAACCACTCGAACTTGAGCTTGATCCACCCCTTGCAAAAGAAGTGCTGCTGAAACCAATTGCAGCTACAGCTACCAACGCTGTAATCATTGTTTTTTTCATGATTGATTCCCCCATGTTGTTTTTAAGAGAGTTCTGCGTCTTTACCACGTCTTCATCATGAACTGAACCACCATTCGATAAGGTCTGGTGGTCTGAAGAAAAGAACATTTGCGCTTTGTTATCAAAAGCGCTTATATCTATACCCAACAAAGCAAAAAAAAGTTCCCTGTAAAACAATGCCTATAAAAAAAACAGTCCTTACCCCAAACTCCTTAAAAGACCCAATGCCGCCAACATCAGTTGTAAGCCTCCTTACATGCATAAAAAAAGCCGCAGGCGAGCCGAAAAGGCTCGCCTGCGGCTGAATTTGCTGCCGGCATATCGAAAAAGATTCCCTACACTCTCCGCAGCTTTTTCCTGGCCGCGAGTTCACCGGCATAGACCCGCTTGACACCGTCGCCAAGCGCCTTTTCGATATCGCGTATATTCGAAACAAGCCGCTGCATGCCTGAAAGCTCAACCGATGCGGCCTGGTCGGAGCCCCACATGGAGCGGTCGAGCGTCACGTGCCGTTCGACGAATGTCGCGCCAAGCGCCACTGCCGCCCATGTTGTGGCAAGGCCGACTTCATGGCCAGAGTACCCTGCGGGCAGATCGGGAAAACAGGTCTTGAGCGTGTGAATCATTCGAAGATTCAACTCTTCCACCGGGCAGGGGTATGTTGAATTCGTATGGGCTAAGAGCAGGTTACGATGTCCTGTCTCAAGTACAGCCTGATCTATTTCATCCATGGTTGACATGCCGGTCGAGATGATAAGCGGCCGTCCTGTCCCTGCTGTTTTTTTCAGCAGCGCGATATCGGTCAGCGAAGCGGAAGCCGCCTTGTAGCATGGAGGTTCGAACTGCTCCATAAAATTCACCGCCTCTTCGTCCCAGCATGATGCGAACCACTGAATTCCGTTCTGCCGGCAGCAGTTGTCGATTTCGACATACTCTTCGCGCCCGAACTCCACTTTGTACCGGTAATCGATATAGGTCATCCTGCCCCAGGGAGTATCGCGCTCTATCATGCGCTGATCGGCAGGCACGCAGAGGTCGGGAGTGCGCTTCTGGAACTTGACCGCGTCGCATCCGGCAAGTGCGGCACCTTCAATCAGTTTTTTCGCCACATCGAGCGATCCGTTATGATTGATGCCGATTTCAGCGATGACAAACACAGGGTGCCCGTCACCGACATAGCGGTTTCCGATTTTGACTTCAGCCATGGAAATAATTATTGTCAATTAGTGAATAAATCCGGAAAGGACTGGCGCATACCCAGTCAATGCAAAAATGAAATTCCTTTTGCGGCAATAAGCCATTCAGCAAAATCCCTGAAAGCCCCATATCCGCCTCCAGACCCGCAGATATAATGAACTATTGGCCGGACACAGGGCATCGCATCGCCCGGGCATGCCGTAATACCAGCTTCGGCTATCGCATGAAGGATACCGAGATCATTGACATCGTCACCGATATAGGCAATTTCATGAAGATGCAGCCCCGTCTCCCGGAGGACTTCCTGCAATTTCGAGCGTTTATCCTTCACACCGAGATACAGGTGACGCATCTGCAGTTTTTCCGCCCGCCTGACGATACTTGGCGACACCTCACCGGTCATGATGGCCGTCTCGATACCATACTCCCTCAGCCGTTCCACACCCATGCCATCACGGATGGAATATCGCTTCATCACCTCCCCGGTTTCACTGTAATAGACACCGTTATCGGTAAAGACACCGTCGTTGTCGGAAATGACCAGTCTTATGTTTCGGGCCCTCCTTTCGAGTTCCCCTGCCGCGAGTTCAATCATGGTTCGAAGAGAAAAATATACCGCCTTGCTTTGCAGGCAACATGCATCTGCAAATTCTTCCGTTATGTCGGCAAATATAGAACTTTTACACTTGTTTCAAGCGTGAGGCAGGTAAACGACCGATGCGGTCTTCAGATAATCCGGGTTGTCAACAGGTTATCAACATTCCGTCAACACAACAAAAACCTGAACAGAAAGCAGATATGATGCAAAATGAAGTAACTCAGGAAGGCGGAACCAAAACCATAAAATCATACAGAAAAACAACTTGAAGAAGAAACAGCATAAACATACGTATTTGACGCAATTTGATTCATCACTCGCTATCCTCTTTTGCGGCAATAACTGCAGCATGTTATCAACAAACCCTCAATCCCCGATTTCCTCAAGGTAAAAATAAAAACACGCACGCTATCGAAAACGTAAAATACGGCAAAAAAAACAAAGCCTGCCCTTTTTCAAACGTTAAGGGCAGGCCTGACGGAGAAAACCACCAAAAGAACACTAACCACACATGTTACTTTTATGACAACAACAGCAACCCGCTTTTTGTTCGGTCAGACTCGCAAATTCAGGCTTTTTTCTTTATGCCGCACATTCCGGCAGGATCCACCCAGGCGTCGAACTCTTCTGCGCTGAGATATCCGCTCCTGACTGCCGCATCCCGCAGGGAAATCCTGTCGCGCATCGCAAGGTGAACGATCTGCGAAGCTTTATCATAACCAATATGCGGATTCAGAGCCGTGACGAGCATGAGATTCGTCGAGAGATGAGCGGCAATGACCTCCCTGTCGGCTCGCAGCCCGACGATGCAATGGTCGGCGAACGAACGGCTCGCGTCTCCCAGCAGTTCCGCCGACTGGAGAAAAGCGCTGATTATTACCGGCTTGTATACATTGAGTTCTAGCATGCCGCCTGCCCCGGCCACAGAAAGCGTAACGTCGTTTCCCATCACCTGCGCGCAAACCATTGCGAGAGCTTCCGCCTGCGTGGGGTTGACCTTGCCGGGCATGATTGAGGAACCGGGTTCATTGGCAGGAAGCACGATTTCACCGATCCCGCATCGCGGACCTGAAGCGAGCAGCCTTATATCGTTGGCTATTTTCATGAGGCTTACAGCAATCGTCTTCATGACCCCATGGGCAGCCACAAGAGCGTCATGAGAAGCAATAGCCGCAAAAGCATTCGGCGCACAGGAAAACGGATGCCCGGTAAGCGATGCGATGATGCCGGATGCCTTTGCGGCAAATCCGTCCGGTGCATTGAGTCCGGTACCGACCGCAGTGCCTCCTATAGGAAGCCTGGCAAGCCAGTCGAGGGAACCCTCGAGCATCTCGACACCCTGCCGGAGCTGTGCGGCATATCCCGAAAACTCCTGCCCGAGCGTAAGAGGAGCCGCATCCATCAGATGCGTGCGCCCTGTCTTTACAATGTTGCCAAAATCCCCGACTTTTTCACGTAATGCCTGTTCCAGATGTTTGAGAGCAGGAATGGTGTTGGCGGCAACGAGGCTGTATGCGGCAATATGCATTGCCGTCGGAAAGACGTCATTCGAAGACTGCGACATGTTGACGTCGTCAATCGGATGCAACATTTTTTTTCCCTCGCCAGACAGATGCCCGGCAAGCTCCTGCGCACGATTGGCGATTACTTCGTTGACGTTCATATTGCTCTGTGTACCTGACCCTGTCTGCCATACGACAAGCGGAAAATGATCTGACAAACCGCCGGCGGCGATGTCGTCGCATACAAGGGCGATAGCATTCATCTTTTCGGGTTCAAGCAGGCCGCATTCGCAGTTAACGATAGCAGCCGCTTTCTTCACGACAGCGATCGCTCGTATGACCTCGCGAGGCATCGTTCCGGGAGGTCCTATGCGAAACAGGTCGATGGAGCGCTGTGTCTGGGCTCCCCAGTACCTCCCTTCCGGAACAATCGTCTCCCCGAAAGCATCCTTTTCCCTCCTACCTTTCATTCTCTCAATTCTCCCCTTCAAGCAGACGACGACACTCCTGCAACTCGCGCTTGCGTTCTTCACCGGTTTCGGGAAAACGCACATCCAGGCTGCTGAACATGTCGAGAATGATGTTCGAAACAAGAAGACGGGCATTTTTCCTGTCGTCCGCCGGAATCACATACCAGGGGGCGTGCGCAGTACTCGTAGCTTCAAGACAGTGCTCGTAAGCATTCATATAGTCATCCCAGTATTTCCTCTCCTCGATATCGGCCTTGCTGAACTTCCAGTTTTTTTCCGGCTTGTCGATCCTTTCCAGAAAACGCCGGCGTTGTTCCTCTTTTGAGAGATGCAGAAAAAACTTGAGAATCCGGGTGCCGTTCCGGTACAGGTGTCGTTCAAGATCGTTGATGGAACGATATCGCTCTTTCCAGACATCACCGTTTTTGAGATGCGTTTCAGGAATGCGCTGGTGGCGGAGAATTTCGGGATGAACGCGTACGATAAGCACCTCTTCGTAGTAGGATCGGTTGAAAATGCCGATGCGTCCTCTTTCCGGCAGGCTGCAATTACTCCTCCATAGAAAATCGTGATCGAGCTCTTCCGGCGAGGGATGCTTGAAACTGAACACCTGGCAACCCTGCGGATTGATGCCCGACATCACATGGCGTATCATACTGTCCTTTCCGGCGGCATCCATAGCCTGAAAGATAAGGAGAACGGCATACCGGTTGTCGGCATAGTGCGCTTCCTGTATATCGCTGAGCTTCCTGACCTGGGCTTCGAGCTTTTCGCGATATTCGCTCTTCGAACTGTAGCGGGGAGATTCAAGTGAAGGAAAACGGTCGAGATCCACCTTTTGCCCTTCACGCACGAGATAATCGTCATGATTGATATCCATATGCAGTGCAGCTTCAAGCATTTGAATAACCCGTCTGTGCATTTTGCCTGATTTTTTATTTCAACGGTTATACATCGTTGATCGTTCGAACCCGGATGAGCGGCAGCGATACTGCAGAATCCGGAATAGCGACAAGGCAAAAAAAAGCGACGAAGGAAAAACATCCCCTCGTCGCTCACTGTTGTTTCAA
The DNA here is from genome assembly GCA_016868665.1 of Chlorobiota bacterium. Classification (GTDB taxonomy): domain Bacteria; phylum Bacteroidota; class Chlorobiia; order Chlorobiales; family Chlorobiaceae; genus Chlorobium. The sequence continues at coordinate 161,795 of VGGK01000001.1, forward strand.
TAGATGATCCCCTGAGTCTATCGGATAATTGCAGCCTCAGGCATAAACCTTGTTATAGTTGTCGATCGCATGGATAACGCTCTGACGGGCGACGTCGGCATCCTGAAAATCCTCGACGAGAACGGTCTTTTTTTCGAGCGCCTTGTACTCTTCGAAGAAGTGCTTGAGTTCCGAGTTGAAATGCGGTCTGAGCTGGTCGATATTGTGAACGCTGCTCATGCTCATATCGTCTTCAGCAACGGCAATGATCTTGTCGTCACCCTCGCCATGATCGATCATGCGCATGACGCCGATAACGCGAGCACGCACGATGCACATAGGCACGATATCGCACTGTGAGATCACCACAATATCGAGCGGATCATGATCGTCACCGAGGGTTCTGGGAATAAAGCCATAGTTGGCAGGATAAAAAACCGAGGAAAACAGCACCCGGTCGAGCTTGAGCATACCGGTCTTTTTGTCAAGCTCATACTTGGTCTTGCTCCCTTTGGATATCTCGATAATGGCATTGACGACGTTCGGCTGACCTTCTCCTGTCTCGACATGGTGCCACGGATTGAAATTCATAGCTTCTTCTGGATAATATGTTTTATTATGGTAAGCGAAAAGCGTGGCATTATAGCATTTTTTTTCAAACCCGCATGAAAAGAAATCAACGAAAAACGGTAGATTCAAGCCTCTGCCGATTATCCGGTCAACTCTTCCGGTGTCGTTCGAAATACGCCTTCGTTTCGGCAGCGACTACCGGACTCAATACAAGAAGCGATACGAGGTTCGGTAATGCCATAAGCGCATTTGCGATATCGGCAAATGTCCAGACTACCTGAAGCGACACAACCGAACCGACCATAACCGCTGCAACCCAGGCCCAGCGGTAGGGAACGACAAGCTGTTTGCCAAACAGATACTCCATGGCTTTTTCGCCATAGTACGACCAGCCGAGAATGGTAGAGAAAACGAAGGTCAGCAACCCGAAAGTCAGCACGACATTGCCGACGTGAGGCACCTCCCTGAAAGCCGCATTGGTCAGTTCAGCGCCCTTCAACCCTTCCTGCCACATACCGGAGTTTACCACGACGATACCGGTGACCGCGCACAGCACGACCGTATCCCAGAAGGTGCCGGTCGCGGAAATCAGCGCCTGGCGCACCGGGTGGCTGGTCTGAGCGGCAGCTGCCACGATAGGAGCGCTGCCAAGGCCCGACTCGTTCGAAAACAAACCGCGTGCGATACCGTACCGCATGGCCTCCCTGACGCCTGCCCCGGCAAACCCCCCAAGCGCAGCCTGACCGTTGAAGGCCGACGACACTATAAGCTGCAGGGTTTCGGGCAGGGTTTCGCTGCGCAGAACCAGCAGCACGATGCAGCCGGTAACATAGAACAGCGCCATTAACGGAACCAGATACTCGCATACCTTTGCGATCGACCTGATGCCGCCGATGATCACGACGCCGGTGAACACCGTCAGCAGCGCGCCGGTAATCCAGGGAGCAATATTGAAATTGGTCTCTACCATCGCGGCAATGGAATTGGCCTGTACCATATTGCCGATACCGAACGACGCGATAACGGTGAATGCGGCAAAGAGCACAGCAAGCCACTTCATGTTCATGGCTTTCTCGAGCACATACATCGGACCGCCAGCGACCGATCCGTCTTCGCCAACTACCCTATACTTCACCGAGAGCAAGGCTTCGGAATACTTCGTCGCCATACCGAAAACGCCGGTCAGCCACATCCAGAGCACCGCTCCGGGTCCGCCTGCAGCCACAGCCGTTGCGACACCGACGATGTTACCGGTACCGATAGTTGCTGCAAGAGCGGTCACAAGAGCGCCGAAATGGGTAATCTCCCCTTCTCCCTCCCTTGTCCTTGTCAGCGACATGCGGATAGCGCTGAAAGTGTGTTTCTGTATGAAACCGAGCCTGAAGGTCAGGAATAAATGAGTACCGAACAGTACGGCAAGCAGGGGCACGCCCCACACATAACCGCTGATGGTGTCGAGAAGTTGTTCAAATCCGCTCATGCTGCCTCCGGAATGGGGTTAAGGGTAATAAGCCGTTAACATAAGACAAAGCATAAAAATACGGTATTGAACGGTAAGAGCATGAACCTGCCGATTCTTTTTTTATACCCTATCTTCGTATCTTTGCGCCTTGCGTCGATTTTTCACCTTCCGCAGCCACGGAAACACCGGAACAGAGAAGATAACAAACAGAGCATGGACGGAGCATTGAACAGGGAAACAGCCAAACGGAAAACCTTTGCCATCATCAGCCACCCTGATGCCGGCAAAACCACCCTCACCGAAAAGTTTCTGCTTTTCGGCGGCGCCATCCAGACGGCCGGTGCGGTCAAAAGCAACAAGATCCGCAAGACCGCAACAAGCGACTTCATGGAGATCGAGAAGCAGCGCGGCATCTCGGTAGCCACGTCCGTTATGGGATTCGAGTACAAGGGACGCAGGGTCAACATCCTCGACACACCCGGCCACAAGGATTTCGCTGAAGACACCTACCGTACGCTCACTGCCGTCGACAGCGTCATTCTCGTCGTGGACTGCGTCAAAGGCGTCGAGGAACAGACAGAGCGGCTCATGGAGGTGTGCTCCATGCGCCATACGCCGGTCATCATCTTCATAAACAAAATGGACCGCGAAGGACGGAATCCCTTCGAGCTTCTCGACGAAATCGAGGAAAAACTCAAGGTGCAGGTTCGGCCTCTCACCTGGCCTGTCGGACAGGGCCAGAACTTCAAGGGTGTCTACAACCTCTATAAAACAGAGCTGAACCTTTTCGAGGCCAACGCCACGAAAATCAGCGATACACTTATTAAAATCCAGAGCCCTGACGATCCCGAGCTGAAAAAATGGATTCCGGACAGTTTCTGCGAAAAACTGCGCGAGGATATCGACCTCATCGAAGGGGTCTATGAACCTTTCAGCGAGGATCTCTATCGTGACGGCCTGCTCGCCCCGGTCTTTTTCGGCAGCGCCATAAACAATTTCGGCGTGAAGGAACTGCTCGACACCTTCATACAGATCGCGCCGAGCCCGCACGAGCGCGAAGCCGCACAGCGAACGGTCATGGCATCGGAAGAAGCCCTGACCGGCTTCGTTTTTAAAATCCATGCCAATCTCGACCCCAATCACCGCGACCGGACCGCCTTCTTCAGAATCTGTTCGGGAAAATTCGAGCGCAACAAATTCTACCTCCACACCCGACTCGGCAAGAAAATCCGTTTCTCCAGCCCGACGCAATTCATGGCGAACGAAAAAAGCGTGATCGACGAAGCGTGGCCGGGAGACGTCATCGGCCTCTACGACAACGGCTCCCTGAAAATCGGTGATACCCTTACCGAAGGCGAAGACCTGCAGTTCCGCGGCATCCCGAGCTTTTCCCCGGAAATCTTCAAGGTGCTTGAAAACCGTGACCCGCTCAAAAGCAAGCAGCTCGACAAGGGCATCCGGCAGCTCACCGAGGAGGGCGTCGCGCAGCTCTTCATCCAGTACGGCAGCCGCAAGATCGTCGGAACGGTCGGCGAACTCCAGTTCGACGTCATCAAATTCCGGCTCGAACACGAATACGGCGCCCAGTGCGACTTCCTGCCACTCCGCTACCACAAGGCATTCTGGATCACCAGCGACAACAAAGAGCAGCTGCAGGAGTTCATGCGTCGCAAGTCTAACGCTATCGCGCTCGACCGCGAAGATCATCCGGTATTCCTTGCCGAAAGCGAATGGATGCTGAAGGTCGCCCGCGAAGACTACCCCGAACTGGAATTCCACGCCACCTCCGAATTCAAGACCGCCGGGGAGTAGCCTCCCGCCCTTACATGCAGAAACCCGACATGAAACCGGGCTTTTGCATTTGAGCATTTCAGTTACCGGAGAGATACGAAGGACTCCGGAATTCGCTGATGGCATGAGCTGAACCCTCAACGACATCAACGCAGTAAAACGAACCTTCAGGCATGAAAACCCGGAACTTGCCGCGTGTAACTCACCAGCAATCTGAATGGCCCCAAGCAAAAAAATCAGGGAAAAAATGTAAGTTTACCCGGTAGCGATAATAAGCCTCCCCTGCCCTGCCCTGCATGATGAAATATCACAGTAAAAATCCGAACCAGATTCATACGAGAAGTAATGGAAATTAAAACCGATCTCTATTTGGGTGACTGCCTGAATATCCTCAAAGAGCTACCGGACAACTCGACAGACCTGATATTCACCTCACCGCCATATGCAGATCAAAGAGAGAAAACCTATGGCGGCATTCATCACGATAAATACGTTGCATGGTTTCTGCCCATAGCCGAACAACTTTTGAGAGTCCTCAAACCAACCGGTACGTTTGTGCTCAACATAAAGGAAAAGGTTGTCAACGGAGAAAGAAGTACCTACGTGATGGAACTCATCCTTGAGATGAAAAGAGAGCAGGGCTGGCTTTGGACCGAGGAATTCATCTGGCATAAAAAAAACTGCTACCCCGGTAAATGGCCAAACCGGTTCAGAGACTCCTGGGAAAGACTGATCCAGTTCAATAAAAACAAACAGTTTTACATGAACCAGGAAGCCGTCATGGTTCCTATGGGCGAGTGGTCGAAAAGCCGTCTCAAGAGACTCAGCGAAACAGACAAAACCCGTGATGAATCCAAAGTCGGCAGTGGATTCGGGAAAAACATTTCAAACTGGCTTGACCGGGAAAAGGCCTATCCGACAAATGTACTCCATCTGGCAACAGAGTGTAACAACAAAAACCACAGTGCTGCATTTCCGCAGGGACTTCCGGAATGGTTCATCAAGCTCTTCACCAAAGAAGGCGACACTGTACTTGACCCGTTCATGGGCTCCGGCACAACCAACGCTGTAGCCAAAAGAATGAAACGAAACTCGATCGGCATAGAAATTGTCCCGGAGTACTACGAGATGGTCAAAAACGAACTCGAACCGACGGAACTTTACCTGCTGGAAAAAAAGAACAGCTATGCAGCAAATCTCCCTGAACGACGTATCGACATACGTTGAAAACAATATCGGCACCTTTCACCAGAAAAGGATTGCAAGCCTCGACGGCTTGAGCCTGACGAAAGTCCTGAAGAGAAAAAATCCCTACCTTTTCAAGGCGAAGTACGTTCTGACTGCTGAGGAAATCATCAGAGGCCTTGTCGATGCCCATATTTCATCGAACGAAGAAACGATTTTCGGCGACTGGCTTGAGGGACTTGCAATTTTCATCAACGGAAAAGTCTATGGAGGCTGGAAATCAGGAATTGAGGGAATAGATCTTGAATTTGACAACAATGGGCAGCGATTCATGGTTAACATCAAGTCCGGCCCGAACTGGGGAAATGCAAGCCAGATAAAAAAAATGAAATCCGACTTCAGAATAGCCGCCAAAACGCTTCGTACCAGTAATTCAGGCCTGCAGGTTGTTGCGATCAACGGCTGTTGCTATGGAAAGAGCACCAATCCCGATAAAGGGGACTATTTCAAGTACTGCGGTCAAAGATTTTGGGAATTCATCTCTGGAAATGCCGAACTTTACATAGAAATCATCGAACCATTGGGACATAAAGCGAAAGATAAAAACGATGAATTTCAGCAATCCTACGCCCAGAGAATCAACATGTTCACGAAGACCTTCACCTGCGAATACTGCAAGGACAACGGAGCCATCGACTGGAAAAAACTCGTGGAATTCAACTCGTCGGCCCGGTGAAACGTGTGACTTCGAATTTTTTTTCAGATGCTGCCGGTTGATCTGGTTGCGGATTTGACGAAGTCGGCGGTGACGATGGTGTCGCCGAATGTGGCGGTTGTGGTGCTTGGTGCGCTGAAACCGACGGCGCCGCTGATCGGGAGTACGGCTTATGTGGGGTTTTCGGTGTACAGCAAGACGACCGGACTTGGGGAGTGCGTGTTCAGGGGGTTACGGGTGGTGTGAGGATGTATAGCATCGAACTGAAAGTGTAAAAAATTTTAACCTGGAGTATTGTATTCCGGAAACATTTACGTATTATGTGAACAACACGCTCACCCCGCTTCCCGTCAGAACAGCGCGCTCAGGGTGAGCTTTTTGTTTTTCTACCCCGCCTATGGCTGTACCATATAATAAAAGGGCTCTCGACCATGAAGAACAACTGCTGCTCCTCAAAGAACGTGGCCTCGGTGTTGAAGATGAGAGAAAAGCCCTCCATTTGCTCCGGCATATCAGCTATTACCGCTTAAGCGGTTATTGGTACCCTCTGCTGCAAGAACCAAAATGCGAGCATTATTTTAAAGATAATGCGACGTTCAGTACCGCATTCAGGCTCTATTGCTTTGACCGGGAGTTGCGGCAACTGGTACTTGGAGAAATTGAGAAGATCGAGGTTGCCGTAAGAGCACAGATGATCAATACGTTATCGCTTGCATTCGGGCCTTTATGGTACACCGATTCGGCCCGGTTTAATAATCATAAGTTTCGGCATGACAAGATCATACAGAAACTGGAGGATGATTTTGTGAATAGCCAGGAAGAATTCATTCTGGCGTTCAGAAAGAAATATTCGGATCCTTACCCGCCCTGCTGGATGATTATGGAAATTGCATCCTTCGGGCAGATATCCACCTTGTATTCCGATATGAGGGGAGGAAAAAGCAAACGGATTATAGCGAAGCATTTCGGGCTCGACGATACAACGTTTGCCTCGTGGCTTCACTGCATTGTTTACTTGCGTAACCTTTGTGCACACCATTCCCGATTCTGGAACCGGGAATTCGGGGTGAGCCCTCAGATTCCAAACCGCCCGTTGAAGAGTTGGTTGTCAGAAGACACCATAAAGGCGATCAGAGGCGCAAACAGTGGAAAGTCGAATAACCGTGCATTTTACATGCTTTCGATTCTGTTGTACTTCCTGCAGACCGTCAATCCGAAAAGTACGTTCAGGCAGAAGTTTTGCAGCCTGACGAGTAAATATCCAAACATTGATCTTGCAGCCATGGGGTTTCCGGCAACACTGGACAGCGAGACGTTGTGGAATGGTTAACTTTTTTCTGCGCCTGCACAAGCAATTCTTAATCGGAATGTCTTTCGTTTTTTTCTGTCGTCTTACCAGTTTATAAGGGCGGAATTATTTCGAAATCATAGATGTCGTTTCCATAGCTGAATGACTGCTTCCCTGCCTGTTTCAGTTTAATTCGAAACGGGATATGTTTGCTATCAGGAAGACCCAATACCTTGAACGCCTGCCTGAGTGAGGTGAAATCGCCAATAAACGTGCCGTGTCGGTGCACCTTGACAGCATTCTTTTGCATCCTCTTTTTGCGGATTTCAGGATCTTCCCAGCTTTTTCTTACACCTTCTGAAATATTCTGATTTTTCTGCCCTTCATGAAAACCAAACACTTCCCCTCTGTTTTTTTCATTTCTGATTGTGTCAACCTGGATAGCCGATGTCCCTGTAACTTCATAAGTAGTATGATGACTTGTTGACAAGTCAGGGAGTGTGTTGAAGACCGAAGGTGTTTCTATCTGCAATATTTTTCCTGCCTGTATGAACTTATCAGCGAGATCCTTTTTGCGACGATCCCGTTCTATTGGGTCTTTAGTCCAAAAGGCCCGGGAACTGGTGTGATATGTATCTAATACCCGTAGCCTTGACATTTCGGGATATTTTCTCAATAATCGTTTCCACAGATGCTTTGCTTCTCCACCATGCAGCATCAGAACAGTAAGGTTGGGCAGCAAATCGATAATTGTTTTCAGAGGCAGGATGCCGGCTTCGAGCTCTGATGGTGTTGGCTTTTTGTTGATGTACCATGGGTAGGCGTTCCATGGTACAATATCTTCTGCAGGAATGTTAACCCCGGCAAAAAGGTTGCTGAGTCTTTCAGCTGTTGAGTCATCATTTTCCATGCAAATGAACCCGCTTCCTCCGATTTTATCCTGGGTTTTGGGGCCAGGGTCTCTCAGAACACTCAATAAACGGGCCTTGATACCGCCGTACATAGGCGGCACGTAAGGAACAGAATCGTTTCCGGCAACCTTGCGCAGCGTATCGACGTATTGATTGATCGGCGCAATATGATGATCAAACCGATGCTCCCATTGCCGTTGGCGGAATTCAGGGTTTCTCATGAGACGGGCCATTGTCACTGCTTTTTGTTATGGATATAATTGAGATTCTTGTCCAAACTTCGGCACATCCCTCTAACTCAAACGGCTGAATTCTCCAATTTCCGCTGAACCAAAACACGTAATACGGTAAAGGTACTGATTTTTTCGGTAAAAAAAGGAAAAGGAGGCACAGAACCTGCCGACCAACCGATACTGCGCTTCGTCGGAAAAACGTCACAATGTCGAGAGCGCAGCAACCAGATAATCGAACCCGATCCGTTCCTGTTCCAGCCTTACCCGCTCACCCAGGCTGCCGCTGCGCAAATCGTCGTAGAGCGCCATTTCCTCACCGGTCAGCCTCGTCAGCTCCACAGTCTCGGGTGATGGCTCAACGCCCCAGAGCGTTCTGTGAGTCAGAAGCGTCTCTTTGTCCATAAGCAGGGAAACTGCCTCGGGAAAGAACCTGCGCAACTGATTGAGAATGGCGAAACCATGGGTATCGATGTCCCCCCAGTAATGGATCTTCCGCTCATGAAGCCAGTGGGCGGTGGCGAGATTTTCGAAACCGTAACCGGCCCCGAAAATCACCATCGACCGGGAAACAGGGGGAAATGCAAGGAAGTTGATTTCGTTTTCGGTAATGAACACCGTTTCAATCGCAAGGTCCAATCCGGCAAACGCGCCCTCTGTCAGGGCGATATCCTGATCGGCATCCACCGGCAGGAGAGCCAGTTCGGGATCGAGAATTCGGAACCGTACCCTCAGGGGTTTATCCCTGAATCCGTAACGACGACAGAATCCGGCAGCGCCTGAAGCCCCGGCATCGGTGGGGTCAATCCGCTCCGGCGGAAGAGCGAGGTCGAACAGCTCGCCCAAAACGCCACGGTGAACCTCGATAAACTTGCTGTGCACGCCCGGCAGGTCGATCTGCCGCAGATAGATATCCGGACGCGGATGCATCTGCAGCCATGCGACGATCTGCAGAAGTTTCGGCCACGACCCGGCAAGTTCCAGCGTACGCAACGGACGCTTCCGGAGCCACGGAATGAGTTCCGGTTTCGTTTCGCGAGTCAGGGAAAGGAGATCGGCAAAGCGTTCGGCATCGCGAACCTTGCCGATGAAGGCCAATGCATCATCGATCGAATCGATCCATATCTCCGCCGGAATCTCGTTGACTCCGAGAACGCGATGATTGAGCGTGCGCCAGACAATCCGGTAGTGCTTCGCCGAACCGGACAGCTGCGCAATCCAGTCGCGCACATCGGAAAACGATTCGCTGAGCTGCCTCGAATCCGGCCCTTTCAGGGTCAGACGCCGTGGAAACAACTCATCGTCTCCCATCAGAGAGGAGAGCAGAAGTCCTCGATCCCAGAGCTTCTGCACATGGGTACGCAGATCAGCCGGAGTCGTCCAGTTCACCCCGGTTCTCCCTGTTTGGCAGCGCGATACTCCTCGATGGTGAGGTTGCGCAGCACCGAAGCCCGTCCATCCTCGTTACAGACAAAACCCACTCCGGAAACATAGGGCTCGATGATATGGATTTTCTGCAGCGGGGTTACGATGAGCAGCTGCAGGTTGAGCTGCGCGAAAAGCTGCAGGCCGTACTGTGCGGACTCGTCGGAACCGCGCCCGAACGCCTCGTCGATAACCACGAACCGGAACGACCGCGAACGCACCGCGCCCCACTCCAGACCGAACTGATAGGCAAGGCTTGCCGCAAGCACCGTATAGGCAAGCTTCTCCTTCTGCCCGCCGGATTTGCCTCCCGAATCGGCATAGTGCTCATGCTCGCTGTCATCTTCGCGCCACCGTTCGCTCGCCGCGAAGACGAACCAGTTGCGTACGTCCGTAACCTTGGCGGTCCAGCGCCGGTCGAGGTCCGCATGTTCCTCGCGACCGCGGAACCGGTCGATAATCCGCCGCACCTGAAGGAATTTCGCTTCGGAGTACTGCGCGTCATCCGAACCGGTCAGGGACCCCTCGGTGCAGGCACGCAGTTCCGACTGAAAGTCACGGATATCGGCATCGAGGCTCATCTGCGCTTCGAGGGTGATGTAGCGGCCGGGATTGTAATCGATCTGCGTGAGCGACTCGTTGATGCGGGCAATGCGCTCTCTGATACTCTCCCGTTCACGGGCGAGCTGCGACTGAAAATTGGCGACTTCCCGGATGGTGTTCTCGTTGAGCAGCTCCTTGAACCGTCCCTCGAAACGAGGCAGGTCGTCGGCCCGGAGCTGATCGAGCATCGAACGGTACTCGAACCCGGCGGCAATGTTCACATCGACCTCGCGGGTTTCAAGTTTCCACTCCTCCTTATACTCGGTCATCGCCCTGATGATCTTTTCGCCTATGCGGGAGAGTTTTTTATCTTCCGAGTCGATTCTGTTCTGCAGAAAATCGCGCATTTCCCGTTCGCGGTTGTCGCATGACTCCACCGTCAGAGGCTGCACGCCAAGCGCTTCGTCGCGCATCGACTCGAGCAGGGCGAACTGCCCCGCTGCCTCAGTACCGGCTTCATCCCGCAGTGCCTCCGCCTGCTGCCGCAACTCCCGGAACCCGCTGATCTTCTGCTCGGTTTTCGACCGCTTGTCCTTGCGTTCGTCGAGCTGGAGCTCCGTTGCCTGCAGTTCGCCCTCCACTTCGGCAAGCTGCCCGGCAAGGGTTTTCAGAATATCCGAAGCCGCTTCGAGATCACGTTTTTCCGCTTCGAGCCTGGCAATGGCGACGGCCAGCGGCTGCCAGTCGAGATCGCGGAAATCGGGGTACTCGTCGAGCTTTGAAAGGACGGTGAGCCGATCCTTCAGCGCCTTCTGCTCCTGCTGCAACGCATGGATCCTGCCGGCAAGTCCGGCAAGATGCTTCTCCTGCCGTGCGGCACTCTCTTCGAGCGCCGCGATCTTGGCGGCATTGCTCCACCCCAGCACATAGCGACTGCGGTCGTCAATCGGATGACGGTCGTCTTTTTCGTGGCGTTCACCCGGAGCCTTGATCTGGCCGGTGATGGTAACAGCTTTTTTCTCGCGCCGGAACTCCTCCTGATCACTGCAGCATACCAGATCGAAACGATTGGCGATCTCACGCTCCATCCAGTCGAAATAGGGCGAATCGGCCTTGATGGCGATCTTGCGTACGAGAGAGGCTTCATGATCAGGTTGCCGACCCGACTGCGACTGCTGCCGTACCCGGAAATAGACCAGCCTTCCGTGAAGGTGGGTACGATCCACCCATGCCGCAACCGCGCCGTAATGACGGTCAGGCACCAGCAGGGAGAGGCCGAAGTTCCGTAAAAGGCGTTCGACAGCACCTTCCCACTCCCGCTCCTCTTCGAGAACCTGCAGCAGCTCTCCGGCAAAGGGCATCTCATCTTCGGCAATATCCAGCGCATGGCAGAGCGAACGACGAATGGCGACCTGCTTTTCATCGATGTTGCTGCGCCGCGCTTTCAGCCCCCGGATTTCGGCTGTCAGCCGCTCATGCTCCTGCCGCCCCTGGGTAAAGAGGACGCCCGCCTCGTTGAGATCGTTCTGCACCCTCGCCTCCCCGTCTGCACACTCCTCGCGCATTGTGCCATGAGTGAATCGCTGATCGAGGAACTCATCCACGTTCGATGCCGGACGTTCCCCGAGCTGACGCACAAGCTCCTCGTACCGAACCGCCTTCTGCCGGCACCGTTCAAGCTCTGACTGTTTCTGGCGGATTTCCGCACCGATATTCTCAATCCGGTCACCTCCGTTCTCGGCAATGGTGCGGCGCAACTCCCGCTCGCGCTCCTGCTTCAACCGGCGCTGTTCCTGCAGGCGCTCTACAGCCATGCTGTGTCGACTCAGCTCATCGTCAAGCGAGGCAAGACGCTTGTCGAGCAGGTCGAGCTTCAGCGTCGCGAACCAGGGGCGCAGCGATTCGCGGCATGAGCGAAGGTTCTCGGCTGTCGCGGCAATCTCATGATGACGGTCGCAATCGGCGACAAGAGGACTCAGCATCTCTATCTGACGCCGTGCCTTGAGCACAGCTTCATGAGCGCGGTTGAGGTTTTCGAAATGCTGGATAAGCGCGGCTATGCGGGGCTCCACATCGAACGGTTCGAGCATGTGCGTGCGCACGAAATCTGTCAGATTGCCCACCGACTTGAGCGAAACGGTCTGATGGAAAAGGTCGAGCGCCTGTTCGTTGTCAATGCCGAAACGGCGACGGAACCATGCCCCGTAAGGAGGAAAACTGTCGAACAGCTCGGCCCCCTCACTGCGCAGCCGTTTGCGCAGACCGGCTATTTCAGTCCCGAAACCCGTAAAATCCCGAGCGATGGAGAGGTCGCGTTCACATGCCGTGTACAGGCGCGCAGGCTGTGCGACAGCATCCTTCATCCAGAAAACCTGGGCCAGGGTCACCGTCTTGTCGTACCCTTCGTTATGGAAGACGCCGAGAATCACCGAATAGCTGTTGTTGTCGCGCAGAGCGACCGGCTTCGCTCCGCCAATGCTCTCCTGACGTTCCGACTTGAAATAGCCAAGCACATATGAACGCAGCGAACGCTCGCGGGTATCGGCGCCTGCCGCCTTGTTATAGGCAATACGCTGGCTTGGCACCAGAAGCGTGGTCACGGCATCGACCAGCGTCGATTTTCCCGATCCGATATCCCCGGTCAGAAGCTCGTTTTTTCCGCCAAGCCTAAGCGTCCAGACCCGTCCGTCGAAGGTTCCCCAGTTGAAAACCTCGAGTCGCTGCAATCGGAAACCGGCCAGACGATCATCGGCAACAAATCCCATTTCAAGCAGCTCACTCATCGCGACCCTCCAACGGTTCCGCAGGTCGCTGCAGGTATTCGTCGAGCCGACGATCGAAATCCGACAGCCACTGGGCATCGATAAAAGCCTTGATGATCCGGCGGACTTCGATCATCTGCCTCTCTCCCCGCAAACGGCGGATAAAACCAAGCTCGGCGATTTTATTGAGCGAGGCATCCACCTGATCGATCAGCCTGACCTCGTTACTGCCGGGCGGGAGGAAAATCCGTATCAGTTCGACCACCTCATCCCGCGACATAATCAGTCGCGTCTCTCCGGCACCGGCATCGAATTCGGCAAGTTTTTTGCGTAACAGCGCCAGGAGCAGGCTGACCGGATAGCTGAGCTGACGGCGTGCCATCAGGCGGGGAGTAGGAGTCGTCCCCTCTTCCTGGCTGTCAGAGCGGGAACGCAGAAAAGCATACCCTTCAGCTTCGTCGAAAATCAATTCCAGACCAAGCACCGCCACGTAATCGCGCACGGCAGCCGACAGGTTAAAGAGGGAACTCCACAACGCAGGGCTTTCGTCCTGGTAGATCACCCCCTTCAACAGGGGAATCACGACAAAAGAGAGATCCTGAGCTGCGTATTGCGAATGGCTGTTTTCTCTATCTGTATGGTTCATCATCAGTTTCTCAACAATATAATACGAGGCAGGGTCGCCTGCCGGGTGATGCCCGATGCACTCTGCCATCTTACCTCATCCTCCTCACTTTCATCCACCGTCGTCCGCGGCCACTCCCCGGCAATCTGCAGATAGGCAACCAGCTCGGCCAGCCCGTTTCGCAAAGGATGACGCATCACCACCTCCCCGATGGTGATCTGGTTGCTGGTCTGAAGTTCGATCCGGATATTTCGCAGCAGCTCGGCCCTGTCGATCCTAACCTGGGCGTAAAGAATTGCGGTATCGATTTCCGCATCCCCTTCGTCCATTGCGACGCCGGCAATCACCGGAGTGAATGGAAGCCGATAGAGCGCCCGTTCGAAAGGCAGTTCGATGAGAGCCGAAAAACCATCGAGAGGCATAAACCCGCCCGAAGGAAAATCTTCGCGCAACTCGAGCGCACGGGTTTCAATCCCGCGAAGAATATCCATGATACGCCGGTTCTCAAGCCACGCCTTGTCATCGAGAAACCTGCGCAACTGCTCGGAAAGCCGGGCCACCGTCCGCTGCGTATGCTCTCCGGCCTCCAGCCAGTCGTAGTGAACGCGCCGCAAACGGCTGTCGGGACGCATCGTCACGATCGGCGGCAGATCGAGCACCGTTTGCAGAAGCAGGCTCAACTCCTCCTGGCGGGACTGCGACATCAGAAAATCCCAGAATGCCCTGAAACTTTTGCCCTGATCGGAATCTGCGATGGCATCGCGCTCTCCCATGATCTCCTCGAGCAGTGCGCCCTTCGATCCCTCCCAGAGGGCGATACGCTCGCGCACCCGGCGATCGAGAATGCGAAAGTTATGCTCCACCTCCCGAAAATCCGACAGCAGATCGCGCGCCAGCTGCAGAAACTGCTGGAACCGATCCTTAAGAGCCGTATCGTCGAGCATCGATATTTCTCCGGCAAGAATGCGCTCGATTTCGGCATCGATCTCATGACGACGCTCCTGAAGTTCGGCAATCCGCACCTCGGGATCTGCCTGGCTTCCCGTACTCATCTGGCGCAACAGCTCAAACAGGGTGATCAGCCGGGACTCCGTGCCGACAAAAGCCCGCTCCGTCAGCCCCTCAAGCCAGGCCAGCGCCTTTTCGGTTGCCG
>VGGK01000002.1 GCA_016868665.1 Chlorobiota bacterium
GTAAGAGATACCATGATCTCCTCTCTCGATGCCGTGTCCGATTTCAGGCGCAAGCTTGAGAAAAAAGCTCGCCTGAACTGATTTGCATCCGGCTTCAGTCGCTCACCCCGCCTAACGGTTTATGTTTTCGAAGACGTTATGCATCAACTTCTGCGCAATGAACGTCTTGAAGGCTTCGTCGTTCATGATGCGGTTGAAGATGGCTTCGTTGCCGTTCATTCGGTCGAGCAGCAGGGTTTCGAGGTGCTGGTTGAACACCGGCTCGAAGTTGGAGATCGTGTTCGCCTCGGCAGCCTGCCGGATTTTTTCGTTTTCCGTTGCTGCCGCCTGCACCTGATCGAAGAACAACTGATCGGCAGGGGTGAAATCCGTGCCGAACCGTTCGTTGAGCTGCTCGACCAGCGTTGAAAGCCGTACCTCGTCCTCGGCGCTTCCCGTACCGACCTCTTTCGGTCCGCCGAGCGGCGGATTGTCGCCTTCTCGCAGCACAATGTTTCCCTCACTGTACTTCTGCAGCCGATAATATTTCAACTGCACCTCGTCGTCGATCTGGATGTTCCGGCTGCTGTTGCGGGGCAGTTTCGAGAGCAGGTAACGCCCGAAGGTGTAGAGTTTTTCAAGCTCGGAGTCCTGATAGGGTATCACCTGCGAAAGGAACGCGTACAGGTTTCGGAAACTCGCGAACTGGCTTTTGAACTGTTCGATCTCTTCTTCCTCAAGCTCGGTAACGCGCTCGACCACAACATCGAGAATACTGTTGAGTTTTTTATGCTCGGCTCCTGTGGGGTGCATGCGGTTGCGGAACCAGATTTCGCACCATGCGTCGATTTCCGGTTTGTCGTACACTTTCCACTCGTCGAGCTTGTGAGCCAGTTCGTTGAGCAGGTGCGGGTCCGCCTCTTCCCCCATTTCCGTTGTTTCGTAATAGGGCTTGAAAGAGAGGTAGATCTCCTCCGGTTCGTTCACGAAATCGAGCACGAAGGTGTTTTCCTTTCCGGGGCAGGTGCGGTTCAGGCGCGAGAGCGTCTGTACCGCCTGAATGCCGGAAAGCCGTTTATCGACGTACATGGTGTGCAGGAGAGGCTGGTCGAAACCGGTCTGGTATTTTTCCGCAACAAGCAGCACCTGATACTCACTTGACCCGAAACGTTCCGGCAATTCTGCTTCGCGGATGCCGTGGTTCATGCCGACTTCCGTGAACTTCTCGCCGGGATGGTCGCTCAGAGAGAGTTCGCCCGAAAAGGCCACAAGCGTCTTGATGTCGTGGTACTTTTTCGCTTTCAGGTACTTGTCGAACGCAAGCTTGTAGCGTACGGCATGTTCGCGCGAACCGGTCACCACCATAGCCTTTGCCTGCCCGCCGATCTTGTGCCGGGTATGCGTGCGGAAATGCTCCACGATGATTTCAACCTTCTGCGTAATGTTGTACTCGTGCAGGTCAACATACCGAGCGAGCGCACGCGCGGCCTTTCTTCTCGGCAGTTCGGGGTCGTCTTCAACCGTGCGGATAAGCTGGTAGTAGCGTTTGTAGCAGGTATACCCCTTCAGGACGTCGAGAATGAACCCTTCATCGATGGCCTGCCGCATGCTGTAGAGGTGGAACGGGGAGCCGCCGCTGTCGCCGGGCTCGTCGAACACGGCCAGCGTCCTGAACTTCGGAGTCGCAGTAAAGGCGAAAAAGCTCAGGTTCGGCTGTTTCGTGCGCTTGAGCTGTTCGCGGATGAGCGATCTCTTCGCCTCCTCCGATAGCGGTTCGTCGTTCATGTCGAGAATCTGTTCGGCAATGGCCGACTCGATACCTTCGCGGTTGAGAATTTTTTTCAGTTCCATGGCGGTTTCGCCGCTCTGCGAGCTGTGCGCCTCGTCCACGATTACCGCGAACCGCCTGCCTGACGTTGAAATGTCGATACCTTTTCCCTGCTTTTCAAGCGTAGCGAGCGCCTGCGTGATAAAGGGAAACTTCTGGATGGTGGAGATGATGATCGGTACGCCGTCGGCCAGCGCTTTTGCAAGCTGCTGGGTGTTCTCGTCGATCTTCTGCACCACGCCCTGTTTGTGCTCAAACTGGAAAATCGTATCCTGCAACTGCCGGTCGAGCACCACGCGGTCGGTGATCACCACCACCGAATGGAAGATTTTTTCGTCCTTTGTGTCGTGCAGGGTTGCCAGACGGTGGGCGAGCCATGCGATTGAGTTCGACTTTCCGGAACCTGCCGAGTGCTGAATGAGGTAGTTGTGCCCCGTTCCGTGCTGCCGCGCATGCGCGGCAAGCCTGTGCACTACGTCGAGCTGGTGGTAGCGGGGGAAAATCATGTTTTCCCGGTGCTGCTTTTTCAGCCCCTTGCCGGTCGGAACGGTTTTTTCCTCAACCTGCAGGTGCAGAAACCCTCCGAGAATATCCATCAGGCACTCTTTTGCGAGCACCTCTTTCCAGAGGTAGGCGGTGCGAACCTCGCCCTCAACCGGGGGATTGCCCTTGCCGTTGTTGTATCCTTTATTGAAGGGCAGGAACATGGTGTCTCCACGATCAAGCTTCGTGGTCATCCAGACCTCTTCGGTATCGACCGCAAAGTGCACCAGGCAGCGCTGCTTGAAGGCGAAGAGCAGTTCGTTGGGTTCCCGGTTGCGGTACTGCTGTTTCGCATGCTCGACGTTCTGCCCGGTCATGGGGTTTTTCAGCTCTATCGACGCTACCGGCAGGCCGTTCACCGCAAGCACCATATCGGGAATCGCTCCGCTTTCGGTTTCAAGCTGGCGAATAACGGTGAGGCGGTTCCTGCTGAACCGTTCGACAGCAAGCGGGTCCATGCCGGTATTCGGGGCGAAGAACGCCATGCGCACGGTTTTGCCGAAACACTTGAATCCACTTCGCAGAATGGTGAGCATCCCTTTTGTACGCAGTTCGCGAACAAGACTCTCGATCAGCACCGATTCTGCATTGCCGCTGTTCAACGCCGAGAACCGCTCCCAGAAATCCGGTTGAGTATCCTGCACGAACGCCACAACCTCATCAGGAAAGATCGCCTGCTTCTTGTCGTACGCCAGTGGATCGCCCTTGATGTAGCCGGCGTGGAGCAGCAGTGATTGCTCTATGGATTGCTCGAAGTTCGATTCTCTGTGCATAGTTTTAAAGAGTATACTGTTACAGTACCTGCCAGTAACCGCCTTTCTTAGGGCCGATATGTTTTAATTTCTTTTTATTCTGTAAGTTAGCAACCCTTTTTTCAGTCGCTCTCAATGAAATGCCCAGTGTTTTTGCCAATGCATGAAGAGTCATTTCAGGATTCAGTCTGAACTGTTCGAGCACAGGATTATCGATTTCTACCGAACTTTCTACCGAACTTTCTACCGAACTTTCATTTGTTTTACGATGAACAGTGGCGGTAAACAAGCAACCATCACGATCATCGATAAAGTCAATTTCCGGCCACGCATCAATTGCCCGTTTGATTCCAGAACCAAGCCCCCGGTATGGTAACAGCCCTTTTGCAACATAGGAGACCAGAGTCGGATTACGGATATTGGAATTACCTGTTTTGATTTTGGCGACAGTCAGGTTGTTGGGGAGGTGCCCCGGACTGATAATGTCAATTCGATTGTCGAATAAAAACAGTCTGATTGGGGCGCTTACAAAATAATCCCGGTGTATCAGGGCATTAACCAGTAATTCTTCAAAAACCACCGGCGGTATTTCAGGGGTACCTGGTGCATTGATTCCCCGCCCGGCCTGTACCTTGTGCATATTTCGCATCAAAAAGGCCATCGCTCCCTCAAAAATGGTTCCCAGCGTTCCGGTAAAATCCTCAATATCCAGATACTCGCTCTGATGGATTTCATTGCCCGGAAAGCGAACCGCCTTCACAACAAATTGTGGTACGATCCATTCCGGTTTTTCGACAAATAACAGTACACAAGCAAGGTTCAGTTGACCTGTGTCAGTAGCCAGATTCATATTCTGCAAAAGCTTTCTCAGCTTTTCATCTGTTTCGGGATACTCCTGTTGATAGGTTGTTTTAAGAAAATCCCTGAAACGAAGCTTATCGAGAGTGTCAACTCCTGCTTTTGATGGAAGCTCATCAGCGTGAAACTGATTGGATATCTGAAACAGTCGTCGTAATTCTTCCTTTGTATTGACTCGTCGCTTGTCAGCACCGCATTTGAGCCAGATAACTCCATTTTTATCGAAATAGGGTTTATCGATGCCTTTTGGTACGGTAAGAACAATGACAACGCTTCGATTCTCAAGGAGAATATTTTCAGTTTGTACAGTAAGCGGACTTCGTACCAGATGGCTGGCGGCATTGCTGATAAGCTGGTTGATGCGAGAAACGTCCGAGCTTTCAAGACCCTTTATGGAATCATTGTCAGCAACGCCAATGAGAATGATGCCACCATCAGCATTGGCAAAAGCAGCCATTTCTGATGCCAGGGATTCAGCGTTCCGAATATCGGATTTGAACTGCCGGGCGCCGTCCTCTCCCGAAGCAACCAAATCCATTAATTGTAAGAGGTTCATGGCACTGGTTCTGTTATTGTTCAGGCTGACAGGCTTTCCCTTTTTCCATACGAGTGAACATCCATTTTAACGTTTACCGCATTGGTATGGAAACTCATATACTTGATTCGCAGAATGGTGAGCATCCCTTTTGTACGCAGTTCGCGAACAAGACTCTCGATCAGCACCGATTCTGCATTGCCGCTGTTCAACGCCGAGAACCACCCCCAGAAATCCGGTTGGGTATCCTGAACGAACGCCACAACCTCATCAGGAAAGATCGCCTGCTTTTTGTCGTAAGCCAGCGGATCTCCTTTGACGTAGCCGCCATGCAGAAGCCGCGACTGCTCTATGGAGTGCTCGAAGTCGGATTCTCTGTGCATGATTAACTATATAATTTATCGGCCTTGAGTTTTTATGATTTTCTCAGCTAAAAGAATAACCTTTTCTTCTTGTATTTGTGTTTCGATATATCTTTTGATGTCGTATTTTTGTAATAAAAACAGGAAGGTTACAAAAAGAAGGTGCGCGGTAATTGTTGTGTAATTGATTAGGATGTCAAAATATAAAGTATGAATTTTTTCTGGAAATATATGATAATGATTTTGTGTGTTTAAAAGTGTAATGATTATTGTTAATAAAAAAATTGACCGGAGTGTTATTTTTTTTAACTTCTCTTCAACTCCTATTGTTATTAGATATGTTTTTTCAGTGTGTTTTTTAAGAAAGACTTTTTTTACATATGGAGTGATTGCGTTCCGAATAGAAAAGTTGTATGCGAGAAATCCTAAAAATGCGCATATCAATATTATTACTATGATAATGTTTAATGCCCCTATTTTATTTATTAAATCAACAATATATGAGTTTTTATTTGGATCAGCATGCTCTATAAGTATGATTGGTATTGATACTGCCATCGTTTGTAATAATCCAAAAGTAATGAGTATATAAGTGTCTTTGTGGTGTAGCTGCCAGCCAATTAATTGATGGTGATTGACATAGTTATGCCATAATAATATTGAGAATGAGAGCGTTGGTAAGAATAAGGCTGTGTTGTTAAAATCGCTGTAAGTAACACTTTTTAAAAATGGCCCTACTGAGATTGAAAATATAACTCCTTGTATTATAGATAAGAATGTCATATATACATTGCTGAAGTATGAAAATGTTGGCTCATGAATTTCAGGTGATTCAAGTATTGAGTTCCATTCTTTGATGGGTTCCATTCTTAATTTTTTAAGATCAAATGATTTAAAAAAATGCATTTTGATAATATTTATTTCTCATAAATTCCTTGTGAGTCGGTTTTTTTTAAGTCATGAAATTTTACCATGAATGGATCGTTGTTTATTCGCTCAATAATTGTCTCAATGTTTTCAATTGCCTTTCGGTCATGGTTGAATTGATTCAGGGTGTCTTTTAATGTATCAGCGAAAAGAGTTACGACTATCAAAGTGTGCAGTTTAATAAAGTCCGTATTCTGTGTCGTCCCTAATAAGATTTTCCCGTCAATACTATGACTGGTTACTAACGCACTTATGTTTGAATGTGAGTGCATGCACAAATGAGCGTATAACCCAAGATAGGTTATTGACTCACTTACATTGTTAAATAATTCTTTTATATGTGGACCCTTTTTTTTATCTCTATATTCATTTGTGTTTACAAATTTGACGTTTTCCAAGAATTTATGCATATCATAATTAAACGAAAGCTTCATTGTCTCGATATGAAGCGGCTCTTGAAGGATTTTTAAAAGATGTATGTATGCTTCGATTGCACTTCTCAGTATGATAGGTAGTGCTGCTGATCTTTTTTCCTCAAGCAGGGTAATTGCATCAATACAAAGTTCTGTTACCCTGACAGCTAACAGAAGTAAATACTTTTCTTCAATAGTTTGATGTTTGATTGTTGAGAGGGCTTTTTCCCTAATATTCAACAATTCATTCCAGTCGTCTTGAATTGGCATGGTTTGTTCCTTGATTGTAATAAGCTGTAATTTGAATGTTTCCCGTTACCGCATTGGTAATGAGTGACCTTCGGTATTCCTTTAGACGTTGAATTGCTTCAGTGACTTGTGCTCTCTGACGATCTATTATTGCGGTTTTCTTTTCTATATGTTCAGCTATGGCTTGCTGTTCTTCAATTGGAGGAGTTGGGATTCTTATATGTTTCAGATCTTCTAGGCTTAAGTTTGGCTG
Source organism: Chlorobiota bacterium (assembly GCA_016868665.1). GTDB lineage: Bacteria > Bacteroidota > Chlorobiia > Chlorobiales > Chlorobiaceae > Chlorobium. The sequence goes on from VGGK01000002.1 coordinate 6,700, forward strand.
GCCGCCTCCAGTGGATTGAGATAATAATATTGGTTTTCGCATTATAAGCCAATAATAAAAAAAAACGGATACAAATGTCGCCGGTTGTGCAAATACACAGCAGGCTTGATTTACGGTGGCATCAACTCCCAGGATTCCCAGACGTCCGATAGTAGCGCCATACATAGCAATTACAATGCTTCCTGTTGGATAAATTTTTAAGGCAGAGTGGGTTTGAAATGCATCGATAGATATGTTTTGAGTAGTATTTTCAATGACAGTTTCACGAAGTTCTGAAGTTGTGACCCATGGTATGTTGCCATCATAAAAATCAGAATTATCACTTTTAGGGGTGGTTCCGCTGCCTATGGTTTTAAAACCATGGGTTATTTTCAAGACTATCCAATGCTCCGGAATCTTCCCAATCCACTCAACCCCGGAATCTTTCATGGGTACAGACGGATCAAGGCCTTTGGTGACGGCTTGAGTGATGATGGCGGTGCGTTTTTCGTCGAGTTTTTTGAGCAGGGCTTCTTTTTTTGCAATCAGCTCATCGATTTGTGCTGTTTTCCGGTCAAGGAAGCTTGCAATGGCTCGCTGTTCTTCGAATGGGGGGAGAGGAATCACTGTATTTCCCATGAATTCCCAGCTAACCCGAGGCATCTTTGCTCCAAATGTCGAACCATCGATCAGAGAGATGTAGCCCTGACTGAGCAACAGGTAACAAGCAAAGCGACCATCGAACACATTGCGTAAGCGTAAAACATGAAAGTCTCCAACGGCAGTTCCGTTGAATTCGGCAAGCCATGCTTTGGCGAGATAAGGGCGGAGTTTGCCAAAAAGAATATCGCCGCTCTCAAAACTCACCCCATCACCTTCAAACTCTGAATCCGTTGCAAGATATCGGGCCGTCCAACTCTCGATATTTTCAAGAGCAACAGCCTGCTCATCCACACAGGATTTTCTTGTTATCAGTGTAGCTACATATTTTAGACGTTTCACTTCCCAGTGCTCAGGCACATGGCCAAGCCACGGAACACCGCTCTCTTTGTATTCTGGATAGACAGAAATCGTCATATTTTACACGTTCACTCAAGAATTAATAAATACGGCATTGATCTCTACTCAGTCATTAAAATTGAATCCAGTCAACCAACAGTCAACCAATCAGGAAAAAATAAAAAACTGTATTTAAATGATTTAACGTCGCGTTGTCCCTTGCAGAGGGCTTCTCAGTCAAGCAACGGTCAAACAAAACCGAGTGCTGTATTCATGCCCACCAAGGCAAGTACTTTCTTGCTCGGCTTCCAACAGTCTCGTCATGGCATCGATAGCGACATTGATGATGCTTGATACCAAAAAGATGTTTTTTATGTCGATTCGTACCTGTTTTATGAGTTTCAACCCATTCCGTCTCAACAGGCAGCTTTATCAGTTCAGTCAAAATGCCATGAAGCTCATGCTCTTGTCGTGCGATGCTCATGATGTCACCTCCCTGAGCAGGTTGAGGATATCGGCTTCGAGCGCCTTGATGTCTGCTTCGATCTCTTCGAGGTGGCGCGGCGGTTTGTACACATAGAAGTGCCGGTTGAGCGGGATTTCGTAACCGACTTTTGTTTTGGTGTGGTCTATCCATGCATCGCTGACGTGCGGCAGCACTTCGGCTTTGAGGTATGCTTCGCAGTGACTGCGCACCAGCTTGAGCAGTTTTTCGTTGCTTGCGTCTTTCTGGTACCCGATCGGCAGGGGGAGAATGGCGTCGTCCGGCAACGGGAGCAGTTCGGTGTCGCGCAGTTCGGGATCGGGTTCCGGGTTTCCTTTGCTGTCGCGGCAGATTTCCGCTGTTTCGTCGCGTTCGCCGAGTGCATTGAGGATCGCCTTTTTCAGCGGGGCATCAATTTTTATTTCGGCACTTTTCAGTGCAGCATCGAGTGCTTTAACGAAGTCAGGGCGGCTGAGGTGGAGTGTTTCGCTCTGCATGCCGTGCAGGGCATCGAGCAGAGCCTGCTGAAGGACTTTGCCGTTTCGGAAATCCTCTTGCTGCGCTTCGACGGACTTCTTTTTACTCAGTATCAGATTATGGAATGCAGTCTCGTTTTTCAGCCGTTCGATGCGTTCTGGGCTTGCCTGAAAGTTCAGGCGCAGGGGGCGTTCGACCGTCATTTTCAGGTATCCGAAATCGCAGTTGCGGAAGATTTTCGAGCAGATTCGCTTTTCCGTTCCGCCGTTGCTCTGTATGTCGCATTCGGCGTTGTGCCTGAAGTCTCCGTAGAGCCTGACCAGTTCGCTGATGTGTTCGTCTGACAGCTCGTTGCGCTTGTTGCCCATGCTCTTTTTCATCTTCCGGTAGTGCCGGGTGGCGTCGATGAGCTGCACATAGCCTTTGCGGTTCCCGGGTTTTTTGTTGGTGACAAGCCAGATGTAGGTGAAAATGCCGGTGTTGTAGAACATCTGGTCGGGCAGGGCGACGACCGTATCGAGCCAGTCGTTTTCGATGATCCAGCGCCGTATGTTGCTTTCGCCGCTTCCGGCGTCGCCGGTGAAAAGGGGTGAACCGTTGAAGACGATTGCTATGCGAGAACCGTCGCCGCCTTCGGACGGCGAGCGGTGAAATTTGGAGATCATATGCTGCAGAAAGAGCAGCGATCCGTCGTTGATGCGCGGCACTCCGGCTCCGAACCGTCCGCTGAATCCGTTTGCGGCTTCGTCCTCGACATAGCTTTTCTCCGGCTTCCACTCCACGCCGAAAGGGGGGTTGGAGAACATGAAGTGAAACCGTTTGTCGGGGTGGCCGTCGTGCGGTACGAAGTTGTATGAGCGGCTTTTTGCGTCCTTGATGCCGAGCGTGTCGCCATAGACCAGGTTTCCGATCTCTTCGTCCTTGATCAGCAGATCCGAGCAGCAGATGGCATAGGATTCGGGGTTGTACTCCTGGCCGTACAGTTCGATATTTGCGTCGGGGTTGTTACGCTTGATGTACTCTTCGGCAACCGAAAGCATCCCGCCGGTTCCGGCCGTAGGGTCGTAAATGGAGCTGTATTTTCCGGCCTTGAACACCTCGTCCTCATAGACGAACATCATTTCGACCATCAGCCGGATCACCTCGCGCGGGGTGAAGTGGTCTCCGGCCTCCTCGTTGGCCTGTTCGTTGAATTTCCTTACCAGCTCCTCGAAAAGGTAGCCCATCTGCAGGTTCGAGAGTCTGGACGGAGAGAGGTCGAACTCCGTGCTGCAGAACTCCTTGACGATGAGGTAGAGCCGATTGCTGTCGTCGAGCTTTTCGATCTCTTTTTCGAATTCGAATTTTTCGAAGATGTCGCGCACGCGGGGCGAGAATTCCCTGATGTATGAGATCAGGTTGTCGGCGATATTGGGCGCGTCTCCGAGCAGCTTCTGAAAGGTGAATGGGCTGGTGTTGTAGAGCGCCTGTTTGCGGTTTCCGCCGTTTGCCACTCTCGACAGTGCGGCTTCGAGCGCCGGGCCGATCATCCCTTTTGCCTTAAGTTTTTTCTGTTCTTCAAGAACCTGTTCTTTGGTTGGTTCAAGTACCAGGTCGAGACGGCGCAGGATGGTCATGGGCAGCATGACATGCCTGTATTGGGGAGGGCGGTATGGCCCCCGCAGCTTGTTTGCGATGTTCCAGATAAAGCCGACGATGTCCTGATGATTGCCTGATGCCATGGTATTACGGTACTGCTTGGTATTACGAGGGAGCGGGTTCGATAAACTTCAATCAAAATAGTGAATTATCCCTACAGCTCTTGGGCTTGAAGGCTATTCCTGCACGTCGATTTGCAGTTTCGATCGGATGAAGCTTTTGATTTCCCTGTGCACCTCGTCGTACTCCTGACCATGAATGCGTTTTGATTCATAGTCGATTTTCACGTCCTGCAGGAATTTCTCGAAGTCCCTGTTCTGCTCGCAGAGCTTGTTGATGGTTTCCCAGTCAAGGATTTCTCTCCGGCGGGCAGGGTAGAGGATTGATGATGCGTCGATATCTGCCGGGTCGAGCTGGATGATGCCGATGCCGAAAGATGAAGCGAGGCGGTCGAGTTCGGAAAGAAAGTCGTCATTCTGCAGGATGTTCGCCGCTACGAGATAGCCTTCGTGAGCCCATGATGAGTTGGAGACAGCCTGGAAGAATGATTCGCGATAGTTGGACTGGTCGAGTGACTTTTTCAGTTCGAACGAATACAGTCTGAGCGAGTTGTTGTCCGAAAGCCTGTTGAACTCGATAACCTCGGCTTTCCAGTCCTCAACCGGAAGGTAAAATCCTACCATGTCGGGATGAATCCACTCGTTGTAGCCGTTCTTGCGCGATTTTTCGTGAAAGATCGTTTTGGTATAGATCGGCCTGCCGCGGTTGAATGAAGGGTTTGAGTAAACGAAATAGGTCAAAAGAGGATGCAGATCGCGCTCATGGTATTTTGGTTTTGCGCTTCCCGTATTCTGCTCTTCTTTTTCGATTCCGGTGATTACGTCCGCCGTCAGTTCTTGTTCTCGTTCGGCAAGAAAGAAGCGGGCAGGCCTTTTTCCGACCTTTATGAATTGCGACTGTTTGTTGTCGCGCACATCGACATAGAGCTGTGCTCCCATGCTCGCCCACGGGGTTTTACCCGAGGTACGGATTTTTGCGGTTAATTCATTATCCGACCCCAGTTGCCAGATTTCCTGATAGGTCAGGGGGATTGGAGATGTTTTCAAGACATCACAGGCCAGATCGAGAAAGGAGTATACAGGCATGGCGGTCTCTATCTGTTGGAGAGGTACTATGTTAATGTACAACAAATATACGTTGTGCGGAGCAATTGAATTGCTAACTTCGATGATCAGGAAAAGTTTTTGCCGTACAATTTTTACATGATCGATATGGGAAATATTTGCGAACATGCCGGTTCAGCTTCGGCTCATTTGGATTACGACCATTATAACAGGGAAGAGCGGTATTTGTGTTCTCATTTGTTTCGGCTGCTTCATGAGCCGAAAGACGATTATGCAGTCTTACGGAAATTCACGGGAGGTGTGCCGGAAATTACTGATTTCAGGATTTTCGCCGAGGTCGCGTTGATTCGCGATGCCTACCATGTCAGAAAAGCTAATCCGTTTGATTATATGGATTCGATTGTCCGGATGGTTGCCGGTCAGGAGCAGGTTACCGATTACCGGAGCTACTCCGGGCTTCCTGAAGAGCTAAGAACGCCTCACCTTACCCATCCAAGACAGATTCTTCAGAAAGGGGGTGACATCCTTACTGCAGATGAGAAGAAAATCTACGGTTCCTTACAGGGCATGTTCAATGCAAAGCCTGATCTGGCAATCTGTTGCGGTCAGGAACTGTTTGTTTACGAAGCGAAGTGGACGCTTGGTTTCGACAGTGAACAACTCAGGAGAACGGAGAACATCGCAGCTATCTGGGCAAAATTGCTTTACCGTGACCTTGGATTCAGCGCTGAACCAGTCGTCAAGGTAAAGAAATTGGGACTGAAAAAATTCGAGCCTGACGTTTCCTGGGAGGAACTCTATGCTATCGCTTGTGATGTGTATCCCGAGTCTGACCGTTCAAGGAAAGCGCTGGCACAAGCAATAATTAACTGATGAAAATTCAAATATCATATTCATGAAAGAACGTGACATACAGGATTATCTTTTTCGGCATCCTGAAGTGCTTTTTTCATCCGGGAAGATAACTGAGAAGGCAAGCGAGTATTCTATTCAGGGTAAAAGGATCGATCTGCTTTTCGTTGTTGACGGATTCCGCTATATCGTTGAAATAAAAAAAGTACCTATTCAGCGCGAGCATATAGGGCAGGTTGTCGAGTATTACGGTTTGATGAAGACCTACATGCAGGATGCCGGGCTCAAGATGATTCTGGTTTCCCCGTCGATTCCTGAATGGCGTTCAGCATACCTTGAAGAACTGGGGATTCGTTGTGTCGAGATCGGTGCTGTACCATCAGACGAACAAGAGGTGAATCGCATCAGGAAAAGTACCGTGTCTTATCAGAACAGGGAAAAGGATAAACAGGAAATAGTCAGTATTCTCAATGACGGCGCAGGAGTAAGTTTTTTTGATATTGCCGGTCCAACAACGCCGAGAGGAATGGCGTTTACCCGCAGAATGCTTCAGGATACTCTTGTGCCAATTAAGAGCGCTTACGACAGTTACGATGTCATGCCGTTCTGTATTGCCCGTTCCAATTCGCCGCATTACTATCTGGAATATAACGGGGAACACGGCCATGGAAAAAATGTGCTGGGCCATTGCGGTGTCTGGTGGGCTTATCGCTTTGGATTTTCAGAGGATATGAAAAGGAATGACGTTCCCAATATCTCGATCATCTCAAACATTACAGGGCTCGATATCATCGTAAACGCGGAGCTGCAGCCTTCGCAGAAGGCTCTGAGGCTGCGTATAGAAAAAGACCTTTCAGCGTTTGACCACCTCTTGCAGGAACATGGCGGACTCTGGCTCAAGACATACCTCAAATACGAGCATCAACCCCGTGTCTATCAATGGATTCTGGCCGATCTTAAGGCTCCGGGCGAATTCGACGGAGAAACTATTCTGAGAGTTCAACAAAAACATGGGCTTGATTTTTCTGAAGAAAGGGCGTACTGGCTGAATCGCATCATTGAAGAGAATCATGAACTTTCGGAAAAGCAGATCGCTCAATTGCGAGATAAAAACAAAACGCTGAATCTTGCTATACGGCTGGTTTATCCCTTCAAAAGAGATGCCTCGATCTGGTCGATGGATTTGAAGGGACAGCGATCAGAGATTGTTGAAGCTGTCAACAAGATGAAGCCTCTTATTGACTTTTTTGTTCGATAAGACAAGCGGTAATGTAGAGGGATCATTCATGCAACTGGTAAGAATTCCTTACAGGTTCATCAGGATACCATGACCGACGTCAACGTATCCCGTCTGCTGCAGGAGTTGCAGATAACGAACCCGGAGCGGTACGAACTGGTTCAGGCCGTTCGTCAGGCGATTTACAGCGTTGTGCTGGATGCTTCGGAGCGGGTGATGTATGACGGGTTCATGTTTTCGGGCGAGGCTCAGTTCTGCGGGGTGTTCGCATACAGGGAGCATGTCAGCGTGGAGTTCGGACGCGGGTGCTATCTCGACGATTCGCACTGTGTGCTGGAGGGCGGCGGAAAGCTGCGGCGGCACATCAATCTGTTTTCGGCAGCCGATATCACCGCGAAGTTCCTTGAGCAGTATGTCGATGCCGTTTACAGGAACAGTTAATGCAAATGATGGTGCTTTTGGCTATCAGGAAACCTTTTTCTCTTTCGTGCTGTATATGCATGCATCCCATTATTGAGCACGTCAGCGCCGGATATATGCATAAAAGCAGATAACGGCTTAAGAAAAAGAAAATTCCGATATTCAGGAGAGACGGGAAAGCAGAGACTTTTGGCTTTCATGAAGATTTGAGCGGCTATGATTATTTTCGGCTGACAGTATGAAAAGAATTCGTTTATCTGAAACGCAATTTGGTACCATGCCCACTGAAATTCCCGGACGATCTGATACCAGTGCTCTCAATGGCAAGCCCTGGCACACGCTGACGATCGAGAGTTCGCTCGACCGGCTCGGCCTTTCGCACAGAGGGCTGACCACCGCGGAGGCAAATGCCCGCCGTGAACGGTACGGTCCGAACGAACTCCAGGAAAACGGGGGACGCACCGTCTGGCATATTCTGTGGGAGCAGGTCAGCTCGGTGATGATTGTGATTCTGCTGATCGCGGGCGTGCTGGCGCTGCTTTTCAAGGGGGGCGGCGGACCGCCGATCGACGCCATAGCGATTTTTTCGATCGTGGTGCTGTTCGTGGTGCTGGGCGTGATGCAGGAGTACCGCGCACAGAAAGCCATCGCCGCCCTGAAGCAGATGTCGTCGCCCACCGTCAGGGTGGTGCGCGACGGGCTGGTGCAGGAGATGAGCGCACGCGATCTCGTTCCTGGCGATCTCGTGAAGCTTGAGACGGGAAGCGTTGTGCCGGCCGACTGCCGGATCGTCGAGAGCGTGAACCTGCGCATCCAGGAGGCCGCTCTTACGGGCGAATCGGAACCGATCGAGAAGTCTCCTGGCGCACTCGAAAGCGAGGATCTTTCGCTCGGCGACCGGACGAACATGGGCTACATGGGCACCTTTGCCAGTTACGGACGGGGCGAGGCGCTGGTGGTTGAAACCGGAATGCGCACCGAGCTGGGCAAGATTGCCTCGATGATCCAGAACGTCCGGCACGAGGAGACGCCGCTTCAGAAAAAGCTGGACAGGCTCGGCAAGACCCTCGCGGTTATCGCGCTCGTCGTTGCGGCGGTTGTGGCTCTCACCGGCGTCTACATCGAGGGCAAGAGCTGGGCCGAGGTGCTGATCATCGCAATCGCGATTTCGGTGGCGATCGTCCCCGAGGGACTGCCGGCGGTGCAGACTTTTTCACTGGCTATCGGCGCCCGGCAGATGGTCAGGCGCAAGGCGCTTATCCGGAAGCTGCCGGCCGTCGAGACGCTTGGTTCGGTGACCGTGATATGCAGCGACAAGACCGGCACCCTCACCCAGAACAGGATGACCGTGACGGCGCTGGAAACCCTCGATCAGAGGGTGGAACCTGATACGCGCTCGAGGCACTACGATATCGAAGACGGCCAGTCGTCGCTCGCGGCGCTGGTGGCGGGCGCCGGGCTCTGTTGCGATGCGGTGCTGAACCCCGACGGCGAAACCGGCGTCGGAGATCCCACCGAGGTGGCGCTTGCCGTGGCGGCGCACCGCTACAGCCTCGGCCGGAGCGATCTCGAAAAGGCGCTGCCGCGAGTGGCCGAGATTCCGTTCGATTCCGATCGCAAGCTCATGACGACCATACACAAGGTGCCGGAGGGCGGCGCGATGCCTCCCGCGCTTTCCGCTATGACGGCAGGCCTGAACGGCAATCCTTATGCGGCCTTCACCAAGGGTGCAGCCGACAACATGCTGGCGGTCTGCGACCGAGTCTTCACCGGCGGGCAGGTACGGTCCCTGAGCGACGATGAACGGTCAAGGATCCACGAGGCCAACAGCATGATGGCCTCGAACGGTATTCGCGTGCTGGGCGTCGGATACCGTGGTCTCGCGGATCTGCCGGAGATCGAACATCCCGGCACAGTTGAGCGCGAGCTCGTGTTTCTGGGACTGGTCGGCATGATCGATCCGGCCCGGCCCGAGGCCAGAGAGGCGGTGGCAAAGTGCAGGACGGCCGGAATCCGCACGATCATGATCACCGGCGACCACCCGGACACAGCACGTTACATCGCTGCCGATCTCGGAATCACCACGCCCGACGGGCGGGTCATCACCGGCGTCGAGCTTGAGAAGATGGGCGACGCGGAGCTGAAGAAGGCGCTGAGGGAGGACAATACGAACTGCTTCGCACGCGTTTCGCCTGAGCACAAGCTTCGCATCGTCGGTGCCCTGCAGGAACTGGGCAACATCGTCGCCATGACCGGCGACGGGGTGAACGACGCTCCGGCCCTCAAGCGCGCCGACATCGGCGTTGCGATGGGCATCACCGGCACGGACGTATCGAAAGAGGCTGCGGACATGGTGCTGCTTGACGACAACTTCGCCACCATTGTTGCCGCGATCGAAGAGGGTCGCGTGGTGTACGACAACCTCAGACGCTTCGTCATGTTCTCGATCTCTGGTAACATTGCCAAGGTAATCATTGTTGCGTTTTCGCCACTGATCGGGCTTGCCGTGATGCTCAAGCCGATTCAGATCCTGTTCTCCAATCTGCTCACCGACGGCCTGCTTGGTCTCGGCATGGGGATGGAGGCTGCGGAAAAGAACACCATGCAGCGGCCGCCGTATTCGCCGCAGGAGAGCATCTTTTCCCGCGTTGTGGGCCGTCACATCGCCATTATAGGCCCCGCGATCGGGCTGTTGCTCCTCGCTGTGGGTTATCTGCAGTGGCAGCAGCTCGACCTTCCGAATCTGCTGCTGATCAAGGACGAGGCGGATCGAAGCGCACTGTTCAATGACCCCAAGGTGCTGATGTGGGGAACGCTCATGTTCACGGCCCTCGCGATGATGCAGGTTGGCCGCGCGCTCAGCTCGCGTTCGTTTCTTGAACCGTTCTGGAAGCAGCCGCTCAGTACGAACAGGGTGCTGATGGGCATGATTGTCGCCGTCGTGGCGTTGCAGCTGTTCGTCGTCTACACGCCCGGCGTCCAGACCTTCTTTTCCGCTGTCAGCCTGAGCGGCGCTAATATCGGCTTGTGTATCGCGTTTGCCCTGGTTGTGCTCGCTATCATGGAGCTGGTGAAGGCGTTCGAGCGGCGCAAAGCGTCAACATAGCCCCCTCTGCGACGATCGCCGGTGCGATTGAGGTATCTTTTGTTGTGGGGGTACGATGGGGATTTATGGGGGGCTCACAATTGCGTAAACTCACTGCGAATGTCAGATGCTTATCTACAGCATAACGCTCAGACGATCAATTTATCCGTTCTCGGAGGAGGGGACTCTCGGTGTCAGCCACACATGCGTCCGCAACGATCCGGATCTCCTGCAGTAAACCTTCATGGTGGCGATCGTACCTCCCTTACCAGTACAGGCAAGCGTCTGGTCATAACTCCGAAGGTCTGTATTTCCTATACCGGCAGTGTTACGGCTCTGCTTGGACGGGGGCGACGGGATTGCCGGCCACCCGGTGTTCGGGTCTTTGTGGGACATTGCAGGAGCAGATTGGAGAGGTGGGAAATTCAGGATAATAGGATTTGTTAATTCCCTGCATCCCGATCACCGAGAAGGCAAGGGCGTGCATTCTAAACCATAAACACTCACCAACAGGCCGGTGTTCCGATGCAGATATTTTTAACAGGGGTCAGTTGTGTCGGGAAATCAACAATTGGGGCAATCATTGCCGATTTGCTCGGAGTGACGTTTTTCGATCTGGATCTGGAAGTTGAAGCCTTTTTCAAAACCAGTATCGAGAGACTTCAGAAAAGATGCATCAATATGCGCGAGTATCGGAACGAAGCCGCAAATGCGCTTGAACATCTCCTGACTCGTCCGGAAAGCGAGGAGTGTGTTATTGCGATGTCGCCCGCCGGTCTGATGGGAGGATACCTGAGGGTATTGAAAAAACATACGGGTATCAGAGTGGTTATTACCGATAAGCCTGAAAATATTCTGGGGAGGCTCAGATTCTACGACATCGACTCCCGTCCGATCAAAAAAGAGTTGTCGCAGAAAGAGAGGGAGTTTTATTTGCGGGGGTTAAAGAAGGATATGACCTACTTCCGGAAAAGTTACGGGAGGGCCGACCTGCAGGTTGACATTTCAGGTTTTGATCCGGTTCAGGCTGCACATGCAATTATTGCATTGGTCAATGCATACAATCGCGGATTGCATCGTTCAGTTCCGGTTATCAGTCGAGGAAAACACCATCAGAGTTCAACATCTGTTCGATCCTGAGCATCAGGTGCAACGTTAAGGCTTTGCTTCGTTGTGATGATGTCAACGACATGACTGCGTTTCATGCATCCGGGGCATCGTTGCGGGAAACTTTTGCGGAAGTATTGTTGCCTGAAATCCGGGCGGGTTGTCCTATATTCGGAGTAAAGAACTGAAAAACAAGGAAAACCATGCACCCTGACATCACCATCAGAAACGAGCAGCCAGGCGACGCTTCTGCGATATTCGACCTTACCGTCGAGGCATTCAGCACGCTGGAGATCAGCGATCATACCGAGCAGTTCGTGATTGAGGCATTGCGCGATGCCGGAGCTCTTGCGGTATCGCTTGTGGCGGAGCTCGATGGCCGGATTGTCGGCCATATCGCGTTTTCTCCTGTGACAATGTCGGACGGCAGTGCCTGCTGGTACGGCCTCGGGCCGGTTTCGGTGGAACCGGAGCTGCAGCGGCAGGGCATTGGCACGGCTCTGATCGGGGAAGGGCTTTCGAGGCTTAAAGATCTCGGCGCGCATGGCTGCTGTCTCGTGGGGCATCCGGAGTACTACCGGAAATTCGGGTTCGTGAATCCGGAAGGGCTTGTATTTGAAGGAGTGCCTCCTGAGGTGTTTTTCGCTCTTTCCTTCGATGGAGGAGTGCCGCAGGGCAGCGTTGCGTTTCATGAGGCGTTCATGGCCCGCGGCTGAGTTTGTCAATTATATACTCAATGCACGATGAAAACAAGCGAGCTCTCAACCTGTTTCGTAACAACCAATGTCGATGCCTGCCGTGATTTCTACGAGCGCCATTTCTCGGCGAAAGCGATATTCGACTGCGGGTGGTACGTGAATCTGCGCATTGGAGGCGACGGGCCGACGATACAGTTCATGCAGCCGCAGGAGGGCATGCCGGAGTTCGGGGGTCAGGGCGTGATGCTCAATTTCAGGGTGGATGACGTGGACGACGAATATCGTCGGATGACTGAGGCCGGTCTGCAGGTCGTCATGCCGATCGAGGACCATCCGTGGGGAGATCGCGGCTTTTCGGTAATTGACCCGATCGGGAATGCGGTTTACATCTATACAGACAGGGAGCCTTCGGCGGAGTTCAGGAAATTCTACAAGAGATGAATGGGTGTGTTCATGCTCCAGTCCCTTGTTATTTCGATAACACTTCGAGCTTGACCCTCGCGGTGCCTTTGTTGTAGAAACCGAGCTGTTTGGCAGCTTCGGCGGAGAGGTCGATCACCCGGTTTCCGATGAAAGGTCCCCGGTCGTTGACGCGCACGATGATCGATGCGTTGTTTTCGAGGTTCGTGACCCTGACGACTGCGGGCAGGGGAAGATATTTGTGCGCTGCGCTTGGCCTGTCGGGGCGGAAAATTTCGCCGTACGCGGTCGGCTGGTTGTTGTGCTGGTCGAGGGTTTCCTGTCCGTACCATGAGGCGTGGCCGGTTTCCTGATAACCGAGCGATTCCCGGTAATCCATCGGAACGTAGAGCTTGCCGTCGATGAAGTAGGGTTTGTTCTTGAGTTTTCCGAGCCTGTAGGCCTCTTCAGGGGAAATCAGGCTTCCCGTTGCTCCGGGGGAGATCGGCCCCCTGCTTGTCGAACAGGAAGCGAGGCCCAGAACAACAGCCATCATCAGGGTAAAAATCAACCGGTGTGTCATTATCAGCGTCAATTATGATTAGCTGAACGTCCTGCAATGAATGATCGTATGTGCGCAACAACTCAGACGGCTCTCCTGAAAAATAGCCAATTGACAGGAATATTCCCGCACCCGCCTTATATTCACCGTTTTGATATTCAATGCGATCCCGATGCCGGATGTAACCGCGTCCGGCATCTTTTTCCGTAATCATTATGCCAGAACACCATCAGCGAGCGGCTATCGGCGTCCTTCTCATTCACGGTTTCACCGCGACTCCGGACAGCCTTGCCATTCTTGAAGGCCCGCTGAAGTCCCTGGGGCTGCCGGTCGCCATGCCACTGCTGACCGGGCACGGAGAACTCTCTCCCGAATCGCTCAGGGGAGTATCCTGCAGGCAGTGGATCGACGATGTTTCACGGGCGTTGCAGGAGATGTCGGCAGAGGCAGAAAAGATCGTTGTCGTCGGTCACAGTATGGGAGCGCTGCTTGCATTGCAGCTTGCCGGTGCTTACCCGGGGATCGTCGATTCCCTTGTGCTTGCCGCTCCGGCCCTGAGGCTTTCGTCCCCTCTGGCTCCGGGGCGTCCGTTGCATTTCATTGCCGAGCCGCTCGCCTCGGTAATCAGAAAATGGGAGATCAAGCCCGTCTATGCCGGAGAGGATGTTCTCCGTTGCCCCGGCCAGTACGACTGGGCTCCGACCGATGCCATTCTCTCTCTGTTCAGGCTTATCGGCATGACCGAGCCTCTGCTTGCCGATGTTCATGTGCCGCTGCTGATTCTGCATAACAGGAGTGAAACGACCGTGCTGGCCGAAAGCGCGGATATGCTCTATGAACGCATCGGTACGTCGCCGAACCGGAAGCGGATCGTCTGGCTGGATCGGTCGGAGCACCAGATCTTCTGCGACTGCGAGAGGAATCGCGCGATGCAGGTGGTTGTGGATTTTGTCAGAGGGCGGCTTCGGCCGCTCAGTAACTGTTAACCATTAATACCAGAAAATATCATGAAATATCACAGCTCTTTTTTGTGCCCCCTGTTTTTTGTTTTTGTATTTGCGATGTCCATTCCCTTCCGCCATGCCGCTGCCGAAAGTTTGCCTGATGGAGGCAAACCGGCCGTCTACCTGAACGAAACCGGCATAGGTTCGGGTTATGCCTGGGGTTCACTGAAGGGGAATGACCAGGATATGTCGATCTATCCTGCTTTCGTTCGTATCGGTTTCAACGCCAACGGGCTGTTCGGTATAAAAAGCAGGAAAAGCACTCTGCAGTTGACACTCGAACCCTTCGTCAATATTGTTTCCGGGTCTGAGGACGGAGTCGAGGCCGGCTGTGGTTTCGGCGTGCGTTACCTGCATGAAGTCGCATCTCCCGTCGATCTGTTTGTCGAGGCAAGCGTGGCTCCCATGTATTACAGTATCGACACGAAGGAGCAGGGTGCGGCCGGCTTCAATTTCCTCGACCAGTTCGGTGCCGGTCTGCAGTACCGGTTCGCTCCCGGAAAAGCGCTTTTTGCAGGGTATCGCTTCAGGCATATCTCGCATGCCGGCCTTGCTGATCGTTCAAATGACGGGATCAATTCAAATGCCATCGTTGCCGGGTTTTCCTGGCTTTACTGATGGACGGATTGCGTAGGGGAGCTACTCTTGTAACGCACCCGTAACAAACGGAACCGGTTGCGTTTCCTATCTTCATAAAGTTCAGGGCGACACGTTATGCGCTGCGGTGTCGCCTTTTTTACTTTCCAGCAATCCTGTCGAAGGAGCTTGCCATGCTGCTGCTGTCCGGAAGAAAACCATTGTCGGCCACCCTGACATTTCTCATGTTCGTTCTTTTTCTGTTGACGGCGGCCTGTGCCGGCGGCAGGGTGGTGCAGGTGCCCGCAGAAGGCCGCTTTCCTGTGCCGAAGTACATATTTCTCTTTATAGGTGACGGCATGGGCCCTGCGCAGGTCGGTCTCGCCGGCGCCTTGCTTGACTCTTCCGGTACGCTGGCGATGACAGGATTTCCGGTACTCGGTACGATTACGACCCATGCCGAAAATCGTTACATCACAGATTCCGGTGCTGCCGGAACGGCGCTGGCGACAGGCAGCAAGACTTCCGTCGGGACTATCTCAATGAAGAGCAACCACCGCGATACGCTTCGCACGGTGGCCGAGCTGGCCAGACTCAACGGCATGCGGGTGGGAATCGTTTCAAGCGTCGGCATCGACAATGCGACGCCGGCCTGCTTTTTTGCGCATAATGCAAAAAGAAGCAGTTACTACGATATCGCCGTGCAGATGGCTACAAGCGGTTTCGACTATTTCGGCGGTGGCTATGCCGAGGGCGATTTTCCTCGGAATCGGCTCAAGGGGGGCGTCAATCGTCCGGATATTCCGGATCTCATGAAACGCGCCGGATACCGGGTGGTTTCAGATCGTTCATCCTTGCGTTCCGTGCTTCCCGGCACGAAGTGCTGGGCATATACCGGTTTCGACGACAAGGCAGCCATAAGTTTCGAGATGGACAGGAAGGAGCAGGAGCTGTCGCTGGCAGAGTTCACCAGGGAAGGGATACGTCTGCTCGACAATCCGAAAGGTTTTTTCATGATGGTCGAGGGAGGAAAGATCGACTGGGCGTGTCATGCCAACGATGCCGCTGCGGCAGCCCATGACGTTGTCGCTTTCGATGATGCGGTCAGGGAAGCCGTGGCTTTTTCCCGAAGCCATCCTGACGAGACGCTCATTGTGGTGACGGCCGATCACGAATGCGGAGGACTTTCGCTCGGTAACGGCAGGCGCGGGTATGATAGCAGGATATCGCTGCTGCTCCGCCAGAAGGTTTCGCTTGACGGGTTCACCCGGAAGGTTGCCGGGTGGCAGGCGAGCCGCAACGTTTCTTTTTCGATGGCGCTCGACAGCGTTAGGGTCTATTACGGACTCGGCGACGCTTCGACGGATTCTTCTCTTGCGCTTTCGGGCGAAGAGAGGCTTGCCTTGAGCAAGGCATATCGGGAAGGTTCTGCGAAAGGAGCGGGGGGTTCGACGGCTACAGTCAGCGCCGGAGGGTTCGCTTCCTCAGTTACCGCGATGCTGAATGCAAGAGCGGGGATCGGCTGGGCCAGCGATGCGCATACGGCAGTTCCTGTACAGGTGTTCGCTGCAGGGCCTGGTTCGGAGGTGTTCGGTGGTTACTACGATAATACCGGTATAGCCGGAAAACTGATCCGGCTTGCGCGGTTTGGCGCACGGAGGTAACCGTCAAACAGGCGGATTCGCCTCAGGATGTTTCGAGAATCCTTTTGAGATTGTCGAGGTTAGCCCTGAACCTGAAGCCGAAAAACAGCTCCATGAGCGGATCGAGAAGTGCAGCCAGGCCTTCGGTTTTGGTTGAAAACGCATAGGTCAGTCGGGTGCCGCCATCGACAGCCGAAAACTCCATGGAGCCTTCGTACGGAAACGCGCTTGCAGTACTTTCGAAACGGAGCAGTTTTTCGGGTTCATAGGCGGTTACGATCCATTCAGTGCGCATGGGAAAGCCCATGATCGATCGAACTTCGAATCCTGCTGTTCCTTTTCCGACAGGGCCGGCGGTCGTAACGGCAGATTCGAGCACATCTTCCTGCCAGACGCTGTCGTTGGCTATATCGGACAGGTATGCTGCGACCTCCTTTACCGGACGGCTGATGACGATGTCGTGCGAGATGTTCATAATGGTATGCTTTTTCAAAGCAGCAACAGCGAAGCTGCGGCGAGAGTTCCTCAGGGGCAGCCAGAAGGAACTCTCGCCGCACGGTGCTGTTTTCCTGTGCAAGTAAGGAGTTTCTTTGTTAGCTTTACTGGAGAAAACAAGACAGCGCGGTTTCCGCTGTGCAGAAAAGCAACCTTTGGCAATCACTTATGGCAGATATTTCAACGACATGGATGGGGCTGAAGCTCCGTAATCCTGTTATCGTGGCAAGTTCGGGGCTGACAGGAACCCTCGAAAACGTCAAGGCAGCCGCTGCTCACGGAGCCGGTGCCGTAGTGCTGAAATCGCTCTTCGAAGAGCAGATTCAGCTTGAATCCGGCTTTTCCGAGGCCGCGAATGCTCAGGATTATTACTATGCGCAGGCTGAGGATTATATCCGGGAATATACCAGAGGCAATGCTCTGTCGGCCTATCTCGATCTCGTCAGGCAGTGCAAGGATTCCGTCGATATTCCGGTTATCGCCAGCATCAACTGTGTTACGTCGGGAGAATGGACGGCGTTTGCTGCCGAGATAGAGCGGGCAGGCGCTGACGGACTGGAAATCAACATTTTCGTGCTGCCTTCCGATCCCTGCAGAAGCGGTGCAGAGAATGAGCAGGTTTACGTGGATGTGCTCGAAACGGTATCGAGGTCGGTGCGGATTCCCGTTGCCGCTAAAATAAGCAGTTATTTTTCCAGTCTTGCCGGAGAAGCCGTGAAGCTTTCGGGTACCGGCATCGGCGGCCTGGTGCTGTTCAACCGGTTTTTTTCTCCCGATTTCGATATTGAAACCTTCGACGTGACGGCCAGCGGGGTGTTCAGTTCTCCTGCCGATCTTTACCATTCGCTGCGCTGGATCGCCATTCTGTCGGGAAGGGTGAAGTGCGACCTGGCCGCGTCGACCGGCGTGCATGACGGCAATGCGCTCATCAAGCAGCTTCTTGCAGGAGCCAGAGCTGTCGAGATTGCATCAGTACTCTACCGGAAAGGACTTGGAGAGATCAGAAACATGGTTTCGGAACTGGAACAGTATATGGAGCGGCACATGTTCTCTTCGGTGGGCGAACTGGTCGGCAAGATGAGCATGGCGCGCGCCGGCAATCCTGCCGTGTACGAACGGGTACAGTTCATGAAGTTTTTCGGTGGCATTCATTGATGGGTAACTCCTTTTGTTCTGTCCTTCCGGACAATCGGCCGCGGCATTTCACATGATGTGCAGCAGGACGTCAGGAACGCCGGAGGAGTATGCGCATGCAGAGCGTGTTGTGGACCTCACCCGGACGTTAGGGCAGGGCATGTCGTGCTATCCCGGTACTCCGCCGCCTGACTCCCTGCCGCTATGCACCATAGCGGAGCATGGGTTCAATGAGCGGCAGCTGACGTTTTCCTCGCATACCGGTACCCACATCGATTTTCCCCTGCATATTTTTCCTGACGGGAAATCGCTTGACGGCTTTTCTGCCGAACAGTTCATCGGTTCGGCGGCGGTGATCGATGTTTCAGGCCATTGCGGATCGCTCATCACAGGCGATCTTCTTCGCCCTTATGCCGAGCTTGCGGAGCGGAGCGAGTTCCTGCTTATCCGTTCCGGATGGGGGCGGTACTGGGGTACAGAGGCATATCTTTCAGGCTATCCCGTTCTCGATCTCGAGGCTGCAGGGTGGTTGGCCCAATTCGCCCTCAAAGGGATCGGCGTCGACATGATTTCCGTTGATGCGGCCGATTCAGCCGCTTTGCCGGTACACCGGATTTTTCTTGAAAAGAACATCGTCATCATTGAAAATCTTGATATTCCCGAAGAGCTTGCCGGGCGCCGGTTTCTGTTCTGCGCTCTGCCGCTGAAACTCGAAGGCGCCGAAGCGTCTCCGGTGCGCGCAATCGCAATCGTCGGGCAAACAGCGGATTTATTTTGCAATTTCAAAAGATGATAGTACTTTTCACCGCCGGATAGTTGCCGGCGCCTGTTCTTTACCATTGCACAGAATCCTTTATGTATGAACAAGTTATTGCAGTATTCGTCTATTGCCTCAAAAGTGGCGATGGCGCTTGCCGGCCTGTTTCTGGTTACGTTTCTCGGCGTGCATCTCGGCATCAATCTGTTGCTTCTCAAGGCTGACGGCGGGCGATCTTTTTCAGAAGCGGCGGAATTCATGGGGACGAATCCCCTGATAAGGATATTTGAAATCGTGCTGATGGCCGGGTTTCTCATACATATTTTTATCGGTTTTCTCGTTTCCGGAAAGAACCGTGCATCCCGACCAGCCGGTTACGAGGTCGGAAACCGCACTGAGACCTCTTTCCTCTCCAAATACATGATGCATAGCGGCGTTGTCGTACTGCTTTTTCTTGCCCTTCATTTTTCCGATTACTACTTCGTCAAGATCGGCATTGTGTCGCCTCCCGAGGGGATCGATGCTCACGACTTCTATGCGATGACCCTGCATCTTTTCTCCAGTACATGGTACGCGCTCTTCTACATGTTCAGCTTCATACCCCTCGGTTTCCATCTCAACCACGCGATACAGTCCGCATTTCAGACCATGGGCTGGAACCACTCAAGGTATATGGACGCGGTCAAGGTTACGGGCACCATCTATTCCGTTGCGATATCGCTCGGTTTTATGGTGATTCCCCTCTATTTTCTCCTTTTCAGATAGGTTAACAATTGCTGAAAACACTTATTTCATGAAGCGCCTCAATGCCGGAATTCCGGAAGGACCGATCGCTGAAAAATGGACCTCCTACCGCTCGAAAGCAAAGCTGGTCAACCCGAACAACAAGCGCAAGCTTGATGTCATCATTGTGGGAACCGGGCTTGCAGGGGCCTCCGCCGCAGCGACGCTCGGCCAGCTCGGCTATAATGTGAAGGTGTTCTGTTATCAGGATACTCCGCGCAGAGCGCACAGCATCGCGGCGCAGGGCGGAATCAATGCGGCGAAAAACTATCCCAACGACGGCGACAGCATCTACCGCCTGTTCTACGATACCATCAAGGGCGGCGACTACCGTTCCCGCGAGGCGAACGTCTACCGTCTTGCCGAGGTCAGCAATCAGATCATCGATCTCTCGGTTGCGCAGGGGGTGCCTTTCGCCAGGGAGTACGGCGGTCTGCTGGCCAACCGTTCGTTCGGCGGTGCCCAGGTTTCGAGGACATTCTATGCCCGGGGCCAGACGGGGCAGCAGCTGCTTCTCGGGGCATACAGCGCCCTGAGCAGGCAGATCGAAGCGGGGAACGTCAGTCTCTATAACAGGCGCGATGTGCTCGATATTGTTATTGTTGAGGGCAAGGCGCGCGGCATTGTTGCGCGCAATCTCGTTACCGGAGCCATAGAGCGCCATGCGGCTCATGCGGTGGTGCTTGCCAACGGCGGGTACGGGAACGTGTTCTACCTATCCACCAACGCCATGGGCTCCAACGTTACGCCTGCCTGGAGCGCCTACAAACGGGGTGCGATGTTCTCGAATCCCGCATTTACACAGATTCATCCCACCTGCATTCCGGTTCACGGCGAGTTTCAGTCAAAGCTGACCCTGATGAGTGAAAGCCTTCGAAATGACGGCCGGATTTGGGTTCCGGCTTACAAGAAGGATGTCGAAAAGCTTCGCGCCAAGGAGATCGAGCCGTCGGATATTGCGGAGAAGGATCGCGATTATTATCTCGAACGGCGATATCCCGCTTTCGGGAATCTCGTGCCGAGGGACGTCGCTTCGAGAGCCGCCAAGGAGCGGTGCGATGCCGGTTATGGCGTCAGCACTACCGGAGTGGCGGTATTCCTCGATTTTTCCGACGCTATCAGGCGGAAGGGAAGGGATGCGATCGAAGCGAATTATGGCAATCTGTTCCAGATGTATGAACAGATAGTTGCCGCGAATCCGTATGAAACCCCGATGATGATTTACCCTGCGGTGCATTACACCATGGGAGGCCTCTGGGTCGATTACGAACTGATGACGACGGTTCCCGGCCTTTATGCGATAGGAGAGTGCAATTTCTCCGATCACGGCGCCAACCGTCTTGGCGCATCGGCGCTCATGCAGGGGCTTGCAGACGGCTATTTCATTCTTCCGGCAACAATCGGAAATTATCTTGCCTCCGAAATCCACACCCCGCGGTTCGATCCCGACGGTGCGGAGTTCACGCTTGCGGCGGAGCAGGTCAGGGAGCGGCTGGTTCGACTGAAGAATACCGGCGGTACACGGTCGGTAGACCATTATCACCGCCAGCTCGGCCGGCTCATGTGGGAGTTTTGCGGTATGGCGCGCAACAGAAGCGGACTGGAGCAGGCGCTCACGGAAATTCCGCAGCTGCGCGAAGAGTTTCACCGGAACGTCCGTATTCCCGGAGGGCTTGAAGAGTATAACCCGGAACTTGAAAAAGCATGGAGAGTTTCGGATTTTCTCGAACTCGGCGAGCTGATGGTGCGTGACGCCCTGCAGCGGGAAGAGTCGTGCGGGGGACATTTCAGGGAGGAGTACCAGACCGCGGATGGAGAAGCGCTGCGAAATGATCCGGAATTTTCATTTGTTTCGGCCTGGGAGTACAGAGGGCGGAACGAACCGGCGACGATGCACAGGGAGGATCTCCAGTTCGATGTGGTATGGCCCTCACAACGCTCCTATAAATAAATAACAGGTTATGAATTTCACGCTCAGGATCTGGCGGCAGCAGAACGCAACGGAGCGCGGCGCAATGGTCACCTATCAGGTGAGCGGCATTTCGCCCGACATTTCTTTTTTTGAAATGCTCGACGTGCTCAACCAGCAGCTGATCGAACGGGGCGAAGAGCCCGTCTCGTTCGATCATGACTGCCGGGAGGGTATCTGCGGAACCTGCAGTCTTTATATCAATGGCCGCCCGCACGGCCCGGTTCGGGGGGTGACAACCTGCCAGCTGCATATGCGTTCGTTCAGCGACGGGGATGTGATCCATATAGAGCCGTGGAGGGCGAAAGCCTTTCCCGTGATCAGGGACCTTGTGGTAGACCGGAGCGCGCTGGACAGGATCATTCAGGCCGGGGGATATATATCGGTGAATTCCGGCGGCATTCCCGATGCCAATACCATTCCGGTGCCGAAAGAGGATGCCGACGAGGCATTCGATGCAGCAGCATGCATCGGCTGCGGAGCCTGCGTCGCGGCATGTCCGAATGCCGCTGCCATGCTGTTCACCGCTGCCAAGGTTTCGCATCTCGCGCTTCTGCCGCAGGGAAAGGTGGAGGCCGCCGCGCGCGTCAGGAAGATGGTTTCCGAAATGGACCGTCTGGGTTTCGGCAACTGCAGCAACAGCTACGCATGCGAAGTCGAGTGCCCGAAAGGAATATCCGTTACGACAATCGCCCTGATGAACCGGGAATTTCTTTCGGCAAAGCTTTTTTCCCGGAAGGAGCGGGTAATCAGGGATTCGATCTGAAGGAGTCTACTCCTTCACGCAGCGCACCGCGAATCCCAGCCGCTTGTGCGCCTGTCCACGGCGCAGAGCGGAATCGAAATGGCCTGCCGCGCGTCCCCAGGCTCGAATGGAATCTGTTTCTGTTGATGACCACAGCCTGCTGTACTCTCCCTGCAGTACGAAAGCGCCGTCAGTATCCCGCCGCGCTCCTGCCGGCAGCAGCTCAAAACCGCTTTTTCCCGCTTCGCTGTCCGACTGCTGCCAGAGTCGAGCTGCCTTGATGCGTCCACCGGCGACGTTATCGCCTCCAAGCGCTTCGGAGAGCGCGGCCCAGTCCTCGTCGGTCGCCACTCGCCATCCTTCAGGCGCCAATCCTCTCGGATCGTTTACTGCATACCAGTTGTAGAGGCGGCCGTATGTTTTTCCGTTGTCCTCGCTGTTTTCATACCGGCACCAGGCGCCGGTCTTCAGTTTAGACCACTCTTCGGGGTCGCGAACTTCGGGAATCGGATCGCCGTTCCGGTAACGGGTGACGTTGAGGTTTTCGGCAGTCCAGATACGGTTACCGATGGATACGGCAGCGTAGCTGTTCCCGTCGATGTCAGTCACGGGTTTCGGTTTTCCCCCGCTGCAGGCGCTTATAACCATAAGGAGGAACAGCGCAACCGCGCCGGAGACGGGGTTTCTTGAGATCATGAGTGTTCTCGTATGTGTTCGCTATTATTCTGGCATATGCTTAAAATATGGGCATCAAAAGATTTTTTCAAGTATAATGTCGCGTAACATCAGGAGAAATGATTATAATGAATCTTTTTATCAGTATGCGGGTTAACATGTGTTACGAGCAGGCACAGTATGCGGGTTCTGCCGTATCGTCCGTACGAGAGGTGGTTTTAGCGGATTCGTAACGGAGGCGATCTTTATAAGTGTGTTTAATTGAGCAGCCGATAACCTCGGCAGAGTATCGTTAATATTAAATTTTGTCAATCAGAATTCCGACGGCGAAACATAGAGCTTTGAGAGCACTGCAACTCAGAAGGCAGTGCGCACGTCCGAGGGTTCAAACTCCCATGTATGGAAATACTATTTCTGTTATTACTGATTGTTCTTAATGGCATGTTCGCCATGTCCGAGATCGCTCTTGTTACCGCAAAGCGTTCACGTCTCCAGAAACTCACCAGCGAAGGCGACAAATCGGCTGAAGTCGCCCTGAAGCTCGGCCAGGAGCCGACAAAATTTCTTTCTACCATCCAGATCGGCATCACCTCGATCGGCATTCTCAGCGGTATCGTCGGCGAAAGCGCACTTGCCGGGCCATTGTCGCTCTGGCTCAATTCGCTGGGAATGGATTCCGAGATCAGCGGCATTCTCTCGATGGTGCTGATCGTTGTCATCATCACCTATACGACCATCGTTATCGGGGAGCTGGTGCCCAAGCGTCTCGGTCAGTTCAACCCCGAAGGGGTAGCCAGGATCGTGTCGCGTCCCATGCTCGCCCTTGCTACCGTTACCAGGCCGTTCGTTCGACTGCTTTCGGTTTCCACCGATACCATCCTGCGGCTGCTCGGCAAGAACCCGCAGATGCTGCCGAGCGTGACTGAGGAGGAGATCCATGCCATGCTCGAAGAGGGTTCCGAGGCCGGCATCATCGAGCAGCAGGAGCACGAGATGGTGCGCAACGTGTTCCGGCTCGACGATCGTCAACTTGGCACCCTGATGGTTCCGAGAGCCGATATCATTTTTCTCGATATTTCTCTTCCGATTGACGTGAACATTGAGCGGATGGCCGGTTCGGAGCACTCCCGTTTTCCTGTCTGTCAGGGTGGCCTGCAGCAGCTGCTCGGCGTGGTCAACGCAAAGCAGCTGCTTGCCCAGACGCTGAAGGGCGGGCTGACCGATTTCACTGCCCAGTTGCAGCCGTGCGTCTATGTTCCCGAATCCCTTACCGGCATGGAACTGCTCGAGCATTTCAGATTGTCGGGCACGCAGATGGTGTTTGTCGTAGATGAGTACGGCGAAATTCAGGGACTGGTCACCCTTCAGGATCTGCTTGAAGCTGTGACCGGCGAATTCGTGCCCAGGAACCTCGAGGATTCATGGGCAGTAGAGCGCGAAGACGGTTCCTGGCTGCTTGACGGTATGATTCCTGTACCGGAACTGAAGGATACTCTCGATCTGAAGAGCGTGCCCGAAGAGGATAAGGGCCGCTACCATACTCTGAGCGGTCTTCTGATGTGGCTGCTGGGCAGGATGCCGGATACCGGCGACGTGACGGAGTGGGAGGGCTGGCGGCTTGAAGTTATCGATCTCGACGGCAAGCGCATCGACAAGGTGCTTGCATCCCGCCAGGTGACCCTGACCGAAAAAGAGGAGGCCGCTATGGTATCGCGCGGTACGGAAGAGCAGTCATGATGCCTGCTCTTCTTTCTTTTTTTATGCAATTATGTACATTTAGAGGGTGATGTTCAATGGCTCCATGGAACTCTAATTCCGAATCGTCCACTCATGATACAATCCTCTGTTCTCCATAAGGGCATAGTGCCTCTGCTTATTGCGGGTTCAGTCATATTCCTTGCTTCCTGCCAGAAGAAAGCTGAAGATGCGATCCTCGAAAAAGTAATAGAACACTCCACCGGAAGCGATGTCGAGCTGAATACCGGATCCGGCAGGGTTTCCATAGAATCCGAGGGAAAGAAATTCGAAATTACGCAGGATAAGGCGACCTGGCCTGACGACATGCCTTCCGTCGTTCCAAGGTTTGCCTATGGTACCGTCATGATGGCCACCAGAACGGCGACCCCCGAGTCTGACGGATGGTCCGTCACGGTCGAAAAGGTTCCTGCCAACGCATTCAGGGAGTACGACGCGCTTCTGAAAAAAGCCGGTTTTGAAACGACCCTGACCACGGTGACGTCGGCCGAGGGATCGGGAGGTACAATTCAGGCGACAAATGGCGCGGTAACGGTATTTCTGATGGGTGACGGTAAAACGCTTTCGCTTGCCGTTTCGCAGGAGAAAAAGCAGTAGAGCCGGGTTTATGTCCGCAACAGTTCCGCAATCATGACCGTTTTTATTCATGAACACGATTTTTCATAATCCCGAATGTCTTTTCTGTCGCATTGTCCGTGGAGAGATTCCGGCTACGGAGGTCTACCGCAACGAACATGTCGTGGCTTTCAGGGATATTTCTCCGGCGGCGCCGCAGCATGTGCTGATCATTCCGGTCCGGCATATTGCTTCTCTCAGCGATCTGCAGCCTGAAGATCTCGATATTGCCGGCCATATCCTTCTTGCGGCCCGGAATGTTGCTGCAATAACCGGAGTCCTTGAGTCCGGCTACAGACTGGTATTCAACAACGGCCCGGATGCCCTGCAGAGCGTCTTT
Organism: Chlorobiota bacterium; assembly: GCA_016868665.1. Taxonomy (GTDB): domain Bacteria; phylum Bacteroidota; class Chlorobiia; order Chlorobiales; family Chlorobiaceae; genus Chlorobium. The sequence goes on from VGGK01000002.1 coordinate 32,252, forward strand.
CATATCCACGGCCATCTGATTGGCGGACGCAGGATGGGATGGCCACCTTTTCCCGGAGAGGCTTCCATCCACGGCTGAGCTGTTTTTTTCTGCGAACTGTCGGTAAAAAGCATGTACGATGAGTTCTGTCGATCCTGCCGAATGCATTCGGACGCTTCTGACCCCGGCGGGGCCGGTTTCGTTTTATTCTCTCCATGCGCTTGCCGAAAGCGGTTTCAACGGTATCTGCACCCTGCCGAAATCGCTGAAAATACTGCTTGATGCCGCGCTTCGGGGTTGCGACGGGTATCTCGTTACGGAAGAAGATGTTCGCTGTCTTGCATTATGGGAGCCGGCGACGGCAGGTTCCGCCGACATCGCCTTCAGACCTGCACGGGTGCTTCTTCAGGATTTTACCGGTGTTCCCTCGATCGTCGATCTTGCCGCGCTTCGCGATGCCTGTGCGGAACTTGGCGCCGATCCGCAACGGATCGATCCGCTTGTGCCCTGCGATCTGGTGATTGACCATTCGGTTCAGGTAGATTTTTTCGCAGACGCCGGGGCGTTTGACGGCAACCTTGCGCTTGAGTTCGCCCGTAATCGCGAACGTTACGAATTCCTCAAATGGGGACAGAGCGCCTTCCGGAACCTGAGGGTAGTGCCTCCCGGCACCGGAATTGTGCATCAGGTCAATATCGAATATCTATCGGGCGTGGTTTCAGTCCTGGATGGTACCGCATTTCCGGATTCTCTGGTCGGTACGGACAGTCATACCACCATGATCAATGCTCTTGGCGTTGCCGGATGGGGCGTAGGGGGCATAGAAGCGGAAGCAGTTATGCTTGGCCAGCCGATCTCCATTCCCTTGCCGAGGGTAACCGGCGTGCGCGTTTCAGGCGGCCTGCGTGAAGGGGTGACGGCAACCGATCTGGTTCTGAGCGTAACGGCAATGTTGCGCAAGATCGGCGTCGTGAACGATTTTGTCGAGTTTTTCGGGTCAGGACTCTCCAGCCTTTCGCTGCCGGATCGGGCTACCATAGCTAATATGGCCCCGGAATACGGCGCGACCATGGGATTTTTTCCTGTTGACGGCGTTACCGTCGCATACCTGAAGATGACCGGGCGGGGTGCGGCGGCAGAACTTGCCGAGTGCTATTGCAGAGAGCAGGGACTCTGGAGGGAAGAGGATGACGCTCCGGTTTTTTCAAGGATTTTCGATCTCGATCTTTCATCCATCGAACCCTCTCTTGCCGGCCCGAAACGGCCACAGGACAGGGTGCCGCTCGCCTCTGTCGCTTCCGACTGGCGCAAGGAATCCGCCGTTCTCCGCGACGCAGCCCGGGAGGTCAATGGCGCCACCGGGATGGAAAACGAAGGCCTTGCCGGAAGCGGCTGCGGTCACGGCTACGGACCGACAGGCTGCGATTCGCCGGTTCTGCCGGGACACGGGGCGGTCGTGATTGCCGCGATCACCTCGTGTACCAATACGAGCAATCCTTCGGTCATGGTCGCTGCCGGTCTTGTGGCTCGTGCCGCCCTTAAGCGGGGGCTCCGGTCAAGGCCGTGGGTCAAGACATCGCTTGCACCGGGATCACGGGTCGTTACCGACTATCTCGACGAATCAGGTCTCTCAGCCGATCTCGACGCTCTCGGGTTTGCGACGGTCGGCTACGGGTGTACAACCTGTATCGGAAATTCCGGTCCGCTGCCGCCGGCCGTTTCGGACGATATCGAGAGGAGGGGCCTCGTCGCTGCCGCGGTGCTTTCCGGAAACAGAAATTTCGAGGGACGGATTCATCCGCAGGTGAAGGCCAACTATCTTGCCAGCCCGCCGCTGGTCGTGGCGTATGCGATTGCCGGGACTATCGATATCGATCTTGCCGTCGAACCGCTCGGATACGACGATAAGGGCGAGCCGGTTTATCTCAGGGATCTCTGGCCGGCGGATGAAGAGATCGCCGATGTCGTCGCCCGGTTTGTTTCCGGAGATCAGTTCATCTCCCGGTACGGCGACGTTTTTAAGGGTACGGCGGCGTGGCGGGAAATTACGGTAGCAGGGGGAACCCGATATGCATGGAATCCCTCGTCATCATATATCAGGAAGCCGCCCTTTTTCGACGGTATGGCCATGGATTCCTCTTTGCCGGAGCCGATAGAGGGTGCCCGCGCTCTTGCGGTATTCGGTGATTCCGTGACGACCGATCATATCAGTCCGGCAGGATCGATCAGGGCAACGCAGCCGGCAGGGATCTATCTGCAGGAACTCGGAGTATCTTCCCTGGATTTCAACAGTTTCGGTTCACGCAGGGGGAACCATGAGGTGATGATACGCGGTACGTTCGGAAATATCCGGATTCGCAACCGGATGGCTCCCGGAATCGAAGGAGGGTATACGACATGGTTTTCTTCTGACGGAACAGGGAACGAGATCATGACCATCTACGATGCAGCCATGCGTTACCGCAGCGGGGGCGTTTCTCTTGTCATCCTGGCAGGTTGCGATTACGGCATGGGGAGCAGCCGTGACTGGGCAGCCAAGGGCACAAGGTTGCTTGGAGTTCGTGCGGTTCTTGCCCGGAGTTTCGAACGGATCCACCGATCGAATCTGGTCGGCATGGGCGTGCTTCCGCTTGAATTCTGCGGCGATGACGATGCCGACTCGCTCGGTCTTGAGGGGTCTGAACTATTCGATATTCCTGCTGTGGGTTCTCTTGTGCCGGGTGCGATCGTGCAGGTGACTGCCCGTTGGCTCCGAACCGGCGAGTCGAAACGGTTTTCCATGCGTTCACGCATCGATACATTGCCCGAGGCGGATTATTTCCGGAACGGGGGTATCCTTCAGACGGTGCTTCGCCGTCTGGTGAGGGCATAAGGGGGTTGCAGATTATCGGCTGAAAAAAAATCAGCAAGAATTTTTTCTGTTCCATGGCAGTTATTTACATTCGATCCAGTTAAATAATCTGTCATGTATTTTATCGGGACAAGCGGTATGAAAATGTCGGAGCTGCAGGTCGGCGACAAGGCCGAAGTTACAGGGGTAAAAGCCGACCAGGCTTTGCGTCGCCGGATACTCGATATGGGGCTTATCAGCGGAACGCGCTTCAAGGTGCTGCGCGTCGCTCCGCTTGGAGATCCTATGGAGATATATTTCAAGGGGATGTACCTGAGCCTCAGAAAAAGTGAAGCCGAAGGCATATCGGTGCGCAAAACCGGCCAGGCCGGAGACGGTGTTCCGATGTCGGGTGAGAACGGGAGACGCTCCTGCCGCGGAGGATCGCAATGACAAACGTGAAGGAGATCAGCGTGGCGCTTGCCGGCAATCCTAATTGCGGGAAGTCTTCGCTTTTCAATGTTCTGACCGGTTCCCACCAGAAGGTCGGCAATTTTTCGGGCGTCACCATCGAGAAACACGAGGGCTATCTTGATTATGGCGCTTACCGGATACGGTTTGTCGATCTTCCTGGCATATATTCGCTTACCCCATACTCTCCCGAAGAACTGGTTACCCGCCGTTACCTTATAGACGAGCGGCCCGATGTGGTAGTCAACGTGCTCGAAGCTCCTAATCTCGAGCGGAACCTTCAGCTCACCACACAGCTCATGGAGATGAACGTCGATTTTCTTGTCGCGCTGAACATGATTGACGAGGTGGAGGACAAGGGAATTGCGATCGACGTCAAGCAGCTTCAGCGCCTTCTCGGTTGCCATATCGTTCCCACATCGGCAAAGAAGAAAACCGGTATGGATTCTCTTCTGGCGCATATCGTGAGGGTGTATGAAAAAGATATCGAAATACAGAAGAACAAACTTTCGTTCAGACCGGAAGTGGAGGAATGGGTCGATACTGTCTCGGGGTTGCTGAAGCGGGAAAAGGAGTTTGGCGGAGTCGAGCCTCGCTGGCTTGCCGTCAAACTGCTTGAGAACGATCGCGAGGTCTATCATCAGGTACAGCAGTATCCTGTATGGGTGAAAGTCGAGCTTGCCCTGCAGGATGCTCTCCGCTCATCGGCGAAGCTGTTCGATTCGGATCCTGAAATGCTGATCACCGAGGACCGTTACGCGTTCATCCGTGGCGCGGTAAAAGAGTGCGTAAGGGTTTCCGAATCCGGGAAATCGACGATGACGGACTATATCGACATGGTGGTGCTCAACCGGGCGCTTGGCCTTCCGGTTTTTCTGCTTGTGGTCTGGGGGATTTTTCAGATCACCTTTACGCTCGGCACCCCGCTTATGGACATGCTCGAGTTTCTGTTCGGCGCGTTTGCCGGCGCTGTAGAACCGCTTCTTCCTCATCCCACGCTCCGTTCGATCGTCATAGACGGCATCATTGCCGGCGTTGGCAGCGTGCTGGTGTTTCTTCCCAATATCGTGCTGCTTTTCTTCGGGCTTTCCTTTCTCGAGGCGTCGGGGTATATGGCAAGGGCGGCGTTTGTCGTCGACAAGGTGATGCACCGGTTCGGCCTGCACGGCAAGTCGTTCATTCCCATGATCACGGGATTCGGATGTTCCATTCCGGCCATCATGGCAACGCGGACGCTCAAAAGTCCAACCGACCGTCTTGCCACCATTCTCGTGATTCCCTTCATGAGCTGCGGCGCAAAGCTTCCGGTCTATGTGCTGCTTGCCGGAGCGTTCTTTCCGCCGGATGTTGCCGCCAACGTGATGTTCTCTATCTATCTGTTCGGGGTGGTCGTAGCTCTCCTCGTGGCGAAGCTCCTGAAATCAACCGTGCTGAAAAGCGATTCGGAGCCATTCGTGATGGAACTTCCTCCCTACCGGTGGCCGACGCTGCGGTCGGTGCTGTTTCAGGCCAGGATAAAGGCTATGATGTATGTTAAGAAAGCCGGAACGCTTATTCTTATGGCCGTCATCATCATCTGGGCCGTCAGCAACTATCCGCACAGCGCAGCGATTGACAGTGCTGCTGCAGTGGAGCGCGTCCGCATCGAAAAAGGCGCCGGCTCGCCGGCTGAAAAGAAGGCGGCTCTCGATGAGCTGGAGTACAGGACGCAATCTGAACAGTTGCAGCACTCCATTGCGGGCAGGGTAGGCAAAGTTATCGAACCGGCCATAGCTCCGCTCGGGTTCGACTGGCGGATCGGAATAGCGCTGGTCACCGGGCTTGCGGCAAAAGAGGTCGTTGTGTCGACCATGGGTACGATCTATGCTCTCGGAGAGACCGACGAGTCCTCGGCTGAACTCGCAACGATTCTGAAAAACGATCCGGCTTTCAGTCGCGCTACCGCGCTCAGCCTCATGGTTTTCGTACTTCTCTATATTCCCTGCGTTGCGGCGGTCGGCGTCATGAAAAAAGAGATCGGGCAGTGGAAACCTGTTCTGCTCTATTCGGTTTTTGTGCTTGCGCTCGCCTGGGCACTTTCATTCATTACCTATCGTGCGGCTCTCCTTATGCTGTGACCTCGGCCGGCTCTTCGGTTTCCGTACTTACGAGGCCGGCCTGTTCCGCACGCATAATGATCTCTTCGACGGGAAGGTTCATCGGCACCTTGTTGCCGTCTGTCATGAGGATAACGACGTCGGGATGCGCCTTGCGATGTTCGGCCATCACCGATTCCCAGTGCTGCTGCAGTGCCGGGTCGAGAGAGTTCCATGCCAGGCGTCCGCGGCATTTAGGGAATTTCGAGCATCCGAGCCACAATCCCCGCTTTCCGCTTCTGAGATAGAGCGGGGCCCCGCATTTGGGGCACGGCAGGTCGGTCTGGACCGGAGGGGTTTTGAGCGGCTCGATATGGCGCTGCTTGCTGAGGTTCAGCAGGGTATTGCATTTCGGGTACCCGGAGCAGGCAAGGAACGGCCCAAGCCTTCCGTCGCGAAGGAGCATCCGGCCCTCTTCGCAGGAGGGGCATTTGATGCCGGTCTGCCTGGCTTTAGGTTTCGTGGAACTGATGGGCTTGATGTTCTTGCAGGAAGGGTAGCGCGAGCAGCCGAGAAATTTGCCGCTTGCCGTCCATTTGATGATCATGTGCCCTTCGCCGCATTTATCGCATAATTCAGCAGCGGAGTTCTGAGGAATGAGCGGATCGTTTTTCCTCAGCCCGAGAGCGGTCTCCAGCGGTCGGTAAAAGCTGTCGAGTACCTGTTCGTACTCATCCTCTCCGGCAGCGACCTTATCGAGTTCGTCTTCCATGAACGCGGTAAAGCGCACGTTGAAAATATCGGGAAAATTGGCGACAAGTATCAGCGAGACGTCTTTTCCAAGCTCGGTCGGGATGATTTTCTTTTTCTGCAGTTCCACGTAGCGGCGCTCCTGAAGCGTCGAGAAGATCGAGGCATAGGTCGATGGGCGTCCGATGCCGTAGTTGTCGAGATCCTTGACCAGCGTGGCCTCGCTGTATCTGGCCGGAGGTCTGGTGAAGCTCTGTTTGCGGTCCATGCCGCCAAGGCTGAGCGCGTCAAGTACGGCCAGGCCCTCGGGAATTCTTACGAGCTGCTCTTTTTCGGCGTCTTCATCTTTTGTGGAGGTTCTTGCTTCATAATCGAGTTCCTGCTGGTCGTCGTATACCCGCATGAAACCCGGAAAGAGTACCCTGCTGCCGTTGGCGCGGAAGACGAGCTGTTTTTCCCGGTCCTCAACATCAACCTTTGTCTGCTCGATTTTTGCAGGGGCCATCATTGCCGCTATAAGTCGTTTCCAGATGAGTTCATAGAGCCGGTACTGATCGCCGGAGAGATAGTTGCGGAGCGCTTCCGGCGTTCGCACAACCGAGGTCGGCCTGATGGCTTCATGGGCATCCTGTGCGTTTTTCGATGATCTGGTGGCGGTGTTGCCTCCGGTGTAGTCGTTACCGAAAGATGCGCGGATATAGCTGTGGGCTTCGGCAACGGCTTCAGTTCCGATGCGCGTCGAATCGGTTCTCATGTAGGTGATCAGGCCGGTAGCGCCTTCTCGGCCGAGATCGATACCTTCGTAGAGCTGCTGGGCAATGCGCATGGTTTTCTGCGAACCGAAACCGAGCTGGTTCGATGCAGCCTGCTGCAGGAGCGAGGTTGTGAACGGCAAAGGAGGTTTTCGCAACTGGGTTTTCGTAGCAATATCTCCGACGGCGTAGAGCCGTTTTTCTGCAAGTGTGGCAATGGCTTCGGCCTGTTCCTGCGAGGAGAGTTCGGGCTTGCCGCCGTTATATCTTACAAGTCTGGCGCGGAACGAATCCCCTTTGCCGGTTATGAAATCGGCGGAAATCGTCCAGTACTCCTGCACTTCGAACCGACTGATCTCTTCTTCGCGTTCGCAGATGAGCCGCAGGGCCACCGACTGAACCCTTCCTGCAGAAAGCCCTCGCAGCACGACATTCCAGAGGAACGGACTGATTTTGTAGCCTACGATTTTGTCGAGCCCCTGCCGGGTCTGCTGCGAGCGTACGAGGCGGAAGTCGATCTGGCGAGGTTCCCTGATAGCTGCGAGGATGGCGTTTTTGGTGATTTCGTTGAAGAGTACCCGGTAGACCGGTTTGTCGTGCGCATCGATTTCGTTTGCGATATGCCAGGCGATGGCCTCACCTTCCCGGTCAGGGTCGGTTGCGATCATGATCGCGTCAGCTTCAGATGCGAGTTTCTTGAGCTGGCGGACAACTTTTTCCTTTCCGGCGATTATTTCATACCGGGGTTCGTAGTGATGATCGAAATCAAGGCCGATCTCCCGTTTCGGCAGGTCCTTGATGTGCCCGACGGAAGCGAACACCGTGTAGCGGTCGCCGAGGTACTTGTTGATGGTTTTCGCCTTTGACGGGGACTCAACGACAATAAGGGTTCTGTTCTTGGCTGAAAGAGCCGGTGTTTTTGATGCCATTGATCGATCCCTGCTGAAAAGGAGGTTATCCGAGAATGTACCGTCTGCCTGCGGGCCGTCGAGGTGCCCTGAAATTTGAAAAAAGATAGGTGTTGGTTGTCAAAAAACAAATTTCTCTCTCATTGTGCCTCATGATCCTGAGTCCGTACGTGTCGCCGATGTCGGAAAGAACACAATTATATATTATTATTACAAACTGTTACTGTACAGCAACAAGCTGATCATATTATGATACTTTTTTATTATCGTTCCTGCGCTGCCCTTGCAGCGCTCCTGATAATGCTTGGTTCGTTGATTCCGATGATCGCGCATGCCTCGCCATCTTTCACCCGCGCAGAAGATACCACGGTTCCACTCCGGGTATCGACGGGAAACGAAGAGGGCTATACCATCAAGGTGATCGCTCTGAGGACCGACAGCGGACTGTTCGTCGATATCGAGTCGTTCGCGCGCGCGCTCCGTCTCAGTTCACGGCAGGAGTCCGGGGTTCTCCTGATGGAGGAGACCGATGCATCTCCGGGAAGCAGCTGCCAGTTGAGGAGTGACAATAATTTCGCGATGTTCGTTCCGAAGGATGCCCAGCGCATGAAACGCATCGTACAGCTTCAGTCCGCCCCGGTACTCAGGGACGGACGGCTTTTCCTGCCGGTGCTTCATGCCTGCAGGCTTTTCACGCTCTGGCTCGACAAGGACGTTGTGTACGATTATTCCTCGGGCATCATGACCGCCTGGCTCTGGGGTACGCGGCTCGGCGACTCGGTGGGTTATGTCGGGTCGTTAAGGCCGGGAGAAATTCAGGCTGCCATAGAAGACAGAAAGCAAATTCCCGTCGAGCAGGGAACTGTTATCAAAGGCGTCAATGTCGAGAACAAGGCGAACGGGGCGGTTGTCATGTTCGCAGCATCGGGCAAGTCCGTCAGGGCCAGGTTGAAGAAGCCCGATGCGAACGGCAGGGCATATTTAACGCTGCAGAATGCGTCGTGCGATGTCGATGCCCTGACGAAGCTGTTCAGCGGAGGGCTGGTGAAATCCGTTACGCCGATCTCTTCGTCCGGCGGGGAACTGCAGTTCGCAATAGATCTCGATAAAGAAGGATACCGGATAAAGACCGTCGATTTCCAGCGTGATGAGCCGAACAACCGTTATCTCGTCTATATCATGAGCGAGGCGGATGTGAAGGATATCCGGATGAAAGAGAAGGAACAGCAGATAGCAAGCGTGCTCAACAGCGATGTCGAGAAATGGAGGCTCAATACCATTGTGCTCGATGCGGGTCACGGGGGCCACGATCCCGGAGCAATAGGCGTAAGGGGAACTCGTGAAAAGGATGTGGTGCTCAACATCGTAAGGGATCTTGGTAACCTCATTGCTCAGAAATGGCCGGATGTCAAGGTTGTTTATACGAGAAAGGACGACCGGTTCATTCCGCTTCACGAACGTGGTAAAATCGCCAACAGGAACGGTGGCAAGCTGTTCATCAGCGTGCATTGCAATGCGAATAAAAAAAATCATATAAAGGGTTCCGAAGTCTATATTCTCGGACCGCATAAAAGCAAGGACGCTCTTGAAGTGGCTATGTTCGAAAACTCCGTCATTACGAAAGAGAGCGATTACAAGGAGCGCTACAAGGGTTTTTCGGCCGAGTATCTCATCATGAGCAGCATGGCGCAGAGCGCGTTTGCAAAACAGTCGGCCGATCTTGCCGTTGAGGTTCAGAACCGGATAGGCAGACCGGACAGCACGAACGGAAGAGGGGTGCGTCAGGCTGGCTTCATGGTACTCTGGACGCCCTCCATGCCGAGCATTCTTGTCGAAGCGGGTTATCTGTCGAATGTCGAAGAAGAGCGGGTTCTGCGCGATCGCCAGGAACAGACGAAGATCGCCTACAGAGTGTTCCAGGGTATTGAAAGCTACCGCAAGAACTACGAGCGGGAACAACTTGCAGCAATGGGTAAATAACCGGGGCTCTATATGGATATGATGGCGCTTTTTTGTTGGATAGTTGTAAACCGGCACATAAATTCAGGTTGACAACGGGCTGGCTTCGGCGTGCAATTAAGGTGTTTCCGGTTATTAAAAAGGTGATTTCATGAGCGGTCTGACTTCCGGCATTCTTGCCCGTCTGCATTCGGCGGATGGCTATCTTTCCGGAGAGCGGCTTTGCCGGGAGTTCGGCATTACCAGAAGCGCAGTATGGAAGCATATCCGGCAGCTCCGCCTGAGCGGCTGCCGGATCGAGGCCGTTACCGGTTCGGGGTACAGACTGCTCGCTCTTTCCGGTGCTCCGGTGTCGGCGGAGGTAGCACTTTTTCTGAACACCGGGTTTGCAGGGCGCATCCTTCACTACCGGATGGAGACGGAATCGACCAATCTTGAGGCTAAACTGCTTGCGGCAGCGGGAGCTCCGGAGGGAAGCGTCGTCACGGCGGATTTCCAGAGCGCCGGAAGGGGCCGTCTCGGCAGGAGCTGGGTTTCTCCTGCAGGGGAGAACCTTTATTTTTCCGTTATTCTTCGTCCTCCGGTGGCATCGTACAGGGTTCCGCAGATAACCCTGCTTTCGGCAGCCGCGATTCATCGGGCTCTCGTCGAGGCTCTTTCCGGTATCGACGCGCGAATAAAGTGGCCGAACGATATTGTCGTCGGAGGCAAAAAACTCTGCGGTGTGCTCTGCGAAATGCAGGCCGATCCCGACACCGCGCATTTCGTTGTCGTAGGGATCGGCATTAACGTCAACCAGGGGGAGTTTCCTCCCGATCTGCTTGACCGGGCAACCTCGCTGCGTTGTGAATCAGGTTTTTCTCTGTGCCGACCGGAGCTGCTTGCAGGAGTGCTGAACCGGTTCGAAGAGCTCTATCTGCAATGGCTCCGCGAAGATGATCTCGGGTTTATCCTGCCCTATCTTGAGCGGTATTCGCTTCTGCATGGAAGGGATGTGATTGTTGACCAGCTGACCCGGCAGATTGCAGGGACGGTGAAAGGTATTGCTCCCGGAGGGGAACTGCTGCTCGGTATGGCCGACGGCACAGTACGGCCGATATCATCCGGAGAGGCATCGCTTTCCAGTGCGTATACCATGTGAACCGATTAACATAACCATTTATGAGTACCATTATACATCAGGCTGTCAGCAGGGCATACCGGGTACTTGAGACCGGTGAGCCTCTTGGCCGGGAGAGCGCCCTTGAGCTTGCCGGCATTCCGGGAGATGCGGTGCTCGATCTCGCTTCCCTGGCGCATAAGGTGCGTCTTCGTTATTCAGGAGAATCCGGAGCTCTCCATACCTGTTCCATCATGAATGCCAAATCAGGTGAGTGCGGGGAGAACTGCCGGTTCTGCGCCCAGTCGCGCCATAACAGCGCGAAGATCGATATTTACGATCTTGCCTCCGAAGACGCGGTAGTGGAACAGGCGACGGAGACCTTTGCTCAGGGAGTGCGGCATTTCGGCATTGTGACGAGCGGATACGGGTACCTGAAACCGACGCCGGAATTCCGCAGGATCGTTGCCATGATCGACCGGCTGCGGCGCGAACTGCCGGGACTTAACGTCTGTGCATCGCTCGGCGTGCTCGGCGAGGAGACCGCGGCCTCGCTTGCGGAGCACGGGATTGCTCATTATAATATCAATATTCAGGTCGATCCGTCACGTTACGGAGAACTGATCGCCGATACCCATACGGTCGAAGAGCGCATCGCAACGGTCAGGCTGCTCCGCAAATACGGCATACCGGTCTGCTGCGGCGGCATAATCGGCGTTGGCGAGAGTATGACTGAACGCATCGGGATGATCTTTGCGCTTGCGGATCTTGATGTTGCGGTCATACCTCTCAACGTGCTGGTGCCGATCGACGGCACGCCGCTCGAAGCGGCTCCGGCGACCGGTCTTTCCGATATCGTCAAGACTTTCGCGATCTGCCGCCTCGTCCATCCCCGCAAAATCATAAAGTTCGCCGCGGGGCGAGAGACCGTAATGAAGGATTTTCAGGGGCTGCTCATGCTCTCCGGAGCGAACGGTTTTCTGACCGGAGGATATCTCACAACGAGAGGCAGGGAGGTCGGCGCTGACAGGGCGTTCGTCAGCCAACTTGCGCAGTTCGGCGGGAGGGCGTCGTAATCGTGGAATTTCATGCGTTTATCCATGGCAGGCTCGATGCGCTTCGCCGTGACAACAGGCTTCGCGTGCTTCCCGATATCGGGGAACGGAGCGGAAAGAATATTTGTGTCGCTGGAGAGCCTCGCCTGAACCTGTCGTCGAACGACTATCTCGGTCTCGCTGAAGATCGTTTTCTTCGCGGTTCCTTCATTGAGGCCTGCAGGGATGAGGGATTCGCCATGACAAGTTCGTCTTCCCGACTTCTTACCGGAAACCATCGCTGGTACGATCAGCTTGAACGGGAACTTGAGCGTCTCTACGGCAGAGAGGCCGCTTTGGTCTTCAACAGCGGCTACCATGCCAACGTAGGGATCCTTCCGGCCCTTGCCGGACGCAGCGACCTCATTCTTTCCGACAGGCTCAACCATGCAAGCATCATCGACGGAACAGGTATTTCCGGAGCGGCGCATCAGCGCTACCGACATAATGATACCGTACATCTCGAAGAGCTGCTTGAAAGAGCGAAGGGTCGTTACAGGCATACGTTCATCGTGACCGAATCGGTATTCAGCATGGATGGAGATCTTGCCGATCTCCGGAAGCTCGCGGAAATCAAGAAACGCTTCGGGGCTGTGCTGATAGTCGATGAAGCCCATGGTGCCGGCGTGTTGGGGGAGAAAGGGCTTGGACTGTGCGAGTCAACCGGAACCGTTGCCGATATCGACATCATCATCGGAACTTTCGGCAAATCCTTCGCTTCGACAGGGGCTTATGCCGTCATGGATACCGTCCTTCGCGATTATCTGGTCAACACCATGCGCTCGTTCATCTTTACCACGGCACTGCCGCCGGCGGTACTTGCCTGGAGCCTCATGACTCTCCGGAAACAGACGGAGATGCAGGTCGAAAGGGTCCACCTGCAGCGTATTGCAGCCATGCTGCGCGGGCGGCTTGAAGAGGAGGGATTCGAGGTGCCGGGTGAGAGCCATATCGTGCCGGTCGTTACCGGGAGCAACGACAGCGCGGTCAGTCTCGCTGAAAAGCTGCGAATCGGCGGAGTGCTCGGCATGGCTGTCAGGCCTCCGACTGTTCCTGAAAACCGTGCAAGAATCCGGCTTTCCCTCAGGGCGAACCTGCAGTGGGACGATATCGGCTTTATTCCCGATATCATAAAGGCAGGTTTGGTATGATTGCCGAATGGATCATCCGGCAGGGCTTCGGAGAGGCGCTGCTTTTCTTTTCCGGCTGGGGGATGGACCGACGGATCGCGGATTATCTTTCGCGGTATCACGCATCGCCAGCATATGACATTCTGGCGTTCCATGACTATCGCACCGGGGAGATCGATGCGACGACATACGGTGCCTTGTGTTCGTACCGCAAGCTTAACGTTGTCGCCTGGTCTTTCGGCGTCTGGTCGGCGGTCCATGCCGGGCTCCCTCCCGTTTCACATGCCGTGGCGGTGAACGGTACGCTCTGGCCCGTCGATCGCGAAAGGGGTATCGATCCCGAGGTTTTTCAGGCTACGCTCGATACATACAACGACGGAAACCGGCTTCGGTTCAACCGCAGGATGTGCGGAGGCGGTGAGATTCTGGAGCACTTTTTTTCGGTTCAGCCCGAACGGACGGCTCTCTGCCAGCAGGAGGAACTGGCCGCATTTTCAGGGCGGCTGAAGGCTGGCGAGGGGCGGGAACGGTTCATGTACGACCACGTCATTATCGGCGGCCGGGACATGATCTTTCCCGCATCCCGGCAGTTCGTCGCATGGAAAGGATATCGGCAGACGGTGATTGCCGATATGCCGCACTACCCGTTTTTTCATCTTGCCGGTATGGAAGAGGTGCTTGCATGCGGCAGGGAATAGACAAGCGGCTTGTTTGCGAGCGGTTTGCAAAAGCGCTCGGCTCGTATCGCGAACATGCCGTCGTTCAGCGCGAGATGGCTATCGTGCTTGCCGACATGGTCTGTGCCGCGACTCCGTCGCGCAGCTTTGGAAGGGTTTTCGAAGTAGGGGCAGGAACCGGAGCGCTGACCGGGGCTCTGCTCAGCCGTTCTGACATCGATACGTACATTGCCAACGATATCGTCGCCGAGAGCCGATGCTACATCGCTCGCGAAGCTGCGCTTCAGGGGCATGTCCGGTTTGAATTTCTTCCGGGCGATGTCGAAACGCTCGAAGAGCTGCCCGCAGAACTCGATCTTGTTGTTTCGAATGCCACGGTGCAGTGGCTGACAGATCTCGACGGTTTTTTCAGAAAGATTGCCGGCTGTCTGAAGCCGGGAGGCATCCTTGCATTCAGCACGTTCAGCAGTCTGAACATGCTCGAAATCGCCTTGCTTGAAGAGGAGGGGCTCAGCTATCCGGAACTTTCCGATCTGGAAGCCCTTGGCAGTCGTCATCTGGAACCGCTCGTACTGAAGGAAGAGCATCGTCGGGTGGCATTCGATTCGCCGGTTTCGGTGCTGCATCATATCAGGAAAACAGGAGTTAACGGCATCGCCCGGCGCATCTGGACGAAAGGCGGCTACCAGCGCTTTCTTCGTCGTTACCAGGAGGAGTACGCCTGTGAAGAAGGGGTCTATCTTACCTATCATCCGGTCTACTGCTGTTTCAGGAAGCTATTGCCATGAAAGGAAAAGTAATTGCGGTTTCCGGCATCGACACAGGAACGGGGAAAACCGTTGCGACCGGCCTGCTTGCAAGGGCCCTGCTCGATCGGGGGTTACGGGTCATAACCCAGAAGCTCGTGCAGACCGGATGTTCCGGAAGGATTGCCGAAGACATCGTCGAGCACAGACGGCTCATGGGCATCGGACTGATGCCGGAAGACATTGACGGGATAACTTCTCCCTATGTATTCGCTTATCCGGCATCCCCACATCTCGCGGCAAGACTGGAGAGCTGCACAATAGACCCGATAGCCATCAGACGAGCAACCTTCAGGCTCCAGCAGAGCTATGGCACCATTCTGCTCGAAGGTGCGGGAGGGCTGCTGGTGCCCCTCGAAGGAGACCTGCTGCTTGCAGATTATATCCGCGATGCCGGTTACCCGCTGCTGCTGGTGACATCCTCGCGACTCGGCAGCATCAATCATACCCTGCTTTCCATCGAAGCCTGTCTGAAGCGGGGAATTTCACTCAAGGGGATCGTTTTCAACCGGTTCAGGGAAGCCGACCGGACGATCGGAGATGATGCCTTCGGGACGATTCTCAATTTTCTTAAACGCTACGGTATTTCCGCACCGATAGCCACGCTTGACGAATACGGGCTTGAAGCCGGCTCGGCAGAGATGTTCGGATTTGCAGGCGACTGAAGAACCAGAGACCATTTCATTGCATGAAAACGATCGATCTCGATTTCGACCGCGCCCATATCTGGCACCCTTATACTTCGATTACCGGGCCATTGCCGGTCTATCCGGTAAAAGGCGCCCGCGGGGTGCATATCGAACTTGAAGACGGACGCAAGCTCGTGGACGGCATGTCATCCTGGTGGGCTGCAATCCACGGGTACAACCATCCCGAACTCAATCGCGCGGCGCGCGAGCAGCTCGAAAGCATGAGCCACGTTATGTTCGGAGGTCTTACCCATCAACCAGCGGTCACGCTGGCCAGAGAACTTCTGGGGATTACCCCTGAACCGCTTGACAGGGTGTTTTTCTGCGATTCCGGATCGGTAGCGGTGGAGGTTGCCCTGAAAATGGCGATCCAATACTGGGACGGACATGGCAATCCCCGGAAGAAGCGGATGCTGACCGTTCGTTCGGGTTATCACGGCGATACATTCGGCGCCATGTCGGTCTGCGATCCTGAAACAGGCATGCACCACCTTTTCCGGGGTATTCTACCTGAACAGTACTTTGCCGAAGCCCCGCAGTGCGGTTTTTCCGATATTTGCAGTGAAGAGCATATCGCCGATCTGCGTCTGAAGCTCGAACGACATGCGGACGAACTTGCCGCCGTGATCATCGAACCTGTGGTACAGGGCGCCGGAGGCATGCGGTTTTATTCTCCGCACTACCTGAATCGGCTGCGCCAGCTTTGCGACCTGTATGGCGTGCTGCTGATTTTCGACGAAATCGCAACCGGTTTCGGGCGTACGGGAAAACTCTTCGCGCTCGAACATGCCGGGGTTGTGCCTGATATCCTCTGTCTCGGCAAGGCGCTGACCGGCGGGTACATGACTCTTGCCGCGACGCTTGCTACTGCAGATGTTGCCGAAAAGGTCTGTTCCGGTGAGGCCGGGGCGTTCATGCATGGCCCGACCTTCATGGCCAATCCTCTCGCTTGTGCCGTTGCCGTTGCAAGCCTCCGGCTTCTGCTCGGATCGGAATGGCAGGATACGGTGCTTCGCATCGAGCGGCAGCTGCAGGAGGGGCTCGAACCCTGCCGGAAGTTCGACGGTGTTGCCGATGTCCGCGTGCTTGGCGCTATAGGGGTTGTGGAGCTGAAACGTCCTGTCGATATGGGGGAAATCCAGAAACGATTCGTCGAAAAAGGGGTCTGGGTACGTCCTTTCGGCAGGCTGGTCTACCTGATGCCGCCCTTCATCATCGGCACGGGCGATCTTGAGCTCCTGACAACCGCTGTCTGCGATATTGCGGGGGAATACGGTCCACATTTTTGATTTATCCCTGCAGAGTGCGTAAACTGAGATTTTTATGCTGTTTCACCAACGCAAGACGCAATTGTCATGACCATTGCCAGACCCTGGATCCATCATTACGATAAAGGAGTTCCCCATACGCTTGAGCCCTATCCGGAACACTCGCTTGTCGATATCGTGCGCAAGAGGGCATCGGAACATCCGGAGACGCCGGCTATGCATTTCAAGGGCCGGGAGCTCTCCTGCGGGTTGATAGAGAGGGAGAGCAATGCTCTTGCCGAATCGCTCAAAGAACTTGGCGTTGCGTCCGGCGACAGAGTGGCAATGCTTATGCCCAATTCTCCGCAGATGATTATCGGCGAACTCGCTGTCTGGAAAACAGGCGCGATCGTCGTGCCGCTGAACCCGCTCTATACGGAAAACGAGCTGGCATACGCGCTCAACGAATGCGGGGCGGAAACCGTTATCGTGCTCAGCGCTTTTTACGGCAAGATCAAAGCGGTCAGTCCGGATACCCGACTCAGAAGGGTGATTGTTTCGAGCATCAAGGAGTATCTGCCTCCTCTGAAAAACCTGCTGTTCACATTGCTGAAGGAAAAGAAGGACGGTCATCGCATCGAGCTGCAGAAAGGAGATTTTCAGCTGCAGGATCTTGTTCGGCGGCATGTCGGAGCAGGAGCCCGGCCAATGCCTGTCAGCCATGAGGCTCCGGCGCTTTTCCTTTTTTCCGGCGGTACGACCGGAAATCCGAAATGCGCCGTCAGCACCCACAGCAGCCTTGTCATATCGGGCATGCAGATTGCGGCATGGTTCAGCGTGATCCTCGAAAAGGGGAAAGATTCCATTATTCTCAATATGCCGCTGTTCCACGTCTATGGTCAGGCCGGAATCTTGCCGGCTGCCCTGATGGGTGGATACCCTCTTGTTCTGATACCCAACCCTCGCGATCTCGACGACCTGCTGCACTCGATCCGAACTCTTCGACCTGCCGTTCTTCCCGGCGTTCCGACGCTCTTTACCGCGCTGCTCAACCATCCGGTTGTGAAGAAGCAGCGGGGAGTCATGCAATCCATCAAGCTTTGCGTCTCGGGAGCCGCCCCGCTCATGCAGGAGACCAAGCGCAGTTTCGAAGAGTTGACAGGAGGAAGGATCATCGACGCTTACAGCCTTACCGAAACCACTCTCGCTTCGACCTTCACGCCCATTCTCGGGACCTATAAGCCGGGTTCGGTCGGAATTCCCGTCCCCGATGTCGAGGTTCGTATCGTCGATCAGGATACCGGAGTCGGGACTCTTGGTTCCGGAGAGGTCGGCGAGGTGCTCATGCGCGCACCCCAGCTTATGAAAGAGTACTGGCAGAATCCTGAGGAGACTGCTCTTGTCTTACGGGATGGATGGCTGTATACGGGAGATCTCGGTTATCTCGACGAGGATGGCTATCTTTTTATTGTCGATCGCAAAAAAGATGTCATCAAACCTGGCGGTTTCCAGGTATGGCCCAGAGATGTCGAAGAGGTGATTGCCCGCCATCCCGCCGTGCAGGAGGTAAGCGTTGCCGGAGTGCCCGATGCGTACAAGGTTGAGGCGGTCAAGGCCTGGGTCGTGCTGCGCTCGGGTTATACGCTCGCTGCAGATGAACTCTGCGACTATTGCCGAAAGGATCTTGCCGCCTACAAGATTCCCCGGCACGTTGAATTCATCGAAGCGCTTCCGAAATCAACGGTAGGCAAAGTGCTCCGCAGAAAACTCGTCGAGGAGCACTGCAAGAAGGCCGGGACAAAAGGGAAATGACTCTCGACGAACTCCGGCAACTGCTGCTGCCGGAAAATCTCGCACTGCTCGAAGAACCCGGTTCCGACGACCCTGCAGATTTTGCCATGCGGTTTCAGGGCCGCAAGGATATTCCCGCAAGGGCGATCGCCGAACAGATCGCCTGCCGAAGGAAGGCGGTTAAAAAGCTGCCGATGCTCTCGCTGCATGGTCTACTCTATACCTCTCTTGCTCTCGAACAGGCATCGGGCGAAGCGGCGGCGGCATACAAGGCTTCGATTATGAACGGAGAGAGGGCGATTGATCTTACCGGAGGCCTTGGCGTCGATACCATTTTTTTTTCAAAGGTGTTTTGTGGCGTGGTGTATTGCGAGCGCGATCCGGTGCTTGCGGAGCTTGCCGTGTACAATTTTTGCAAGCTCGACAGTGCCAATGTGGAAATGCAGCATGGAGAGAGTCTTTCCATGCTGCATTCGTTTCCCGATAACCGCTTCGACTGGATTTTCGTCGATCCTGCCCGGAGGGAGAGCGGGCGGCGTTCCGTCGGCCTCGCTGCGGCGAGCCCTGACGTCACAGCCGCTCATGACCTGCTGCTCAGTAAGGCGCCGAGAGTGATGATAAAGGCCTCTCCGGCTCTCGAACCGAGTGGATTGATGGCTGATCTGCCATCGCTCTCGGAAATACGCGTGGTTTCAGTTGACGGCGAGTGCCGGGAATCGCTGCTGCTGCTTGAGCGGGGCGGGCCGAACGATCACGGCGTGCTGCGAACGGCCGTGCTGCTCTCAAAAGATGGCACCGTCGAGCATGCAACATCGGGAACCGGCACGGAAGAAAGAGTTGTGTCACAGCAGGTGCAAACATATTTCTACGAACCTGATGCTGCAGTCATCAGAGCCGGTCTTGCCGGAAAGCTCGCTCTTGATCTCGGATTGTCATTCGTGAACGGCAGCGTCGATTATCTTACTGCCGACGTGCTGATCGCCGATTTTCCCGGACGCGTCTTCCGTGTTATTGCAGTCGAGCGATACAGGCCAAAAACCTTCAGGGATTTTCTCCGGTGGCACGATATTTCGGGGGCGGCTCTTCAGCGACGCGATTTTCCTCTGAAACCGGAAGAGATACGCAGGAAGTTCCGGCTCAGGGAGAGCGACAGCCGCTATCTTTTTTTTACAAGGGATTGCGACGGCGAGCCGGTCTGCATTTACGGCGTCAAGGCTGCTGCAGGCGGAGCAGCTCTTTCTGCGCAAGCCCGAAACGCAGCCCCTGGATGCTGACCCTCACTTCAGCTACGCCGAGCAGCCGCATGAACTGGTGCAGAATGAGCGTCCCCATGACGATGACGTCGGCGCGCCCTTCAGGAATTCCCTCGGCGACGATTTCTCCGAGCGAACAACTGCCGAAATGTTCGAGCAGCCGATCCACCTCTGCATAGGAAAGCCGATAGTGCTGCACCTTTGCGGCATCGAATCCTTTCAGCCCCAGACTGACCTGCGCAAGTGTCGTAAGCGTGCCGGCAACCCCGTAAACCGATTCCCGGGCTTCGAAGAACGGAATGATGCACCCTGTCAGTACCCTGTTGATCTCATTCCTTGCGGCTTCGAACTCGTCAGCAGAAGGGGGCTGTGACCTGAAAAAACGTTCGGTAAGCCGTACCGAGCCGATATCCATACTGATGCTCTCTTCCAGGCAGTTGATGCTCCCCATGGAGATTTCCGTGCTTCCTCCGCCGATGTCGATGACAAGAAAGCTATCGGGCAGGTCGCTCATTCCTGCAACCGCTCCAAAAAATGTAAGCTCGGCTTCCTCTTCGCCGGAGAGGCAGGCGATTCCGATGCCGGTTTTCTGGCCGACTTCTTCGATAACCTCGTCACGGTTTGCCGCATCGCGCAGGGCGCTGGTGCCGCAGGCGATGACTGCTTCTGCGCCATGTTCTTCGGACAGCCGCCGGTACTCCTGCATGCAGGCGGCAAGACGCCGTATTGCTTCTGCGGAGATCAGTTTCCGTTCATCGACTCCCTCGCCGAGCCGGACTATGGTCTGACGGTGCAGCAGGGGAATGATGGAGCCGCTTTCAGGTTCAAGGTCGGCAATAAGCAGCAGGGCTGTATTTGTGCCGATATCGATGCAGGATACCCGTCTCATGGATGGAAAAACTCAGGATTTCGCAGCGGTCTCCGTACGCACAAGGCTCGATAGCCACTCATCCTCGTATATGGTTTTTATGTTGACGTAGCCGAGCCGCTTCAGGAGTTTTTTCAGCCATGGCTCATCGTACACAAGGATTCCCGACAGCAGTACGTCCGCTTCCGAGGCATAGTTTCTGATGACAGGAAGTATCCGGTCGATTACGTTTTTATTGATGTTCGCAAGGATCAGGTCATAACCTTCACGGAGGTTTTTTACCAGTTCCTCTTCGGCATCTATCAGTTCTATGCGGATATCTGCCGCATCGTTTTCTTCAGCATTTTCAACCGCGTTTTCTGCGGCCCATGCATTATTGTCGAAAGCGAGGATGGGATGCCGGTTTCCGAGTTTTCGGGAGGCGATGGCCAGCACGCCGGTTCCCGTGCCGATATCCATTATTTTTCGATCCTGCAGGTCGAGATTCTCCATCTGCCGAAGCATGAGGCGGGTGGTGGCGTGGTAACCGGTGCCGAACGACATTTTCGGGTTGATCTCGATGACGATCTGCCCGGGTTTCGGAGAGACCTCCTTGTTTTTCTGAACGATCAGGAACCGGTCTGAAATTTCGATCGGCTGCAGGTGGGCCTCCCATTCGGCGTTCCAGTTTCTGTCGGCCATGAAGCTTGCCCTGTATGGCGGTACGCTGCCGAACGTCTCTTCAAGAAGGCTTCGCACGGCAAACTCCTTATCCTCATTCCACAGGGATTCGGGGAGGTATGCAAGCAGGCGGTCGTCATCTTCGAGGAAGTATTCGATGCCTTCTTCGGAAAGAATGGCTATATAGGGCTCGAAAAGAGCCGGTGCGATCGTTATGGCGAGTTCGATATAGTTGTGTGTTCCTGTCGGCAGCATGATGGCAGAATCGATAACCGGTTTTTTGAATATGTTCAGGCGGGCAATATAGGGAAAAATTCCGAGGCATGCCGGTCGGGTGTGCGGTTTCCGCTCAGTCCGGCATGATGATGCGGGCCGCGCATGCGAACCGCTGATCGTAATAACGGGAATCAAGCCGGTCGATACGTACGCCGCTGCTTGTCGATACATGAGCGAAGCTGTTATCACCCATATAGATGCCCACATGGTCGATGGTTCTGCCTCCGTTACTGAAAAAAACAAGATCACCCGGCTGGAGTTTTCTGCGGGGAACCACCTGGCCGAGCGATGCCATATCGGCAGATGTTCTCGGCATAAGGAGCTGGAAGGATTCCTCGTACAGGTACTGAACAAAGCCCGAGCAATCGAAGCCGTCGAGCGATCTGCCGCCCCATACGTATGTTGTGCCGAACCGCTCCCTGACCGAAGAAAACATCTGTTGGACAGAACGCTCCGGCACCTTGACCGGAAGTTCTTCCGTCACCGGGACAGGGGAACCCGGAACGATTCTCGATATATGTGTTTTTCTCTTTTTTAAGCTATATTTGCAGTCCGGATCGTAGCGGGAGCTTGTGGAGATGCTGTTGCATCCGGCAAGCGTTGCCAGCAGCAGCGTGAGAAGAAACGTTGTACGCAGGTTGCCGTAATAGTGGTGTTTCGGTGAAGATCCGTTCAACCGTCCGGGGTTTTCTGTCATACAGAGTCTGTTCTGTTTTTTTTTCGGACGGGGGATGACGTTTATCCGGAAAAGCTTCGACAGCTTATGAGTGCAAATAAGCGAAAACTTCGGCAATAAGAAAACTTAATCCTTTACTGTTTGCAGGTTATGGCGGTTATGAAATTCGGCGGAACCTCTGTGGGTAACGCCCGGGCGATGCAGCAGGCAATAGATCTTGTCGTTCGTGAACAGCAGAACGGTACGCCGCTCGTGGTGCTCAGCGCATGCAGCGGCATTACGAACAAACTCGTCCGGCTGGCCGATGCCGCCGGCTGCAGCGATATTGACGAAGCGCTTCTGCTTGCAGGGGAGGTGCGGGATCACCATGTTTCGCTTATCGAAGAACTGATAACGGATCAGGCGGCGAAACCGCAGCTGGCCGCGAAGGTCGACGGATATGTGTCGAAACTCGAAATGCTTGCACGCGGCGTCGATATCGTCGGAGAACTGACCGAACGGTCGAAAGACATGTTCTGCTCTTTCGGAGAACTGCTTTCGACTACCGTGTTTTCCGCCGCCTTGATCGAGCAGGGGCACCAGGCAGAGTGGGTAGATGTCCGCAGGGTGATGATCACCGACGACAATTTCGGAGCTGCCAGGCCGATCACTCCTGTTTGCGAGGCAAATACCGCAGCCATCATCAGGCCGCTGCTCGAATCGGGAACCATCGTTGTCACCCAGGGATATATCGGCGCTACTGAATCAGGTCGCACCACCACGCTCGGACGGGGCGGTTCCGACCTTACAGCGGCGCTGTTCGGCGCATGGCTCGGCTCCAACGCCATACAGATTTGGACCGATGTCGACGGCGTGATGACCTGCGATCCGAGGCTTGTTCCCGAAGCTCGCAGCATCCGGATCATGACGTTCAGCGAAGCCGCTGAACTCGCTTATCTCGGCGCCAAAGTGCTTCACCCCGATACCATAGCACCCGCCGTGGAGAAGAATATTCCGGTCTGGGTGCTCAATACCTGGCATCCCGACGCGAAAGGAACGCTCATTACCGACGATCCCGAGCGGCTTGTCGGCATGAGCTATGGAGGGCTGGTCAAGTCAATCGCCGTCAAGAAAGGCCAGTGCATCATCAACATCCGTTCCAATCGCATGCTTGGGCGCTACGGATTCATGACCGAGCTTTTCGGCGCGTTTTCTCGTCACGGGGTCTCGATAGAGATGATTTCGTCAAGCGAGGTGTCGGTTTCGGTGACTGTAGACGACAAATCTTTCAGCGAAGAGCTGCTCCAGGAATTGAAGGCTCTGGGCCAGGTCGATATCGAGCATGCCGTTGCCACGGTCAGCGTGGTAGGCGACAATCTCCGGATGTCGAAAGGCGTTGCCGGAAGAATTTTCAGTTCGCTCCGCAATGTCAACTTACGGATGATTTCACAGGGTTCATCCGAGATCAACGTCGGTTTCGTCGTTCAGGAACAGGATGTCAATGATGCGGTCAATACCCTGCATCACGAGTTCTTTTCCGGCGAAGAGACTGCCGGTATTTTTGAAAAGCCCGCAGGGATCCCGTAGGGTGCCGGCGGAGCGCAACGCGCTCAGCTCAGTGATATGGACAATAACGCTTAAAAAACAGAATACGCCATCATGGATTACAAGAAAGCCGGAGTGGATATCAGTGCGGGAGAGGAGTTCGTTCGCCTGATCAAACCCCAGGTGCGCCAGACCTTTACTCCGGGAGTCATAACCGATATAGGCGCTTTCGGCGGTTTTTTTCAGCCGGATTTTACAGGATACAGCAAGCCTGTGCTGGTCAGCAGCATCGATGGCGTAGGCACCAAGCTTAAGATCGCCATCGAACTTGGCATCTACGATACGGTCGGTTCATGTCTGGTGAATCACTGCGTGAACGATATTCTGGTTTGCGGAGCCAAACCGCTCTTTTTTCTCGATTATTATGCCTGCGGCAGACTTTCACCCTCGATAGCAGCGGGGGTTGTTACCGGGATGGTGAAGGCCTGCCGGGAGAACGGCTGCGCGCTTATCGGAGGCGAGACCGCCGAGATGCCCGGCGTTTACGACGAGGCGGACTTCGATCTTGCCGGTTCGATCGTGGGAGTGGTCGATCACGCGAAAATCGTGAACGGATCGACGATCGGGGAGGGGGACGTGCTTGTCGGGCTTCCATCTACAGGCTTGCATACCAACGGCTATTCGCTTGCACGAAAAGTGTTCGAGGGCAGGATGCGCGAGCGTTTTGCGGGGCTTGACGGCACTGTCGGCGAAGAGCTGCTCAGGGTGCACCGCAGCTATCTGCAGGTTATCGCCCCGCTGTCGGGCAATATCGATGTGAGGGGCCTCTCTCATATCACCGGCGGCGGGCTGACCGGCAACACCATGCGTATCGTTCCCAAGGGGCTCGATCTTTCAGTTGACTGGTCTTCATGGCCCGAACCGGCCATTTTCGATATCATCCGGAAAGAGGGAGAGGTTCCTGAAGAGGACATGCGCCGTACCTTCAATCTCGGCATCGGTCTCGTGATGGTAATTCGCCGGGAAGGGGTTGCAGCTATCATGGACTATTTGAAATCAAAGGGTGAAATTGCATACATTATAGGTTCAGTGACCAGAGCATGATGCTTTTTGCATTTTTTCGCAGAAAAAGGCATTATTTCTTATAGTGAGCGGTATCTGATCGAAGCTGACGGGGGTTCCGGAAGCGTCAGGGAGCTATTCCCGGATTGTGTCGCGCAATAATTAACAAATACGCTATGCTGACGTTAATTGCCATTATAGCAGTGAGCTACATTATCGGATCCATTCCCACCAGCATCATGGCGGGAAAAATGCTCAAAGGCATCGATGTGCGTAAGTTCGGCAGCGGTAACGCCGGAGGGACGAACGCTTTCAGGGTACTTGGCTGGAAAGCAGGCCTTACGGTCACGCTGATCGATATCGTCAAGGGCGTCGTTGCCGCTGTTTCCGTGGTTGCTTTTTTTCGCCATTATCCCATCGATATTTTTCCTGATATGAACGAAGTAGCCTTGCGACTGGTTGCCGGAATGAGCGCAGTGGTCGGTCATGTCTTTACGGTTTTCGCCGGTTTCAAGGGGGGCAAGGGGGTCAGCACTGCGGCCGGCATGCTTATCGGCATAGCTCCCGTCAGCATGCTCATGGTGATCGGCGTTTTTTTGCTCACCATCTATGTCTCCCGTTATGTTTCGGTGGCATCTATGCTTGCTGCAGTCGCGTTTCCGCTGATCATCGCCATACGCAAGTATATTTTCGAGCTTGGAAGCGGTCTGGATTACTATATCAGGCTGTTCGGCGCCCCGGTTTCATTTCATGACAGTCTCGACTATCACCTGCTGATTTTCGGTCTGATCGTAGCCCTCGGGATTCTTTACACCCATCGAGCCAACATCAGGAGACTGCTGGCCGGCACCGAGAATCGGGTAACTTTCGGCAAGCATTCGTGACTGTTTCCGGGGATTTTCTCAACATAGCCGTTCTTGGCGCGGGAAGCTGGGGTACGACACTTGCCGTGCTTCTGGCCAGAAAGGGTCACTGCGTTTCGTTGTGGGCTCATCGTCCTGAATTCGCCCGGCAGCTCTCCGCCGAGCGTGAAAATCGCCGATACCTTCAAGGCGTCGCATTTCCTGCAAATCTAAGGGTCACGGATTCGATCGTCGATGCGGTAACTCCTGCCTCCATGATCGTGACTGCCGTACCTTCCCAGGCTCTTCGCGAAACCGCCGAACAGCTCAGAGGGATTTCCATGCAGGGACGCATCATCGTGAACGTCGCCAAGGGTATCGAGCTGCGGACAGGGAAACGCATGTCGGAGGTGCTGCTTGAAACGATTCCGGAACTTGTTCCTGCGCAGGTTTCCGCTCTTTACGGGCCGAGTCATGCAGAAGAGGTTTCAAGGGAGTTGCCGACCACGGTCGTGGCCTCATCTCCGTCGCGGGAAACGGCTGAAAAGATTCAGGACGCGTTCCGCACCAGCATGTTTCGCGTTTATACCAACACTGACATCGTCGGGGTTGAAATAGCCGGTTCGGTGAAGAACGTCATCGCCATCGCTGCGGGTATTTCGGACGGTATCGGTTATGGCGATAATGCGAAGGCGGCAATCATCACCCGCGGCCTCGCTGAAATATCGAGGCTATGCGAGCGACTGGGCGGCGATCCGGTAACGGTTTCGGGGCTTTCGGGCATCGGCGATCTTGTGGTTACCTGCCTGAGCAGGCACAGCCGCAATCGCTATGTCGGTGAAGAGATCGGCAAGGGTCGTTCGCTCGACGATGTGGTGAGCCATATGGATATGGTCGCAGAAGGGGTGCTTACCTCGAAATCCGTCTACGAACTGAGCCGTACCTGTGGCGTCGAAATGCCTATAACCCAGGCGGTCTACGAGATGCTCTTCGAGCAGAAACCGGTTCTGCAGGCAACCCTCGATCTGATGACCCGCGAGCCGAAGACGGAGATCTATTAATCGCCTCAATCCTTTTTTTTAGGGTAGTCGTACCATACCCCTTTTCCTGTTCGTTCTCCGGTTTCCTTCCAGCTTTCTCCCATATCGATCCGCATCACGCCGCAGGTGACCATGTTTTCGAGGTACTCTCCTGTCAGCAGGTTCGAGAATTCCGTCATGACAGGATTGTGCCCGAACAGTATCGCCGACTGGCAGCTGTCGGGAAGCGTACGAACTATCCTGAGAAGATCCGATGTGCTGCCGGTATAGATATCCATATTCTGAACAATAGCCTCTTTCGGATAACCGAGGATGCCGGCGAATATTTCAGCTGTTGTGATTGCCCGGATTGCTGGGCTCGATACCATTATGCCGGGAACTATATGTTTCTTTTTAAGCCGTTCAGCCATGATTGGAGCTGATTCCATTCCGCGATCGTTCAGGGTTCGTTCGAAATCACTGAGCTGCTGGTTGTCCCAGCTTGATTTGGCGTGTCTGACGAGGTAGAGGGTTTTCATTTGCAGTAATAAATAAAGCGTTCCTTGAGCTTCATGATCCGGTGA
This sequence comes from Chlorobiota bacterium, assembly GCA_016868665.1. Classification (GTDB taxonomy): domain Bacteria; phylum Bacteroidota; class Chlorobiia; order Chlorobiales; family Chlorobiaceae; genus Chlorobium. Next base: position 59,273 of record VGGK01000002.1, read on the forward strand.
TATGATCGATCGATTCGGGTTTTGCTGATGGTTCCCTCCTTAACCAGGCGGTGAAGGATCGACGTTGCTTTTTCCGCTATGTCAGGATCGTAGGCTGTATTGTTGCCGAAGAGCAGGATATCCACGCCGGCTTCCACGGCAAGCCGAATGGCTTCATCAAGCTCGTAATGGGCAGCAATGGCCTGCATCTGCATGTCATCGCTGAGAATCACGCCTCCAAATCCGAGTTTCTGCCTGAGGCGATCGTCCAGAACCTTTTTCGAAAGGGTTGCCGGAAAGCGGCTGTCGAGTTTCCGGTTGAATACGTGTGCGGTCATGACGGCATCGTCGTAACCGGCTTCTGTCATGACCCGGTAGGGTTCCAGCTCTTTTTCCGACCAGCTTCCGGTAACGTCGGTGAAGTCCTTGTGTGTATCGGTTTTCGAACTGCCGTGTCCCGGAAAATGCTTGAATACCGGAATGATTCCCTCTTCGCGGAACGCTGCCGCAGTCAGCATGGCATGCCGGGCGACAATCGCCGGATCTGCAGAGTAGCTGCGTCCGAGTCGGCCTATGACCGGGTTGTCCGGATTGACGTTCAGATCGAGTACCGGTGCGAGGTTCATATTTATGCACATCGATTTCATGGTCGCTGCGGTTTTTCGTGCAGCGGAGGAGGTGCTGTCGGGATTGTCGAGCATACCGAGATATGCTGCGGAAACTGATGCCGGAAAGCCTTTCGATGCTTTCAGTCGGTTCACTTTTCCTCCTTCCTGATCTATTGCGATGAAGAGCGGTATTTCCGACAGTTCCTGCAGACCGGTTGTCAGCTTCGAGAGCTGTTCCCGGTTTGCGATGTTTCTTGTCGGCGATTTCAGGGGCACATCGTAATCGAACAGTACTACCCCGCCTATATGGCGGGAGCGGATATCTCCGACGATTTCCGGAGCATCAGCTACAGTCATGCCCCGGAAGCCTATCATGAGCATCTGGCCTATCTTTATGGAGAGGCTGTCCGTCCGGGTGGAGGCCTGCAGGGGCGGGCCGGGAAAGATCGCGAAAAGCAGCAGGGCGGCCAGAGCGATCAGCTGTTTCATGCGACTCCCGTGTTTTTGGTTATCTGCAGTTCGCCTTCAGTCATGCGGACAAGCACGCTGTCTCCCTCCTGAACCGTCCCGGAGAGGATCATCTCCGAGAGTCTGTTGGTAATTTTTCTCTGCATCACGCGTTTGAGCGGACGGGCGCCGAACGCCGGATCGAATCCCGCATCGGCAAGCCAGTCCAGTGCTTCAGGGGTAATCTCCATCGAAATACGCTGGCGCATGGCCGTAGCCCTGATGCGATCGAACTGTACCAGCACGATATGGCGGAGATCTTCTCTGGAGAGCGGAGTGAAGAGGATGATCTCGTCGATCCTGTTCAGGAACTCGGGCCGCACCTGCTGCTTGAGCAGCTGAAAGAGCTTGTCGTGCAGTCCGGACAGCACGGCGTCCCTGCCTGCACCGTCCATTTTTTCCATTTCCGACTGGATAAGATGGGCACCGATGTTGCTAGTCATGATGATGATGGTGTTCTTGAAATTCACCGTATGACCCTTGCTGTCGGTCAGACGTCCGTCATCGAGAATCTGCAGAAGGATATTGAAGACGTCGGGGTGCGCTTTTTCGATCTCGTCAAGCAGAACTACCGAAAAGGGTTTGCGTCTTACGGCTTCGGTCAGCTGTCCCCCTTCCTCGTAGCCGACGTAACCGGGAGGGGCGCCCACCAGCCGGCTTACGTTGTGCGACTCCATATATTCGCTCATGTCGATGCGTATCAGCGAATCTTCATCGTCGAACAGGTATTCCGCAAGGGTGCGCGCAAGCTCGGTTTTTCCGACGCCGGTCGGACCGAGAAAAATGAAGGAGCCGATAGGGCGCTTTTCGTCTCCCATACCGGCGCGCGATCGCTTCACTGCCTCGCTGACTGCGCTGACTGCCTCGTGCTGCCCGATCACCCGTTTGTGCAGTTCGTCCTCGATGCCGAGCAGCTTCTGTCGTTCCGACTGCAGCATCTTGCTGACCGGTATGCCGGTCCATCGGGAGACGATATCGGCGATATCCTCGGCATCGATCTCCTCTTTCATGATGAGGTCGCCTGCGGCCTGTTTCTCTTCTATTTTTCTGCGGTTTTCCTCGATGTCGCGCTCGATGCGCGCAATGCTGCCGTAACGGATTTCGGCCACTTTGCCGTAGTCGCCCTGCCGCTCATATTCTTCGGCCTGCACTCTCAGCTGTTCGAGTTCTGACTTCAGGTCGCGCGATCCTCTTATAAGCTCTTTTTCGCTTTCCCACTGGGCTTTCACTCTGGTCTGTTCTTCGACAAGCCCGGCAAGCTGCTTTTCAATTTCCTGGAGGCGCTGTCTGGTATCTGCGTTACTCATATTTTTTCTCTTGTTTGATTACCGGATGCGAATAAAAAATAATGTTGTAAATTTAACATCAGTCGAAAATTTCATTTCCTCTCATTCAGGGGTAAAGGTAACTATCAGTAAAACAACCGGTAACACCGTGCAAAAGTTCTCAATCGGCACTATTGACCTGCCCGCGGACGGTTCTCTTTTTTTTATTGCCGGTCCCTGCGTCATCGAGAGCCGCGCGATGGCTCTCGAAGTTGCAGGGGAGCTGCGGCGCATTTCCGCCGAGGGGGGGGGGCGCTTCATATTCAAGGGTTCCTACCGCAAGGCTAACCGTTCGTCGGCTTCGTCCTTTACCGGTATCGGGGACAACGAGGCTCTCGATATTCTTGCAGAGGTCAGGGAGGGGTTCGGCATGCCTGTGCTGACCGATGTTCACGAGGTAGCGGAGGTGGAACGTACGGCGCCCTCTGTCGACGTGCTCCAGATACCGGCATTTCTGTCGCGTCAGACAGATCTGCTGGTGGCCGCCGGCCGCAGCGGGCTGGCCGTCAATATCAAGAAAGGACAGTTTATGGCTCCCGGCGATATGGCTCATGCCGCAGCGAAGGTTTCCGCTACCGGCAACAGGAGGATCATGCTGACGGAACGCGGTTCCAGTTTCGGCTATCATAACCTCGTGGTCGATTTCCGGGGTATTCCGCAGATGGCCGAGACCGGCTATCCGGTGGTTTACGACGCAACCCACAGCCTGCAGCTTCCCGGTGCAGGCAACGGAGTTTCGGGAGGTGAGCGCCGCTATCTGCTTCCGCTCGCGCGTGCTGCCGTGGCTGCTGGAGTGAACGGACTTTTTTTTGAAGTGCATCCGGATCCTCCGTCGGCGCTTTCCGATGCGGCGACACAGATTCCTCTCGGTGATTTTGCCGGCGTCGTCAGGGAACTGCAGCGGCTTTCGCAGTGCATGCAGTCGATTCATTCACGTTAAAACAGGAAGAACGTTTTGTCAGGTTTTCAGTATTTCGGCATGGAGCCTTCGCTGGCCGATCCATCTTCAAAGATCCAGCAGGCACTGCAGGCCGTCAGGGCTGTCATCTTTCCGGTTGACGGCGTCCTGAACGGGCCGCGTATGAACTTCGACGGTAATGGGGGGGAGATTGTCTCAATTTCCAATCGGGACGCTTCCGCTATCCGGGTCGCACTCAGTCAGGGTCTGCATATTGCCGTGCTCTCGGATCGGGATGCGGCAGGATTCCGCCCCCTCCTTGAATCGCTCGGCGTGACCGGCATTTATCTCGGGTCATCAAGCCTTCTCGATGCCTACGACGCTTTCCTTAGGGATAGCGGTCTCGATGACGAAGCCTGTGCCTATATCGGTGACGATATTGCCGATCTTTCCCTGCTCGAGAGAGCGGGTTTTCCTGCAACGCCGATAGACGGAGCCGACTATCTCCGGAATCGCGTGGGCTATATTTCCGCTTACGAAGGCGGAAAGGGGTGTATCCGGGAAATTGTCGAAATGGTGTTGCAGCAGCAGGGAAAGTGGGTTTACAGCGATCGGGAGACCGAAAGGTAGCTCCGGGTTTATCGTCTTCTTTCTGAAGAGCATTCAGGGATCGTTCCATGCGGAACAGGCCCGTTCAGAAACCGGGCAGTCTCCTCGAGACTCAGAACTCCCACGATGTTCGTGCCGTGGTGCGGTTCGACATGCACGTCGCCCCGATATACTTTTCCTGATACGAGCGCCTGTTCGAGCGCCTTGATTTTCCCGAACAGGCTGTATGCTGCCGACTGGGGTGTCGAACAGGAAACCGGCGGGTTTTTCCGGCCGTGCATGAAGTACCCGACCGGGAGGGTCGAGACGTCGGGGTACCCATGCCAATGGGTCATAGACGCCCCCTTTTCTTCAAGTATCCCGGGAAAAACCGCTCCGGGCATCAGAGTTTTCATAATGGACGCGATGAACGCATTGCCAAGTGCATGGGCAAGGATGGTGAAGGTATCGAACGAGGGCCTGCTTCCGGTTCCTTCCGGAAGCTCCGACGGTGTCTTGAGGTATGCTTTTCCCTGTTCGATTCCGATTTCGACAAGGTCGGTTTCGCAATTCAGCAAGTGCTTCCGGCATCCTGACCGGGTAGTGAGCACCCGTACGTCCGGCACAGGCACGAGCATTGTCCGATCCGCGATTCTGACCGGTACCCATCCCTGAACGCTTTCTCCCGCAGGTTTTGCAGGCTGGACGGTGACCGGAAGCTGTTTTGCAAAAAATCCGTAGCTCATGCCGCTGCGCTTGTCGAGATATCTCGCTACGATTTTCCGGTAAAAATCATTGCGGTATTCAAGCCCATCGGTCGATGTATGGGTAAGGAGACAGCTGTTTGAAGACCAGTTCCGGCTGCAGGCAAGAAAGTCACCGGCAGCGGCTCTGTACTGCGGACTGTTCAGGTGCAGTTCTCCAGTACGCAAGTCGAAATCCTCCGGTTTGGGAGGAACCACCTGGGCTGTCAGTTTCGGAACCAGGGTGTCGCGCACATCTTCTCTTGCGGGATCCGGACTGTCGAAGGTTGCAACCCCGCCGTTCATGGTGCAGATGGTCCATGACGTTCCGGTCACGAAGATCAGTATGTGAACCATATCCCTTGCCAGACGCCGGACGATGGCGTCCAGTCTCTCCTGGGCCGTCGCATTCGGTTCAAGCGGCGGCGGTTCGTCGTAAATACCGACGATGATGTTGTTATAGAGCGTCGAAACCCGGTTGATGGCAAGTTCACCGTCATGAAAGATGCCGGGCGCGAGGATGACCGTACCGGGGCTGAAGCGTCCGTTTACAAGCGATGTTTCTCCGTAAGTCTCTGTCGATATGCCGAGTTTCCGCATGGCCCGGACGAGTGCCTGCGTGAACCGTTCGAGCCTTGCGGTTATGGCTGTGGCGGGATAGAGCATGCACCGGAGATCTGCACACATGGCATCGATGGACAGAGGAGTCCGTTCCGGTATGCCGAGAATATCGCGGAGGACTGCAGGACTGACAGGGTGGCTCATGAAGCGTTTTTTGCGGGGTGCGTTCGGATGGTTTACTGACCGGAGTTATGCTCGCGTCCCCAGAGCAGTTTTGTACGCAGAATTTCACAGTAATCCCTGCTTTCGTTGGCGACGAGATTGATGAGCGTATCCGATTTCTTAACCTTTACTGTCTCCTGCGGCAACAGCATTTTCGTGATGCGACCGTCGCAGTTCAGAGGAAACTCTCCGGTTTGCGCATCGACCGATACCTCGATAATCTTTTCGTCGCTGATGACGATCGGTCTTACCGTCAGCATATGCGGGCAGATCGGCGTTATGACGAAAACGCATGATTTGGGAGCGATGATAGGGCCTCCGGCTGACATGGAATATGCGGTGGAGCCGGTCGATGTCGCGATGATAATGCCGTCAGCCCGGTACGAACCGAGCAACTCTCCGTCAAGGCGAATGACGAATGTGGGAATTCGCGGGTAGGTTCCCTTTTCGATTACAACGTCGTTCAGCGCGCGCAGCCTCTGTTCCCGGCCGTCGATCGTCGTGACGGCTTCAAGCTGGGAGCGGTTGTGAATTGAGTAGGTTCCTCCAAGCACCTTTTCCACGGCAGGGAACATCTCGGCCTGGCTGAATTCGGTGAGGAATCCGAGATGCCCGACGTTGATGCCGATAACCGGTTTCGTTTCGGAATAGTGCGACGTGAAGAGGAGGGTTCCGTCGCCGCCGAGGGAAATGAACACGTCGCAAAGCCTGTTGAGATCGTCTATTTTCGCTGAAGGTCCGATGCCGAGTTTTTCTGCGGAAAGGGATTCCAGAACATAGCCGGCCTTGTGCCGGTCGAGCCAGCCGGTCAGTTCCTTAGCCAGAACCAGCGCCTCTCTGCGCTCCGTGTTGACGACGATGCCGAATTTCATTGTTTGTGGAGTTCCTTGAGGGTTTGGTACAACCTGTTTGCATTGCTGAATCTCGATGAAAGGGTCTGTGTGTCGAGGCTCCTCACCTCGTCGGCAAGCACATTCAGTTCGGTGGCGAACCGTTCAAGTTCATCGGCTATATTGGTGCTGTTCGTCTGTACGATATCGTTCCAGATCTCCCATGAACTGCCGGAAAGCCTCGCCAGCGTGGCAAAACCCGGGCCCGCTGCTGCGATGTTCTTTTCGCAGTAGTTGACGAGCAGCGTGGAGATCAGTTGAGGAAGGTGGCTGATATTTGCCACGATCCTGTCATGCATTGCAGGGTCCATGACCATCGTTCTGCAGCCGACCGCAGCAAGCAGTGCAGACAATGCCCTTCCTTTCGGTTCATCGAGAAAGTTGCCGTTATCGCAGAGTATGAGGGTTTTCCCCCGGAGCAGTTCGGCGCTTGCGGCCCGGAAACCCTGCAACTCCCTTCCGGCCATGGGATGCATCCCTATGAACGGGATGCAGAGATCACGAGCTTTTTCGGCTATCATGGACTTGGTACTCGAAACGTCGGTGACCAGCACTGACGAGCCGGCTAATGCCTTGATCTCGTCGAGCAGGGCGATGTTGACCTTTACGGGCGCAGAGAGGATGATCAGGTCGGCGTCATAGAGCTCGGTTTTGTCTGTTTCAAAACGGTCGAGTCCGCTGTCGAGCGCTTCCTGCCGTTCCTCTTCACTGAACAGGGGATCGTACCCCTTCATGAAGAGTGGCGAATCGTCATCGGAATGCGCCTTCCGGAAGGCCAGCATCATTGATGCGCCGATCAGCCCCAGGCCGACAAACGATATTGTCCTGATAACGGGTTGCATGGGTCAGACGCTTCAGTTCTGCCGGATGGTTCTGCTTCCAGGCGCTTCAATCGGTATTCCGGCCTTGCAGAGCGGGCACTCTTCGGGATCGTAGCTGACCACGTCCATCGTCAGTACCGAGAACTGGTTTTCGGCGAGCCGGACTTTGCCGCTGCTGCGGTCTACCACCGATCCAACTCCTGCGAGCGTTGCTCCGGCCGCTTCGATGAGCGCGATTACTTCGGCTACCGAGCCGCCTGTCGTGATGACATCCTCGATTACAAGCACCCGTTCGCCTTCAGCTATGCTGAATCCTCGGCGGATGGTCATGGCGCCGTCCTTTCGTTCAGCAAAGATCGTTTTCACGCCGAGCTGACGTCCTGCTTCAGTGCCAACCACAATCCCGCCGATTGCCGGCGATATTACGGTGCTGATTCCTGCATCCCTGAAATGCTCCGCTATCCGGCTGCAGATCAGCGAGAGGTGTTCGGGATGCTGCAGCACTTTTGCGCACTGGAAATAGGTATTGCTGTGGCGGCCTGAGGTGAGCCTGAAATGGCCTTCAAGCAGGGCGCCGGTAGACTTGAACACGGCAAGCATTGACTGGTTGCTCATGGATCGATATTGGTTGATGATCGGGTATGTAAACAGATAAAATACGGAAGCCTCGGTAAAAACGGCAAAAAAAACCCCCTTCGTCTGCGTTCAGCGGTGCGAATCGAGATATTCCTGCAGAATAACGCATGCCGCCGCGCTGTCAAGGCGCCCCTTTTTCTGTCGTTCTTTGCGGCTTATTCCCGATTTGGCAAGGATCCGCATTGCTTCGCGCGAAGAGCGGTGCTCGTTTACCCGTTGAACCGGCACGGAGGGGAACGCGAGACGGAGATCGTCGATGAACCGGTCGACAACTCTGGTCATGGTATTTTCCGTTCCATCGTCGTTGAGCGGATATCCTACAAGGATGATGCCGATTTCACCGGCGTTATCCATTGCCGAAAGTTTTGCCAAAAGCTCGTCATGCGAGCATGTGCCGCCAGGCTGGGCAAAGAGCCCGAGAGGATCGGTCCATGCAAGCCCGATGCGCTTTGTTCCAAAGTCTATGGCAGCGATTCTTTTTTTCTGTTGCAGGATCATGCGGCCTGTTTTGCGAATTAATATTAATTTATGGTTGTACTAAATAACGCTGGATTTCCAGGGAATTCAACTACATGTATATTTCGTTAATAGCGTGTATGATGCGTGTTAAAATATAGCATATGCTCAATATTCTTGTATAACTGCTTGGCTATATGGCATTTTGGTATTAATTTTGCCTGTTCTTTTCATGAAGCCCGAGGGGGCTGCAATAAAAACAAGTATAACGGGAGAGCAACACTATGGCAAAGGTTGTTATTATAGGTGCAGGTTTCGCGGGCCATACTGCGGCGATGTACCTTGGCGATGCGATAGGTCGGGAACATGAAATAACGGTTGTCCACAAATTCGATTATTTCGGCTTCGTGCCTTCATGGGTCTGGCTCGGCATCGATGCCGTGAAACCGGAACACACTATCTTCAAGTTAAAGCCGATTTACGACAAATTCAATGTGAACTTCGTTCAGGGTTCGGTAACTGCGGTGCATCCCGATGAGAACTACATAGTCCTTGATCAGGCAAACGATGCCGGTCCGGCAAGCCTCGAATACGACTACCTGATCATCGCGACCGGCGCGCATATGAATTACGACGCTACTCCGGGCCTCGGACCGAAAAAATTCACCCAGTCGATCTGCCACTACGATACCGCCATCCAGGCGCGTGATGCCTACCTGCAGTCGGTGGAGCGCATGAAGCGCGGAGAGCGCCAGAAACTGGTGATCGGAACCGGACATCCGCTTGCGGCATGCCAGGGAGCGGCTTTCGAGTACATTACCAACATCCATCATGATCTTTCCGAGAGGGGTATCAGGGACAAGGCAGACCTCATCTATCTTACCAATGAGCCTGAAATAGGCGATTTTGGCGTAGGCGGCATCAACGTGGTCAAGCAGGGAGGAAGGATCGCTCGCGGCGGCGATCTTATCGAGGACGCCATGGACGAGTTCGGTATCGAGAAAGCGATCCGCAGGGGAGTCAAAGAGGTCGATGCCAAGAAGGTTTACTGGGAAGACTTCGAAGGCAACTACGGCGAAACCGGTTACGATTTCGCCATGCTCATTCCCCAGTCGCGTGGAGTTACGTTCAAGTTTTTCGACAAGGATGGCCAGGATATTTCCTCGAAGGTCTGCAACCCGGGCGGATTCGTGTTCGCTGACGGGATTTACGGGCTCAAGTACGACGAACTGGTGAAGAATCCCAATGCATGGCCTGCACAGTACAACAATCCGACCTACAAGAACATCTTCGCTGCAGGTATCGCGTTTGCGCCTCCCGGTCCGATTTCCGTGCCGCATACGACCAAGAACGGCACCCAGATCATTCCCGGCGCACCGAGAACAGGCATGATTTCCGGCGTGATCGGCAGGGTCGTGGCATTCAACGTCATCGACATGATCAGGACCGGACGCATGACGCACCGCGAGCGCATGTCCGAAATGCTTGCCGTCTGTATCGCCTCGAACGGCAAGTCGCTCTGGAACGGTTCCGCCATCGTGATGATCATTTATCCGGTCGTGCCCGACCATACCCGCTACGACAACAAGGAGGGACGCGACATGTTCGTTACCAAAGTGGAACGCGGTATTTCCGGTGCATGGCTCAAGCAGATGGTGGAGACCACCTTCATGCACAAGTTCAGAGGACGTATCGGATGGCAGTTTATTCCGGAATAACCGGCGCCTGAGAGAATTCAATCAATGACAAAATGCGATAACCCATGAGGCCTACATCGTTTGACAAATTTCTGATGCGCTGCAGAATTTACCAGCTCTGGCGCTTTGTCGTGCTGAACATCAAGATTCTTAAAGCCGTTCACCACGAAAAGACGTCCTGAATAGTCGGTACTTCGTTAGTATTGCGCTATTGTTTGTGTTTTATAATGCCTGTTTTCCACTATGGGAATTCAGGCATTTTTTTTAAACTTTGTATACAGCAGAAATAGCGTATTGTTGGGGCTGTTGTTTTGGGGAGTATCGGGTTTCTTCTGTTTTCCCTGTTCTTATAATTCACAAACCCTTACGACAAACATGAAATCATTTCTTCGTTTATTGCCGGGCGTTATTCTTGCGGCAGGGACGCTTTTCGTGAGCGCGCCTGCAGAAGCTAAATGGGATAATCACGATGACAGGCGGGGCTCTCTGGTCTGGAGGGGTCGTGTCGACGATAAGGTCGATCTTTATATTCGTGACCGTTCCGTCAGAGCGATGGTTGTTTCCGGACGACGCGTGGAGAACCAGAGGTACGATTTCGATGGACGCCTTCCGAGGCGTACCGAGTATGTCAGACTGGAAAAGATCAGGGGGCGTGGAGCCGCATATGTTCGTCAGCAGCCGAGAAGCTCAAACAATTATACCGCAATAGTGCGGATATATGACCCGCTTGGAGGCGCCGCTCCTTATCGGTTAAGAATGAAATGGTGAATTTTATGACCGAATGCGGTTTATTGCTTTACCGTAAACAAAAAAGAGCCCCGGTTTCAGGGGCTCTTTTTTGTTTACGGTAAAGCAAGGCCTATACGAAGGTATGGTAGGTCTGGCCGGCAAAAACGATCAGGAACCGTAACACCAGACCACCGAGAAGCACCATGACAGGCGCCACGTTAGGAAATCTGATATGCACGCCTGCCGCTTCGAGGAATTCGAGCAGCAGAGGAACCACGAGCCCTGCGGCAATGAAAATGCCCCAGAACCAGAACATGTAGGACATACCGGCAAGGTTTACGTCGCCCGTAATCAGGTGCATCATGGCGCCGTGGCTGTTTGCCGAACCGGTAAGGCCGCCGAGGACGAAAAGACCTACCGTCATGAGTTCTATCCAGATGGCGTTCGCGTCGATCATGCTGTAGATCGGTTTTTCGTCCTTCGGGGCAAGCAGCAGCATGAGTGCAGCCGCGGCGGATATTCCCGATACGAGAAAGAGCATGCCGAGGATGGAGCTCGACCAGAGCGGGCGCGCAGAGAAGAACGAAAGCAGTATGCCGGTGTAAATGCCGATTCCTACGCCGATATGGGCGTTCATCAGCGCCACGATGGTCATGTGGTTTTCTGTCCAGTCGATCACCCTGTTCACCAGTTCAATGTTCATATCCCGCAACTGCCGCTTGTTGACGAGCATGGCCTGCAGAATAGCGAGCGGGAAAAAAGCGATGAGGATCCAGCTGCCGGCCGACATAGGAGATGTGGGCTGTATCGTGGTGTAGAATGCCCAGACATAAAGGGGGTGGGCAAGGTCGAGAAAGAGAAAGAGCATGCCGATGCCGAGCAGCGTGGGTGAAAGAATCGAACCGATACGGACTGCGAGGCAGGGACATCCGTTGCCTTCATCACGGGGTCCTATACCGAATTTTCTTTTCAGCACGATCATGACCGAGGTGATCACGAGCAGTCCGCCGGCGATGCCGCCGAGAAAGAGGTAGAGAGGAATGTGCCACTCCCAGATGTGCAGGTGGGGCACCACATTGGGATTGAGTTTCGTCGAGACGATCTCGTTTACTGCTGTTGCCAACATAATTACGCTCCGGGTTTATTGCTTGCGGAAATCCATCGCAGGTTCGGTTCCGTTCCTGCATGTTCTTTCTGGCGGTAAACGACCTTACCGCTCAACAATTGTTTTGTCTTCTGGTCAATATTGTTGAAATCGACCAGATTCAGGCTGCCGGTCGGGCAGATGGAAACGCAGGCGGTTTCAAGGCCCTGTTTGATGCGGTGCTGGCAGAGCGAGCACTTGTCCGCGAACCCTTCGGGATTAACGAATCGGGCATCATACGGGCAGGCGGCCAGGCAGGCCTTGCATCCGGTACAGATCGACCTGTTGATCTGTACCGTACCGTCTTCGGCATAGTGGGACGCCCTGGTCGGACAGTAGGTGACGCAGGGGGCATTGTCGCAATGCTGGCAGCGTTCCGAACGGTTCTCCATGGTGAGTTTCGGGTATTCTCCGCCAGTCTCCTGCACAACCCAGTCACGGCAGTATCCTTCAGGTACGTTGTTCTCCTGCTTGCAGGCATAGACACAGGCAGAACAGGCGACACATACCCGGGTGTCTATAACCATTCCATAGTTTTTCTTGTTGCTCACGCTTGTGCCTCCTTGATGAATGTCACGAAATTATTCTGGAACCCGACGCCGCCCATGGCAGGATCGATATCGGTTCTTGATATGAGCTGATTGTGCGAAGCGCCGCGTTTGTAGGCCCAAGTAAGCTTCGCTGAGCTGTGGCCGAAGCCGTGAACCATATAGACCGCATCGGTGCGGATCCGCTGGGTGACTTTAACCTTGACCGGGAATTCCGAAACTACGCCGTTCTGGTTCTTGAGGCGCACATATTCGCCGTTCTGCAGGCTGTGCTTTTCTGCAATCCTGTCGCTGACCCAGACTTCATTCTCTTTGGCTGTTGCGAGATCCCCGAGAAAACGGTTATTCGCCGTACGCCCGAAGGTGAGCATCGGTTTGCGTCCCGTCAGCATCCTGTAGAATCCGGCAGGCGCTTCCGGCTGGGGCGCGTATTTCGGTACGGCGTCGAATCCTGCGGCCTTGAGCTGTGCAGAAGCCAGTTCGACCTTGCCGCTCGGTGTTTTAAGGTTCAGCGGCTCTCCTGGTTTCCGGTACAGATCGGTTTCCGGCATCACCAGTACGCCTTTTTTCTTTATCTCCTCAAGAGAGCTGCCTACCAGCCGGAGTTTCCTGTCGAGACCTTTTTCGACGCTCGGCGGGAACGCACCGTGAATGCCCCATTTTTCAGTGATCATTTTAGCGATTTCATTGCCCGGTCTGGAGTCGTACATGGGCGGTACCGCAGGCTGCCGCAGTGCCACGAAGGGGGTGCGGAAGGCTCGGCCGTTGTCGAGGTCGTCGTACCTCTCGAGATAGGTGCACTCTGGAAGCACCACGTCGGCATAGCCGGTGACTTCTGCCGGCAGCACATCAACGGCAACCACGAATTCGGCTTTCTTCATGGCTTCGATGGCTTTATCCCGTCCGAGGGTCATGGTTTCGGGGAGATTTACTCCATAGATCAGCAGTCCCTTGATTTTCCCTGCGATGGTATCCTCGATGATTTCGTGCGACGTGATGGTGTTGGACGGTTCGTCCTGCGGGAAGAACGGATACTTGCTGTAAGCCTCTTTTTCATAGGCCGGATGTTCATGTGCGGCCGGTGGCTGTACGAGAGGAAACTTTTTGAATGCGACGACACCTCCAGGCATCCAGAAGTTTCCGACAAGCGCGTTGAGGATATGGATGGCCCGGATCCTCTGCAGCGCGTCTCCATACCAGTTTGTGCGCCTGCCGCTGTGTACGAAGGCCGCAGGGGCATGATAGGCGTATTCTCTTGCTATCGTGCGGATTGCATCGGCAGGAATTTCGGTGATTTCAGCAGCTTTTTCCGGTGTCATCTCCATTACGGAATCCCTGAGCTCAGCGAAGCCGACCGTGTGGGCTTCAACGAACGACTTGTCGTAGAGGTTTTCGGTGATCAGCACATGCATGAGTCCCTGCATCATGGCGATATCGGTTCCAGGCCTGATGGGCAGCCAGTGCTCAGCTTTGCCTGCCAGGGTGGAGAAGCGGGGATCGAATACCACGATTTTCGCACCGTTTCGGATGCCGTCGGATATCTCCTGTACAGCGGTGTTGTGCATGTTCTCTCCGAAGTGGGTGCCGAAGAACATCATGTACTTGCTGTTTTTTATATCGAATCCTTCGGGCGTATCGCTCGGATAGCCGTAGGTCAGCACCGAAGCCTGCCTGGCCGGACCGCAGCAGAGGTCGTAGGATGGTTTCGCTATTTTGTTGACGCCAATCTGCGACAGCATGTTCTTGAAGAATGAGACGCCGTAACCATGGTTCAGCATGGCGAGCGCTCCCGGGCCGTTTTCTTCCTTGATGTTCCAGAGTTTTTCGGCTACAAGGGAAATTGCCTCGTCCCACGAAGCCTTGCGGTAAAACTGCCGACCGCCTTTCGTTTCGCGGATCAGCGGGTGTGCAAGTCTGTCCGGGTCGTAGAGCAGACCAGTTCCTCCGGTACCTCTGGGGCAGAGTTTGCCCTGGCTGAGAGGGTGATGTTCCGAGCCGGTGATCTTGTATACCTTTCCGTCCCTGACATGAGCGGCAATGCCACACCGCCAGAAACAGTGTTCACAAAATGAATAAACAACCCTGCTGCCCTCATCGCCGACCTTATCGTCCGCTCCGGAGAACGCATGTCCGGTAGCAGTTGTCATGGCGGCGGATCCTGCAAGGAAAATCGAAGATATCTTTATGAAGTCCCGGCGGCTGAAGTTCTTGCCATGGCTCATATGATGGGCTCCTTACTGATGGTTGACGAAATACTGGAACTGCAAGTTGGTATAACCAGCCTCTCACCGCCGCGCAGAAATTTTTTTGCGGATTTGTGCCCGACATGGAATTGCAATGGCGATTTCAGTGAGTGCTGCATCGGGCAAGCAATGTACAGCCCGAACTTGAAAAGCCGCGACGATACTGTTTCCCGTGCCTGAAAAGGAATGGTTTTCCGAATGGAAATCCTCCTGGCCGAGATGGCTTGCGGAGATTAAATGATGTTATATGAAACATGTAATATAATTGTTCGAACAACATCATGCAATGTAAAAATGTTTTGCTTATTGTGTTTGTATGTTATTTTTTTACAGTGGTTTATCGGCAATTATAAATATTGCTTTATTGATATATGGTTTATAAATTCTATATCGTTATGCGGATATAGAGATATTGAATTTGTGACGGGTTATCATTGTTTTGTTATATACAGGCAATAACAATTGTTATATCTTTTGAGCGTTTTGATATGCTTTCTTCCGGATAACGATTGTTATATCTTTTTATATGTTTTGATGTTTTTCCGGTATCGGCAAGCAATGAGTGCATATCGGAAGGGGAAGGATAGATTCCTTCCGGCAGGTGTCGCGGTTTTTTTCTTGACAGGCGAATCAGTACATTTGATTACTAACCATTAGCGGAAACCTCTATGAAATCACTTTACTATTTCATCGGTGCAGGGTTTTCCATCCTGCTCTCGATCTATGTTTTTATTTTCGGCACATCGCCGAACCATGAACTGATTGCCATTTTTATCGGGCTCTGGGCGCCGACCATCATCTGTCTCGGCATTTTCAACACCCTGCTCGGAATTCTCGACGAAATGTGCTGCGCGCACAAGCGCATCGAGGAGCGGCAGACCTGCGGTCATGACCGGTAACATGTCGGTTCGAAACCTGTTGCTGGTCGGTGCCGGGGGATTCATCGGTTCGGTCGCCCGTTATATTGTTGCGCTTGCAATGCCGTTAACCGGTACGGGTTTTCCTTTCGCAACCTTTACGGTCAACCTGCTCGGCAGCTTTCTCATCGGGCTTATCAGCGAACTGACTGTATCAACGACACTGGTTTCTCCCGAAGCGCGGCTTTTTCTTACGACCGGTTTCTGCGGAGGATTCACCACATTCTCTTCTTACATGCACGAGAACGGCGCCCTGATCCGCGACGGTCAGGTATTGTATACTACCCTCTACCTTGCAGGCAGCGTTGCGGGAGGTTTTCTTGCTCTATACACCGGAATGGCAACCGCTAAACTCTGGTCATGATGCACTTCATCGAATCGGAACTCCTGCGGATTTTCGTCGGTGAGCAGGAAAAGCTGCACCACCGCCCCATCTACGAACTCCTGGTCAGCGAAGCGCTCGAATGCGGTATGGCCGGAGCGACGGTCTTCCGCGGCCTCCTCTCCTTTGGCCAGCGTCACAAGGTGCACACCTCCAAGATTTTCGAGCTTGCCGGTGAACTGCCGATGGTGATCGAAATCGTTGACAGCACCGAAAAGATCGACGAGTTCCTGTCGGTGGTTGAGAAGTTGCTGCGGAATTCAGGCGCGCAGGCGCTGGTGACAAGGCAAGCGGTGCGGCAGTGGACGACGTGAGGGAAAATTTGAGGCTTTTCGATATGAGCTATATACTCGGCTGAGATTTTCTGTGTTAACGAGATTGGAAATCGAGCGTAATCTTCTTACTGATTTGTCTCCAAGCTTATTCTTTATTCTCTCCTATACGCCGTTGGAAATGCATTATTGCCACTATAGTGATTTTATGATCTGCCAAGAAATTGTTTTTATTGCCGTTAAATCTGGAAATAGAGGATACTCCAGCAGTTTGCTTACAAAAAAGTTCAAATTCTGATAGCTATGCTCTTGAATGTAAATACGAAAAAGAAGTACGCCGTAAAGAGGCAAACACAGCGACTGAAAAAGTTTGGTCTGAATGAGCGCCATTTGCAAGACATCCTTTTTCGATCATTGGATAGACTCTTTCCAGATGACGAACTGGTTTTGCTTATGCAGTCGAAGGTTTGGCAGGAAGAGCCTGATCTCATGGCTGTAGATAAGAATGGAGATCTCTTTATTTTCGAGCTGAAGGCTTGGGAGTCACATCCTTCAAACCTGCTCCAGGTTTTGCGTTACGGGCAACTGTATGGATCATCAAAGTATATCGAACTTGATGCCTGGTACAAGAATACTATGCCAACCCAATCGCTCAAGGCGTTTCACAAGGCAAAATTTGGTCTTGAATTGCAGGAAGAGAAATTCAACCAACACCAGGTTTTTGTTGTCATGACAAATGGTCTCGACTATCGAACTCGCGAGGCAATTCTGTATTGGCGATCGTGCGGTTTGGATGTTCGTCCTTGGGTGTATCGTGTATACGAAGGATGTGCTGTTGACGAAATGCTTCTTGAAATTTCTCCTTTCCGCGTCAGCGATAACCCTTATGAAGATCTTGCAGAAGGCTACTACATTCTTAACACGAATATCAATAATAGCGTCCGTGATCACGATGACATGATTACGAATGCTAAGGCTGCCGCGTATTTTGACCCTTGGAAATTTAAAATAGAGCGGCTATCGAAAGCTGATGTTGTTTTCCTGTATCATTCGGGAGTCGGTATTGTCGCTTTTGGCAAGGCAGATGGAATCCTCGTAAAGGCCCCATACCAAGGCGATACCAAATATCCAGACGAAGAATACTCCATGAAGCTCAATCATTTCCTCCGGGTTTTACCACCAGTTACTGCTGCCGAGATAAAGAAAATTACAGGTATTAACTACAGGTTTATGAGCACCATGTTTGGTCTTGATATGGATAGTGGAAAAGCATTGATGAAGTTTATTCATGACAATGCACGCACCTAAGACTAATAAACTCAAGGATAAGCAGTGGATTGTTTTTTGTTAGATGCTCTCCTGATTTTAGCAGAGAAATAAAACAAAGAAGGGCCGCCTTTTCGGGCAGCCCTTTTTGCGTCTCCGTCGTCCTCTTGCAGCTTACTGATGTGCGGCGACGAGGGCGTTGTAGTTCGCCTTGACGGTTTTTTCCAGATCCTCGTCGGTGTGGACGAAGCTGGTGAACATGGCCTCGAACTGCGACGGGGCGAGGTAGATGCCCTGGTCGAGCATGGAGTGGAAGTACTTGCCGTACCTGGCCGAGTCAGCAGTGATGGCGCTCTTGTAATCAACAACCGGGGTTTCGGTGAAGAAGAGGCAGGCCATGGAGCCGACACGGTTCTGCACGTAGTTCAGGCCGAGCTTCTGCATGTTTTCTCTGAAGCCAGCTTCGAGGAACGCAGCTTTCCGTTCGAGTTCCGGATAGGGATTTTCCTCCATGAGGATTTTCAGGGTTTCGAGGCCTGCAGTCAGAGCGAGCGGATTGCCTGACAGGGTTCCTGCCTGATACACTGCACCGAGAGGGGCAACGTTTTCCATGATCTTGCGCTTGCCGCCGAAGGCGCCGACTGGCAGACCGCCGCCGATGATCTTGCCCATGGTGGTGAGGTCAGGGGTGACGCCATACAGTTCCTGTGCACCGCCGAGTGCTACGCGGAATCCGCACATGACCTCGTCGAAAATCAGCACGATTCCTTCCTGATCGCACAGCTCGCGCAGAGCAACGAGGAATTCTTTCTTTGCCGGGATGACGCCGGTGTTGCCTGCGACCGGCTCGATGATGATTGCTGCGACCTGGCCTTTGTTCTCGTTGACGAGCACCTTGACCGATTCGATGTCGTTGTAAGTGGCGTTCAGCGTGTCGTTGGCGGTACCTTTGGTGACGCCGGGGCTGTCAGGAGCGCCGAGGGTGAGCACGCCGGAGCCAGCCTTGATGAGGAAGCTGTCGCCATGGCCGTGGTAGCAGCCTTCGAACTTGATGATTTTATCCTTGCCGGTGTAACCGCGTGCGAGGCGGACAGCCGACATGGTGGCCTCGGTGCCGCTGTTCACCATGCGAACCATTTCGAGAGAGGGTACAATCTTGCAGAGCAGTTCGGCGATTTCGATCTCGAGCTCGATCGGGGTGCCGAAGCTGGTGCCGATGTTGCGCAGGGTGTATTCGATCGCCGCAGTCAGTCGGGGGTGCATGCTGCCGAGAATGAACGGGCCCCATGACCCGACATAGTCCAGGTAGGTGTTGCCGTCGACATCGGTCATGTAGGCCCCCTCGCCTTTTGCCATGTAGATCGGCGTGCCACCGACGGATTTGAATGCACGGACCGGGGAGTTCACGCCACCGGGAATAAACTTTTTTGCAAGCTCAAAGAGCTCTGCAGATCTGGTTAGCTGAGGCATGTCGGGCAATTGGATTTTGGATTTGATGAAACAGGACGAACGGAAACAGACGCATGGTGCGGCAAAAAATAATTATTCCGCAAGATAGAAATCCTCTGTGAGATATAAAAACAGGCTGGCAGTAATGGCGTTATTTAGAGAGCATTTGTGTGACGACGTCAAGATTTCTTGTACGGGGGGCGCGTTCCAGATGCAGGGCACAGTATTCCTGGAGCATCGAGGCAAGCATTGCAGTCTGGGCTTCGTCTGCCTGTACGCTGTCCAGTTGCTGCAGGGGGGTGTCGGCAATGGCCAGGAGCAGGCGGAATATATCTGCCGGAATTCTTCGTTCCTGTTGGGTCCGTCCGGTTGCGGCAGCGGGAATGGCGATGCCGCCGGGGTTCATCACGAACACCAGTTCCTGAAGGTTCATTGCCCTGATTGCCGGAGCGATTTCCTCTCCGCTGAAGACGCATCTTGTTATCGAGGGTTCGAATCCCAGAAGAGAGACAAACCGCAGCAGGAACCATGCGAGGAGAAGTTCGAAGAGCCTCTCCGTCCTGTAGAGCTTTTCCAGCGCTGTTTCGAGCAGCGAAAACAGGGGCAGGTTTTTCTCCTCGCCATCGACCGCATGGCCGACGAGATCCACCATACGGTACATCGCAGCGAACCGTTCAAGATTCGGTTCGGTGGCAAGCGGACTGTGCACCACGCTGCCGTCGCTTACCAGCTGCACCTCCCGATTGGTTTTCCTGTAGAGCACGATATCGAGTACGCTGCCGGGACTGAACTTTCCTGAAAGACGGCTTTTTGGATTTCTCGCACCTTTCAGGATAACCGGCACCCTGCCGAAGTCACGGGTGAAGAGCGTGCAGATTTTTGACTGGTCCCTGAATTTTGTCTCCCTGAGCACCACGGCGCGTGTTTTGACGATCACGGCAGGAACTTTTATAATTCTGGAAATATAGTTATATACGGAAGCCTCTGCCGCTTACGGCAGAATTCCCGATTAATCAGTGATGCAGACGTAAAATCAGGCGCGCCGCTGTTTCCTTTTACGTGAATCGCAGTTGCGCCCGCCGGTTTTCGGATGAACGATATATACCATATAAGGAGAACAAGATATGCCAACCTACCAATACCGTTGTTCGAGCTGCGGAAACGAACTTGAAGTGTTCCAGAAAATGACCGAGAACGCCCTTACAACCTGCCCGAAATGCGAAAAGGAGACCCTTGAACGGGTTATCAGCGCATCTGGCGGATTCGTACTCAAGGGATCGGGTTTCTACGGTACAGACTATTGCGGCAGCAAGGCCCCGACATCCTCCTCTTCCGCTCCAGCCGGAGGCTGTTCAACAGGTACCTGTCCTTTCGCGAAATAAGCTCTTTTCCGGATAAATTTCAGTTGAGCCTCCCTTCAGCCCGGATGGGGGGCTTTTTTCCGGCACATCGTCAAAAAGGCCGCTCCCGTTCTCTCCACACAAATCTCTGCAGATTGACCTTCGGGTTTCCCCGGTACCCTTCGGGATATTGCCGGCCCTCCACATTACCCGTTACTTTAGCCCTGTCGAGCTTGCCCTCCACGAAGAACATCCGGATCGAGTTTCCGCTGGAGTAGTTGATACCGGAAGGCCGGCCTTCCTCATCGTAGAGATGGTAGAGGCTCTCTGCCTGCCCGGTCACGGTTACGTCCGAGAGTTTCGCCCTGTCGTCCATCGTGATGACCATACGATTGCCGCTCAGCTGGTTATAGAGTACGGGGGATTTCGAAAGCGTGTCGCGTGCGGCAAGCAGCGCGTTCCGGTGAACCTGTACCTCGTCAACGTACCGGCTCTCTTTTCCTGTCCGTTTTTTTGTGTGAACCATGATGATGTCGCCGCTGAGCTGCTCGTTTTTTCCCCACGCGATGGTTTCGTCATAGAGCCATAGCCGGTTTTCCCTGTTTTCCAGCACGGCTTTCCGGGCTCTTGCCATAATACCGCCGTCGCGCATCCGGCCTCGTACGTTGCCGGTCAGTTCTCCCTGCTCGTTTTCGGGGAAATAGACGCCATTGTCTGCGTGGATTTCAATGTCATTGTCTGTGATGACGATGTTTCCCGAAAGCACGACTTTATTTTCTGATTCGAACTCCGTTGCGCGGTCGCAGGAGAGCGTAACTGTTCCGTGCAGGAAACGTACGTTACCGACTGCCGAACGGTAGGACTGTCGAGCATCGCCCGATACTGTTTCGCCTCCCTCGATGGCGTCGGCGTTCAGGAGAATAATTTTCTTTTTTTCCGCCTGCAATGTATTATGAACCGGAAAGGACATCGCCGTCAGGAGCAGCAGTAAGGCGGCGAAGAGGGAAACGGATCGAAAGGCCTTTGTCATGGATATTGTCGGATGGTCGTTCCGTAATTCGAACCTGCACTTCAGCTCTATAATGTACTAAAGCTTTTCAGCGATGAAAACCATACTTCTCATAGCAGGCGGACGGCAAGGTTCCCTGATGCTCGCTCCGCTCTACCAGGAACTCAAAAAGCGAGGAGGCTACCGTCCGGTTCCTGTTGCGGTTTTCGCCTCAGGAGTACGGTTGCTTATGGAGGGAGTTGCCGGTGCTTTTGGTCTGGAGTCCGATCTGCAGAGTCTTTCCCTGCCCGAGGGAACCGCTGCGGAGGAAACCGCTTCGGCGATGACCGGGCTTGAAAAAATCATCGTGACCGAAGCTCCTGATCTTGTCATGATCTGCGGCAGCGACAGCGCCGCGATGGCCGCCGCCGTTACTGCGGCAAAGCTCGGTATAGCCGTAGCCCCTGTCGATGCCGGTCTTCGCAGTTACGACCGCAGGGAGTATGCTGAAATAAATCGTATGCTGATCGATACCGTTGCGGATTTCCATTTCGTGAGCGAACACAGTGGCGAGTATAACCTCATCAACGAAGGCATCGCCGAAGAGCAGCTCCACTTTGCAGGAAACCTCACCATCGACTGCCTTGTCGGTCTTATGCAGGATGCCAACAGGCTTGCCATTACTTCCGATCTTGGCGTTGAACCGAAAAAATATGCCCTTCTTCTGCTTAATCGTCACGAGCAGTGTATCGAGAAGAAGTACCTCGATATGCTGCTGCGTCTGCTTGCGGAAATAACCGGCCAGATCGTTGTGCTTATGCCGCTCGCGAGCAGCATGGAAGCAGCCATGAAGCGATACGAACTCTTCGAGGCATTTACAGCGCTCTCCGGTCTTCGGATGGTGGATCCCCAGGGCTATACCGCCCAACTGCGTTTTCTGAAAGACTCTTCGCTGCTTATTACCGATGCCGACGAACTGCAATCCGAAGCGACGGTCATGAACGTGCCTTGCCTCACCATGTCGGAATCGAGCAGCCGTCCATCCACCATCGAAACAGGAACCAACGTGCTTGTCGGCGAGGACGAGGAAGAAATTCTCTCCCGTGTCCACGACATCCTTCACGTTGACGCTGACGCCCACATGCCGAGACGTTCGAAAATTCCGGAAAAATGGGACGGAGCCGCCGCCGCCCGAATCGTAGACGTGCTCGACCGGATACTGTAAAAGGTTATTGCAGCAGTTTTTTTAAATAAGACAGGATGTCCGGTTGACGAGAGTGTCAGATATTTGAGGTACAGTTATCTTTTGTGTTTATTTCAAGAGCACCTCTAAAAAGTTGCTCCTCGCCCCGATTACTCGGGTTGGGCGGTACTCGATATTCTCATGTACGTTCTGTCCGCCTTGCACTCAGGGTGCTCTCGACACTTGTTAGAGGTGCCCACAAGTCATCATCGTCAAGCGGTCATTTTTTGCTCGAAAACGGTTGTTTCCGCAGTTGCATAATTCAGGTACCAAAGCTTAAGGGCATAAGAAAGTTACATGAGTTTACGTTATAATGAACATACTTTTCCTAGGCAGGGATCTCTTTTTCCTGATGACGAGATATCGAAAAGTCTCGTTGCCAATAGTCAGGCAAATAAGTTATCTGATTCGGACAGATGCTTTCATGACTGGTATCGTTTCGTCTTGTCTTTTCCGCCACATCTTGTCCGTCACTATTTTCAGAGATTTGGTTTGCTTAAGGGATCAACGGTGCTTGATCCTTTTTGTGGAACAGGGACAACTATTGTTGAAGCAAAGCTATGCGGGATTAACAGCATTGGCGTCGAGGCTAACCCCGTCGCATATTTTGCAAGTTGCGTAAAAACCGACTGGAGTGTCAATCCCTCCAAGTTGCAGGAGCATGCCCGACAAGTTGCAGAGCGAGTCAAATTTCTGCTTGCGATTCAAAATGATACAGAACTCAGGATATTGCCTGAAGAATCCATGTCGTTGTTGCTGACACACTCGATCAGCCCTCTGCCACTGCATAAAGCGTTGGTGTTGATCGAAGAGTTAAAAAAAGAAAGGGATTCAGTATTTCATCGACATGAAATGCTTGCACTTGCAAAGACGCTGGTGTTTTCTGTAAGTAACCTGCATTTTGGGCCCGAAGTCGGAGTGCGGCGCATCAAGAATATCGATGCTCCCGTTGTTGATAAATGGCTTTCGGAAGTGGATAGGATTGCTGCCGATCTTCATGGTACTGATCCAGAATGTGCTATAGCAACTGTTCATCATGCTGATTCTCGTCAACTTGCCATGCTGTTGCTTCCGGAAAGCATTGATGCGGTTTTTACTTCGCCACCGTATCCCAATGAAAAGGATTACACCCGTACGACAAGACTGGAAAGCGTTCTGCTTGGATTTGTCAATAATAAGGAGGAGCTGCGGGCATTGAAGAAAGGGTTGCTACGTTCCAATACCCGCAATGTTTACAAAGGTGATGATGATGACCGGTGGATTGCAGGTCATCCTGAGATACAGGCTATTGCCGAAGAGATAGAGCGACGTAGGGTTTCTCTGGGGAAAACTTCGGGGTTCGAGCGATTGTACGGTAAGGTTACCAAGCTTTATTTCGGAGGGATGGCTCGTCATCTTGCTGAATTGCGTCCATTTCTCAAGCGGGGTGCTTTTCTTGGATATGTTGTTGGCGATCAGGCATCATACCTGCAGGTTATGATCCGTACCGGTCAGTTGCTTGCCGAAATAGCGGAATCACTGGGATACCGGGTTATCGGCATTGATCTGTTCCGTACACGTATTGCTACGGCAACGCGCCAGCAGATGAAAGAGGAAGTGCTTGTTCTGCAATGGAATGGTTGAATATAATGCCCAATATTTATGGCAAAACGTTCTAATCGGTATACGAAGCTTGTTGAATCGATTTTCGAAAGCAAGTACCGTCAAGGCGATACGGATGTTTTTTTTGAGCGGGAGGACCTGGTCAATACTGCCGCCAAGCTGGGTTTAGTATTGCCAAAGAACTTAGGTGATGTTATTTATAGCTTCCGTTACCGGGAGGAACTGCCTGATTCAATTCGAAGAAATGCTCCCGAAGGTCTGGAATGGGTCATTCGTCCCATAGGAAAAGCGAAATACAAGTTTTCTCTCAGTCAGATGCCGCGCATACTTCCCAATGCTCTTTTGGCCGAAACAAAGATTCCTGATGCAACGCCGGGAATAATTACCATGTATGCACTCAATGATGAACAGAGTCTTCTGGCAAAGTTGAGGTACAATCGTCTTATCGATACTTTTACAGGAGTTACCTGCTACTCACTGCAGAGTCATCTTCGGACAACTATACCGGAAATGGGGCAGGTTGAAACCGATGAAATGTATGTAGGTGTCGATAAGCGGGGAGCGCAGTATGTGTTTCCAGTTCAGGTAAAAGGAGGATCGGATCAGCTTGGTATTGTGCAGATAGAGCAGGATTTTGCTTTATGCGCAGCGAAATTTCCAAAATTAATCTGTCGTCCCATTGCCGCCCAGTTCATGGCCGACAATCTTATAGCTCTGTTTGCATTTGAAGCAGGTGAGGACGGGATACGCATCAGTGAGGAAAAGCATTACCGTCTGGTAGTCCCGGAAAATATAACTGATGAGGATTTGTCTGTTTACCGAGACAGAGTATAAACTCCTGTCTGAAGAATATTCAGATACACTCGTGAATACAGACCGAGGCGATTCACTTCGAATCCCTCTAACATTCCTGTGAATCCCTACGCCCCTATTCCGGTTGTTTGTGTGATGGAAGGTTTCCAAAAGCAAGTGGCCTGATCAATGGGGCCACATCCAGGCCACCTATCTCATGGACTTCATCCGGGACCTGCATTATTGGCAACGGGAATCTTGAGGCATCCTGCCGGATTTCGCGCCGCAGCCGTAAACTGTATGCCTTGGTATTGAAAAGACAAGACCACCTTTTCAGGCGGCCTTGCCCTTTCGAGAACATGTTTGCCGGTCATTTTTTCGTGACCCTGCAATCGACCCTCCTGTTTTTCTGTCTTCCTTCTTCCGTTGCATTGTCGGCAACCGGGAACTGATCTCCGTAACCCTCGGCTTCGAGTCTTGAGCTGTCGATGCCGAGCTTGACGATTTCTGCCATAACCGCTTCTGCGCGTTCTTTTGAAAGTGCGAGGTTTGCCTGAGGATCGCCGATATTATCCGTGTACCCTCCGAATTTCAGTGCCACATTGGGGAACGCCTTGAGGATTTCGTTGATATTGCCGAGCTGTTCCTGCGATTCGGGTTTCAGGGTTGCCTTGCCGGTATCGAAGACGAGTCGATCGAACGAGAACCAGGTCTCTTTGTCGACCGGTTTCGTCGCATCCTCGATGAAGGCAATCAGCTTCCTTTCTATGCCGAATTCCGGAATGTTCAGCTTTACGCCGTTCGGCAGTTCGTATTCGCCGAAGGCGCCGAGCGAGTCTGCCGCGACAGCGGCGGAGTCAGGGGCGACAATCGCGGTATCCGGAGCTGTCGCTGCGGCATCCGGAGCAACCTCAGTTGCCGGAGGAGGAGTCTCCTTTACCGGCGGATGAGCGCAGGTTTTCATGAAGAGGCCAAGTACAGCAATGCCGAGCAGAAAAGGCCAGAGTCCTTTGGCGAACGAGGCGAGATTGCCCGGAATGCCGGTCGGTACAGATGGCGGCATACCCCCGAGCTGTGACAGGCTGACCAGCCCGAGCACTGAAGCGAGTGCTGCAGGTGCTGCCTGCTGCACGGAGAATTTCCGGGCGTTCAGCATATTTACAAGGCCTTCGGAATCGAGGTTGTCCGATGCCGCCTGTTTGCCGATGATGCTCATGACGAATGGCGCAATAATGGCCATGAGAGAGGGTACCGAGGTTTTTGACAGGCCGGTAGCTGCCGCGATGACTTTGCTCAGCTGTTCCTGGTTGGAGCCGAAGAGGAACGAGACCAGTGGGTGGCCGGTTTTCAGGAGTTCGTTCGTGGGTTTCCCTCCGGAAAGCATCGAGCCGAATGTGCTGAGAAAATTTCCGTTAAAACCGCCCGCTCTGATTTTCGTCAACAGGTCAAGTCCCCCGTCTGCTGCCGATGCCTTGTTGATGATGCCGGCAAGGACTGATGCGCATACCGAGCCGAGGCTGCCTGTAACCGTTGACCTTTCTTCTCCGAGAAGCGATGCGATTTTTCCGGCATTTTCGCCCATGAGGCCGGTGGTAGCGAGTTCCAGCAGTTTCAATGCCATAATTGATATCCTCCTTTTGTGATGACGTTATGAAAACGGATCAGTACGGAAATAAAGAGGGGCAGCACGATTATTTCTGCAGTGAGGGGTGTATCTGTCTGACAGGATAGCCGGGAGGGGCGGGATTGCTTTCCTGTCCGATACGTTGCCTGTGCTCATGGCAATGACTCTTCCTGCTTATAAAGTTCAATTTCAGGGTTGTATGCATTCGTAATTACAATGTAACCTGATTTTCCGACCTTTCAATGCCATCTTTTTCAGGGGTTTGTCGGACAGGTTTATGGCCGGTTCCGGCTGATGCCGAAAGTCGCAGGCTCAGTATTCACGGCCAAGGAACAGCAGCGGATCGACGCTGGTGCCGTAAAGGTAGGTGCCCCAGTGGAGATGGGGGGCGGTAGATATGCCGGTATGGCCGACAGTGCCGATCACCACTCCTTTGTCGATGATTTGTTCCTCTTTGACAGCTATGGTGTGGAGGTGCATGTAAATGGCGGTGAGCCCCTGGCCATGGTCGATGACGACCGTGTTGCCGTGCAGATGGAATCCTTCGGCGACCGTTCCGGCGAGTACAACCCTGCCAGCAGCCGTGCTTCTGACGGGCGTGCCCTGGGGCGCCGAGATGTCGATGCCTTTATGGTAGCTCGTAACCGGTCCTCCGTTATAGGAACGTTTCAGTCCGAAGAGACTGCTTACTCTTCCTGGAGCAGGGCGCAGAAATACTCCAGAGTGGAGCTTTTCGTGGGTCTGGATCTGCAGCGCGGTTTTGATCCTTGTTTTTTCGGTTTCGGTGGCCCTTATTCCCTTTTTGGTCGGATCGAGCCTGATATGCTGGATTTTACGGTTGTTTGGTGTCACCCGGACGGGGATTTTCTGCTCGAAGGATGCGGTTCGCACCAGAATGGCGTAGCTGCCGGGGTTGGTGAGATTTTCGACCGGCACCAGCGCCCGCCAGGAGCTGTCCGGCTGGCGGAACATGGCGAAGCTCCGTTCCATGAACCAGAGCGTCGGCTGGCCGGAACTTCCGGTTACGCTGACGTTGAAGAACTGCCCCTGTTGTCTTTCGGATTCCCGGACATCGACCTGCAAGGTTTCATCATACGCTTGCGCTTCGGGATACCGCAATGTTATCGCGGCAAGGATGAACAGGAGCAAGCTGATCGCACGCATGGCTGAAAGGGTTCAGGTTAATGCAAGATTGTGCAGGACAGCGTTGTCGTTTCCGCTGATGACCAGACGGTCGGGGTGCAGCTCGGCGACTGCACAGGCGTATCCCGGGTGCTCCGTGCGGTTGATGAATGCCGGATGCACTATGTAGTGCATGCCATTCTCCCGTGTATGGCCGCCATGATGGAAGTGGCCTCCGAGAGAGGCCTTGACCGCCGGGTATGCGGCAAGAATCTCCCTGATTTCCCGGTGGTTCCAGAGCAGGCCATGTTTCGGGTCGGTCGTTGCCGGGTGAAGGGGAAAGTGGCAGACCACAATGACCGGTTCGCCGTTATCCGAGGCATCCTGCAGCGAGCTGCAGAGCCACTCCCTCTGCCGTTCTCCCACTGCTCCGCAATAGTCGTGCATGGATGGTTCGGCAAGCGCTTTGTCGAATATTTCCCAGTCGGAGGGGGTTTCCGGTTCGTTATGTACAGATATATCCATGCCGTCGAGTACGATGAATCGGTACGAACCGGCAGTGAACCGGTAGTATGCGCATTGCAGACCGAGCGACAGGAGCAGTTCGTCGCGCGGTACGGCAAGATCGTGGTTGCCGATCACATGCCGGATAGTGCCTTTGCAGGTGTCAAATATCCTGCAGGCAAGCCGAAGTTCTTCAGTAGCCGCGTTGTCGCTGCCGTTGATGAGGTCTCCGAGCTGCAGCACGAAATCGGGCCGGCAACGGTTGAAATGGCTCAAGCAGGAACGAAGTTCCGCGGCGGCAGGGGAGGCTGCCGCGGGTTCTTCTTCAAGGCCGAAATGGATGTCGCTGATGAGGCCGATTCGCATGGGTATATTCCTGCGGCTCAGTCGCTGAATTCCGAAAGGTATTTTTCCATGAAATCGTCAAGGTCGCCATCAAGCACGGTTTCGACATCGAAGCGCTCGTAGTTGGTGCGATGATCCTTGATGCGGCGGTCGTCGAGCACGTAGCTGCGGATCTGGCTGCCCCATTCGATTTTCTTTTTCTTGCCTTCGATCTCGCGTTTTTTCGATTCTTCTTCCTCGCGCTGCCGCTGGTAGAGCTGTGCCATAAGCATTTTCATGGCGCGTTCGCGATTCTGGAACTGCGAGCGCTCCTCCTGGCAGGAGACCACGATTCCCGAGGGGATGTGCTTGATGCGTACGGCGGTTTCCACCTTGTTGACGTTCTGACCTCCTTTGCCGCCGCTGCGGAAGGTCGAGAGTTCCAGATCCTCCTTTCGAACTTCGATTTCGACGTCCGGCGGGGCTTCCGGGTAGGTGAAGACGCTGGCGAAGGATGTGTGGCGCCGTGCGTTCGAGTCGTAGGGCGATACCCTGACGAGGCGGTGAACACCGTTTTCCGCTTTCATATAACCGTAGGCATAAGGGCCTATGATTTCAAGCGTTGCTGTTTTGATGCCTGCTCCGTCTCCTTCCTGGTAGTCGTCGGTGAATACCTTGAATCCTTTGCGTTCGGCCCAGCGCATGTACATGCGGTAGAGCATTTCTGCCCAATCCTGGGCTTCGGTTCCTCCCGCGCCTGCGTGGATGATGATCATGGCGTTGCCGGGATCGTCCTTGCCTGAGAGCATGTTTCTGAACTCAAGTCTGCCGATTTCCTCATCGAGTTTCGCTATGAGGTCGGCGAGTTCGTCCGCGAACGATTCATCCTCAAGTTCCGCGGCGATTTCAAGCTCTTCCGCGCATGTTTTCGCTTCGGCGTCAAGCTTTTCATACGCATCAGTCCATGATTTATGCTCGTTGAGTTCTTTGAGGACTTTATTGGCTTGCTGCTGGTCGTTCCAGAAAGCCGGATCGGCGGTTACTTTTTCGAGATCGTCGATTTTTTCCTTGCGTTCATCGACGTCAAAGATACCCCCGTAACTGTTCCAGGCGTTCCAGTATGGCCTGCAGTCGTTCTTTTTGCGGTTCGAACATGGTTCGTTATTTATCCGTGGTTACTGTTATGCTGTCGGTTTTCCGGTGATATGCCTTGCGGTATGTTCCGGAGTGCCCATATTTACAATGCAAAACTAAGGAAATTTATTTTTCGGAGAAATCAAACAGCGGCTATAGCGCAAACTGTTATCGATACTGCCGAAAACTTCATATTTTCCATTCAAAACTATCAGGCTGGAACAATGCTGCCGGAAACGGAGTATTATCCGCCTGTTCCGTACCATCCGGTCAGCCAACCTGAGTATCCGATTATGAACAACACATTCCGCCATGCGCATCCGCATCTGCTTCCCGCTGTATTTGACGGCCGACAGAGGGTTATTGTTGAACAGGTCTCTCCCGAACTCGATGGGGGAAAATATCCTGTCAAATGCGTGGAAGGCGAGCTGCTGAGGGTCGAGGCGACGATTTTTGTCGATGGGGCCGATACCGTTTCCGCCGAACTGTGCCGCAGATCGCAGGGAGAAGCGGACTGGGAGCGGTTTCCGATGCTTCCGAAAGGTAACGACCGTTGGGAAGGTTCTTTTACTGTCGGAAAACCGGGTCGGTACGTGTACACCATCGAAGCATGGGCCGACCATTTCCTTACCTGGAAGAAGGGGCTTGTCAAAAAGGTCGAAGCCGGTCAGGACGTTTCGCTCGATCTGCGAATCGGAGCCGCCTACATCGAGAAAGCAGCAGGGCGGGCTGACGGCGATGACGCGCGTTTTCTTGCTGCATATGCGGAACGGGTGATTGCCGGGGAGCAGGATGAGGCGGTCGAGGCGGCCATGGAGTCGGGGCTCGATATTCTTATGGGTCGTTATCCCGACAAGTCCTGCGCTACCATGTATGACCGGGCTCCCGGGTATGTGGTTGAAACGCCGAAAGCCGGATTCAGCACCTGGTACGAATTTTTTCCCCGTTCATGGGGTAGCGAGCCGGGAGTTCACGGAACCTTCACTGAGTGTATGGAGCTTCTGCCGCGCATTGCCGGCATGGGGTTCGATGTCATCTATTTGCCTCCCATCCATCCGATAGGGGTCACAAAACGGAAAGGAAAGAACAACGCGCTTGTTGCGGCGGCCGGAGAGCCAGGCAGCTGCTGGGCTATCGGCAGCCCGGAAGGCGGCCATAAATCGGTGCATCCGGAACTCGGCACCATCGGGGATTTTCGCGCTTTCGTTGCCGAGGCGGAACGTCACGGCATTTCCGTGGCGCTCGACATCGCGTTCCAGTGTTCGCCGGACCATCCGTATGTAAGGGAGCATCCGCAGTGGTTCAAATGGCGGCCGGACGGAACCGTGCAGTTCGCCGAGAACCCGCCGAAACGGTACGAGGATATCCTGCCGATCGATTTCGAGACGCCCGACTGGCAAAATCTCTGGATAGAGCTGCGGAGCATTTTTCTTTTCTGGATCGAAAGCGGCGTTACCATTTTCAGAGTGGACAACCCGCATACCAAGGCATTTCCTTTCTGGGAATGGGTCATTGCGACCATTCAGGCAGAGCATCCCGAAACCGTCTTTCTTGCCGAAGCGTTTACCCGTCCCCGTCTGATGGAGCGGCTTGCGAAAACAGGGTTTACGCAGTCGTACAGCTATTTCACCTGGCGCAATACAAAATGGGAGCTGCAGGAGTATCTCGGGGAGCTGAGTTCGGCACCGCTGAAGTATTACATGCGTCCGAACTTCTGGCCGAACACTCCTGACATCCTGCATGAGGAGCTGCAGACCGGAGGGCGCTCGAAATTCATCATTCGTCTTGTGCTTGCCGCTACGATGTCGTCCAACTACGGCATGTACGGGCCGGCTTTCGAGTTGTGCGAGCATTTGCCCGTCGCACCGGGCAAGGAAGAGTACCTCGATTCGGAGAAGTACGAAATCAAACGCTGGGATCTCGACAGGCCTGGCAACATCAGGGCGGAAATCGCGCTTGTCAACCGCATCAGAAAAGAGAATCCGGCATTGCAGCAGACCTCGAACATAGCTTTCGTGCGCATCGATTCGTCGGCGAACCACGAGCATGAGTGGCTTATCGGGTACGTCAAGCATTCCGTTGATGAAAGGAACATTATTCTCTGCGTGGTCAACCTCGATCATTCCAACACGCAGGGCGGCTGGCTGCGTTTTCCTCTTGAACGGTTCGGTATCGCCTCCGACAGCAGTTACAGGGTGGACGAACTGCTCGGCGGCAGGAGCTACGATTGGCACGGCGAGTGGAACTACGTCGAACTGAACCCGGCGGTTATGCCTGCCCATATATTCAGGATGAGTTTCACGTCGTGACGAGAGAACTTGTTTTTCTTCAATAATTCAATTTTCAGATTTTAACGAATCAACCATGTATCAACCCGAACCGCTCTGGTACAAAGACGCCATCATCTACGAAGCGCATGTCAAGACATTTGCCGACAGCAACAACGACGGCATCGGCGATTTCCAGGGCCTGCGCCAGAAACTCGGCTATCTTGAAAGCCTTGGCGTCACCGCCATCTGGCTGCTTCCGTTCTACCCTTCGCCGCTACGCGATGACGGCTACGATATTGCCGATTATATGACCGTCAATCCCGATTACGGCACGATCAACGACTTCAGGGAATTTCTCGACGAAGCTCATCAGCGGGGTCTCAAGGTGATCACCGAGCTGGTGGTGAACCACACGTCCGACCAGCACGCATGGTTCCAGCGCGCTCGACGTGCGCCAAAAGGTTCTCCGGAACGTGATTTTTACGTCTGGAACGATACTCCGGACAAGTACGGCGAAACCCGAATTATTTTCCAGGATTTCGAGGCATCGAACTGGACCTACGATCCGGTTGCCGGACAGTATTTCTGGCACCGGTTCTTCCACCACCAGCCAGACCTGAACTTCGAGAACCCGGCGGTGCACAAGGCGCTCTTCGATGTGCTCGACTTCTGGCTCGGTATGGGCGTCGACGGGCTGCGTCTCGATGCCGTGCCCTACCTTTACGAGGCCGAAGGCACCAATTGCGAAAACCTGCCCCGGACTTTCGAGTTCCTGCGCAAGTTGCGCAGCCATGTGGACGAGAAGTTTCCCAATCGGATGCTGCTTGCCGAAGCGAACCAGTGGCCGGAGGATTCCGCGGCGTATCTTGGTAATGGCGACATGTGCCATATGAACTTCCATTTCCCGCTCATGCCGAGGATGTACATGGCGCTTGCGACAGAGGACCGCTTTCCCATTCTCGATATTCTCGACCAGACCCCTGAAATTCCCGAGAGCTGCCAGTGGGCATCCTTTCTGCGCAATCACGACGAGCTGACGCTCGAGATGGTGACCGACGAGGAGCGCGACTACATGCGCCGCGTCTATGCCAACGACCCGAAGGCCCGCATCAACCTCGGCATCCGTCGCAGGCTTGCCCCGCTGATGTCCAACGACCGGAGGCGCATCGAGCTGATGAATATCATGCTGCTTTCGCTTCCCGGAACTCCCGTGCTCTATTACGGCGACGAGATCGGCATGGGCGACAACTACTACCTCGGCGACCGCGACGGCGTCCGTACACCCATGCAGTGGAACTCGGACCGTAACGCGGGCTTTTCGCGCGCCAATCCCCAGCAGCTTCTCCTGCCTGTCATCATCGATCCGGAGTACCACTACGAGGCGGTGAACGTCGAGGTTCAGGAGAGCAACGTGAACTCGCTGCTCTGGTGGATGCGCCATGTCATATCGACGGCGCGCCGGTACAAATCGCTCAGTCGGGGGAACATCGAATTTCTCGAAGTCAGCAACCCGAAGGTGCTTATTTTCACCCGCACCTTCGAGGACGAGACCATGCTTGCCGTCATCAACCTTTCGCGAAACGCCCAGGCGGTGACGATAGATCTGTCGAAGTATCAGGGATGCGTCCCTGAAGAGGTGTTCAGTCTTAACCGGTTTCCGAAAATCCGCCAGACTCCGTATATGGTGGCACTCGGAGCTTATGGTTACTTCTGGCTCAGGCTTGTTCGGGAGAGCAGCGAAGCGGAAGGCCGGCACTATCTTGACAGGCCGTTCGCCAGACCTGCCCGCTGGCAGAGTCTCTTCACGGGAAAGAACCGCGAGAATCTCGAAGCCCGCATACTGCCCGACTATTTCGCCTGCAGCCGCTGGTTCGGCGGCAAGGCCAGAACCATCATCCGCATCGCGATTGTCGATACCATTCCGGTCGAGGGTATGGAACGGGCCAAGCTGCTGATAACGGAGGTGAGTTACTCCAGCGGCGAGAACGAACGCTACCAGCTGCCGGTCTGTTTCGTGCCGGAAGCCTCGATAAGCCGGACCGAAGACAATTTCTACAAGCGTGTGATCGCCAGAATCGCTATCGGCGACGAAGAGGGTTATCTGTGCGATGCTACCTATGAACAGAGCTTTCTCGGACATCTCTTTCATCTCGTTACCGGCTGCGCGGAATGGAAAGGAAAGCTCGGCAACGTCAGCGGCATTAAAGGCAAAGCGTTCGATGCGTTCTGTTTCGATGAGCCGTCCTCATCCGAGCCGAAGCTTCTTGGCAACGAACAGAGCAATACATCTGTCCGCTACCGGAACGATCTCTGCCTTAAACTCTATCGGAAAATCGAAACGGGGATCTCTCCGGAAGTTGAAATGTGCCGTGCTCTGACTGAGAAAACGACTTTCAGGCATCTTCCCGACTATCTCGGCACGCTTGACTACGTCCAGAACCGGACGAACCGTTACTCAATCGGCATCCTGCAGAACTATGTACGCAATGAAGGGGATGCATGGAAGCTGTCGCTCGATTATGTGCAGCGATATTACGAGGATGTACTTTCCAGGATGCAGTGCGGCATGGAACTGCCTCCCCTTCACGGGCTCAGCGGCAATCCGGTCGCAATTCCGCCTGCCATGCAGGAGCTGATAGGCGGAACCTGGCTCGGCATGGTTGAAACGCTCGCTGAACGGACAGCCGAGATGCATATTGCCCTCGCATCGATAACCGACCAGTTCGAGTTTGCACCCGAACCATTCACCACGCTCTATCAGCGCTCCATCTACCAGGCGATGTGCGAGCAGGTGAAGCGGGCCATGATTCTTCTGAAGGAAATCGTGGGATCCATGACCGGTGAGAGCGCTGAATTGGCCATACAGCTCATTGCCGGACAGAAGAAGATTCTGCAGCAGTTCGACCCCATCAGGGAAGAAAAGATCGATACGCTCAAGGTGCGCATTCACGGCGATTATCACCTTGGTCAGGTGCTCTATACCGGCAACGATTTCGTCATCATTGATTTTGAAGGCGAGCCGGCCCGGCCGCTCTCCGAGCGCAAGATCAAGCGTTCGGTTTTCCGCGACGTTGCCGGCATGATGCGTTCGTTCGATTACGCCGCATTCAATGTGCTGATGCAGAACAATCCTGTCATCCGGCAGGAGGACGTGTTGCGCCTTCAGCCGTGGGCCGAACGGTGGAGCTACTATGTCGGCCAGCATTTCGTGGACGCCTACTTCAGCACAGCGAAAGGGTATGAGATCGTTCCCGATGAAGCCGCACAGCGCGAGCATCTGCTGCGGGGGTATCTCATGAACAAGGCGGTTTACGAGCTGAACTACGAACTGAACAACAGGCCTGACTGGGCAGCCATTCCCATGCGCGGCATCCTGAAGCTTATCGAGTCGTAAACGGGCTATACCGTCGTCCGAGCGGCTGCGCATGCACGCAGTCGTTCAGACGACGGTTTTCTCTTTCCGCCATGAACGATGTATCAGCACATCTGCTTAAAACCGCCGTTCACGGACGTTATCTGCTCCGTCCGTCAGGTGGAACTGCTCCTGTGCCTTTGCTTGCAGGGTTCCACGGATACGGCGAAACTGCTGAAGACGAAATGACGAGGCTTGTCTCCATTGCCGGTTCATCCGGTTGGTCTCTCTGCTCCATAGAAGCGCTCCATCGTTTCCGTAACGCCAAAGGGGCGTCCGGCGCAAGCTGGATGACTTCGCACCAGAGGGATCTGCGCATCGTCGAGAACGCGGCTTATGTCGATGCGGTCCTCGACGAAGCGATGCGGCATTGCGGATCGTCGGGTCCGCTCGTGTTGCACGGCTTTTCCCAGGGGGCCGCCATGGCCAGTCGCGCTGCCGTACTCGGTCGTCACGCTGTCTGCGCAGTGATGCTGCTCGGCGGCGATATTCCACCTGAACTTGATGGGCTCGGCAGGATGGGACTTGTTCATTTCGCCCGCGGCAGCCGCGATCCACTTTATACCGAAACGGCGTTCAAGCGTGACGTTGCGAAGCTTGCCGATGCAGGAGTGCCTTGTTGCGCAGTTACCTTCACCGGCAGCCACGGCGCTAACGAGGAGTATGTCCTGCGAGCGGGAGAGTTTCTGCGACAGTTCAGCGATCAGCGTTTTTCGCCTTGTTCCACAGCTTGTCGAGATCTGCCGAACTGTATTCCTCCCAGGGGCGGCCCGAGGCCTGCACCTCATGCTCCAGGACGGCAAAACGCGACATGAACTTGCCGGTAGCCTTTCGGAGCGAATCCTCGGGGTTCACGCCGATGAAGCGGCTGTAGTTGACGATGGTGAAGAGCAGGTCGCCGAACTCCTCCTCCCGCTCTTCTGACGTTGCAGCGTCTTTCAGCTCGGCTATCTCTTCGGCAAGCTTTTCGAGCACCTCGTCGCCTGTTTTCCAGTCGAAGCCGACTCCGGCAACTTTTTTCTGCACCCGGTAAGCGCGAAGCAGTTCCGACATCGCTTTCGGCACGCCGTCGAGCAGGCTTTTACGACCTTCCTTCATTTTCAGCGTCTCCCAGTTCTTCAGCACAGCCTGTTCGGTTTCAGCCACGGTTTTGCCGAACACGTGGGGATGGCGGCTGATGAGCTTTTCGCACAGTGCGTCGAACACCTCTTCGAACTTGAACGACTTCGCTTCTTCGGCAAGCACAACCTGGAAACAGATGTGCAGAAAAAGGTCGCCAAGCTCTTTTTTCAGTTCGCTTTCGTCGCCTTCGTCGATGGCGTGAATCAGTTCGTAGCTCTCCTCCAGAAGCAGGTGAGCCAGCGACTCTTTTGTCTGTTTTCGGTCCCACGGACACTCACTGCGTAAAACCTTGACCAGGTTGACCACGCGCCGGAAACGGTCGGAGAGGTCGCGGCATTCGGGATTCAGGATGGATGCTTTCAGCGATTCGATGGATTGGGTCATGGTTTTGCTCTGGTCAGTCATTTGCCGTCAGTTGTGTGCCAAAGTTACCATTTCTTCTCTATATTTCTGCTGTATTGTCAGAGCGGATTTCCGTCACATTCAACCATATTCCGGCATGAACCTCCAGAACCGTATCGCAGTTGTTACCGGAGCGAGTTCCGGAATCGGCCTCTACATCTCCGAAACTCTGCTTGAAAAAGGCGCAGTAGTCTACGGTCTCTGCCGCAGGGAGCCGACGCTTTCGCATGAGAGCTTCCGCTGGATCCGGACCGATCTCTCCCTTGTCGGCGATATTTCATATGCATTCCGTTCCATCCGGGAGGGAGCCTCGCAGATCGATCTGCTTGTGAACAATGCCGGCTCAGGTCTTTTCGGCAACATCGATACGCTCACGACGGAAGCATGGGCAGCGGTTATCGGCGTCAACCTTACCGCAGCGTTTCTCTGTACCCGCGAGGTCGTACCGCAGATGAAGCTGCAGCGTTCCGGCACTATCGTGAACGTCTCTTCCGTCGCAGGCAAGCGGGGATTCAAGGGCGGAACGGCTTACTGCGCCTCGAAATTCGGTCTGAACGGCTTTTCCGAGGCACTCATGGAGGAGCTTCGCGAGTACGGCATCCGCGTATGCGCAATCAATCCCGGTTCCACCAATACCGCCTTTTTCGATCGCGCAGGCATATCGTCACCAAAACGCATGGACCCGAACCAGATCGCACGGATCATCGTCCAGACTGTTGAATTGCCGGACGACATTCTTGTCGATCAGATCGTCGTCCGTCCGTTGTAATTTTCTTCACCACCCACCACCTCACCGCCATGCCAGATCAGCACCAGCAACCCGTCATCCAGGAAGATCCGATAGCGGCCATAGCAACCCCTGTAGGAGCAGGCGCGCTTGCCGTTATCCGCTTGAGCGGCCAAGGGGCGCTCGACATTGCCGGCAAGGTGTTCCGGAAATCCGGAAATCCTGATTTCCGGTTCGATGATTCCAAAGGTTTCGTTGCGCATTTCGGCAGGGTCTACGATCGAGACGGGCTGGTCGACGAGGTTGTCGCGCTGGTCTTCCGTTCACCAAACTCCTTTACACGTGAAGATATGGTGGAGTTCAGCTGCCACGGAGGTCCGGTTGTGGTGCGCCATCTCCTGCAGGCGCTGTACGAAGCGGGATGCCGTCCGGCTGAACCGGGCGAGTTTACCCGAAGGGCGTTTCTGAACGGCCGTATCGATCTCCTTCAGGCTGAAGCGATCGGCGAGATGATCCATGCCCGCACCGAATCCGCCTACCGCACGGCAGTTAATCAGATGCAGGGCAACCTCTCACTCAAGCTCGACCAGTTGCGTCAGAAGCTGCTCGAATCCTGCGCTCTGCTCGAACTCGAACTCGACTTCAGCGAGGAAGATGTGGAATTCCAGAGCCGCGGAGAGCTTAAAGAACAGCTTTTGCTGCTTCAGAAGGAGGTGCAGAAACTCGTGGACTCTTACCAGCACGGTCGACTGCTCAGCGAAGGGGTCGCTACGGTGATCGTCGGTAAGCCCAATGCGGGCAAATCAACCCTGCTCAACACCCTGCTCGGCGAAGAGCGCGCCATCGTAAGCCACATGCCTGGCACCACGCGCGACTACATCGAAGAGTGCTTCGTACACGAAAAGACAATGTTCCGCCTCACCGACACTGCCGGACTCCGGGAATCCGACGAGGAGATCGAGCGGGAAGGCATCGGCAGGAGCTACAGAAAGATCGGCGAGGCCGACCTGATTCTCTACATGCTCGACATAAGCCGGCAGGATTATCTGAATGAAGTGGGAGTTATGCGTGAATTCCATGACACCTACTGTCAGGCAGAACTCATCGTCATCGCCAACAAGACCGACCTTGCTCCGGACGCCGAAGAGCGCATTCTCAAGCTGCAGAAAGAGACCGGCTGTAAAGTCGCAGGAGTTTCGGCCAAGCGAGGCGAGGGGATCGACGGCTTGCTCGGACTGATGAGCGGTATGGTCGAAGGACTCGACAAGCTGCACGACGCCAGCGTGCTTGTCACCAGCCTCCGCCACTACGTCACGCTTCGCAACGCAGGCGATTCCCTGCAGAACGCCCTCGAACTGCTCGGAGCCTATGCAGGTACAGAACTCATCGCCTTCGAACTCCGCTCGGCTCTCGACTACGTCGGCGAGATCACCGGCAAGGTGGTCAGCGAGGAGGTGCTCAACGTGATATTCGATCGATTCTGCATCGGGAAGTAATGGATCAGGGTGAAAAGGGCTTAAGATATACTTAAAGAGATATTTTGGTTTTATGTCCCTGATTGACGTTCCGTTTTTCCTTGGGTTTTTTTTTGTTATTAACTATTGTTAATAATGTTGTGCCCTTTCCGGACCCTCTCCGGAAAAACAGAAGTCCCGATAATTAAAATAAATAGCGCTATGAAAAGGTTTGTGAGTATTTGCGCGCTCGGTATCGCGCTTTTCATGCCGGATTTTGCCCTTGCTTCGACCTGGAAGATCGATCAGGACCATTCGAACGTCGGGTTTTCGGTGAAGCACCTGATGGTTTCCAACGTCAGGGGCAGTTTTACTCGCTTCAGCGGAACGGTCGATCTTGACGACCGGGATATCACGGCTTCCAGGGTTTCGGCAAGCATAGATGCTTCGTCGATCAATACGAATGTGCAGAAGCGCGACGACCATCTGCGTGGAGCGGATTTTTTCGATGTTGCAAAATATCCGAACATAACGTTCGTTTCGAAGAAATGGATCAGGTCAGCCGACGGCAGGCTGAAAGTAACAGGTAACCTGACCATGCATGGAACAACCAGGGAGGTCGTGCTGAATGTCGATCCGTTTTCCCGGGAAATCCGTGACGCCTGGGGCAAGACAAGGCGAGGTACCACGGCGACTGCCCGGATCAACAGGCAGGATTTCGGCATTACATGGAACAAGGCTCTCGATGCTGGTGGTGTGACGATCGGCAACGAGGTTGACATTGTTCTCGATATCGAAATGATCAAGTCAGAGCAATAGCGAGGTTTCCGTCAACATGAGCCCGCTTTTCGAAAAAGTAATGGAGTGAACGCGGGCTCTTTTCCGGTTATTCGCATATAATATTCTGCTTCAGAACCTTCTTTTTTTACTCAGCCGCTTTTTCTTTCTTGCGCATGTTGGCCGCAGCATTGATGCAAGTCGGCATTATCCTTGAACCCTCAGCCGGAACTGCTTTATGTCGTTCTACTCTGAATTCGCTACATGTTACGAACAGGTTTTTCCTTTCAGGGAAGATGTGTTTTCCTTTCTGAAGGGGTATGCCGGGCCGCGAGACAGTGCGGTGCTCGATATTGGTTGCGGCCCGGGGCATTACTGCTGCCGGTTTGCGCGTCAGGGGTATGCCGCCTGCGGGCTCGACCTCGACAGCCGTATGATCGAAGTGGCCTCGTCGTCCTGTCCCGATGCGTCGTTTCGCTGCATGGATATGGCAGAAGTCGGGAGTCTGGAGGGTCCGTTCAGGCTGGTGTATTCCATAGGCAAC
The DNA here is from genome assembly GCA_016868665.1 of Chlorobiota bacterium. Taxonomy (GTDB): domain Bacteria; phylum Bacteroidota; class Chlorobiia; order Chlorobiales; family Chlorobiaceae; genus Chlorobium. Next base: position 99,535 of record VGGK01000002.1, read on the forward strand.
GTGCTTTCGCATCTGCTTCCGGATAAGCGTTCAAGGTTTGCTGCGTCAGTATACGCGCTTCTTTCTCCGGGCGGTTGCTGGGTGTTTCAGGTGGTGAACCGGGAGGCCATTGTCGGACGAGAAGAGTTCGTTTTTCCCGTAAAAGTACTCGATGACGGCCAGACAACCTTTCATCGCCGATACTCCGCCATATCAGAAGAGCAGGTATTGTTCGGGTTTTCGCTCGTGAAAGGGGATTCGACGCTTTTCATCGAACAATTTCCGCTTTATCCGGCGACTTCCGCCCAATATTGCCGGCTTTACGAAGATGCGGGTTTTACTTCAGAACGCGTCAGCGGCGGATTCGACGGAAGGGCGTTCAATCCTGAAGATTCCTCTGCACTGGTGATGGTTTTCAGAAAAAACGGGTGATTCAGTTCAGGGACTCGATGCGTACGCGTGCCGTGCCCTTGCCGAGAATGCCGATATTCCTGGCTGCGGCAGGAGAGAGATCGATGATCCGGTTTTTCAGATGCGGCCCTCGGTCGTTGATCCGCACCGTTACATTTCTGCCGTTATTGAGATTGGTGACCCTGACAGTTGTGCCGAACGGGAGTGAACGGTGGGCGGCAGTGTATTCCTGCAAGCGGAATGTTTCTCCGTTTGCAGTTCTTTTTCCGTGGAAGCTGTCGGCATAATACGACGCCCGGCCTTCGTCAACATGAAATACCGTTCCAGAATCCGCCCTTTCTGCGGCGGTTGCATTAACGCGACAGCCGCAGGCAAAAAAGATTGCTGTAATCAGTGTTGATATCTCGAGTCCGGAGAACTTCATGATCAATTCGGATTGCTGTTCAGCTTAAGGCTGCCGGAAGCCGCGTACTGCGGGTTTTGTCCCTGTTTGCTCAACTCCTGCTTTCCTTAAAGCGAGAGGAAAGACTGATGATGAATGATCAGCCGGGGTGCTCTTCTGACGACGGGTCGATAGCTTCTACACGTACATTGGCAGTTCCGGCATTCATCATGCCGAGCTCCTTTGCCGCCTGTTTGGATAAATCGATCACGCGTCCTTTAATGAATGGGCCGCGATCGTTGATGCGAACGATAACATCTTTTCCGTTTCGCATGTTGGTGACTCTTACCCATGTACCGAAAGGCAGCGTACGATGTGCGGCGGTCAGTTCGTTCATGTTGAATGTTTCGCCGTTTGCCGTTTTCCTTCCGTGGAACTGGTTCGCATAATATGATGCTTTGCCTTCGGAGACGAGCATGAAGTTTTCGGCGGCATTTGTTCCGTTTCCGGATGATGCATGTGCTATCGGCAGAAGAAACGTTGCGTCAGTAAGTTTTGTTAGAACTGATGCGGGCATGATTGTCAGGCAGGCTGAGATCACAAACCCGGTCATTGCGGTAAGAAGTGCAAGTGAGAAAAAACGATTTTGATGTCTCATAATGCTAAGGTTTAGAACACTGTCCCTTAAACAACTTCGACAAGGAAGAACAGGTGTATTGAATAAAAATTCATCGGTTATCCGGTAACTCTACAAGTTTAAAGATAGGGAATAATTTATTAAATATGCAAATAAGGCGCTAAGTCCGCTTCTGGCATTGCTTTCCGGCTGTATGGGTCAGCTTTTCAGAGAGAAAGGTACATGTTGTTTTTCGCCGGTTCTTTACTTTACCGAAGATGGTGTGGCGGAATTGCTCGGGGTTATTATTGATATAGAATGAATATTATTCACAGGGGGGCTGTTTTTGCCGTTCTGCTTGCATTGTTCGGTGTTGCGATGGGGTATGCCCAGACGGTACAGGATTATATTGAGTCCGGTATCGAGCAGGGTGGTCAGGGGCGCGTGAAAGAGGCGATCGATGCTTTCAGCAAGGCGCTTATGCTTGATCCGGGTAATGCACGGGCGTATTATAACAGGGGATTGGCAAAGTCTCTCGGAGGCGATATATCGGGTGCGATAACCGATTACACCAAGGCCCTCAAAATCGATCCTTCCCTGCTGGGCGCTTACAATAATCGGGGATTCGCACGTGCGGCTCTCGGGGATTTCAAGGGTGCGGTCGAGGATATTTCGTCGGCAATATCGCTTGACCCGACGATTCCCGAATTCTATAACAATCGAGGGACTGCCAGATCGGGGCTTGGTGATTATAAGGGAGCTATTGCTGATTATACCCGGGCTATAGAGCTCAATCCCCGACTGGCCGGCGCCTACAACAACAGGGGGCTTGCCAGAAGCATGGCCGGTGACCTGCAAGGCGCAATCAGGGATTATACGCTTGCGCTTGAGCGTGACCAGCGATACGATGCGGCATGGTACAATCGAGGCAATGCACTGGTTGTCTCCGGCGATTTCAGGGGAGCAATAGCCGATTACGATAAAGCACTGATTCTGAATTCGCGACTTGTTGAGGCATATAATAACCGGGCCTATGCAAGGGCGGCGCTTGGGGATTTCAAGGGAGCTGTCACGGATATGACAAGCGTTATTTCCGTTCTGCCGGATAATGCAGAAGCATATTACAATCGCGGCATGGCAAAAAAAAAACTGGGTGATAGTGCGGGAGCAAAAGAGGATTTCAAGAAGGCTGCTGATCTTGGCGATTCTCTTTCCGTGAAAATTCTTCAGGAGACGGCCCCATAGCGGCCATATCTTTCGATGTTATGCTCCATCAGCGTCATGGAGCAGGTGTAGGATGTAAACTGATAAAGCGTCACCTCGGGTTATAACTGCATAAGGTGTCCCGTCTGAACTAAATGGATTCAGGGGTGTTTATGAGGCTTATTCTCATGACAGGCAAAGGAGGAGTAGGAAAGACTTCGATGGCGGCCGCAACCGGTCTGCGTTGTGCAGAGCTCGGCTATAAAACTCTTGTGCTGAGCACCGATCCCGCCCATTCCCTCGCTGACAGTTTCGATATGCCTCTCGGGCATGAAGCAAAACCGGTTTGCGATAAACTGTATGGCGCCGAACTCGATGTGTTGCAGGAGCTCGAACAGAACTGGGGCACTGTAAAGCGTTATATTACCGAAGTGCTTCAGGCAAGGGGACTCGATGCCGTTCAGGCAGAAGAGCTTGCTATTCTGCCGGGTATGGATGAGATTTTCGGGCTGGTAAGGGTTTTTCGCCATCACCGTGAAGGAAATTACGATGTGCTTATCATCGATTCAGCCCCGACTGGAACCGCACTGCGGCTTTTAAGCATTCCTGAGGTGAGCGGCTGGTATATGCGAAGGTTGTACAAGCCTATGGAAAAAGTTGCGCTCTATCTTCGTCCGCTGGTCGAGCCTCTCTTCAGACCGCTTGCCGGTTTTTCTCTGCCCGACAGGGAGCTTATGAATGTGCCGTATGAGTTCTACGAAAAAATCGAGGCCCTTGGCAGGATACTTACCGACAATACTGTGACATCGGTGCGGCTGGTTACCAATCCTGAAAAAATGGTTATCAAGGAGTCTCTTCGTGCCCATGCCTACCTGAGCCTGTACAATATTTCCGTCGATCTCGTAATCGCAAACAGAATCATTCCACCCGAGGTCACTGATCCCTATTTCACTTTCTGGAAAGAGAACCAGCAGATCTACCGCCGGGAAATCATCGATAATTTCAGCCCGTTGCCGGTCAAGGAGGTTCCTCTTTACTCCCGCGAAATATGCGGGCTGGAAACACTTGAAAAGCTGAAACAGTATCTCTGCCATGACGAAGATCCTTCGCAGGTTTACTACAGGCACGCAACCTTCGAGGTGAAGCCTGTCCCGAACGGATTTTCACTCGAACTCTATCTGCCGGGAATTCCCGGAGAGCAGATACATCTGAGCAAAAGCGGCGATGAGCTCAGTATCCGGATAGGTAATCACCGAAGAAATGTCGTGCTGCCGCAGGTGCTTGCGACCCTTCAGACCGCCGGAGCGGAAATCGATGGAGACAGGCTCTTGATACGGTTTGCAGAGCGGCATTGACGTGATGCGCAAGACCGGGTTCATTTTCGATCTATTCCGAAAAAATAGTTTTTTCAATTGGCAATCGTTAATTGTAAATTAACCGTTTAGCCAATCAATACAAGAAGCCGGTTCTTAAGCCGGAAGGAGGTCGAGATGCTGCAGTTCAGGGTCGGCGATGCCATCGTTTACCATAAACCCAAAAGTTCTTTTTGCCCCGGACCAAGGGCGAAGCAGGTATATCCTCTTGCGCATGGGGAGGAGTACCACTACGTAGTTGATAAGTTCTGGAAAGTGACACAGGTGCATAGCGACGGCACGATCGAAGTTACGACGCGTACAGGAAAAAAACATCTTCTCGAGGCTTCCGACCCCAATATACGGAAGGCCGATATATTCCAGCATTTTTTACATCGCAAGCGGTTTCCTCAGCTTCCGGATACGGAAAAACAGCGTTAACTGTTCCGTTATCTGTTCTCGTCACTCTCTCCTGCAGGTTCTGTTCCCGCGCGAAGATGGCAGGCCTGCGTGTCATACCAGAGAGGGGTGTCGTGGCGGAGCATGCTGACGACCACCTGAAACTCCGCTGGATCCCTGAATATCCTGTTGTCGATCAACTGGTTGTCGGAGTCATAGACGGCTATGCGTCCTTCGTGTTCAGCCAGGTCCCATCTGCTGTAGTAGCTTGAAACGAGAATGTTTGCCATACTGTAGCGTGTTTGCCTGTTTCGGAAGGGGGCAGCGGAGTTCCGGATATCGATACCCGGTTCTCGTTAGAGCCACATTCCGTTTATCAGGGTTTTCTGAAAATCGCTCCTCTCTGAACCGCCCAGTCGGCAGTAGCCGTTTTTCCGGATGGCAGAATGGTTTCCGGGGTTATCACGGCATTATTCAGATTGGCATCCATCATGGAGACGTCTTTGAGCACCGCGCCGGAGAGGTCGGCTTCTTCAAGGTCCGCATCGAAAAGCGAAGCTCCGGTCAGGTTCGCTCCCCGCAGATTTGCCCCTGAGAGCATCGCGCCATAAAGGTTCGCTCCTGAGAGGTCCGCGCCGCTGAGATCCGCTTCTTTCAGAAAGGTCCGGTCGAAGTTCGCTTTGTGCAGCTTTGCGCCATGCAGTTTCGCCCCCTTCATGTCGGCTTTCTGGAAGTTCGATCCGCTGAAATCGCCGCCCTCCAGAACTGCATCGTCAAGGTTTGCGTCCTCGAAGTCAGAACCGGCCATTGCGGCCTGTTTCAGATTTACCCCTTTGAGTTCAGCATCTTCAAGTTTCTCGGCTTTAAGAATAACAGGCATTTCCGGGTTCTGTTGCCGCATGTCGTTCCAGGACTCGACATCCCCGACCGGCAGTTCCTGCTTTTTTTCCTTATTCTGAGTTGCGTTTTTTTCCGTTTGTACCGGGTTTTGATGTGCAGGTTCTTTCAGAAAGCTCGGTTCGGGACGCACGGCATCATAAACAGGAGGCGCCGATTCGGGTTCGCGTAAGAAGCGGGCATTGCGAAGCGATGCCCAGCTTCCGGAGGCTTTTTCTCCGGACGGGGTTATGGTATTGTTTGATACAAGGGCTCCGTTCAGGTCGGCCTTATCGAGAAAGGTGGCGCCCTTGAAGTTCGAGCCTTTCAGATTGGCGTTCTGCAAACTGGTTTCGAACAGCACTGTGCCTGAAAGATTCGCTTGGGATAGGTCGGCATTTTCCAGTATGGCCCATCTCAGGTTCGCGCCCTGAAGATTTGCTTTTCGTAAGGAGGCTCCTTTCATGAAGGAGTTTTTCAGATTGGCCTTGACGAGCGACGCTTCGTCGAGATCCGTTTCTTTCAGGTCGGCTTTTTTAATGAATGCCATGGAAAGATCAGAACGCTGCAGGTTTGCCTTGTCGAGGTTAGCTCCGCTCAGCTCGGCTCGTACGAGCGATACATTGCTCAGGTTCGTTCCCTTGAGGTTTGCATCGTCGAGTTCAGCTTTTTTCAGGTCGACGAAAAGCGACGGATTCGATTTCCGCAGCGCTTCCCATTCGCTGCGCTTGTTCATGAGCATCCGGAGAGCCTCTGGGTCGGCCGCATAGCTTGTTGAAGCGCTGGTACAGCTTGCTGCCAGCAGGAAGATGCTTAAAACTGATCGGTACTTGTTCATTCCGGGACATGCGATTGTTGCAGGCCGTTCCGTGTGCCGGGCACTGAAGGGCGGGCTGCGAGGTGATGAAAAGGATAAACCGCAGAAAAAGAGCGCGCTTTATGTGAAAAGTAATGAAAATGCCTTTAAATAAGGGAAACTTTCTTGGGACTGAAGAGGTTTACTATTTATACAGATTTAAAATAAAATGGTGTAAAAGTATATCCGGAGTTGCTGACCATGAAAAAAGAGTCGTTATATACAGGAAAAGTTCTTGTCGCCGGTGCTACCGGAAAAACCGGCCAGTGGGTGGTAAAGCGTCTTCAGCATTACGGTATTCCGGTTAGGGTTCTCGTAAGATCGGCCGAAAAGGCGTCACGGTTCGACGATTCGGTTGAGGTAGTTACTGGTCGTGTGCAGAACACTGAAGATGTGGCGGCTGCCGTAAAGGGATGCGATGCGGTTATATCAGCTCTTGGCTCAAGCTCTGTTTCAGGAGAGGCCTCTCCGTCGGAAGTAGATCGGGACGGTGTGATGCGACTTGCGGATGAGGCGGCAAAAGCAGGTGTCAGGCATTTCGGACTTGTCAGTTCCATTGCCGTAACGAAGTGGTATCACCCGCTCAATCTCTTTGCGGGAGTGCTCTCCATGAAGTATGCTGCCGAAGAGCATGTCAGATCGTTGTTTTCCCGTGAGAACCGGAGTTACACGATTGTAAGACCGGGAGGGTTGAAGGATGGAGACCCGCTGCAATTCAGGCTTCACGTTGACCAAGGCGACAGGATATGGAACGGATGGATAAATCGTTCAGATGTTGCGGAACTGCTTGTTGAGTCCTTATGGCTCGAGAGTGCAAAAAATAAAACGTTTGAAGTTATAAATGAGGCAGAAGAGGTGCAGGAGTCTTTGGAGCAATATTACGGCAAGCTGTCCAATTGATACGTTAATTTCTAAAAGTCATATTATACGCCGCTTGGGTGTGAATACGCATTAAAAGCGGTAAAACCTTTAATAATTTCAAGTGCACCAAGCTTATCCTTGAAATTATTAAAGGTTTTACCGCTAAAGCTTTAAACGAAATGCCATAGGATAAAACAGGCTCTTTATGTCACTCGAATCGTCTTTTGATTTCTTTTGTCGGTGTTGCATAACCTCCCTTATCTGGAGATGATCCCTTGATATCAACAGAAGATCCCCCGCCATAAATATATGGATATGCATTCCGCAGGAGGCGTTTTGTTGTTTTACCCACATTTTCCATACAATCACCGGTTACCCACCAGTGTCCGTCAGTAAATATTTCAACAAAGCGTCCATAGGCTTCAGCCCATTGTGTAAAAGCGCCTGATATCTTACTCATTTTTCTCTGTTTCTTTTTGCATTAAAAGAAATTCATAGATAAATGTAGTAAAATATGGCTTGACTGCAAAAGCATTTTTCATGTGATTATTAATCCGGCACACAAATAGGTGACATTTTATACATAATTGCTATATTAGCAATTATGAAAATAAATGATGCACGATCATATACAACTGATCAACAGAAACTGCTTCGCATTAAAGCCGTTGACATGGTATTCAAAAACGGGTTTACTCAACGAGCAACGGCCAAGGCGCTTGATGTTTCACGCCAACATGTTGTCAAATGGTGTCAAGCGTTTTCAAACGGGGGCTATGAAGCGCTTGAACTTGGACGTCGTGGTCGGCGCCAAGGCGAACAAATGCTTCTGAAGCCTTGGCAATGCGCCGCCATTGTAAACACTATTCGTGATCATACTCCCGATCAGCTTAAAATGCCGTTTGTACTGTGGGAGAGAATAGGCGTGCGTGAACTTATCCAGAAAAAATTTGGCATCACCCTGGCATTGCGAACGGTCGGCGAGTATCTGAAGCGATGGGGTATGACTCCACAACGCCCGGTAGAACGAGCGTATGAAAGAAATCCACAGGCAGTAGAACAATGGCTGACCCATGAGTTCCCTGCCATCAAAGAACGGGCACAACAAGAGGGGGCAACGATTATTTGGGGAGACGAAACCGGAGTGCAGAACACGGCGAATGCAGGCCGAAGCTATTCGCCCAGTGGCAAAA
>VGGK01000003.1 GCA_016868665.1 Chlorobiota bacterium
CCGATCGCCGAAAAATGATCCAGCATTCTTCCGAGCATGGAGATTGTTCGGCGGTCGTTGTTTCCGGCAAGATGAATGTCCGAAATATGCGCTACAGTTACTCTTTTGTGAATCACATCATGCGGATTGCGGTTTTACAGACTAAAAGACTAAATTAAGCCATATTTTTATTCAATACATCGGTTCCGGAAGGCCGTGAAGAAAAAGAAAACAGGTTTTCCTGAGACACATCCGGAACCCATTCGCAATTCATTATCACAACATCGAAGCCATGCGCAAAACCGTATCCTCCTGCAAGGAACTCACAAGAAACCTCTGGTGGTCTTGGGATACTGAAGCCAAAGAAATATTCAGGGAACTTTCGCCCATACTGTGGGAGAGGGTCAACCACAACCCAATCGAACTGCTCCGCCATATATCGAACGACGAACTGCAGGCGCGCTTTCATTGCGACCTCGGTGAGAAAACCGAACGGGTCGCTGCGCGTTTCCGCAGTTACATGGCCGAAACCGACACCTGGGCAGCAAGGAATACTCCCGAGCTCGTCGAAAATCCCGTTGCCTACTTCTGCGCCGAATTCGGTATTCACGAAAGCGTCAGGATCTACTCGGGAGGGCTCGGCGTGCTGGCCGGAGACCACATCAAATCCGCCAGCGACCTCGGCATCAACTTTGTAGGAATCACGCTTTTCTACAAGGAAGGTTATTTCCGCCAGTACCTCAACCACGACGGCTGGCAGCTCGAGGATTACCCGCTGCAATATCCTGAAAGCCTGCCGATCGAAAAGGTTACCGGTCCGGACGGCAAGGATCTCATTATTTCCGTCAGCATCGCCCAGAGCGAAGTTTTCGCGCAGGCATGGAGGCTCAAGGTTGGCCGGGCCACGCTCTATCTGCTCGACACCAACATTCCTGCAAACGAATCGCACTACCGCGACATCTGCTGCAGGGTTTACGGCGGCGACCAGAACATGCGAATCAACCAGGAAATCGTGCTCGGCATCGGCGGGGTCAAGCTGCTCGACGCGCTCGGCATCAACCCTGCGGTCTATCACATGAACGAAGGACACTCGGCATTTCTGACGCTCGAACTGCTCTCCAGGGAGCTTGCCGCCGGCACTCCGATCGAACAGGCCCGCCTGAAGGTCAAAAACCGCTGCGTCTTCACCACGCACACGCCGGTGCCTGCCGGTCACGACCGCTTCTCGCGCGATATGATGCACTACACCTTCGATCACTACGTCAGGGAATGCGGCATCAGTTTCGATGAGATGATGCTGCTCGGATCCGAAGATGCGAACAACCCGCACGGGCTCTTCACCATGACCGTTCTTGCGCTCAACTTCTCGAGAGCGGCCAACGGCGTTTCCCGACTGCACGGGGAAGTATCCCGGCAGATGTGGAAAAACCTCTATGGCGTCAAAACGGAAGACGAAGTGCCGATCGGCCATATAACCAACGGCGTGCATGCCCAGAGCTGGGCCACTCCGACTACCGACCGCTTCTGGCGCCGGTTCACCCGGAGCATCGACACCCTCTGCAGCTCGCAGGAGGCTGCCGAAGAGGTTCTCGCCCGCGTCAGCAACGAAGACCTCTGGTCGCTGCGATATCATCTGAAGCGCAATCTCATCGACTTCATTCATCGTTACCTGGCCAACCAGCTCTTTCATCAGCACACCTATTCGATGTACCCCGAGTACGATTCGTCGAGGCTTGCCAAAAATACCCTTTCGCCCGACGTGCTTACCATCGGGTTCGCACGCAGGTTTGCAACCTACAAGAGAGCGCCGCTCATTTTCAGGGACCTCGACCGGCTCAACCGCATCATCAACCATCCCACCATGCCGGTGCAGATCATCTTCGCCGGCAAGGCACATCCGCACGACGACGCCGGCAAGGAGTACATCCGCCAGATTGTCGAGCACTCGCGCAGGCCGCAGTTCGCAGGAAAGATCATCTTTCTTGAAAACTATAACCTCGGCGTGGCAAAGCGCATGGTTTCGGGCGTCGACGTCTGGCTCAACAACCCGGTCAGGCCGATGGAAGCAAGCGGTACGTCGGGCGAAAAAACCGTACTTAACGGAGGACTCAATTTCAGCGTACTCGACGGCTGGTGGCCGGAAGCGTACAACGGAGAAAACGGCTGGTCGATCGGCAACGGCGAAGTGTTCGAAAACTATGAGGAACAGGACCGTTTCGACGCAGACAAGCTTTACGATGTTCTCGAAAACCAGATCATCCCGACCTTCTACGAGCGCGACGAAAGCAATCTGCCGTACAATTGGCTGAAAAAAATCCGCAACGCAATCGCAACCATCGCTCCGGTATACAACACACACCGGATGGTCAGGGAGTACGCGGAGACATATTATCTGAACAGGGAGAAGAACTGAACAGGGAAAGACCGCGTATGAGCAACGAAGCCACAACAACAGGCAAAAAGCCGGCTGCCGCCATATCGCTTGGTCGCGGGCTCGACCTTCGTTCACCGGTACTGCTTGCCTCTGGTACCGTTTCCTATGGCGAAGAGTTGAGCTCCCTGTGTGACCTGACGAAAATCGGGGGGATCGTCACCAAGGCGATCTCCCTCGAACCCCGTAAGGGTAACCAGCCCCAGCGCATAGCCGAGACTCCCTCAGGTATGGTTAACGCCATCGGTCTTGCAAATGTTGGTGTGGAAAGGTTCATCGCCGAAAAAGTTCCCTTCCTGCGAAACATCGGCACCTCGGTCATCGTCAACATAGCCGGCCGTTCGATCGACGACTACTGCGAAGTGGTATCGCGGCTCGATGACGTTTCCGGGCTCCACGGCTATGAAATCAATCTTTCCTGCCCGAATGTCAAGGGCGAATGCATGATTATGGGCGTCAGCCGCGATGCCACGTATGAAATCGTCAGCGAACTGCGGAAGATCACCAGTCGCCACCTCATGATCAAGCTCACTCCGAATGTCACCTCCATCAGCTCAATAGCGCTTGCCGCCGAAGAAGCCGGTGCCGATTCAGTGTCCCTCATCAATACCCTTGTCGGCATGGCGGTCAACTACAGAACCCGCAAGCCTCTTCTCAAAAACGTCACCGGCGGTCTCTCCGGTCCGGCGATCAAGCCTGTAGCCCTCGCAAAGGTTTGGGAAGTATTCAATGCCGTCAGAATTCCGGTTGTCGGTATGGGCGGTATCGCGAGCTTCGAAGATGCCATGGAGTTCCTTCTCGTAGGGGCCTCGGCCATTCAGATCGGCACCATGAATTTCGTCTACCCCGACATCAGCAGACGCATAGCCGATTCCATCGAAACCTGGTTTTCTGCTCCGGATGCTCCGGAATACCGCAACTATGTAGGAAGTCTGGAAACATAAACGTCCGAGAGTACGGTATTATCGGCCGAAGCTGAAAATGCATTCGTTATTGAACGGATTTATTCATAAATTGAAATTCCGCATATTACCTCGTGGTGAAGATGCCGAGAAAGTTCAGGTGTCCTGTTGTTCTGCAGACTGTAATGGTGTCTGCCTGTGTGCAGGGATGTTTTCCTGCCGGGCGAAACTCTCCTTCAGTATTATACCCTTTCCTGCATTGTTGCCGCATCAGTGAGTGCTTTAAGCATTGTCAACATTCTTATCAGAGGAAAGAAAACGTATGATTGAAGAAAAAGTACCCGTATCGCATTTCAATGAGCTGGAGCTGGCCGAGCCGCTGCTCAGGGCGCTTGAAGAGGTAGGCTACGAGAAGCCGACGCCTATTCAGGCTCAGACCATTCCATTGCTGCTCGACGGACGGGACGTGCTCGGCCAGGCGCAGACCGGTACAGGCAAAACTGCGGCATTTGCACTTCCGGTGCTGTCGAATATCGTGCTTTCAAAGCCGGAGCCCCAGGCGCTGGTGCTGACTCCCACAAGGGAGCTTGCCATCCAGGTTGCCGAGGCGTTTCACCGGTACGCTGAATACCTGAAAGGGTTTCATGTTGTGCCGATCTACGGCGGACAGGATTATGGTACCCAGCTTCGCATGCTGAAGCGCGGAGTACACGTCGTTGTAGGCACTCCCGGGCGCGTGATGGATCATATGCGCCGTGGTTCTCTTTCGCTTGATGGCCTGCAGTGCCTGGTGCTCGACGAGGCTGACGAGATGCTTCGCATGGGATTTATCGACGATGTCGAGTGGATTCTGGACCAGACGCCTGAAAATCGTCAGGTCGCTCTCTTTTCGGCAACCATGCCGGCGCCGATTCGCCGGATTGCCCAGAAGCATCTGAAGAGTCCGGCAGAAATCACCATTCAGGCAAAAACCACCACGGTAGAGACGATCCGCCAGCGTTACTGGATTGTCGGCGGCAGCCACAAGCTCGATGTGCTTACCCGCATTCTCGAAGTCGAACAATTCGAGGGAATGCTCATTTTCGTACGAACCAAAACCATGACGCTTGAGCTTGCCGAAAAACTGCAGGCAAGGGGCTACGCGGCGGCGGCTCTCAACGGCGATATGGCTCAGAATCACCGCGAGCGTACCGTCGATCAGCTCAAGGACGGTTCCCTGAATATCGTCATCGCGACCGATGTGGCGGCTCGAGGACTCGATGTCGAACGCATCAGCCATGTCATCAACTACGATATTCCTTCCGATACCGAGTCGTATGTCCATCGTATAGGCAGAACAGGTCGTGCGGGCAGGAGCGGCGAAGCGATCCTGTTCGTTTCTCCGAGAGAAAAAAATATGCTCTATGCGATCGAGAAGGCTACCCGCAAGCGGATAGAACTGATGGAGCTTCCTTCTACGGAGATCATCAACGACAAGCGTATCGCGAAGTTCAAGCAGCGCATTACCGATACCATCGCTGCAGGGGATCTGGAGTTTTATACCCGCCTTGTCGAGCAGTACTGCCATGAGCATGACGTTGCGGAAATAGAGGCGGCAGCTGCGCTGGCATCGCTTTTGCAGGGCGAGACTCCTCTTCTGCTTTCGGCAAAACCGGAGAGGGCGCCGCGCCCGGAGAGCCGCGAGCAATCCGGCAAAGAGCGGGGCGCATCGAGGAAACCGAAGCAGGATGGACTATACGCCGATGAGTCGCGGGAGACCTACCGGCTTGAAGTCGGCAGCGAGCATGGCGTTAAAGCCGGCAACATTCTTGGAGCGATCATCAATGAAATCGGCCTCGATCCCGAATCGATAGGGCGTATTTCGATCAACGATTCATTCAGCACGGTTGAGCTTCCTGCAGGCATGCCAAATGATGTTTTTCACGAGCTCCGCAAGGTTCGCGTTTGCGGACGTCAGCTCAGACTGTCGAAAATGGATGACCGCGCACACTATTCATCGGGTTCGGCGCGTAAACCGAAACCGAAGGCAAAAAGCGGTTTCCGCAATGAGGAGTCGTTTTTTACCGGGCACAAGAAGAAACGCAAGTAAGCGAGTCGACAACGTATTCCATCCGGCACACCGGTATCGGGTATAAAAGCAGAACGGCAGGGGTAACCCTGCCGTTCTGCTTTTGTCAATGATCCCGAGAACGGATCGTCCGCTCTGAACCGCCGTTTTCCGACCGTTCCACCCTGCGGATCAGTATATTCTTTCGTAGACTACATCCATTTCTCTCAGAATCGGCTCATATGCTGCCGGAGTGCGGCCGAAACAGATGCCGAGGGATTCGTACAGTGCCACCTGGTCGAGATCGACATGGCGCTGCATGATGGCTTTGCTCGATTCGATGTATTCGACTTTGCGCCCTTTGACTTTTGACACCGTGACGCCGCTTTTGCCGTCCAGCAGCAGCAGCACCGCCGCAGCGCCGGCTTCGAAACCGAAGTTGACGTCGTATGCCGAGGAGTTGCCTGCCCGGACGAGGTGGCCGGGGTGGATTTCGCGCACTTCCGGTATTTCGTAGACTCCTTCGACGAACATGCCGGTTTCTTTCATGAAGATCGGCATTGCGGGGTCGGCTTTCATGCGCTTCCGGATTTCCTGGCAGGTGTATTTTCCTGCTCCGGCGAGTTTTTTGTGTCCGAACGGATCGACACCGGCCGATTCGTCGACGATGTCGCTGCCGTCGGCATTTTTCATACCTTCAGCGACGACGATGGTATAGGTGCCGCTGTGCACGTCGCTCTGTCGGATCCTGCGGGTGAAGCGTTTTGCGAGGTGTTCGTAGACCACGTTCCAGTCAACGGGGATTTCGGGAATGAGGATGCAGTCGGCTTCCGCTGCAATGCCGCTTCTGAATGCCGTATGTCCGGCATAGCGCCCGAAGACTTCGGTGACGAGCACCCGGTTGTGGGTTTTGCCTGTGGTTTTGAGGTCGTGGACGAACTGGGCGATGCGGTTGATAGTCGAGTCGCCGCCGACAGAGTATGTCTGCAGGTCGAGGTCCATGGTTTTGGGCGCGTGTATGCAGTGTATTCCCTGCTGGCTGAGGTCGACCATGACGCTTCCGGAGTCGTCGCCGCCGCTGATGATGAGGCCGTCAAGGTTGAACTTTTTCATGCCTTCCTTGATGCGGTTGTATTTGTCGGAGTTGCGGATAGCCTTGATTTTTACCCGGGAGTGTCCGGCTTCGGAGCCGGCAAAGCTTGCGTCGAACTGGTCGAGTCTCTGTTTGTCGAGCCTGACGAGATTGCCTCGGTCAACAAGGTTGTAGAGTCCGGCATATCCGTTCGGTATGATGTAGAGCTCAAGGCCATTGGATTCTGCCATCAATGCGGCTCCCTTGAGGACGGCGTTGAGTCCGCCGCAGTCTCCGCCGCTTGTCAGGATTCCTATTTTTTTCACGGTTCTGTTCTCCTTTTTTGCAGGGGTTAGATTATATCGGCCTGATTTCTTTACATTTAAGGATAGTCTCCTGTTTATGCTTCTATGGCTGTCAAGATAGATGTTTTAGGGGATTTTTCATTGCGGCCGGAGCATTTTAGACGGTACTATCTGTTTATGTTAATGTGATTTCTGTTTTTGCATGACCTTTTTCGACCATCTGAGGATAGCCTGGGTGCATCTGAGAGAGCGCAAGCGCCAGACGGCATTGACGGCTCTCGGGGTTGCTGTGGGTTCTGCCATGCTTGTCACCACGATTTCGGTGGCGAACGGGTCGTCGTCGAACGTTGTGACGAAAGTGATTGATACGGCGCCTCATGTGCTGGTGGATGCCGAGCGGATCGAACCACTGGTGCCGGATAACGTTATCGGGTATCCTCCGGGAAGGGTGTCGATGGTCGGGAAGCATGTGACAACCGAGGCGAAGGAACTGATAAAGAATTATCCTGATGTTGCAAAGCGTATAGAGCGGGTTCCCGGCGTGGTGAGTGTATCGCCCTTCGTGGTTTCGAGAGTTATCGCGAGGAACAAGACCCGGTTTACTGCGTGTGCCGCCAAGGGGGTGGTTCCCCTGCTGGAGGCAGACATTGCAGGCCTTAAAAAGAATCTTCTCGATAAGAATGCCCTGGAGGAGCTTTCCCGGACGCCGAACGGCATTCTTGTGGGGAATCTGCTGGCCGCTAAGCTCGATGCGGGGTACCGCGACAGGATCGTGCTGGTGACGAAGAACAGCGAGGAGTATCCTGTTACCGTCGTGGGGCGGTTCAGCAGCGGTTTCAATGCGAAGGATGAGCGCGAGGCATATGTGAATCTGTCGCTCGCGCAGCGGATGGAGGGGATAGCCTCGAATTCCGCTACCGGAATAGGGCTGCGTACGGCGGATGTGGGCCGCGCTGGGGAGGTTGCTGCTGTGGTGGGACGCCTTACCGGGTACAGGAGCGAGAGCTGGGACGAGACCAACCGCAACGTCATCGAGTTCTACAACCGCAATGCGACAATTACTCTCGTGCTCGTCGGTTTTGTATTTGTCGTGGCCGGGCTTGGCGTCTCATCGGTCATGACGACGGTGGTGCTGCAGAAGGTGCGCGATATCGCCATCCTGCGGTCAATGGGAGTTCAGAGCGGCAGCATTACCCGGATATTCATGCTTGAGGGATTGATAATAGGCATTTTCGGCGTGGTCGTCGGAAGCCCTGCAGGACATGTGATCTGCCACTTCATTTCTCTCATACGGTTCGAGGCGAGCACGGCAGGCGTTATTCGCAGCGATCGGATCAATATTTTCGAGACGCCGGAAGCTCACCTGATCGTGATCGTTTTCGGTATCCTTATCGCCGTGCTTTCATCGGTAACGCCTGCCCGCAAGGCGACCCGCTACCTGCCGGTGAGTATTCTCAGGGGCCAGGTGGGGACATAGGGGCTCAGTACTGCCTGATGATGCAGACTGCGTGTGCCGCTGCGCCTTCTTCGCGGCCGATGTAGCCGAGTTTTTCGTTTGTGGTGGCTTTTACCGACACCGTTCCTGTTTCGATGTCGAGGCAGCGGGCGATGTTCCGGCGCATTTCTTCGATGTAGGGGGCGATTTTAGGCGCTTCGAGCAGCAGCATGGCGTCGATGTTGACGGCTTCGAATCCTTCTGTTCTCAGCAGTTTGCCGACGTGTTCCAGAAGAATCATGCTGTCGATGTCCTTGTATTCCGGGCTGGTATTCGGAAAGTGCAGGCCGATGTCGCCGAGCGCTGCGGCTCCGAGCAAGGCGTCGCTGACGGCGTGCAGCAGCACGTCGGCGTCGCTGTGACCGTCAAGGCCTTTTGACGATGGAATTTCCACTCCTCCGATGACGAGTTTGCGTCCTTCGGCGAAGGGATGGACGTCGATTCCTATTCCAATACGCATGGTTGCGGCGGTTTGATTGTTTAAGGGAGGTGAGTCTGCGGGTGAATATACGGAAGCCGGGCGGAAGGAGCAAGGACGGAGGGATTTACCGGTACGCAAAGCGGTACCGTTTCTGCGCCATTATTTGCCGGAATGTGGCGCAGAAGCGGCAAGGAAGAGGGGGACAGCCCGTGACGTTTTCCGGGTACCTCTGTCTTTATTACAGATCGACAATCATGCCGACCGTACTGAAGCTTTCGGGTTTATAGAAATACATGCCGTGGCGACTCATGCCGGAGAAATAGTTGTACGCAATTCTTACGCGGTCGAGTCCGAGTGCCGTGAGGCGCATTCCGGCCTGCAGGTTCCAGGTGCCGCGGTATCCGTCGGTTTCACCATCTTCTCCGCCTTTCCATACAGGCAGGAGCTTGAAGTCGGCGGCAAGGTAAGTGTTGTATGGCGTGGAAATCTCCGCTCCGGCCTGGAATGAGTGGGAGCCGATGTCATCAGGGATGCTGTGCCAGAGGTACTGGTATCCGGCATAGACGCGGTTGTTTTCCGATGAGCTGAGCGCCACGGTAAGGTTGATGAATTCCCTGCTGTACGTGAAGGGAATATCGAAGGGGCCATCCTGGATCCAGTTTCCGTCTTCATCGGTATGTCCGTCCTGGAAGTGCGCGGAGATATGGCTCAGGCGCAGCCGGGCGCTCAGTTCGTCGAACGGAAGGCTTCCGCTGTCGATGGTGGTTTTCCAGGTTGCGTTGATGCCGAAGAGATAGTCTATGGTATCGACCGGAAATTTGAAGTTATCCGAGGTGCCGAGAAGCGAAAATGTTCCGAAATCAACGCCGACAGCGAAGGTTTTTTCCTCATTCTGATAGATGTCGGCGGATGTGCCGATATCGAGCTGGAGTCCGTCTTCGGAGATTTTCGGCATGACTGCGATTCTCGGCTCCGACGGGTCGGCAAGCAACGGTTTGAAGAGCGTGTTGATCGTGGGGTTTAGGAGCGGTTCGGCTGATGCTGTGCCTGAGGTAAGGGCAGAAAGCGCGATGCCGAGAATGAAAATGTTTCTGAGGAACGATCGGGGTTTCATGGTTATTGATCTGGTTTGATTTCTGTTTTCGGTTGCAGCATATGAAGTTCGATCATCAGGACGCGAGCAGGGCCTGCAGTACGGCCATCCTGACCGCCACGCCGTTTGTGACCTGTTCGAGGAGCATGCTGCTCGAATAACCGGGGGGCTGAATTCTGTCGGCGACGTTGTTGGAAATTTCGATTTCACGGTTGATCGGTCCCGGATGCAGTACGAGCAGGTGCTTGCGGATTTTTTCAAGCCTTTCGTCGTTCAGGCCGAAATGGGCGGAGTATTCTTCGAGCGATGGAATGTATCCGCCTGTTGTTCTTTCGAGCTGCAGACGGAGCACGATTGCGGCATCGGCCCATTCGATAGCCCGGTCAATGTCGGTATGGAGATCGACTCCGAGAGAGCCGGCGTCGGAAGGTATAAGGGTCGAGGGACAGCAGAGCGCTACGCGGGCGCCGAGCGTCTGCAGGCCGAAAATATTCGACCGTGCAACCCTGCTGTGCAGTACGTCGCCCAGAATAACCACCTTCAGGCCTGAAATGCCGCCGAAATGCCGGCGAAGGGTGAATATGTCGAGCAGTGCCTGCGTTGGATGCTCATGCGCGCCGTCGCCGGCGTTGATGACGCTTTTGCGGGTGATGCCCGTAATGAAATCCGCAGCTCCCGACGACGCGTGGCGCAGGACGAATGCGTCCACCTTCATGGCTTCGAGATTCCTGATGGTGTCGCTGAGGGTTTCGCCTTTGCTGACGCTGCTGCCGGATGACGAGAAGCTCAGGGTGCCTGCTCCAAGGTGACGGGCGGCGATTTCAAATGAAAAACGGGTGCGGGTCGAGTTTTCGAAAAACACCAGCGCTATGCGCCTGTTCTGCAGCAGGGGAGGAAAGACCGGCTCGGGAGTGACCAGCTTCTCTTTGAAACCTTCAGCCAGGTCGAGAAGACCGGTTATGTCGCCTGCCGGAATGCCGCATAATCCGGTAAGGTTTTTCAACGTATGTGCGTGTATTTTATGATTGTGTCAGAACAAATCTTCCGAAGTTACAAAAAATTTGTTGATCGGGAATAAACGCTTTGCTATGATGAAAAATCAGGCGTCGAAACGATTGTTAATCGGTTGCGGGTTATGCATGAAATGTCGGTAGCGATCTCCATCGTCGAGGCTGCGGAAGCCAGAGCGCGAAAGGAGGGTTCCGGAGTGATATCGGAAATTGCGCTTGTGGTGGGGCGACTGGCCGGAATTGTACCCGATGCTTTGAGGTTCTGTTTTCCCGCTGCCGCCAGGGGGTCGATTGCCGAGGATGCCGTTCTGGTGATCGAGGAACGCGAGGGGCGAGGGGTTTGCGTCTCCTGCGGAGCTTCGTTTCCGGTTTCGTTTTATGTTGCCGAGTGTCCGGAGTGCCGTTCGCTTGCCGTGCGGGTTGTTTCGGGCGACGAGTTCATTATTGAGTCAATTACAATCGAAGAGGGGGAATAACGTTATGTGCGATACATGCGGATGCGGTACCGAAGGTGAAGCCGTGCTGCGCAAACCCGGCGAGAGGGGAGGCGGCAGCCAGGCCCATGCCGGCAGCAGCCATACTCATGACCACGATCATCATCACGATCATCATCCTCATCGTCACGCTCATGACGAGCGAAGGTCCAGGACGGTGCAGATGGAGCAGGATGTGCTTCAGCAGAACAATTTTCTCGCAGAAAGGAACAGGGGCTTTTTTGAGGCGAAGCGGATTTTCGCACTGAATATTCTCAGTTCGCCCGGTTCCGGCAAGACCTCGCTGCTTGAAAGAATAATTCCTCTTCTGACGGAAAAAGTGCCGGTAGCGGTTATAGAAGGGGATCAGCAGACAACCCGGGATGCGGACCGCATCGACGCTCTCGGAGTTCCGGTCATCCAGATCAATACCGGTACGGGCTGCCATCTCGACGCGCAGATGATCAGTCGGGCGGCAAGGCAGCTTCCGCTGCAGGACGGTTCGCTTCTCTGCATCGAAAATGTCGGAAACCTTGTTTGTCCTGCGATGTTCGATCTCGGCGAGGCGTTGAAGGTTGTCGTCATCAGCGTGACCGAAGGCGACGACAAGCCGCTGAAGTATCCGTACATGTTCCATGAAGCGGATGTCTGCATCCTGAACAAGATCGATCTGCTTCCATATGTGGATTTCGATGCCGCCGTCTGTCGAGAAAACGCCATGCGGGTCAGCCATGGTCTTGAATGGTTCGAACTGTCGGCAAAAACCGGTGAAGGAGTCGATTTATGGGCGGCGTGGCTGGAAAAGAGGCTTTCGCAGAGCTGAACGGTACGGCTGCTTCCGACGGCGAAGTTCGGCGAAGGATCGTCGTCAACGGGATCGTGCAGGGGGTCGGGTTTCGTCCGTTCGTTTACCGGCAGGCTGTTTCGCAGGGTCTCGACGGGTTCATCAGGAACACTTCGTCGGGAGTGATGATCGAAGTGCAGGGCGCCGCCGCTGCGCTTTCTCGCTTTTTCGATGCGCTTTCTGCACAGGCGCCCCCGCTTGCCCGGATCGGTTCGATTTCCGTGGAGGATATTCCGGTTCGGTCCGAAGGAGGATTCATCATCGATTCTTCCGCAGAGGGCAGCTCGGTGGAGACACTTATTCCTCCGGATATTGCGCTCTGCGACAGATGCCGCGCCGAACTTTCTGATCCCGAAGACCGCCGTTACGGTTATCCTTTCATCAACTGTACCGATTGCGGTCCGCGTTACACGATTGTCGAGAGGATTCCGTACGATCGTCCTTTCACTTCGATGAAGGGTTTCGTGATGTGCGC
This sequence comes from Chlorobiota bacterium, assembly GCA_016868665.1. Taxonomy (GTDB): domain Bacteria; phylum Bacteroidota; class Chlorobiia; order Chlorobiales; family Chlorobiaceae; genus Chlorobium. Next base: position 12,548 of record VGGK01000003.1, read on the forward strand.
GGATTGCATGAGGGAGTACCGCGATCCTCTTGACCGGCGTTTTCATGCCCAGCCGGATGCCTGTCCGGTATGCGGACCCGTGGTTTCGCTGCTTGACGGATCGGGCGAACCGCTTTCCGGCCGCGATGCGATCCGTGACGCTGCGGAGCTGTTGCGGCAAGGCCGCATCGTCGCTGTAAAAGGGATCGGCGGTTTTCATCTCGCCGTCGATGCGCGTAACGGGGATGCTGTCCGCCGTCTCCGGCAGAGGAAGCAGCGGGAGGAGAAGCCGTTTGCGGTGATGGTTTCAGGCATGGAGACGGTGAAAAGGCTCTGTCTTGCGGGTGAAGGCGAAGAAGCAGCGCTGCGCTCTCCTGAAGCGCCTGTGGTTCTTCTGCTGAAAAGCGAGGGGTACGACCTGCATGATGCCGTCGCTCCGGAAAACGCCCGTCTTGGTGTGATGCTGCCTTATTCGCCGCTGCATGCGCTGCTGATGGCATATGGTATGGATGTGCTTGTTATGACCAGCGCGAATGTCAGCGATGAACCGGTTCTGCATGACGACGGGGAGGCGTTTCTTCGTCTTGCGGGTATTGCCGATGCGTTTCTCGTGCACAACCGGCCGATCGTGCAGCGATGCGACGATTCGGTCGGCCTGTATGTTGCCGGTGCATTGCGGCTTGTACGCAGGAGCCGGGGTTTCGTGCCTGCTCCCGTCGTGCTCGATGGCGACGGGCCGACGCTTCTTGCGACCGGAGGGGAGCTGAAAAACACGCTTTGCCTGCTGCACGGCCGCAACGCCATTCTCAGCCAGCATCTCGGCGATATGAAGAATTACGAGACCTGGCGTTTTTTCGGCCAGACAGCGCTGCATCTTCAGGGGCTTTTTCGCGCAGTTCCCGAACTTGTTGTTCACGATCTTCACCCGGACTATCTTACGACGCGCTGGGCTTGCGAACAGCGGATTCCTGCACTGGGCGTGCAGCATCATCATGCCCATCTTGCTTCCTGTCTGGCCGAAAACCGCGAACAGGGGCCGGCAATCGGCCTGCTTCTCGACGGTACGGGTTATGGTCCGGACGGTACGATATGGGGCGGTGAAGTGCTTGTGGGCGATGCTGCGAGCGCTCATCGGTTCGCTTCTCTGGAACGCATGCCGCTTCCGGGCGGCGATGCGGCTGTTTTTCAGCCGTGGCGCGCCGCTACAGGCTATCTGCATCGAAGCTTCGGGAACGTGCCCGATCTTCCGTTTCTTGATGGCCTGCCTTCAGAGCAGGTCGCAGAGATGCTTGACAGAAGGATCAATTCTCCTGAAACGTCGAGCTGCGGGCGCTTGTTCGATGTCATTGCTGCCATAAGCGGATATGCCGGCAGCGTCACCTATGAAGGTCAGGCAGCTGCGGCGCTCATGCATGCGGCAGGGGGCTCGGTGGGCGTGGAGCGGTTCGGTTATGGAATAGAGGATTTCGGGGGCCGTCTGCAGATGCTTGTTTCGCCGATCATTCGGGATTCGGTGGATGCTGTCCGCAGAGGTATGGAAAGAGCCGAAATCAGCCGGAGGTTCCACCGGACACTCTGCGATATGCTCTGCGATATAGCAGCGAGGGCTTCGGCTGCTTCGGGAGTCCGGACAGTTGCGCTCAGCGGCGGCGTTTTTCAGAATACCCTGCTTTTCGAAACGCTGGTCACCGAACTGCAGGCCTCCGGGTATCGGGTACTCTGCCATGCCGCCGTACCGTGCAATGACGGAGGGCTTTCGCTCGGGCAGGCGGTTATCGGCAGGGAGTATCTGCGAGGGAAGTATGGGGGGGTGGGCGAATCAATCTGACGGATCAGTCTCATCCGACTGATCATTCCAACTATAAACTTTCATTACCAACCATGTGTCTCGCCATACCAGGAAAGCTTGTTGAGATGAGCGATGAAAACGGCCTGAAAATGGGGGTCGTCGATGTGAACGGAACAAAGACCAAAGCGTGTCTCGAATATGTGCCGGAAATACTGCCCGGTCAGTATACAATCGTGCATGCGGGGTTTGCTTTGAAAATTATCGATGAGGAGGAGGCTGCCGAAAGCCTCAGACTCTGGCAGGAGCTTATTGACAGCGGGGCGTTCGATCCTGACGAAGCGCCTCCGTTGCCTGATGAGGTCATATAACTTTTCTGCCGACATCATGAAACATATCGATGAATATCGCGATCCGAAACTGGTTTCCCGTCTCGTTGAGGAGATAGGGAAAAAGTCCGCAGGGTACTGGACCATCATGGAGATCTGCGGCGGGCAGACCCATTCGATCATGCGCAACGGCATCGACCAGCTTCTTCCGCCGAATATCAAGCTCGTGCATGGGCCGGGGTGCCCGGTGTGCGTTACTCCGCTGGAAACTATCGAGCGGGCGCTCTGTGTCGCTGCCATGCCGGGAGTGATTCTCACGAGCTTCGGTGACATGCTTCGCGTTCCAGGCAGTGAAAAAGATCTGTTTATGGCACGGAGCGAGGGGGCGGACGTGCGCATTGTCTTTTCGCCGCTCGAAGCGCTGCAGATCGCGCGGGATAATCCCGATAAAGAGGTGGTTTTTCTCGCCGTGGGTTTCGAGACCACCGCTCCGGCAAACGCGATGGCCGTCCGGCAGGCGGCTCGTGAAGGAATCGCCAATTTCAGCGAACTGGTGAGTCAGGCGATGGTGCCCCCTGCCATGCGGGCCATTCTCTCTGCACCCGGCAACCGGGTGCAGGGGTTTCTCGCCGCCGGGCACGTCTGCGCCATCATGGGGTGGGAGGATTACGAGCCGGTTGCCGAGGAGTTCTGCGTGCCCATCGTACCTGCCGGATTCGAGCCGGTCGATCTGCTTGAAGGCATTCTTGAAGTGGTGGAAATGCTCGAAGGGGGGCGCAGTGGCGTGGTGAATGCCTATGGACGCGTCGTCAGCCGCGAAGGCAACTGTGTGGCGCGGCGGGTGATGCATGAAGTGTTCGAGGTGGCCGACCGTCCGTGGCGCGGCATCGGCGTCATTCCTGCAAGCGGCCTCGTGCTGCGCCGGGAGTACGAGCGCTTCGACGCCGAAAAGCGGTTCTCCGTCGGTCATATCGCCCCGCTGGAGTCTCCTCTATGTCGGAGCGGCGAGGTGCTGCAAGGCCACCTTACACCCACCGACTGCCCTGCCTTCGGACGTGAATGCACCCCGCAAAGTCCCCTCGGTGCAACGATGGTCTCCTCCGAAGGAGCATGCGCCGCATACTTTCGTTATCATCGCAATCCTTTCGTATCATGACAGAATCGTTCAGTTGTCCGCTTCCGATACAGCGGCATGAAACCATCCAGATGGCTCACGGCGCGGGCGGCCGGTTTTCGCAGGAGCTGATGCAGCGGGTATTCAAGCCCCGTTTCAGCAATTGTTTTCTCGATCTGATGGACGACCAGGCCAAACTCGATCTCCCTTCGGGCAGAATTGCGTTCACGACCGATACCTATGTGGTCACTCCCTGTTTTTTCCCCGGTGGCACGATAGGAACGCTCGCGGTGAACGGAACGGTCAACGATCTTGCCGTCGGGGGTTCGAACCCGCTCTATCTGAGTGCGGGATTCGTGCTTGAAGAGGGATTTCCGCTCGACGATCTCGAACGCATTGCCGAAAGTATGGCTGTTGCCGCACGCAATGCCGGCGTAATGATTGTGGCAGGCGATACCAAGGTTGTACAGAAAGGTTCCTGTGACGGCATTTTCATCAATACATCCGGAATCGGTCTGCTCCGCGATGACGTTTCTCTCTCCTGCCGCAACCTGAAGCCCGGCGACAGCATTCTGCTTTCCGGCAGTGTCGGCGATCACGGGATGTCGATCATGACGGCACGGGAGGGACTCTCTTTCCGGTCTTCAATTTCCAGCGACTGTGCTTCACTCAACCGGATGATCGCGGCGGTGCTCGATGAGGTTCCTGAGGTGCATGCCATGCGGGATCCTACCCGAGGCGGCGTTGCTGCCGTTCTCAACGAACTGGCAGTTTCATCCTCGGTCGGCATCGATATCGATGAGACCGCCATCCCGGTTCGGGATGAGGTGCGAGGCGCATGTGAACTGCTCGGTATCGATCCCCTTCATGTCGCAAACGAGGGAAAACTCATTGCAGTCGTTCCGGCACAGTCAGCCGCGAAGGCGCTCGATGTGATGCGGCGTTTCGATGAAGGACGACAGGCAGTTCCTGTTGGATCGGTTACGGCAGATCATGCCGGAATGGTGGTTATGCGGACAGCCTTCGGCAGCAGGAGAATCGTCGATCTTCCTCTTGGGGAACAGTTGCCGAGAATCTGCTGAAAAGTTATCGGAAATAAGAATAATTGTTGCATTCCTGCCTGGTTGGTATTATCGTTGTATAACACACTGGATCATCCCCCATGATAATCCGTTACCGTAGAGAAAGAGAATAGAACTTCTATGAAAGGAATCATTCTTGCAGGCGGTTCCGGCACCCGCCTTTACCCGATTACAAAGGGTATCTCCAAGCAGCTGCTGCCGGTATACGACAAGCCCATGATCTATTATCCGCTCTCTGTGCTGCTGCTTGCCGGTATCCGCGATGTTCTCATTATTACGACGCCCGAAGACCAGCCGATGTTCATCAGGCTGCTTGGCGACGGGCGGGAGTGGGGAATCGACATCTCCTACACCGTTCAGCCATCGCCTGATGGTCTTGCGCAGGCGTTCCTGCTTGGCGAGACTTTCATTGGAAGCGACGATGTCTGCCTGATCCTTGGCGATAATATTTTTTTTGGTTACGGATTCAGCGGCATGCTCGAACGTGCGGTTCAGAGCGTCCGGGAAGAGCGCAAGGCGAACATATTCGGTTACTATGTGAGCGATCCCGAGCGTTACGGCGTAGCGGAATTCGATGTGGCAGGCAATGTGCTTTCAATTGAGGAAAAGCCTGCAAATCCGAAATCGAATTATGCCGTTGTCGGCCTCTACTTCTACGATAATGATGTCATCGATGTTGCTAAACAGATAAAACCGTCTGCCCGCGGCGAGCTTGAAATCACTTCGGTAAACGAAACGTACATGAACCTCAGCCGGCTGAAGCTCAATAACATGGGCAGGGGATTCGCATGGCTCGATACCGGAACGCACGACTCGTTTCAGGAGGCCGGAAATTTCATAGAAACCGTGGAAAAACGACAGGGCCTGAAGATCGCCTGTCCTGAGGAGATCGTCTGGCGCAAAGGGTGGATAGGCGACGAACATCTCAACCGGCTCGCCCAGCCGCTGTTAAAGAGCCAGTACGGGCAGTATCTTCTGCGTCTGCTCGGGCAGACGAGGGAGAGTTCCGAATTCTGAGGAAACAGTCAGCTGTCGGATGTGCCGGATCATTCCGATCCGTCCGATATTGAGCTCCCCCTTATCACTTATTGCTGTTTTGATTTATTATGCACGTCATAGCAACTTCCATTCCCGATGTTCTGATTTTCGAGCCGAAGGTATTCGGCGACGAGCGGGGCTATTTTCTTGAAACGTTTCGGCAGGATGTCGTCGAAAAGCATATCGGCAAGGTGAATTTCGTGCAGGATAACGAGTCGAAGTCGTTGTACGGGGTGCTGCGCGGCCTGCATTTCCAGAAGCCGCCTTTTACCCAGTCTAAGCTTGTGAGGGTCGTTTCCGGACGGGTACTCGATGTTGCCGTCGATTTGCGCCAGGGGTCGCCCTGGTATGGAAAGCATGTTGCGGCTGAGCTCGATTCGGCAAAAAAGTCCATGATGTGGATACCGAAAGGATTTGCTCACGGATTCCTGGTTCTTTCGGATGATGCGGTGTTTTCCTACAAGTGCGATAATTATTATGCGCCGCAATACGACGGCGGTGTTATCTGGAACGATGAGGCCGTTGCAATCGACTGGCCGCTTCCGGCAGAAGCGGTGCGGGTGTCGTCGAAGGATTCGGCCCTGCCGGATTTGTCTGCGGCGGACTGCTTTTCTTATGAGGCCTGTTCCCGCGAAGTCCTTTACGGCGTACGATAAACGGTATCCTTTCATCCATCAGCATGAACCACCCCATGAACATTCTTGTAACCGGAGGAAACGGGCAGCTCGGTACGGCGATAAAGGAACTCGTCGGGCTATATCCGGACTGGCGGTTTTCGTTTTACGATCTTCCGGAGCTCGATATTGCAAGCGAGGTGCAGGTAACGGACGCGGTGCGGAGTACCGGATGCGGCGTGATCGTCAACTGTGCGGCCTATACCGACGTGGATCGGGCCGAAACCGAGCCCGATATCGCTTACCGCGTCAATCGCGACGGCCCGGCAGTACTTGCCCGATCCGCGAAAGCATCCGGCGTTCTGCTGGTGCATGTTTCAACCGATTACGTTTTCAGCGGCAGTTCCTGCAGGCCATATACCGAGACCGACGTTCCCGATCCCCTCGGCGTCTACGGACGCTCGAAACTCGAAGGAGAGCAGCAGATACAGCAGATTGCCCCTTCATACCTGATTATCCGTACGTCATGGCTCTACTCGCTGCACGGCCGGAATTTTCTGAACACGATGCTCCGTCTCGGCGCTGAACGCGAAAGGCTCGGTGTGGTGTTCGACCAGGCCGGAACGCCGACACGAGCTTCCGATCTTGCCGGCGCGATTCTTGCGATGATCGGTCGGGCGGAACCGGGCAGAGGGTATGCCGGCCTCTTTCACTACTCGAACGAGGGGATCTGTTCCTGGTACGATTTCGCGACGGCAATCATGAGGCTTCGCAACCTGCCATGCAGGGTGAGCCCGATTGAGAGCGCCAGCTATCCAACGCCGGCCCCAAGACCGCATTACAGCGTTCTGAACAAAGGCGCGATAAAGACCGATTGGGGATTCGAAATTCCCCACTGGTACGATGCGCTCGCCGACCAGCTATCAAGCCAACCAGCCAACCAGCCATAAGCCATGCATATACTTGTCACAGGTGGAGCGGGGTTCATCGGGTCGCATGTGGTGCGCCACTTCGTCAACGCCCATCCCGACTGCCGGATCACCAATCTCGACAGCCTCACCTACGCGGGCAATCTTGAAAACCTGAAGGATATCGAGCGGAAGCCGAACTACCGGTTCGTCAGGGGCGATATCACCGACCGGGCGTTTGTGGGAAACCTGTTCGATGAAAACCGGTTCGACGGAGTCATCCATCTTGCGGCAGAGTCGCATGTCGACCGTTCGATCGCCAGTCCGCTGCAGTTCGTGCTGACCAACGTCGTCGGCACGGTGAACCTGCTCGATGCCGCCCGGAACTGCTGGAACGGCGATTTCGGCGGAAAGCGCTTTTACCATATTTCAACCGATGAGGTTTACGGTACGCTCGGAAGCGAGGGCCTGTTCACCGAAGAGACTCCGTACGATCCGCACAGCCCCTATTCGGCATCGAAGGCATCGTCGGATCATTTCGTGAGAGCCTGGCACGACACCTACAGGCTGCCAGTGGTTATCAGCAACTGCTCAAACAACTACGGCCCTTACCAGTTTCCCGAAAAACTGATACCGCTCTTCATCAACAATATCCGTCTGAAAAAGCCGCTTCCGGTCTACGGAAAGGGTGAAAACGTGCGGGACTGGCTCTGGGTGATCGACCACGCGTCGGCGATCGACGTCATCTACCATCGGGGAAAGGACGGCGAAACCTACAACATCGGCGGCCATAATGAGTGGAAGAACATCGACCTCATCAGGCTGCTGTGCGAGATAATGGACCGGAAACTGGGGCGCGAGCCGGGAGAGTCGGCAGAGCTGATAACGTATGTAACCGACCGGGCAGGCCACGACCTGCGTTATGCGATCGATTCCGGAAAACTGCAGCGCGAATTGGGATGGAGCCCGTCGATTCGTTTCGAGGAGGGGCTGGAGCGCACGGTCGAGTGGTATCTCGCCAATCAGGAGTGGCTCGACAAGGTGACTTCTGGCGCATATATGAAGTATTATGAGGCGATGTACCATTGACAGAAATCCGGGGGTAATTGCTATATTTTGCTTACAGCAGACAGGGCTCCCCGACAATGGGGTGCTGCCTGACGAAACTGAGCCAAATGGTTGTCCGAAGTCAATTCATGGAGGTTCATCATGAAAACGCATAACGATATTGCCTACCGGTTTCTTCTTGCCGAAGGGTTTCTTGGAGAGGCTGAGGTTGATTTCAGCATGAAACGCTGGCGAGCCTGCGTTTCGGGTTCGATACTCTGTATCGAAAACTGCGGCATAGCAGTACTCATGCTCTTCGGGGTATCGAGATCGACCCATCATCCTGAGAAACATCTGCCGCAGCTGCTTGCCGAGGGAACGGTTTCTGACGAGGTCGCTCTTCTGATCAGGGAGCTGCTTCCGGAACTGGAACAGCACGATTCCCATGAAAAAATGCTGGCAAAATATGGTCGGGAGGCTGCACACCAGTCGCCCTGGGAGATTTTTTCCGAAAATCAGGCTGAAGCTGCTATCTCCGGTGCCAGAAAGAGTCTTGCTGTCAGCAGGAAGCTCAGGGAGATTCTGGAACCCGCTGTTCCTGACTGATAACCGGCATGTTGTGCCCGTTTTTTTCTGAACGTTTATCTTTTCCCGTATGCGCATTCTCGTAATCGGCGGAGCCGGCTATATCGGCAGCCATGTCGTCAGGGCATTTCTCGACAGCGGTTATCAGGTGACGGTGTTCGACAATCTTTCTACCGGTACAAGGGATAATCTGTTCGAAGAGGCCGGCTTCATCCATGGAGATATCATGCATCCTGCCCGTCTCGGCGCTGCCATGGCAGCCGGATTCGATGGTTGCGTGCATCTTGCGGCACTCAAGGCCGCCGGCCAGTCGATGCTTTGCCCCGAGCAGTATGCCGAGGCGAATCTTGTCGGCACCATCAATATTCTCAATGCCGCAACCGCGGCCTCGCTCGGCAGGGTCATTTTTTCTTCGTCGGCAGCAGTGTTCGGCAGCCCCCGTTATCTGCCTATCGATGAAGAGCACCCGAAGGAGCCTGAAAATTTCTACGGATTCACCAAGCTTGAAATCGAACGCCTCCTGGCCTGGTATGACCGCCTTAAAGGGATGAAATATGCTGCGATCCGTTACTTCAATGCTGCGGGTTACGACGTTGACGGCCGTATCCGCGGGCTTGAACGAAATCCTGAAAACCTGCTTCCGGTTGTTATGGAGGTTGCTGCCGGTCTTCGTCCTCAGCTTTCGATTTTCGGAGATGATTATCCTACAAGGGACGGTTCCTGCATCCGCGATTATGTACATGTCAGCGATCTGGCGGCGGCGCATGTGAGTGCTTTCGAGTATATCTGCACTCGTGAGGAAAGTCTTTCGGTCAATCTCGGCAGCGAGCATGGGATCAGCGTGCTTGAAATGGTCGATCGGGCTCGGCGTATAACAGGCAGACCGATTCCCGCAGCGGTTACCGGCCGGCGTGCAGGGGATCCGTCGGAACTGGTGGCTTCGTCGAAAAAAGCCCGCGAACTGCTCGGCTGGCAGCCGCGCTTCAGCGACACCGATACGCTGATTTCTTCGACCTGGCGCGTCTATAAGGATCAGTTGCGATCTTAACTATTCAATCATTTCCTCCATATGATTATTCCTGTCATTCTCAGCGGCGGAGCCGGAACCCGGCTATGGCCTCTTTCCCGTGCGCTCTACCCGAAACAGCTGCTTCCGCTTATGACGGATAAAACCATGCTGCAGGAGACCGTTCTTCGTCTCGGCGCGCTTGACAACGTCGGCCCTGTATGCTGCATATGCAATGAACAGCACCGTTTTCTGGTTGCAGAACAGCTGCATGCCGTTACCGGAAACATCGGGGGAATCATCCTCGAACCGGCCGGCCGGAACACGGCGCCGGCAGCTGCGGTCGCAGCCCTGCAAGCGCTTTCGGAATACGATCAGCCGATTCTGCTGCTGCTTCCCGCCGATCATGTTATTCGCGATGCCGAAGCCTTTGCCCGCGCAGTCGGTACCGGTTATGATGCGGCTGCTGCTGGTGCTCTCGTTACGTTCGGTATCGTCCCTGCCGGTCCGGAGACAGGATACGGCTACATCAGGGCCAAGGCCGAAGGAGAGGCAAACGAGGCATCCTTTCCCGTGCTCGAGTTCGTCGAAAAGCCCGATCGGGTGACGGCGGAGCGCTATATCGCTTCCGGCGGCTACTACTGGAACAGCGGGATGTTTCTTTTCAGGGCCGATGTGTTTCTGCGCGAACTTGAGCAGCTCAATCCGGAGATGCTCGCTCTCTGTCGACAGGCTTTCGAATCGGCTGTCGTTGATCTTGATTTTCTGCGACTTGACAGTACCGCTTTCACGGCCTGTCCGGCTGATTCGATCGACTATGCGGTTATGGAAAAAACGTCGCGAGCTGTCGTCGTTCCTCTCGATGCAGGCTGGAACGATGTGGGAGCATGGTCTGCTCTCTGGGAGCTGAATGAACATGACGAGGCGTCGAACGTACTCAAAGGCGACGTGCTGGTGGAGGATGTCCGGAACAGCTATATTCACGCCACCAGCCGTCTTGTCGGCGCTGTGGGTGTCGATAATCTGATCATCGTCGAAACGCCCGACGCGGTTCTGGTTTCGTCTCGCGACAAGGTTCAGGAGGTGAAGTCCATAGTCCGCAAGCTGCAGGATTCGAAAAGGGTTGAAGCCGAAACGCATCGACGCGTCTATCGGCCCTGGGGATCGTACGAGACCGTCGATCTTGCAGACCGGTTCCAGGTCAAACGCATTATCGTCAAGCCGGGGGCAGCGCTTTCGCTGCAGAAGCACTTCCATCGTGCCGAACACTGGGTCGTCGTAAAGGGTACTGCACAGATAACTGTCGGAGACCGGCAGATCACGCTTGGAGAGGACCAGTCCACCTATATACCGCTTGGGTCGTTGCATCGTCTCGAAAATCCCGGCAAAATTCCGCTGGAACTGATCGAGGTGCAGACAGGCAGTTATCTCGGAGAAGATGATATCGTTCGTATCGATGACCGTTACGGCAGGATTCCTGATTCCGATGCCGCAACAGCCCGGTAAGCGTCTATCGCGATTTCTGCACCCGATACGGCAATGCGCTTAATGCCGCGTGCTGCTTTGATAGCTTTGCGAAAAATATTACATTGCAGACAGTATCCGGAAATAACGAGATAATTTAAACCACTGTAACCATGGCCGAAGAAACGAAAACGCCCGTACAGGGTCAGCAGAGCCGCGGTGGCGATGCGGTTAAAGGTGACTTTTCAACCATACTTGTAGGTGTCGGAACCTTACTCGACAGCACCCTTACTCCTTTGAGCAAGATGGTTGCACAGGCTCTCGACTCTCTGACGGTTGTTGCCAAACAGATTCTTGACGGAGTCAGTTCTTCTCTTGGCGACAAGAAATAATGGAGTAACATTCCTGGATTGTTATTTTCGTTTTTCTCTCGCATAGACTTTACAGGCAGACTGTTCCGGGACGGGAAGGTCTGCCTGTTCTGTTATGCATCGTATAATTGCGCGTTATCATTTTTTGTTTTGTTTTTCCGTTCATTCGTGTCTGCCTGAATCGAAATCTGTTATGTCCCATACCTTTCCCGAATATGCAACCGGCATACCTTACAGCGCTATCGAAAAAGAGGTGCTGTCCTACTGGAACGAGCGCCGGATTTTTCGTAAAACACTTGAAGAACGGGCATCTGCAGATGTCTTTTCTTTCTATGAAGGTCCTCCGACGGTCAACGGCAAGCCCGGCGTCCACCATGTATTCAGCCGAACCATCAAGGATGTCGTCTGTCGTTATAAAACCATGCAGGGGTTTCAGGTTCCCCGCAAGGCCGGCTGGGATACCCACGGTCTGCCGGTCGAGATTTCCGTGGAAAAAAAACTCGGCCTTAAAAACAAATCCCAGGTTGTCGAATACGGTGAAGGCGAGTTCAATGCGGAAGCTCGCGCCCTGGTTTACCATCATATCGAGGATAACCGCGAAGGGTGGGGCAGGCTGACCGAGCAGATGGGGTACTGGGTGGATATGGACGATCCCTATATCACCTGCGACAATAATTATATCGAATCGGTCTGGTGGGCGCTGAAGACAATATTCGATAAGGGACTTATATACAAGGATTACAAGATCGTGCCGCAGGATCCCAAATCGGAGACCGTACTCAGTTCTCATGAACTGGCGCTTGGCTACAAAGAGGTCAGCGATCCGAGCGTTTACGTCAGGTTTCCTGTCATTGGTTCGGATGAGAGTCTGCTGGTCTGGACGACTACCCCGTGGACGCTGATTTCCAACGTTGCGCTTGCTGTCGGCGGCGATATCGATTATGTGAAGGTACGCAACAGGGCTTCCGGCGAAGTGCTCATTCTTGCCCTTTCGCGACTCTCGGTGCTCGTCGAAAAGGATGAGGAGGGCGCTTCGCTCTGGGAAGTGACGGCCTCCATGAAGGGGAGGGAGCTCGAGGGCGTGGAATACGAACCGCTTTTTCATTATATGCAGCCGCAGAAACGATGCTGGTATGTAGCGACAGCCTCCTTCGTTTCGACCGGCGACGGTACCGGTATCGTGCATATCGCGCCGGCTTTCGGCGCCGACGACTATGAGCTTTCGCGGCAGTACGATCTGCCCATGCTCCAGCCGGTTGCCCGCAACGGCTGTTTCACCGCCGAGGTTCCCGACTATGACGGAATGTTTTTCAAGGATACCGATCCACTGATCATCCGTCAGCTCAAGGAGGCCGGGAGGCTTTACCGCAGGGAGACCATCACACACACCTATCCCTTTTCATGGCGTTACGACGTGCCGGTCATCTACTACGCACGCGAATCGTGGTATATCAGGACGACCGCAATCGCCGACAGGATGGTGGAACTCAACCGGGCCATCAACTGGTGTCCTCCGGAGATCGGTTCCGGACGTTTCGGGAACTGGCTCGAGGAGAACAAGGACTGGGCCCTGTCGAGGGAACGGTTCTGGGGCTCTCCGCTTCCGGTATGGGTTTCGGAGGATTTCACTATCGGGGATACCCCTGAATCGGGCAGGATGTTTGCGATCGGTTCGGTCGCCGAACTGCGGGAGGGGTTCATCGATATCGGCGGGGAGCGCCACCTGCTCGGGGAGGCTCTCGACCGGGGCCTTGTGCAGCTCGACCTGCACAAGCCGTTTGTCGATCGCATTTACTTCATTCGCGACGGCGTGCGCTTCAAACGCACGCCCGAACTGGTGGACGTCTGGTTCGACAGCGGTTCGATGCCTTTTGCGCAACTGCACTTTCCGTTCGAGAACCGGGATGTTTTCGAAAAAACCTTTCCGGCGGATTTCATTGCCGAAGGGGTCGATCAGACCAGAGGCTGGTTCTATACGCTGCACGCCATAGCAGCCCTGATCTTCGATACTGCGGCATACCGGAACCTTATCGTCAATGCCCATATTCTCGATAAGGATGGACAGAAGATGTCGAAATCGAAGGGTAACGTGGTCGATCCGTTCGAGACGATGCAGCGTTACGGAGCGGATGCACTGCGCTGGTATCTGCTGGTGTCGAGTCCTCCGTGGAGGCCGAAATCCTTCAATACCGCGGAAATCGAGGAAGAGCAGCGCAGGTTTTTCAGGGCGTTCATCAACAGCTACAACTTTTTCGTGCTTTACGCCAACGTCGACGGGTTCACCTACGCCGAAGCGGATGTCGCTCCTGAAGAGCGTTCAGAACTCGACCGCTGGGTGCTTTCCTGCCTCAATACGCTTGTCGGGCGCGTAACCGGGCGAATGGAGCAGTATGATCTGACCGGGGCGGTTCGGCTGATAAGCGACTTTACCGTCGACGACCTTTCCAACTGGTATATCAGGCGTTCCCGAAAACGGTTCTGGAAAAGCGAGATGGGCTCCGACAAACTGGCTGCCTACCAGACCCTGTACACCTGCCTCATGACTGTTGCGAAACTGCTTGCGCCGTTCACTCCGTTCATTGCCGAACGGATCTACCTGAACCTGAACGGTACGAGCGGGCGCGATGCATGGGAATCGATACATCTTGCGGATTTTCCCTCAGTCGAAAGCGCTCTGGTCGATCTGCCGCTTGAAGGGCGCATGAAAAAGGCGCAGAGCGTGAGCTCGCTTGTCCGTACCATGCGCGAGAAGGCATCCATCAAGGTACGTCAGCCGCTCAAGCGCATCCTGCTTGCCGTAAGCGGTCCGGCAATGCGGAGCGACTACGAACTTGTAGCCGGCATTATTCTCGACGAGGTCAATGTGCAGAAGATCGAATATGTCGAGGATGAGGGTTCGGTCATCAGCAAGAAAGTCAAGCCGAACTTCAAGACGCTTGGTCCCCGATACGGCAAGGATATGAAAATGCTTGCCGACGCCATCAGGCTCATGACACACCGGCAGATCTCTGCAATCGAGAAGGATGGCCGATTGTCGCTGGAGTTCGATGGACGGAATTTCGGGATCGAACGTCAGGACGTGGAGATCATGCACGAGGATATCGAGGGTTGGCTTGTCGCGTCGGATGACGCTCTGGGAATCATGGTGGCGCTCGATACCGAAATGAACGAGGAACTCGAAATGCTCGGTCTTGCCCGCGAGCTGGTAAGCAGGATACAGTCGCTTCGCAAGGAGAGCGGGCTTGAGATTACCGACAGGATCAGGCTGCAGATTGCCTGCAGCGGAAAACTTCTCGATGCGGTCAATCGAAATGATGCGTATATTAAAGAGGAAACTCTTGCATCCGCTCTTGAAACCGTGTTGTACGGAGCGGAGCGGCAAAATGGCGCTGAAGAGCTGGTAAACGGTGAAATGTGCCGGTTATCACTTGAAAAGTCATGTTGTTAGTCGTATACTACATATCTTTTTTTACGGGTTACCGTCAGAACATGTAAATCATAGCTATCATGGCCAAAAAAACCGGCAGTATGCCAGGAAAGGATGTCGAAGGAGCGGACGAGCCGATCCTGACGAAAACCTATCTGAGCGATGAGGAGCTTGAGCATTTCAGGCAGCTCCTGCTCAAAAGAAGGGAAGAGGTGCTTCGCGATCTCGATATTCTTCGTTCCTCGCTTTCAGACGAGAATGTGGAAGACTCGATTAACTCGAACTACTCCATGCACATGGCCGATCACGGAACGGAGACCATGGACAGGGAGCAGCGGTTCATGTTTATCGCTCGTGACGAGAAGTACATCGGCTATATCGATCAGGCGCTCGACAGAATCCGTAACAAGACCTACGGCATCTGTGTCAAATCGGGCAAGCCGATTCCGAAGAAACGCCTTGAAGCTGTTCCCCATACCGCAGTGCGCATCGAGTTCAAGCAGGGCAAGAAATGATCGCCGCACTTCCGGATCGGGCGGAAGTGATCAGAAAAACATAAATGCAAAACGCCTCCCATTTCTGTGGAAGGCGTTTTGCATTTTCTATCCCTGACTTTGTTCTCAATCGTTTTCTTCCTTGTCGGTGGTGGCGTCGCTGACCTGTATGGGGTAATCGCCGCTGAAACAGGCCGTGCAATAACTGCATGTTTCGTCTTCGAACGACGGAACGCTGTTGAGCAGCCCCTGCATTGACAGGTACTTCAGGGAATCCACACCGATATACTCGCGGATTTTTTCTATTTCGTCCTGTTCGTTTTCTGCCGTATCGAAAAGATGGGTGAGCAGCTGGCGCTTGGTGGGGAAGTCCATGCCATAGAAGCAGGGATTGGTGATGGGCGGGGAGCTGATGTGCAGATGGATGGATTTGGGATCCGCTTCGCGGATAAGCTTGATAAGCATTTTGGCCGTCGTGCCGCGTACGATGGAGTCGTCTATGAGTATAATGGGACGGTCGACCAGTACTCCCCGGACGATATTGTATTTCGAGCGGACCTTGATATCCCTGCTCTGGATGCCCGGCTGGATGAAGGTCCTTCCGACATAGTGGTTTCTTATCAGGCCGTGTTCGAAACGGGCCGGTTTTGTCATTTTATTTCGCTCGCGAACGAATCCCAGCGCGGCGGTATTCGACGAGTCGGGGACGCTGACCACTGTTATGTCTTTCTCTCCCGGCTGCTGTTCAATCGTAGATTCACGGGCGAGGTTTTTTCCGAGGTTTCTTCTGACCTTGTCAACCGAATGCTTGAAAATGAAGCTGTCCGGGCGGGCGAAGTAGACGTATTCGAATATGCATCTGGCTTTGCGTTTTGAAGGAGGCAGGAAGATTGACGTGGGATTTCCATTCGCTACGGCAAGGTGATCGATCATCAGGATCTCTCCCGGTTCGATATCCCGGACATATTCTGCCTGGATGATGTCGAATGCGCAGGTTTCGCTGGCAACGATACAGGAAAGCTCGCCGGTAAGCGGATCGATTTTTCTGCCGAGCGCGAGAGGGCGGAACCCGTAGGGGTCTCTGGCCGCGATCATCTGATTGTTGGCCAGGATTACCATCGAATATGCACCCTGAACCTGACGCAGTGCATCGTAAATCTGGTTCAGCGGTTCTTTCTCGCGGCTTCTTGCCGCAAGATGGGGAATGATTTCGGTATCGGACGAAGCCTGAAAAATAACGCCGAGCTCGGTCAGTTCGCGTCGCAGTGCCCTGGAATTGGTGAGATTTCCGTTATGTGCTATGGCGAGGCTTCCGGAGCGGTAGGTAAGGGAAAAAGGCTGGACGTTGTTTGAGGATTTGGAGGAGCCGGTTGTGGAGTAGCGATTGTGGCCGATGGCCGCATATCCGGAAAGGTTGTCGAACAGCGATTCATCCTTGAATACCTCCGAGACAAGGCCCATGCCTTTATGCTGCTTGAACAGGGTTTTTTTCTTGGCCTTGTTGTATTCTGCCACTACAATACCTGCGGCTTCCTGTCCCCTGTGCTGCAGTGAGTACAATCCGTAAAAGGTATCTTCAGCGGGAGTTTTAGAGTTGAAAATGCCGAAAACTCCACACATATGCTTTGGAATGTTAAGTTTATGTAAACTTTACCGATGCCAAATTCGGCAAATGAAAGCAATGATCCAAACGGAAAATGGAAAATAATCGTTGCACGCTCCTTCCTGCATGGGTAATAATTATAATCTCTGGCGAATATGATCGGGGCTTGATGCGGACCGCAAGGAATTGTAAGCCGCCAGAGCCGGTTTATAGTGCATGTGCAACCCGCTTGATTGCCGGGTATTGCTTTGACTGTAAAACAAACCTGAAACAACTATGGCATCGTTTTTGAAAAAAGCGCCTGAGGCACCCGGGCCCGCCGTCTGGATTTCGGTAACCCTGCTCTGGGGAACGGTTTTCTTTTTCACCTCTTCATTGATGCTTGGTATCTCTGCAGGCATTCTGGGAACGGGAGATTTCAGGGTATCCGGCAGCGAGATGTTCCGCGTTTATCTCTATCATATTCCCGTATTGCTCGTTTTCGCTCTTGTTGCCATGATGGTGAAAAATCTGCTCGATCCGCAAGGAAGAAAACAGGTGCAGCGTCAGCAGTCCGTCGTTGACGGCAAACGCGAGCGGCTGTTCGTATCGTTTGCCGGCAGTATTGCCACAAGTTTCTTTTTTACGGGTCTGACGGCTTCGACTTATCTGTGGAGTGCCGGTTTTACAGCCATACCCGTTAATCTTCCAATACCGGTCGTAGGCGTTGCTTCAGGTCTGAATATTCTTGCAGGTCTTGCCGCATCGCTTCTTGTCGGTATTGTGTTCATTATTGCGAGGGTAGGGAGGAAGTGACGGAAGCCGGTTGTTATCTGTTGCGCATTCCGATTGCAGCGTTGGGCGGTGCTCGAAATCCTCATGTACTTCGTGTACATTCCGGTTTCTCCGCTCCGTCCGCCTTTTACTCGACATGCTCACGACGATACCAACCGGTTTCAGTAACGTGTATTTCCGGAAATAAAAAAAGCGCAACCGAAGAGTTGCGCTTTTTTTATTGTGGAGCTAAGGAGACTCGAACTCCTGACCCTTTGCATGCCATGCAAATGCTCTACCAACTGAGCTATAGCCCCGTTCCGACGATCTAATTAAAAGAAAAAAAAATTGTTTTTGCAACTTGTTTTCTACATTCTTAGAAAAGAATCAAGCGGAGAACAACAAGGGTACCTCTATGCCTTGTCATGCGGACTGCCTGAAAACAAAATGGATGTACCCGGCAAAATAAAAAGGTTATGTCTTTCTCATATATTATCAGGGAAGGGTTTTCCGGCATAGGCAGAGCGAAGATGCCGGCGGCGGTGACCGTTACCGTCAGTTTTTTTTCTCTTGTGCTTCTTGGGCTTTTCGGTACGGTTTCGCTGAGTTTTTTCGATCTCATGCAGGAACTGCGCAGCAGGGTTGAACTCGAGGTCTTTCTCGGAGAATCACTCAGCGAAGAGCAGGCCGCCGGGATTACCGGAAAGGTGAGGGAACTTCGGGGCGTCCGGGAAGCTGATTATGTTTCCAAACAGGAAGCTGCCGCAATTTTTTTACATGATTTCGGCGAGGATGTGGTCAGGATACTCGGTACGAATCCTCTTCCCCGTTCTATCCGCATGAAGTTCGTTCCCGAGTATGCCAGTCCCGACAGCATCAAACAGGTGATTCCGCAGATCAATGCGATCTCTCCCGGTCTCAAAGTCCGCTATAATCAGCAGTATCTCGGTCAGATCGAGCAGAACGGCAAGCTCTTTACCCTGCTGACCGGTGGCATAGGGATGCTGATTGCCGTGGCCACGGTCGTGATGATCGGCTACACCATCAGGCTTGCCCTCTATTCGCGTCAGGAGAAGATAAAAACCATGCGGCTGGTTGGCGCTACGGGTTGGTTCATCGGCGCGCCATATATCATCGAAGGCGCTCTTCAGGGACTTCTTTCCGGTCTGCTTGCTGCCGGAGCTGTCTATCTTGTTTTCGAGCAGATCCTGTACAATTATGAACCCGGAGTCTATCAGGTGCTGCATCCATCGGCCCTCATCATCTATCCGGCTATCGTTCTGCTCGGTATCGGGCTCGGCGTTTTCGGCAGCGCCCTGTCGGTCGGCCAGTATCTCCGGACCGTTTCAAAAAGATAACCAGGGAAGGCGGCTTCATTCATTCATGCTCTGACGATTGTTTTCTCTGGCGATTGTTTTTGTAATAAACCGATTGGCGTCAGCCCACAGAACCCGGCACTCAGCACTCAGCTCCCGCCCACCCGTACAGCATCTTTATCTCATCCGCCCACCCGTCGGAATTCGGGGTTTCGAGAATGAGAGGCATCTCATCGAAGAGCGGATGCCGCATGATGCATGTAAACGCTTCTTTTCCTATAGCGCCCCTGCCTATGCATTCGTGCCGGTCCAGACGGCTTCCTAGCTGTTGTCTGGCATCGTTCAGATGCATGGCTTTCAGATAGTGCAGTCCTACGATCCGGTCGAATTCTGTAATGGTTTTTTCAAGAGCATCTTTCGTTCTGATGTCGTATCCTCCCGCAAAAAGATGGCAGGTGTCGAGGCAGATGCCTACCCTGGTTTTGTCCTCGATGAGCTCTGCAAGCATCGCAAGCTCCTCGAACGAGCGGCCGATATTCGAACCCTGTCCTGCGGTGTTCTCTATCACGGCGGTAACCCCGTTTGAGCGATCGAGGGCCATGTTCACCGATTCTGCGATCAGCCTGATGCATTCGTCAGGATTGATCCGGTTGAGATGGCTTCCGGGATGGAAGTTCAGCATCGAGAGACCCAGCTGTTCAATTCGCATCATCTCATCGAAAAATGCGGTGCGCGAGCGTTCCAGTTTGTCGGATTCAGGGCTGCCGAGGTTGATGAGATAGCTGTCGTGCGGCAGGATGTGCTCTGGAAGGTAGCCGCCATCGCTGCAGTTTTTCCGGAATGCGTCGATCGAAGCGGCACTGAGTGCCGGAGCTTTCCATTGCCGCTGGTTTCTGGTGAACAGCGCGAACGCCTTCGCCCCGATTCGCGAAGCCTGCAACGGGGCGTTTTCGATTCCTCCCGCAATACTGACATGAGCACCGATCCGTTTCATTTATAATGGGTAATGGGTAATAGGTAATGGGTAATGGGGAGAATCTGTTTGTCACCTCCCGTCTTCTGTTTTCTAATGGTCTCGGAGTTGTGCTTCCTGCTGCTGCGAGAGGTTGCCGGTTTCTTTGACCGTATAACGATTGCCTCCCTGTGCCGAGGTCGAGAGCATTTCTCCGAGCAGACCGGTGGAGAAGAGCTGGGCTCCAAGAATGATGAGCAGGATGCCGAGGAACAGGATAGGACGGTTGCTTACTGGTTTGAAGTTCAGAATCTTGTCGAGCGTAACGTAGAGGCTTATGGAAAAGCCTGATAAAAAACTGATCAGGCCGGCCATGCCGAAGAAATGCATGGGACGCCGGAAATATCGCGTGATGAAAAGCACTGCGAGAAAGTCGAATAAACCGGCAAAAAAACGGGACGAACCGAACTTCGTCGATCCGTATAGCCGCGGACGGTGGTTGACCGGCAGTTCGGTTATTCTGAATCCGTTCCATCCGGCCAGTACCGGAATGTAGCGGTGCATCTCTCCATGCAGCTCTATTCTTTCTGTCACCTCCCGACGGTAAGCTTTTATGCCGCAGTTGAAGTCGTGGATGGGGATCCCGGTAAAGATGCGTGTAACGGCATTGAAGAGCTTTGAAGGAAGGGTCTTTCCCGGAGGATCCATTCGCTCTTTCTTCCATCCGCTTACCAGATCGTAGCCTTCGAACAGTTTCGCTGCAAGCGGTCGAATCGATGCCGGATCATCCTGAAGATCTGCGTCGAGAGTGCAGACTACGATGCCCTCAGCCGTCCGGAATCCTGCCGTGAGCGCCGCTGTTTTGCCGAAGTTCCGCTGGAAGGATATCAGCCGGAGTTCGGGCTTCGAAGCGCAGAGTGTTCGGGCAAGAGCCGTCGAGCCGTCGGTAGATCCGTCATCGACAAGGATAATTTCGAAGCTGAACGGCGCGCCGAACAATCTCTGCAACTCCGGATCATCCATGGCATCATAAAGCTGCCTGATCAGCTCGGGCAGCGACTGTTTTTCATTGAAAAACGGTATGACAAGCGAGAGCGACGTCAAAATCAATGAGTGAATTAAATGATAGCGATACTGCTGTGTAACAGGAAAACAACAAAGTATGAAATCCTCAGGTATTTACAGCCAGCTTGCTCATGCTGTATTACCAACCGGTCATTCAGCTTATCGGCGGCAATACAGCACAGGGGCACTTACACCCCTCTCATATCCGGCGGCCAGATATACTTGTGCATCTGCAGCTGCATTTTTACGTTCAGTCGGTCATCGAGTATCCATCGGGCAAGTTTATCGGGCTCGAGTTCCCCGAATATTACGCCCATTATTACCGTGCAGGCGTCCATGAGCCTTGTTTCCTGAAGCAGTTGCCTTGCCCAGAGGTAATCTTCCCGATCCGCCACCACAATTTTGAATTCGAACATACTCCGGGCGCTGCTCTTCTGACGCAAAGCCAGCAAAATATTTTCCGGGTTGTTTTCCTTGCAAACCCCCGAAGAAGGGGTTTTGAGGTCGATGATCCTGTGCACTCGAGGGTCAACATTCGCAACTGAAAGGAATCCCCCGGTTTCCAGGAGCACGTTGGCTCCTGTGTTGCACAGCTTTTCCATAAGCGGATGAACTTCCGGTTGAAGCAACGGCTCTCCCCCGGTGATCTCCACCAGCGGAGAACCGATTTCGGCAACCATCTCGATGATTGTGTCGATCTCCATATCCGTGCCGGGCAGCTCCGCATAGGCCGTATCGCAGAAACGGCAGCCGTGACCGCATCCTGAAAGCCGGACGAAGGCGCAGGGCCATCCGGCAAATGACGACTCCCCCTGGATGGAGTGGAAAATTTCAGAAATCCTGAGCGTCATTGTGCCTGTGCGGCTTTCAGCTCCTCAAGAAATGTTTCCAGCGCTGCCGGATATAGCCGGTGTTCGCAGGCAAGCACCCGTTCGGCAAGTGATTCGGGTGTGTCCTCCTTCAGCACCGGAATGCGTTCCTGCCGCACGATGCGACCTTTGTCGTATTCTTCATTTACAAGATGTACTGTGGCTCCGCTTTCGGTCTCTCCTGCGGCCAGTACCGCTGTATGCACGTGGATCCCGTACATTCCTTCTCCCCCGAATTTCGGCAGCAGGGCTGGATGGATGTTGAGTATCCGGTCGTGATAAGCCGCTACAACCGCGTCAGGCACCTTGCGCATGTATCCTGCCAGCATGACGGCATCCACTCCGTGCATGTGCAGTGCATCGAGCATGGCTGCAACGAACTCATCGAAGGAGACAAACTGTTTTTCCGAAATATGTGCAGCCGCGATGCCGTTTTCGCGAGCGTACTCCATGGCGCCGCACCGGGAGCGGTTGGAAATGCAGAGTACGATTTCCGCATCGAGCGGCTTTTCGGCTATAGCCTTGTGCAGGGATCTGAAGTTGCTGCCGGTTCCCGAGCAGAACACGGCAAGACGGGTTTTATTGTTGGGCATGTGGTCAGGTTTTTCTGCAAAACAGAAAGTTCTTTTGCCTTAATATGCATCCGGGGACGGCTTTTTTCAAACAGCAGGAAAATCAGTTCAGAAGCAGAACATCCCATTATACGGTTTCGGCAGTTCCGAAATGCTGGAGTTCATTCTTTCGTTCGATATTCTGTACTCTTTTTCTTGCCGTGCTTTGGCGGTATTCGTATATTTTTTAAAGACGCATTTATCTGGCGCAGTGTTTCCTGATTGGTTGGATGTGTTTCGTTCTGTTTCGTCACCGATGCTGTGAACTGCGAAACAGCAGGAGCTATGGACAGACATGGCCAATGACTGATTAACGTTGTAAATAAACCACAACATGAAACCAGCGACGATGAAGCAAAAAACAGTAACGCAGCCGAAGCCCCGGGAGTCGATGCGCGGGGTATGATGGAGCCTGTTTTTCTTTCAACCATATTACGACGCAGCCATGATGAACGCATATCTGTCGAGAAGAGCGTTTTTTGCCAGAGTATTGAGGTATTCCTCGGCCGCCGCGCTTGCGATGTCTTTCGGTTTCGAGGCATCTGCGCGTTGCAGGGGTAAGGTACAATCGACGGCCCTGTTATATGCGACAAGGTACGGAGCTACAAAAGAGACCGCCAGGTGGGTCCGTAAAGGGATGGATACGCCTGCGGATGTTCTCGATATCGAACGGGTTTCGATACCGGAAGTGCTTGCGGGATATGACCGGTTCATCGTGGGTTCGGGAATCTGGATCAAGGGTGCTCACCCGAAAGTGCTCGAGTTTTTTCAGACCGGACGGGACACTCTTCAGGAGCGGCTTCTCGGCACGTTTATTGTTTGCGGATCGGCAGACGGGTCAGAAACGGGAAAGGAGCTGGTCGAGCACTATTTACATCTCATGCACGCACCGCTTTCGGCCAGGCCTCCATTGAGCAGGGCGTTCGGTGGCAGGCTCGTTGTCGGCAGACTGAGCGACGGGGACAGGGAAAAACTTGCCGCTTTTTACAGAAACTACCTGAACCAGGAACTGCGCGACTGGGACCTGACTGATTCCGGAAAGGCAAACGTTTTCGGAAACGAGATCGAGGATATTCTCGCCCGAACTCCTGCAGCTCCCCTGCAGAAAGCAGGCTGATAACTTTTTTCGTCAGTCTTGCGTCCGGTGTTTTATACAGTCGTTACAGTGCCGATCGGAGTACATCTGCAATGTCTTCCTTGCTCATGGGCGGACGACCGGGAAGGCGGCCTTCGGAGTCACGGGCTACAAGCAGGGTGTCCGTGGCGTAACGCTCAAGCAGCTTCTCTCCGATTCCCGTTTCCGAGAGCCGGGTCGGGCAGCCGATCGAGCGCAGAAATGCTTCGAACCGGTCGATCCCTTCGGCGGCAGCTCTGGCATCTTCCGGATTTTGCATTGGTATTCCGAAGATGCGCGAGGCGAACGTTGCGAATCGCTCGGGGCGGATCCGGGAGGCGAAACGCATCCATGCGGGATTGACCACCGCCAGTCCTGCACCGTGCGGGATATCGTGGTGGGCGGAGAGGGTGTGCTCGATCATGTGCACCGGAAAGGGCGATGCGGTGCCGACCTGCACCCACCCGTTGAGGGCAGCCACCGATGCCCATTGCACCTGCGAGCGGGCTTCGATATCGTTTCCGTCGGCTACAGCCCTGGGGCCCCATTCCATTGCGGTGAGAATAACCCCTTCGGCAAAGCGGTCCTGCAGCGGCGTGCCGTCCACGCCGTTGAAGTATGATTCGGTTACGTGGGTAATCAGGTCGCAGATTCCGTATGCGGTCTGATCGGGTGGTACGCTTGCCGTCAGTTCAGGATCGACGATGGCAGTTTTCGGATAGAGGCATTTTGCGGTGACGAAGGATTTTATGGCTGTTTTTTCGTTGGTGATGACCGCACCGCTGTTCATTTCGGATCCGGTAGCCGCAAGGGTAGGAACGGTGACGACGGGTAGCGCCTGCGAGGGAAGTTTCCGGTTTTCCTGACCGGCCATCATGTTCCATAGCTCTCCATCGTAGAAAAGTGCCGCAGCCATGACCTTTGCTGCGTCCATGGCGCTTCCTCCGCCGAGTGCGACGACGACATCGCAACCTTCCTTTCGTGCAATTGCCGCGCCTCGTTCAACCGTCGAGAGCCTTGGATTTGGTTCTACGCCGGAGCATTCCGCTACCGATACGCCGGCGGCTTTCAGGCTCGAGATTGCACGTTCGAATGTTCCGTTGCGTTTGACGCTGCCGCTGCCGGTCACGAGCAGTGCTTTTTTGCCGTATGAACTTACGACTTCGCCGAGTTTCGAGAGTGTTCCCGCTCCGAAAACAAGATGCGTCGGATTCTGAAATTCGAATTTCATGTGTTTTCCGGGTGATATTATGTGTTTTCCATACGTTGGCTTGTTTGCTGATCGCCGGTCTGCCGTTCATATCGGAAAATAAGGTATTTCCATTGTTATGGGGTGCTTTCGGCGGACGAATGCGTCAGGAGAATTCAGAAAAT
Source organism: Chlorobiota bacterium (assembly GCA_016868665.1). Lineage (GTDB taxonomy): Bacteria > Bacteroidota > Chlorobiia > Chlorobiales > Chlorobiaceae > Chlorobium. The sequence goes on from VGGK01000003.1 coordinate 37,449, forward strand.
ATGGGTTATTTCGTAAATTCAGCCTTTACGAACAGCCATTCAATTTTATATAAATATTCTGCACATGTCTGATCCTGTCATCAAGCGGGCACTGGTATCCGTATCCGATAAAACCGGTATCGTGGATTTCTGTCACGAACTTTCCGAACTGGGTGTCGAGATTTTTTCAACCGGCGGAACCCTGAAGGTTCTTCAGGATGCCGGTATTGCCGCGGCTTCCATTTCAACCATTACCGGGTTTCCCGAGATCATGGATGGCCGGGTGAAGACTCTGCATCCGAAAATCCATGGCGGCCTGCTTGCCGTCCGTGAGAATGCGGACCATGTGAAACAGGCGCTGGAGAACGGTATCGGATTCATCGATATGGTGGTGGTTAATCTTTATCCCTTCGAGGCCACGGTGGCAAAGCCTGAGGTGACCTTCGAGGACGCTATAGAGAATATCGATATCGGCGGCCCATCCATGCTGCGCAGCGCGGCCAAGAACAATGAATCTGTGACCGTACTGACCGACAGCGCCGATTACGCATCGGTGCTTGCCGAAATGCGCGGGAACGGGGGTGCGACGAAGCGATCGACCCGCCTTATGCTTGCTCGCAAGGTGTTCGAGCTTACCTCACGCTACGACCGTGCCATCGCTGCATATCTCGTCGGGGCTGAAGGTGCCGGGGCCGTCGGTGCGGCAGAAAAGATGACGGTTTCGCTTGAAAGGGAACTCGACATGCGTTACGGCGAGAATCCGCATCAGAGCGCCGGATTCTATAAGATGACCGACAGCGAAGGCAGCCGTTCGTTCGGCGCCTGTTTCGAGAAGCTGCACGGCAAGGAGCTGTCGTACAACAATATGCTTGATATCGCCGCAGCTGCCGGCCTGATCGAGGAGTTCCGCGGGGAGGATCCGTCAGTCGTGATCATCAAGCATACCAATCCGTGCGGCGTGGCTCAGGCCCCGACGCTTGCCGAAGCATACCGCAGGGCGTTTTCGACCGATACCCAGGCACCGTTCGGCGGTATCATTGCCTTCAACCGGCCTCTCGATATGGATACAGCCACAGCGGTGAACGAGATATTCACCGAAATACTCATTGCCCCCTCTTTCGAAGATGGCGTGCTCGACCTGCTGATGAAAAAGAAGGATCGCCGGCTTGTCCTGCAGAAGCTGCCGCTTCCGAAAGGCGGCTGGGAGTTCAAGTCTACACCGTTCGGCATGCTGGTTCAGGAACGCGATGCGAAGATCGTTTCTGTCGAGGATCTGAAGGTAGTGACCAAGCGGCAGCCTACCGAAGAGGAGCTGTCAAATCTGATGTTTGCCTGGAAGATATGCAAGCACATCAAGTCGAACACCATTCTGTACGTGAAGAACAAACAGACCTACGGTGTGGGCGCAGGACAGATGTCTCGCGTTGATTCGTCGAAGATTGCCCGCTGGAAGGCTTCAGAGGTGAATCTCGATTTGAAGGGTTCGGTTGTGGCATCCGATGCGTTCTTCCCGTTCGCTGATGGGCTGCTTGCCGCTGCCGAGGCTGGCGTAAGCGCCGTGATCCAGCCGGGCGGTTCAATCAGGGATAACGAGGTGATCGAGGCTGCAGATGCCAATAATCTTGCCATGGTGTTTACGGGGATGAGGCATTTCAAGCACTGAGGCCTGATACTCGCGCCCCTGTGCGGGGCTTGGTTTACGAGAGAAACGACACAAAAAGCTATCCGGAAGGGTAGCTTTTTGTGTCGTTCAGAGCATTATGAATGTAGATTTATCGGTGATCCGGGGCTGGTTGTGCTGCCGGTATTCTGTGCCTTCGGAGCATTGGCCGACGAACCGGCAGACAGATTTTCCATGACGGCCTTTGCGTTGCGCTTGAGACGTCTGAGGCCGATGCGGTAGATGGGCGTGCCGGAAAAGAGCCTGCGGAAGCCTGAGCCCGTCAGGTTCAGAATCTGTTCGGGTGTGAGGCCGAGCAGTTCCTGTTTAAGGGTGAAGAGACCCGGAGGTGCTTGTTTTCGGGACTGATTTGACGGGCAGGATTCCTGGCAGAGGTCGCAGCCGAAGATCCAGTTTCCAACCATTCGCGATTCTTCCGGCGTGAACTCCTGTTTGAGCTCGGTGGTGAGGTAGGATATGCAGCGGCGGGCATCGAGTTTTCCCGGTTCCATGAGTGCTCCGGTGGGACAGGTGTCGATGCATATGCTGCAGGCGCCACAACGATTGGGCAGCTCGTGTGATGGTTCCAGGATTTCGAGGTCGATCAGCAGCTCTCCGAGAAAAACGTATGATCCGGATGCTGGAGTGCTCAGCAGGGTGTTTTTTCCTGTTCTGCCTATTCCAGCGTTTTCGGCCCATGCTTTCTCAAGGACAGGGGAGCCGTCTACGGCAATGACGGCTTGTACGGGTTTATCGTATATCGTCCCGATGAAGGTCAGAAGTTCTTCGAGTTTATTTCGTACTACCCTATGGTAGTCGTTGATGAGCGCATATCTCGATATGCGTGCGCCATCGGTTGCTGATGCATGATATTCAGGGAGATTGTAGCTGAGCGCAACCGAGATGACGGTTTTTATGCCAGGCAGAAGCAGCTCGGGGTCGGCACGCTCCGCCATTCCGGTTTCGAGCCAGTTCATTTCTCCGTGCCGTTTTTCTGCTATCATGCCGCTGATGCGGGCAATTGCTTTTTCCTGCGGTCGGAGAGGTGAAAACCCGATGGATGCGATGCCGAGCCGCAGTGCTTCGCGGCGGATTGCTTTCGCGAGGTTTTCATCATTCTTCTGCATCCGTTGTTTTTCTGCGTTCGCTGTTTCCATGGCGGTGATGGTTGCCAGAATTACTATTTATCGTTAAATATACATTTCGCTTTGTTTTCCAACTGATCCTCTGCGGGTCTTTGTTCACCTCTGTATATGGAACGTCGCGAGTTTATCCGGAAAGTACTTACCCGTACGGGCATCGGAGCAGGAGTCAGCGCGGCTGCGCTTGCCGGAGCGGTGGGTTATTATCAGCCGAGAAAAGAGATTTACCGAAAAGCGGGCAACGATGAAAAGGGGGCCGAGCGGCTTGAAAAGCCCAGGAACGCTGTCGTAATAGGCGGTGGGCTTGCCGGCATCAGTTCTGCTCTCGAACTTGCGCGTCGGGGATTCCGCGTTTCGCTGGTCGAGGCGGCCGGGTCGCTTGGCGGAAAGCTGACCGGGTGGGATCTCGAAGCGCTTGGCGAGCGGTTTCCGGTGGAACACGGGTTTCACGGTTTTTTCGATCAGTACTATAATCTGAACGAGATGTTTGCCTTCGCCGGGGTCACAAGCGGAGTGTTCGATCCGGCTCCGGGTTATCCGGTGCTCTTCAGCAAGAGGCCGGCCGAAGTCTACGGAAAGACTCCGAAATGGTTTCCCTTCAATATCATCTCCGTGGTAGGCCAGTCCCGTTCACTCGATATCGCTTCGTTCCTGAAAGAGTACAAAGGGCTCTGGCCGGTGATCGGCATGTTCCGTTACGAGTACGGCGCAACGTTCAGGGATTATGACTCCATCGACTTCATGACCTACTGCCGGAAAGGGGAGATACTGCCGGCATTCATCGATACCGTGCTGCATCCGTTTGCCGATGCCACCATGAACCGGATGGAGGTACTCTCCGCCGCCGAGGCTATCCGTTATTTTCATTTTTATTTCATGGGCAGTCCCGAAGGGCTGGCCTTCCGGATTACCAACCGGGACTGCATGACGGCGCTGATCGATCCGCTCGAAGCGAAACTTCGAGAGCTTGGCGTTACGATTCTGAAGGGACGAAGAGCGGACAGGCTGCAGGTGGAGAACGGCAAGGTTACAGGCGTAGAACTGCAGGGGGGGGCCGGCAGCGGAGGCGTGGTTTTTCGGCAGACAGACGGGGGCAGCCTTCCCGATCGGGGCTGGGCCCTGCTGCATACGGATGGAGGCGTGCCGGTTATCGCTTCTCGCGAAGGAGGAGTTATCAGGGCGTTCGACGCGCGTTGCACGCATATGGGTTGCCCGGTTACCTGGGATGCCGACGCAGGGGAATTCTACTGCCCCTGCCATGCAGGTCGTTTCGATGCGGAGGGCAATCCGGTCGGCGGTCCGCCCGAAGCTTCGCTTGCGCCGCTCGACGCTGTCGAAGATGGCAATGTTCTTGTTTTCAGGGTTCCTCGGACGGCCTCAGGGTTATCGGCGGAGGTGCTTGCAGCCGATTACTGCGTTATGGCTTCCGACGTCCGGGGGACGAAGGAACTGGTGCGTGCTTCCGGACCGGGCCTGGTGTCCCTCGAATCATCCGTTGCGTCGCTTGGCGAGGCGGATCCCTATGCGGTTTATCGCCTCTGGCTCGACAGGCCGCTCCGTTCAGCAGATTTTCCCTTCTACACGGTGTCCGGTTATACCTATACCGATTCCATTTCGGTCTACTCGGATTTTCAGGAGCCTTTCATTTCATGGGCAAAAGAGCATGGGGGATGCGTCGTCGAACTGCATGCGTATGCCATCGCTCCTGAAGATGTGAAGCCGGAGGAGATTATCAGGGCAGCCATGAAGGAGGAACTGTATCAGATGTTTCCGGAAACGCGGGAGGCGTCCATCCTGCACGAACTCTACATGCAGCAGTCGAATTTTACCCGTTGGGCTCCCGGCGCCCACAGCCGCAGGCCCGGAGTCGAGACCCCGATATCAAATCTTTTTCTTGCGGGCGACTGGGTGCGCGTGGATGCTCCGGTTTTTCTCATGGAGGCCGCTGCCTTCACCGGGCGCATGGCCGCCAACGCGATTTTCAGCCAGGAGTCGCTGCAATTGACGCCCTTGCCGATCGTGCCGATGGACGGCATTTTTGCTTAAGACAGGAGACGTTTTCCTCGGATTTTCATCGATGGAAGCCTGGAGCGCATTACGGGAGTATAGGGCGTAACAAGTATGGGACGTTGTTTTGCAGCTCAACTTGCGAAGGGGAAAAAGGGGAATTGATAATTGATAATGGGAAGATGGGAGTGATGAGGTGCTATCCAGCCGGTTTTGTTGTGTCCCGATCATGTTTATTTTATGCACTGAACCACGGTGTCGTGCAGGAGGGGACGGAATTTGCGGATCTTTATGTTATCCGAGGTGGGGTGGACGCGGTTGCTGAGCATGATGACGGCAAGATCCTTTTCGGGATCGATCCAGATGCTGGTGCCGGTGAAACCGAGATGCCCCCATGAGGAGGTGGAAAATGCCGTTCCGGCTGAGGAGGGCCCTTCGAGCGAGCGAAGGTCCCATCCGAGCGCACGGGAGTTGCGTCCTGTTCTCGTTGTGAACATTCTTACGGTTTCCGGCGTGAAATATTGTTTTCCTTCATAGGTTCCTCCCTGCATAAGCATCCTGATATAGGGCACAAGATCGCCGGTTGTGGAGAACAGTCCTGCATGGCCGGCTATACCGCCAAGCAGCGCGGCGTTCTGGTCGTGTACGAGAGGGCGTTTCGTACGGAAGTGCCACGTAGTATCCTGTTCCGTCGGAGCGATTGAGCCGAGAAGTGAAGCCGGAGGGTTGAACATGGCGTGTCGCATGCCGAGCGGAAGGGCGAATCGTTGCCGGAAGTTGGCATCGAGAGTCCTTCCGGTAACGGTTTCGACGATTCTGCCGAGCGTGATGAATCCGGGGTCGCTGTAGAGCGTTCTGACGCCTGGCGTCGAGAGCAGCGTGTCGGCGTCTATTGCCTGGAATACCTCTTCGGGAGTTCGACAGGTTTTATGATAGAGTGTATGGGCGCGCAATCCCGAATTGTGCAGCATGATGTTGCGAACCGTGACCGACTGCTTGCCGCGGGATGCGAATGCCGGCAGGTAGCGCGAGACCGGCGCGTCGAGATCAAGCGAATCCCGCTCGACAAGCTGCATGACGATACCGGTCGTGACAACAGGTTTGGTGAGCGATGCGAGATCGTAGATGGTTGCGGTATTGGCAGCCGGGGATGCGGCTGCATAGGTTTGCCGCCCGAAAGCCTTGTGGAATACGGTTTTTCCCCGGTGGATCACCGCTATGCCTGTTCCGGGAAAAACGCCTTCCCTGAGAGCATTTTCGACAAGCGCTTCAAGAGGCCGGAAATCCCCGGCGGCAGCCTGCCGGGGAAGGGCGAGCGCTGCAGCAGCGGCCAGCAGCATGATGGAAATCGTTCTGCGAATGCCCATCCTGAGTTCCTCAGAATACCGAGAACTTGACGTAACGTTTCGGGTTTTTTTTCAGGTCTACCAGAAGCGAGTCGAGCGAAGTGAGCGTTTCGTTCAGGTTATTGTATAGCGCCGGGTTGGAATGAAGCTGGCCGAACGTGCCCTGGTCGCTTTCGAGCCTGGCTAGCAGCGCTTCGGTTTTTTCCGCTGCCTGGTTCAGGCGCGAGACGGTCTGTTCGGTGTTTTTAGCCAGTTCTCCGTCGTTCAGAAGCTTCGGCAGGAGGCCGTTGCCTTTCGATGCTTTCTGTGAAAGCGTCGAAAGTTCGGCAGAGGTGCTTCTGAGGCTGCTGACGGTTTCAGCCAGATCGGCACCCATCTTTTCATCGGAAACCAGCCGGCCGGCTACCCCTTTGCCGCTGTTGAGCCTGTCAAGCAGTTCGTTGATTTTTGCAAGTACCTGGTTTGCTCCGCCGGTCAGCTCTGCCATGCCGTCTTCGGAGTCGAGGGCGATGAAGTCGCCGCTCTTTACCGGAGTGCCCTTGCCGGTCATGATATCGACATATTTATCGCCAAGCACGCCGAGAGAGCGGATGGTGGCTTTTGCATCCTTTGTGACAAGACCTGCAAATTCGTCACGCAGCTTCAGTTCGGCAACCACATAGAGGGAGTCGTTATGGGTGACGAAATCGAGCTTTGACACCGTTCCGATTTTTTTTCCGGAGACGGAGACGAAGTTGTTTTCCGCAAGACCCTGGACGTCACGGGAGAGTACCTTGATGGTGGTCGTTCCGGTGAAAAGGCTGCTGTTCTTGCCGATCACGAGACCGAGATATGCGGCAAAGCCCAGACCGAACAGAAAGAATATGCCGGTTTTCAGATCGCTCCATTTCAGTGAGTTCGGGTTTTTCATACAGGTAATTCGCTCTTGAGGTTACAGTTCCAGAATTTTGTCGGAGAGGATCGAGCGGATGAACGGATGTTCCGACTGGTGCAGCTTTTCCGTTTCGTCATCGAAAATGATTTCTCCTTGATAGAGCACTGCTGCATGGTCGGCTATGCTGAAAACGTCGTCGATAATATGCGTTACAATCACTGCGCCAAGATTGCTCGACTGCTGAAGCGTGCTGATAAGATGCAGTATACGCTTGGAGCTGACCGGATCGAGACCTGCAGTAGGTTCGTCGAACAGTATCATATGTGGTTTGAAAATCAGCGCCCGGCCTATGGCAACACGTTTACGCATGCCTCCGCTGAGATTTTCCGGAAGCTGATCTTCGTACCCTTCAAGTCCGGAGAACCTGATCTGTTCGGCAACTCTCTCCTGTACTTCTTCTTCGGGCAGATTGAGGTTTTCTCTCAGAAAGAACCCGAGGTTCTGGCTGATGCTCATTGAGTCGAACAATGCATTGCCCTGGAATACCATGCCCATTTTTCGCCTTATGGGATAGAGTTCGGTTTCCTTGAGTCTGGTTATGTCGGTGCCGTCGACAAAAACCCGACCGCTGTTGGGCTTGATCAGCCCGAGCATGAGCTTGAGAATCGTGCTTTTTCCCACGCCGCTGGGTCCGAGAATCGCCTTGATGGTGTTGTCCCTGATGGTCAGGGATACATTTTTCAGAATTTCCCGTTCTCCGTACTTCAATGTGATATTACGCAGTTCAATCATCTTCTTACATGTTTTCCAGCACTATTTTCGACACATAGAAGTTTGCGATGAGCACGAGTCCCGAGGATACGACGATTCCTTTGATGGTGGCGCGACCGACGCCGGCTGTGCCGCCTTTTGCTATAAAACCGTTATAGCTGCTTACCAGCGTGATAATGATGGCGAAAACCGGTGCCTTAAGGAAACCGACGACGAAATCCTTAGGCACGAGTCTCGGATAGACCGAGTTCCAGAAGATGCCGGGGTCGAGGCGATGGTAGTGTTCGGCAAGCAAAGCGGCGCTCTGCAGCCCGGCAAAATCGGAGAGTGCCGTGAGCGGAATGAACATGACGAGCGCGGCAGCAAGCCTTGGCATGACAAGTTTTGCTATCGGGTCTGTACCGAACGCCCGGAGTGCGTCAATCTGTTCGGAGATCTTCATGGCTCCGAGTTCGGCTCCGTTGCGCGAACCGAACCTTGCCGAGAGCATGAGCCCCATGAGCAGGGGCCCGAGTTCCCGGATGACAGAGATGGATGTGGAACGGCCGAGCATGGTTTTCGCTCCGAACTCTTCGAGCAGGTTGCCGACCTCGATAGCCAGCAGCGAACCGATGGAAATGGCGCTTACCAGTACGATCGGGATGGAGTCTGTGCCGCAGATTTTGGCCTGGTCGAGAAAATCCCTCCAGTAGCGTGTAAGTTTGGGGAGCGTGAAGAAAGCTCTCATCGAAAAAATGAAGAACTCCTGCATGGTGAGCAGAAAATCCTTCGCTTTCAGGGTAAGTTCTTTTTCGAGGGAGCGAACGACGGATATTGGCATAAATACTGTGTCATAGAGATGTCAGCCGAACCCTGCCGGTTCGGCCGAACCTGAAATTTCACCTGATAATAGCAAATCTTAGCTGAAAATCACATATCTGTTCTCTGGCCTTATGCATTCACCAGACGGCTTTTCATCTTTGTTACCCATTCATAGGGAATTGCAATGGAGCCGAAGGTTTCGTCGTCCCTTTCCTTCAGTCCATGAAAATCCGATCCTCCCGAGAAAAGCAGGAAGTACTCGTTGGCGATCTCTCTGTAGTAGTTCTGTTTGTATGTATCGTGCGAAGGGTGTACAATTTCGATGCCGTCAAGGCCGAAGGTTATAAGCTGTTTGAGGATTTCGTCGGGCACGTTCTGAGCAGGATGGGCAAGAAAAGAGAGTCCAGAGGCTTCGTTGATAAGCCTGATGACATCCGCCGGATGCGTTTCTATGCTTTTGACGTAAGCCGGACTGTGCGCTCCAAGGTACTTGCTGAACGCTTCGCTGAAGCTTCTTACATAACCACCGTCCTGCAGCACGGCAGCGATATGCGGTCTGCCCACACTGCCGTTCTGCGCTTTGAGGATAATTTCCTCGATGCCGATTTTTACGCCCATTTTTGCCAGTTTTCCAACCATGCGTTCCGCTCTTTCGGTGCGCAGGTGGCGGCAGTGGTCGAGGTAGCGTTTCAGTTCCGAGTGCTCGTAATCAAAAAAATAACCAAGGATATGAATATCATAGCCCTTGAAGGTTGAACTCATTTCAACGCCGGGAATGAGCTCAATGCCTTTTGCTGAGGCTAATGGCTTTGCTTTGTCAATACCAGAAACGGAATCGTGGTCGGTAATACTGATAGCCGACAGACCGGAAACCGAAGCCTTGACTACGATTTCCTCCGGTGAAAAGATTCCGTCCGAACATTTTGTATGTATATGTAAGTCTGCTTTTTCAAAGCCATTATGCCCTACGCTTTCAAAGCTGTATGGCATGGCCGACTGGTTAATCGTGTTAGTAAATTCTCTATATATAAGAAAAAATTAATCGCTCTCTCAATGAGAAAAGAGAATTCTTTTTGTCAGTTAAAAGTGCCCGGAGGTATGGCGCGGATATACCTCTCTCTTTTTATGTCGCCGGCAGTATGCCTGTGGCGACCAGCAGCAGTATGGCTCCGCCGAGTGCGAATCGGTAGAGTATGAATATTCTTGTGCTGTGGTTTTTCAGGTAGTTCAGCAGAAAAGCTATGGATGCGTAGCCGACAATTCCTGAAACGATGGTTGCGACAACGATTGCCGCGAGGTTGTCCGGCGAGGAGAAGATTATATCCCTGGTTTTATAGAGCTGGTAGATGCCGGCGGCAAAGACCGAGGGGAGCGAGAGCAGGAACGAGAATCTTGCGGCGGCTTCTCGGGAAAGATTGAGGAAGAGCCCGCCGGTTATGGTTACGCCGGATCGGGAAGATCCCGGGATAAGCGCAATGCTCTGGATGAGACCGATGAGAAGAGCCTCTTTCCAGCCGATTTTTTCCATCTGCTTCATTTCGAGGCCTTTGGCAAGGCGTTTTTTCATCCGGTATTCAGCAATCGTGAGCAGCAGGGCAAGCCCGATCAGGGCTGCGCTGATCGAGTAGAGCGAGCGAAGGCTGGTTTCGATTTCGGTTTTAAAAAGCAGCCCGAACACTACTATAGGCAGAGTGCCGGCGGCGATCATCCATCCCATTTTCGATTCCTGCGTGCCGAGAGGGCGCCCGCTTGCAATGCCCTGCAGGACGGCCTGGAGGATCGAAACGATGTCGCGGTAGAAGTAGATCAAAACCGCGGCAAGGGTGCCGATCTGCACAATGGCAGTAAATGCGGCTCCCGGGTCCTCCCATCCTGCAAGCGCGGGTACGATTCTCAGGTGCGCGGTGCTGCTGATGGGCAGGAACTCGGTGAGTCCCTGAACGATACCGAGTATGACTGCTTCGATAAGATTCATGTGCGGGGGATGAGTGGGTTATGTTTCCGGTGAGTTATGGTTTGCCATGATACCGGCAAGCATCGCCGATGCGTTCCGCAGGGCAATGGCACGGTGGCTGATCGAGTTTTTTTCAGCCGTTGTCATTTCGGCGTAGGTTTTGCCTGCGTCATGTACATGAAATACGGGGTCGTAGCCGAAGCCGAGCATGCCTTTGGGTTCCGTAGTGATCGAGCCTTCGACTGCTCCTTCCGCGCTGTGGCGGAACTCGTGGATCGATCTGCCGGACGGGATTCGTCCTTTCATGGCTATGACGGTTCTGAAGGTCGCGGATCTGTCGTTCATGCCTTCCATTCTCATGAGCAGGTGGCGGACGTTATCGTCGTAGGAGGGTTTTGCGCCTTCCGGAACCGGAGCGAATCTTGCGGAAAAGACTCCGGGTTCGCCGCAGAGAGCTTCGACTTCGAGCCCGGTATCGTCCGCAAGGACTATGACATAAGGGTACAGTTGCCCGACAAGGCGGAATATGGCGTCGGCTTTCAGGAACGCATTGCCTTCGAGCGTGCTCTCCGTTTCCTCGACCTCTGCCGTTATTGCAAGATCGGCCAGAGAGCGTACCGCAAAGAGCGGCGAGGCCGATTCCATCATCGGACGAAGTTCCCTGACCTTGTCGGGGTTTGCAGTGGCGAGGACGACAGGTATCCGGTTTTCTGCTGGTTCCGCAGGTGAATGATTCATGCTTTTCCTCCGAGAAGGGCGATCATCTCCTGCACGGCGGCCCCAAGGCCAATGAATGCGGCTCTTGCGATGATGGCGTGTCCGATGCTGACCTCTTCGATGTCGCTCAGTGAGGCGAAAGCCGCGGCGTTCCGGTAGTTCAGGCCGTGGCCGGCTACGACGGCGAGGCCGAGGGATCGGGCAAAACGTGCCGCATGACGGATTTTATCGAGTTCCAGTTCGCGTTCTTCATCCGTTTCTCTGAGTGAATAGATTCCTGTATGCAGTTCGACGATGTCTGCTCCTGCGTTTTTGGCAAGTTCGATTGCCCGTTCATCGGGTTCGATGAAAATGCTGACTTCTATCGATGCGTCCCTGAACGGTTTGATGTATTCGGCCAGTGCGTTGTAGTGGCGGGCTATATCGAATCCCCCTTCGGTCGTGAGTTCCTCGCGTTTTTCGGGTACGAGCGTGACCAGCTCCGGTTTGGTTTTCAGCGCGATTCCCTGCATTTCTGCAGTCATGGCCATTTCAAGATCGAGTCTGGTGGTTACCGCCATGCGGAGGCGTGCAAGGTCAAGATCCCTGATGTGGCGACGGTCTTCGCGCAGATGGCACACGATGCCTGCTGCACCGCTTTTTTCGGCAAGGATCGCGGCTTCTGCAGGATCGGGATCGAATTCGTTCCGGGCGTTGCGCAGCGTTGCGATATGGTCGATATTGACGGCGAGTCTCATGATGGATAAGGAACGAGGGATGCCGGGTAAAAACCGCATCTCCCTGTTGTGGAAAAAACTGACCTGCAAAAGTAACGAGTTCCGGCGCAAAAATCAACAAAAGGAGGTTATCATGGTTGAGATGGCGGTGAGCGTCTCCGGGATGATTCTTGTATATTGTCTGGAAAATGTCAGGAAACAGATCTGGAGAAGGGAAAAGCATGGATTCGTCTGCATTACGAAAACTCGAGTTTACCGGAATTGTACACTACACGTCGCGCTATTGCCTTTCAGCCATGGGGTGCGATCATCTGCTCGAGGCCATTGCGTTTACAGAGCCTTCGGAACTGATCGACGAGCTGGAACGGGTGCTGGAACTCAGGAATTTCATGCTTGAAGGTCATTCATTGCCTTTTTCGGCACTGCCGGATACCCGCCATCTTCTCAGGCAGCTGGAGATTATCGACAGTTATCTCGATCCGGCGGGCCTTCGTGATATCCACGACTTTCTGCATGCGTCGGCAGAGCTGAGGAAATTCATGTTCGGAAGCCGGGAGCAATATCCGAAACTGAATGCGTTCTGCATCAGGTTATGGCTCGAAAAAACAATCCGGTATACGATTCGCAACGTACTCGATGAACAGGGAGGGATTCGCGATACGGCCAGTGACGGGCTGATGCTGATCCGCAGCGAGCTTCGGGAGAGCAGGATCGCGTTGCAGCTCAGGATGGAACGGCTGCTCCGCCGCTGCATCGGGAACGGATGGCTGATGGACGATACAATCGCCATGAAGAACGGCCGTCTTACGCTCGGTTTCAGGGTGGAGTACAAATACAAGGTTCCGGGATATATCCAGGATTATTCAGGAAGCGGACAGACCGTTTTTATCGAGCCGGCTGAAACGCTTCTTCTGAGCAACCGTATCCAGGAACTTGAAATCGACGAACGCAGGGAGATCGAGCGTATCCTGCGCGAGGTGTCGTCCGGCATACGTCCTGAACTTGAGAATCTTCGGCACAATCAGGAGATTATGGCAGGTTTCGATGCAATCCTTGCCAAGGCGAGGCTTGCACTCGAAACATCGTCCGTGCTTCCCGAAATCGCTTCTGGCCGGAAACTGCATATTGTGAAGGGTTATCATCCCTGGCTGCTCATCACGCACAGACTGAAGCATGCCGAGGTGTTTCCGCTCGATCTCGACCTGCAGGATGATGAACGGGTTCTGGTGATTTCGGGGCCGAATGCAGGGGGTAAATCGGTCGCGATGAAAACCGTCGGACTGCTTTCGGCGATGCTGGCTCACGGCTACCTGCTGCCTTGCAGCGAGAGTTCGGTTTTTCCGGTTTTCCGCTCGATTGCGATCGAGATCGGCGACGAGCAGTCTATCGAGAACGATCTTTCCACTTTCAGCTCCCATCTTGCCGCGATACGGGATATCCTCGATACTGCGGACAGCGGTTCACTTGTCCTGATCGACGAGCTGTGTTCCGGCACCGATGTCGAGGAGGGCGGCGCTATTGCCAGGGCTGTGATCGAGGAACTCCTGCGCAAGGGGGCCATGACGATTGTGACCACGCATCTCGGCGAGCTGAAGGCCTACGGACATGAACGTTCCGGTGTGGTCAATGGTGCCATGGAGTTCGACCGCCAGGGTCTTGTGCCTACTTTCCGGTTCATAAAGGGTGTGCCAGGCAGCAGTTTCGCGTTCGCCATGATGAAGAGGCTCGGGTATTCTCCGGTGATGGTAGAAGAAGCGGAGCGCTTCATGAAAAGCGGACATCCCGGGATGGAACGGCTGCTTGACGACCTGACGCGCATGATGCAGGAAAACCGGTCGCTGGCCGCTGCCCTTCAACGGGAGCGTCAGCAGCTTGTGGCGGAGCAGGAGGCTGTTTCGTCAATGCAGGCGGATCTGGCCGTGCGGCAGAGGGAGCTGAAAGGAAGGGCTGTGCGCGATATGCAGAAAGAGCTTGAGCATGCGCGCCGCGAGATTCGCAGTATCGTTCAGGATGTGAAAAGTTCGTCTGCGGACGAGCGGGAGGTCGCCGATGCACGGCGCAAGCTCGAACTCCGGAAAAAGGAGCTTCTGGCCGGAGCAAAAGAGCTTGAAGCGGAGCGGGAGGCAATGGGGAAAATCGAGGATGTATTCCGGACGGGAGATCTTGTTCGCCTGCTTGAGAGTAATGCTTCCGGCGAAATCGAGTCGATTCAGGGTGGAAATGCTGTCGTGCGCTGCGGGAATTTCAGGCTGACGACAGGCTTGGGGAGCCTTCAGAAAATCACGAAAACCGGCGTCAGGAGAATGCAGCGCGAATCCGGATCCACCGGTAAAACAGCATCATGGAAGGCGGCAATGGCCGACGTGGAATCGACATCTCTCGATCTCCGTGGAATGACCGGCGATGAGGCCATAGCCGCCGTCGAGCGTTTTCTCGACCGCATGAGCATGAACCGCATCCGGCAGGTTACCATCATTCACGGTAAAGGTACCGGTTCCCTGCGCAGGAAAACCGCCGATTGCCTGCAGCGCCATAAAGCTGTCGAGCGGTTCAGGCTCGGCGAGTGGGGAGAGGGCGGAACGGGCGTTACCGTTGTGGAGTTGAAGAGTTGAAAAACAGTCGTTGAAATTCTATCTTAAAGTACGATGTATTTGAGTTTTTTATGTCCGGTTCCGGCAACGGCGGCATGGCAATCAATCCAGACAGGGTGAAAGAACAGTTTACCTTACAGATGACGGTACCGAACCAGTTGACCATGCTTCGCATCGTGCTGGTTCCGGTTTTTGTGGCTTTCATGCTGCAGGATGATCCCTGGCTGAAGCTGATGGGGGTGATTGTATTTGCGGTGGCCTCCATTACCGATGCCTACGATGGTTACCATGCCCGGAAATACGGCGAAACAACCAGGCTCGGCGCTTTTCTCGATCCGCTTGCCGACAAGATTCTCATTACCGCCGCTTTTCTGCTTTATGTCCACATGGGGTATCTCGTGCTCTGGATGGTGGTTCTTGTAGCCATACGCGATATTCTCATCACGGTGTTGAGGGTCTACGCCGAGTTCAAGGACAGACCGGTGGTGACGAGCCGCGAGGCTAAATATAAAACCCTTGCCCAGAATGTTTTCGCCTATGTGATCATGGTCATGCTGCTCATGAAGGAGAAGTTTTTTTTCGGCAGCAGGATCTCCAGTTCGATAGAAGGCATGCTCCGTTCGGATTATCCCGATTACATCATGCTTGCGATCACGCTTTTCACCCTTTATACGGGCGTATCGTACCTGGTCGTAAACTGGAAGGTTTCCATTCGCAACCCTTCGGGCGGGGATTGAGGTCCATGGCACTCAATATAGCCAGATTGCTTGCCACCTGTTTCGGGCTCGGCTATGCGCCTGTGGCGCCGGGTACCGTTGTCAGCGCCGCAGCCGTGCTTTTTTATTACCTGATTCCGTCGCTTCAGGATCTCAGGCTGATGATTCCTCTGGTTTGCGTCATTACCGCAGCGGGAATCTGGTCGGGCCGCATTATGGAAAAGCGGTATGGACAGGATCCATCGATCGTCACCATCGATGAACTTGCCGGACAGTGGGTCGCGCTGCTGGCCCTGCCTCCGACGCTTCCTTCGCTAATGCTGGCTTTCGCTGCGTTCCGGTTTTTCGATATCGTCAAGCCGGGTCCCGTGGACCGCGTGCAGCGCCTTCATGGTGGCTGGGGGATCATGGCTGACGATCTTCTGGCAGGGTTTTTCGCCAATCTTTCGGTCAGAGCCGTCATGGGCCTCGCCGCCCTTGCTCAGACGTTGTTTCCATTGTAAAATTCCCTGATACGCTGCAGGACGTTTTCGGTCGTCATTCCGGTCTCCCTGTAGAGGTCGTTCATGCTGCCGTGCGTGATGAAGCGGTCGGGCAGGCCGATTTTCAGTACCGGCAAGTGCATTCTTTTTTCATTCAGGTGGTCGATAACCGCGCTGCCCATGCCTCCTATGATGCTGTTTTCTTCGATTACGGCGATATGTGTTGAACTTTCTGCAAGCTGTTCGGTCAGCAGGGTGTCGAGCGGTTTGAGAAAGCGCATGTTGGCGACCGATGCGTTGATTCCCTCTTTTGCAAGCTCGTCGGCGACTTCGAGCGCGAGGGAGAGCAGCGGCCCGGCGGCAAGCAGGGCTATGGCGGATCCCTTACGGACCAGCTCGCCTTTTCCTGCTTCGATCGGGGTGAATGATTTCCGCAGGGCTATGCCGGTTCCGTTGCCTCTCGGGTAACGGATAGCCACCGGTCCCCTGATATCGTAAAGCGCGGTGTGCAGCATGTCGCGCAATTCCTGTTCGTTGGCCGGTGCCATTATGGTGAGGTTGGGCACCGCGTGCAGGTAGGAAAGGTCGAACGATCCGTGATGGGTCGGCCCGTCTTCGCCGACGAGGCCTGCCCTGTCGATGGCGAAGACCACGTGCAGGTTCTGCTGGGCAACATCGTGGATAAGCTGGTCGTAGGCTCGCTGCAGGAATGAAGAGTAGATCGCGCAGACCGGGATAAAGCCTTTGGTGGCCTGTCCTGCCGCAAAGGTGACGGCATGACCTTCGGCGATGCCGACGTCGTAGAAGCGTTTGGGCAGAGCTTTCTGGAAAAGGTCGAGCGAGGTGCCGCTCGGCATTGCTGCCGTAATTGCGGTGATGCGCAGGTCTTTGAGGGCGAGTTCCACCAGGGCTTCGCCGAAAACCTCCTGGTATTTCGGCGGTTGCGGCTTGCCGGCCGGCGCGAGCGTTTTGCCCGTTACGGTGTCGAAGCCTCCGCTGTGGGCGTGCCATTTGCTCTGGTTCAGTTCGGCGGGTTTGAAACCTTTTCCTTTGGTTGTAACCACATGGAGCAGTTTTGGATGAGGGAGTTGCTGTATTTCGCGCAGCGCTCTGACCAGCTGCTCCATATTGTGTCCGTCGATGGGGCCGAAATAGCGCAGGCCGAGGGCTTCGAAAAACGCGCCCGGAGTGAATGCGGCCTTGAATCCGTCCTCGAGTTTCCGGACTGCGTTCTTTGCGGCGTCTCCGAACTCGTTGTTCAGAAGCGAGATGGAGTTCCAGATGAATTTTCGGGTTCTGTTGTAGGTCTTGTTGAGCGTGATATTGATCAGATGGGTTTTGAGTCCGCCCGTGCTCGGAGAGATTGCCATCTGGTTGTCGTTGAGGATGACCAGCACATCGCTTTTCAGATCGCCGAGATGGTTCATGGCTTCGAAAGCCATGCCTCCGGTCATGCTGCCGTCGCCGATGACTGCGATGACCTTCTCCCCGGTGCCGGCGAGGTCCCGTGCGGCTGCTATGCCTGCGGCAGCCGAAATGGAGGTCGATGCATGGCCGGTGCCGAACGCATCGTGCGGGCTTTCGGCGATTTTAGGAAATCCGGACAGGCCGCCATACTGGCGGTTGGTGTGCATTCGATCCTTTCTTCCCGTAAGGATTTTATGGACGTATGCCTGATGGCCGACGTCCCATACGATCTTGTCGCGAGGCGAGTCGTAGACGTGATGCAATGCAACCGTCAGTTCCACTACGCCCAGAGTGGAGGCGAAATGGCCTCCGTTTTCTGCGACGAGGTTGATGACTTCCTGACGACACTCTTCTGCAAGCAGCAGCAGTTCGGGTATCGAGAGGTTGTTCATGTCTTCAGGGGAGTGAATCGTCGGAAGCAGCGGGCTGCTCCCGGGACGGGAAATCTGAAGGGAATCCGGCATGTGGTTTTTATTCGGTTTGCAAAGACTCTATTGCGAATGTTCCAATGTACAATGCACTCTAACCGGAGCTTTTCCTACAGGGTTCCGTATCAGCCCGTCTGCTTCACATTCCCATGATATGCAGGAGCACCTCCCTGCGGGGTCTGGGTCCGTCGAGCTCCACGAAAAATACCGACTGCCATGTTCCGAGCAGCAGCCTGCCGTCGGAAAACGGAATGGATTCCGAGGCGTTCATGAAGAGTCCGAGCAGGTGGGCATGGGCATTGTCGCGCCCGTCGACAGGCGCGATGTTATGCAGGTAGTTGCCGTCGCGGGGAACAATCCGCTTCAGGAAGGTTTCCATGTCTTCGAGCAGGCGGTCTTCCTTTTCGTTGATATTGACGAATGCCGTGCTGTGTCGGCTTAAGATGGTGAGCGTGCCGTCGGCAAGCCCCGAAGCTGCAGCCGCTTCCCGAATCTTTTCGGTGATGTCGATTATTTCGACGGGCTTGCGGGTTTCCAGGGTTATGGTTGTTGTCGTAAAGCGCATGTCAGGGCGTTCGTCAGGATTGATGTGTGCTTTCGGTACGGCAGGTAATCACTATGCCTTCATGAGGAGCGAGCCGCACCTGCATGGTTTCTCCCGCCATATGGATACTGGTTTTATCGCGTTCCATCGTGCTGAGCATGTCGATATCTTCGTGAGAGAGCAACAGCAGCGCCGGGTGGCTGAAGGCTATCTCTATACCGGTCACGCTGAAATTGGCTATGACGAATGCGTGCTCCTTTTCCGTGAAACGATGGTAGCCGAAACAGTGGGAACTGCTTGGCGCGTTCAGGTGCAGCCATTCGATGTGCCCTTCCTGGAAGACCCGCTGTTTCTGCAGCATGAAAAGAGATCTGTAAAGCCCTGCGAGTTCCGGATGATCGGTTTCCTCGGCCTGCCGTATCAGCTGAACCGGAATTTTCTTTTTATAGCCGTCCATCTGATCCTGATGTATCAGGTGCATGCCCGGAGAGGTCATCAGCACAAGAGCGGCAGCGCTGTTGTTCAGTCCCGTTTTGGCGGCCGCCCTTGGTTCATCGTGGTTTTCAAGAAAACGGCAGAGATGTTTCTGGTAGTGCCACTGGGCCTGCATGTGTCCCATCAGTTTTTCGATATTGGCCGGAACGTGCGTGATGTAGTCGTAGAAAGGTTTGTCGTAGGTGAAGTCGAAGCCGAGCTGCTGCAGTTCCCACTCCTTGTTCCAGTAGGATTCCGCAATAAAGAGAAAACCCGGATGGCACTCTTTGACGACTCGTATGGCTTTCGTCCAGAACTCGTCGTGCATTGGGCCGCTCAGATTGCTCCAGGTGGTGTTGAATACGCTTTTCAGCACCAGCATGGCTACGTCGCAACGGACCGCATCGCACTGTGAGCTGATGGTGAGCAGATTGTCGATCATCATTTCATGAGTGCCGGGATTGGCGTAGTTCAGCTGCAGCGTATCGGTCCATGCCGGAAAATAGGGATCCTTGCCGTAAGCGAGATACTTCCCTTCGGCATATTCGAAGCAGGATTCGGGATCATGGCACTGTTCGTCGCAGGAGACGGGAATGAAATATTCCGGGTGCCCTGGAAGCCATTCGTTGTCGAGAGCGAGGTGGTTCGGCACGAAGTCGAGCATGAGCTTTATGCCCGCCTGTTTCAGCCGTTCCCGGAACATGCGCAGTTCGTCTTCGCCGCCGAGATCGCGGTTGACGGTATACGAGGGAATCGAGTAGGGAGATGAGACGATATCGTCGGGATCTACCGAGCCGAGATGCTGCAGGAAGGTGGTGCGCAGGCAGGGGTGAGCCGTGGCGATAGCCTTGCTGTACCGGCTGGGCTGCCATACGCCCATCAGCCAGACGTAGTCGAAGCCGCATTCGGTAAAAAACAGGAATTCCTCATCCGGTACAAAGCCGAGAGTGACCTCTGTTCCGTATTTTTTCGTCAGGTTCTTAAGCCAGACGCGTGTGTTTATTTCGTAGACCAGAGGAAACATGTGCGGATAAGTAAATGGTTGGCGGTTTGATGCTTCTGCTGCATCAATATAGCAACTGCCGGTGGCAAACCGGCAGAACCCGGGAGCGTTTTTTGCCGATACTTTCAAGTATCAGAACGCTTTCGGCATATTCGTTGAGCGATTTTTAATATATACAACATAAAAAAAATGTATATTGGATGAAATTTGTATCCTGTTGCCCATTCGATTCGATCAGGCAGGTTCGCTCTACCCATGAAGATGCCCGTTTCCCGATATGTTGCATTGAAGAGTGTTTTTTACGCTTTTTTCGAGAATACCAACTTTCCAATTAATTTTCATGTAACATATGAAAAAATCACGTTTAGCCATCGTGGCGCTTCTTGTTGCGCTCGGAGCGTCCAATGCCCATGGGCAGAGTTACAGCGTCAGTGACTATGCCGGTACCAATGATAACGGGACATTGCGCAAGGCATTGAGTAATCTTAGCTCTACTGGATCCGGAAGCGGAAATACCATTACATTTTCAAACGGTCTTGGCGAGATAGCTCTTTCAAACGATCTGACCGAGATCAACAAAGGGGTTTCCTTTCTTTCGGATTACAGTGTGCAGATTCGTTCATCGAGCCTGACCGGTAAAAGTTTGTTCACCCTGGGTAATGACAGTCCTTCGATTTCAATTTCGCCGAATCTGGATCTCTATGCGCAGGGGCAGAACAACGTGAAAGCCATTTTCGGCAAGAGAAGCATAAATATCCTCAGCGGGCTTGGCGGCGATTATGAGGCGCAAACCCAGTTAGGAAACGGAGCCTACGGTATTCTTGCCAACGGGGATGCGAGATGGACTTCTACTGGTATTTTTAGTGGATACTGGACTTATCATTCGGGAAATATAAGCATCGGTCTTCTTTCTGATGACGGCCTCTCCGGCAGCGTTACAGCTACGTCGGCCGCAAGCCATGCATATGGCCTGAGGGCTGGCGGTCCGACTGAATATGGTATTCTTACGAATTTTCGCGTTGCAGGCGATATAGCGGTGTACGGCGATCTTTCAGGAGAAGTGAGTGCGACTGCCGTCGATGACCATGCGTACGGTCTCTATGCCCAGGGCGGCAGGGGCAGCGCGAACGGATCGATCACGATCGACGGCGATCTGTCCGGTTCGGTTACAGCCACAGCTACTGAAGGAAATTATGCATACGGCCTCTATGCACGTGGCACGTCGCTGGATCTTTCCAGGGATATACTATCGGGAAACGGCATAAAGACAGGCACACTTTCACTCGGAGCGTTGTCAGGCAAGGTTACGGTTACTGCGGCCGGTAGCGACGCGTATGGCCTGAAGGCCGGAGAACTTGGAGTGTCTCCGGGTGAGTATGATGGCCTGGATGATTTACTTGGTCTGGTTAATTATGCTCCCGGTAACATTTTTATCGGAAGCAGCGGGAACGGCGGCGACCTTTCCGGCATTATCGACGTCGAGGCAACCGGGGGTTCAAATGCTTACGGATTGTATGCAGCAGGAGACATCACTATTTATGGATCTTTTACTGAAGGGAACTTCAATGTGACCTTGAATGGAGAGGGAGAGGGTTCCGCTTCAGAGGGCGGTCTCGTTACTGTCAGGGCCGGTCAGGATCATGCGTACGGCATGTATGCGTCAGGCGACATTGTTACAGGAGGAGACTTTGCCGGTACGATGGATGTGGAAGCTGGAGGCAGCAACGCCTATGGTCTGAAAGCCGGAGAGGCAATTTTCGTCAACAATCTCCCGGTTTCCGTATTGGAGGGGGATATTATAGTCGGAGACCATGCATCGTTAACCGGTGATTTTTCCGGTAAAGTATCTGTTGATGCAGCAACCGGTTCCAACGCATTCGGTCTTTTTGCCTCCAATGATATCATAGTCGGCGGTTCCTTCCTTGGTACAGGCGTACCCGACCTTGCGAAGGTTTCGGTAATGGATTCCGGATATCCTGATATAGATATTTCGGCGGCCGGAAATTTCGTCATGGGCATCACCGCGCTCAATAATATCGAAGTTGGCGTTGATTTTGCCAACACGGTATCGGTTTCAGCTGGCGGCAATGTGGCTTCGGGTATATTTGCTGGAAACAACATAAACGTCGGTAACGATTTCTCTGCCTCAGTGTCGTCTACGGCAGGCGGCGATGTAGCGACAGGCGTTTTCGCCGGCGACGATATCGAAGTCGGAAACGATCTGTCGGCAACGGTAAGGGCCGATGCAGGCGGCAATGTGGCAACGGGAATTCTTGCTCTCGGTAACATTGAAACAGGCGGCGATCTGTCCGGAAAAATCGTCACGAAAGCCGGAGGGAATGCTGCCCTGGGTATGTCATCGGGTAACGATGTGCTGATCGGCAACGATCTTTCCGGTAAAATCATCACGAAAGCCGGCGGCACAGGAGCGTCGGGTATACTGGCTTTGAACAACATCGAGATCGGCAACGATCTTTCCGGTAAAGTGATTACGATTGCCGATGGTAACCTGGCTGCAGGTCTCTCGGCCGGGGGCGATATTGAAATCGCCGGCGAGCTTTCAGGGAAGGTTATCTCGATTGCAAAAGGTGAAGGTACCGGATTCGATTTTTTCGGTATTGGCGCATTCGGCCTTGGCGCTCTCGGCGGGATTTATGGCGCAACTCCGGACGAGTCGCTTGATATTTCCGGTACTGTACTGGCAAAGGCAAATATCGGAGCTGCTGGCATAGTGGCTTTTGGTCCGATGAACCTTGACATTACCGGTACGGTTGCAGGTATCGATACGTTTATCGATGGAGAGAATCTCGGCTTCTCTGTTCTGTCCGGCTCGCTGTTGACGTCGAACAATGTTACCGACAAGGTGACGGTCAGAGAATACGGAGAGCTTATCGGCAGCGTCAATCTCGGTGCCGGTGATGATGAGATGACGGTGGAGGATCAGGCGATAATCAGCAGCGTACCGATGCTGAACGGCGGGACCACCCTGGATTTCCAGAATTCCGAGAACGACGTGCTGACCTTTGATGGTTGGACCGGAACGCTCGGCGATGTGGTGATCAACTGGGAAACCATCGATGTTCTCAACAACTCCGATGTCGATCTCGGCAAGAGCAAGGTTATCATTACCCTTGCTGACGGCTTGCAGGAGTACGAAGCGCAACTGTTGCAGCCGGTGAACATGACGATCGATGAAACATCGGCTGTTCGTGCCAAAGGCAATTCGCCGGGTCTTTACGGGCTCGTTGGCAATCTGACGAATAAGGGCCTTTTCGACCAGATGGATGATGAGGTCAATGACGTCATGGCTCTCATTGATTATTCCGGCTCGGGCAATGATGCGTTTTACTATCTCGATGCCGATCTGAGCACAAGCGGTAAAATATCGACCGAGGGATTGATTGTGGCCGGCGATGTTTCCGGCAAGACCAAGGTGATGCTGAATAATGTCGATAGCCATGTTGCGGTTACCGAAGGTGATGGTATCCTGTTTGCCGCGGTGGCGGGTTCAAGCCAGAACGATGCGTTCGTGCTTGAAAATCCGAACGATTTCGGCCCCTTCGCTGTGGACATCGCTCGGGGGACATCTTCTTTGACCGATGAAAGCTGGTTTATCGTATCGCCCGGCTATCGCGAAGAGGCTGCCGTGCTTCAGGCTGTAACGCCGTTCATCGAGCGCCTCGGATACGAGTCGATCATGAAGTTCCACGAGCGCCGC
Source organism: Chlorobiota bacterium (assembly GCA_016868665.1). GTDB lineage: Bacteria > Bacteroidota > Chlorobiia > Chlorobiales > Chlorobiaceae > Chlorobium. The sequence continues at coordinate 60,839 of VGGK01000003.1, forward strand.
GCCTACGGATGGTTCCGGTATGACGAGGGTGAGCAGGAAGCGTACTGGGTGCGTATGACCGGCAGCAAGTATCGCCTCGGCATGGAAGGCGATGCTGCCAGCGAGCTTGAAGGCTACACCGGCTGGTTCCAGATCGGTGCCGACCTCTACGCAGACGGCAACGAGGATACCCGGTTCAATATCGGTGTGTTCGCCGGCGCCGGTTATGGCGAGGCCGACGTTGCGGGCCTGAGGAGCGACAAGGCAGGCGAACTTTCGCAGACCGCTTATGGCATAGGCGCCTACATGACGCTGCACCAGCGGGGAGCATGGTACCTCGATGCCGTGGCGCAGGCAATCTACAACGACCTGAGCATCGACTATCTGACCGAGGCGAAACAGAAGCCCGATGCATGGTCGTGGCTGGCTTCAATCGAAACGGGCGGATGTATCGGCCTGGGTGATTCGTTCCGGCTCCAGCCGCAGGCGCAGCTCGTCTACCAGCATACCGACGGCATCGATCTGCAGACTCTTGTAGGAGAAGTCAACATCGAGGATCACGAAGGGCTGCAGGGCCGTCTGAGCCTGACCGGTATTGCCGGTGCATGCAAGGACGACACGAATCCTTTCTTCGAGGTTACCCTTATCAGGGATTTCTCGGAAAGCGGCAAGGTTGTCTATCAGGGCAACGCCGAACTCGATCCTTCGTTTGATCATGAGGCTGTCGAGCTTTCTTCAAACCCTGAAAGATGGTTCCTCGGCGGAGCTGTCGGCCTGAGCAGGGAAGTATCCGAAAAGAATGCACTTGGCTACTACATCAAGCTTGGCGCACTCTATGGAATGGACAGTCTCGATTCCTACAGCTACTCGCTGATGGCCGGATTGAGAAAAACATTCTGATTGCCTGAATCGGTTCAGCGGCAATGTGGAAAGCGGGCGGAAAGCCCGCTTTCTTTTTTTTCATTGTATAGAGAATGTCTGGTTCTGAAACTTTTTCCGGCTATCGGCGGTTTTCCGGCTTTGTCTGATTATGCATGGTGCCCGGTTAATGCGTGTGCAAAAGGGGAAACACGATAATGAAGCAGAAACGCGTTGCGTCGAAAGGCGGAAGGGACGATCGGGCGGATGTCCGTTCCATGAAGAAGGTGATGCGTCATTTTTCCGGCAAGATCGGCCAGCCGGCTGGAACGCTGTTTCATACAGGGGAGCGGAGAGAGGAGCGTCCCGTCATCACGGTATTCGGATATGACGAGGAGCGGCATGTCCGTCTGGATGTGCAGAGCCTCGAAGAGTGTCGCGATCTGCGGGAAAAGTACAGGGTGCTCTGGATAAACATCGACGGGCTGCACGAGGTGAAGGTCGTCGAAGATGCGGGCAGGATGTTCGGCATTCATCCGCTTACGCAGGAAGATATCCTGCATACCCATCAGCGTCCGAAAATCGAGGAGTACGACAAATACCTGTTTCTGATGCTGAGGATGCTCAGTATCGCTGCAGGTTCGGAGACGGTTGCCGAAGAGCAGCTGAGCATGGTTGTCGGTAACGGTTATGTGCTGACCTTTCAGGAGACGTCCGGCGACGTTTTCGATTCCATACGGGAGAGGATTGCCACATCCGGTACATCGCTGCGCAAGAGGGGCGCCGATTATCTCGCCTATGCGCTTATGGATGCAGTCGTCGATAATTATTTCAGTGTTCTCGAACAGTTCGAGAACCGAATCGATCAGCTCGACACGCAGTTGCTCGATCAGTCTGCAGATGCGGCTTTCCAGTCGATCTACACGCTGAAAAAAGAGCTTATTCTGCTTCGAAAATCAGTCTGGCCCATGCGCGAGATCGTCAACAGCATCAGCCGGGACGGGTTCGACGTGATCGACGATGTCTCGACCGGTCCGTTTTTCAGGGATATTTTCGACAACCTGATTCTTGTCATAGAAACCGTCGATACCTATCGGGATATTGCAATAGGCATGTACGACACAAGGCTTGCTATCGTCAACAATCGCATGAACGGGATCATGAAGGTTCTCACGATCATTGCCACTGTGTTCATGCCGATATCCTTCATTGCCGGCGTATACGGCATGAACTTCCGCTATATGCCCGAACTCGAGTGGCGATGGGGTTATTTTGCCGTATGGGGCTTCATGCTCGCCCTTTCTGCCGGCATGATGCTTTATTTTCGCACAAAACGGTGGTTTTAGCGATCAGTTCTACTGGTAATCAGTGTTTTTCTTCATATTTTCCTTTTTTCTTCTGTCCGGTAAAGTAGGTCAGCCCTGCTACCACTATGCCTATGGCGCCACCCAGGTAAAGTATTTCTGTTTCACCGTGCCATTTTACGACATGGCCGAGAAAGATGACGGCCATGACAACGACAATGACCCCGATGAGTTTGCTTTTCAGGTCGTCGAGATTATGGATTATGAGCCATTCCGGGAGTTTTATGGTATCGTCGATGAACAGTTCGTACAATCCCAGCGACATGATATAGAGCGCCGTTGCGACAAGGAAAAGATCGGCGTTTTCAATGAATCCGAGCGCAAGAGACTTCGCTCCCTTGGCCGATACCGCGCCATCCAGAATGGTATGGGTTATCTGCTGAACGACGGATATGCCCCCGTAGATGATCAGCGTGAGGGCGGAAAGGAATGTGCCTGCAACGGCGATTATGATGAGGTAACGTGTGGATGAGAGCAGGTTGCGCACAAATGCCATGGCTGTTGCTGTTTGAAGTTAAATAATTTTTTACAAGAATATGTAATGTATATGCCATGCTTCGGGCACATGGCATCGTGTTCTTTTTATGGATCGGCCTGACTTTCGGTTGTCAATTTGGTAGTATAACAGAATTTTGCTTATGAGTACGGAAAAACTGATCTGCGATTTTACGACACCTCACTGCCTCGACTGGTACAGTGTTGATGATGTGGTCATGGGCGGTGCTTCGGGCAGCCGTTTTTATCGAAATGCTGACAGCACCGCGACGTTCGAGGGATTTCTCACAACGGAAAACAGCGGTGGATTCGCTTCTGTCAGAACATTTCTGCCCGACAGGGATTATTCGGGATTTACCGGCATAGAGCTCTCTGTGCGGGGTGACGGCAAGCGGTACAGTTTTCGCATACGCAACGACGATCGTTTTGATGGTATAGTCTATAAACACGATTTCGATACCGTTCGGGGGGAGTGGATTCAGGTATTGCTTCCGTTTTCGCAGTTCAAGGCTGCATTCAGGGGAAGGACCGTCGAAGGAACCCATCCGCTCGATGCCTCAAATATCGTTCAGATCGGCATACTCGTTTCGAAAAAGCAGATCGGAGGCTTCTCGCTTGATATCGACTGGATCAAAGCCTATCGGAATCCTTCGTAGCCTTACAGGATTGCGATCAATGTTCATGGGATTTGCGCGTTCGCTGCCGGAGATCGTTGCGGCAGCATTTTTGAGTCCTGCAGAAACAGGTGAACATGGCTTTCTGGTGAAGGGGTGATGTTGTCAGAGCGCTGCAGAGTATTCAAGAGAACTGACCCGTACTGCCACGCTGAGTTTTTCCGTCGCCGCTCCCTTGTAGGTGCCCCTGACGGGAGGCACATCGCCGTAGTCCCGCCCGGCGCCTATCTTGATGTAACGCTCATCGACAAGGAGGGTGCTGTGGGTGGGGTCGAATCCCGTCCATCCTTTTTCCGCACCGCAGTAGATTTCGCACCATGCGTGGCTGGCTTCGTCGCGACCTTCAGGAGTGCTGCCTCCACCGAAAAGATAGCCGCTTACATAGCGTGAGGGCAGTCCGAGACTGCGGCAGACAGCTATCATGATATGCGCAAAGTCCTGGCAGACTCCTCGTCCGAGAACCATGACCACTGCGCTGGTACTGTGAACGTCGGTCACCCCCGGCTCGTAGCGGAACGATTCGTTTATATGCCGGCAGATATCGAGAGCCTGCTGATAACGGTCGACGGTTCCTCTGAAAGGTTCGGCGAAGCTGAGAATTGCCGGGTCGAAATGCACGTAACGGCTCTCTGCAGAGAAGTCCATGAGATAAATTTCTCTTTCTTCGGGCGTTCCCTGTGATGCGGGAGCTGTTTCTACTACCGATGTCGCTACTATCTTCACTCTTTTGTGGCTCTGCAGGATATTGAAGTGGTGTACCTTGTTGCCGTAAAAGTCGGTGTAGTCGAATACCGTCGCATCCGGATGGAGCTGCAGGTTGAAGTTCACGCATCGCTGGGCAGTTGTTCCGTTTCCTGCAGGATGCAGGCGCACTTCCGTTGCGGTCTCGTAAATGGGTGAGTCGTATTCGAAGAGGGTGGTATGTTCAACCTTGAGTATCATAACACAAACTACTTATTTCCCGGAGATTTCCCGCCGGAAAAGCGCGGGATATTCATTGCTGCTGCTGCGACTGGCTCCAGTTTGCACGTCCTCCGGCAAGTCCGGTGAAGGGGAGCGCCTCGTGAATGTCGTTCGGTTCGATTTTCGGGGTGTGGTAGGCAAAGTAGAGCAGATGTATCTGTTCGCCGATTCTGTTCAGCCCCTGTTCGATCTCTTCGAGAAAGCTGTGGAGTCCTTTGTTGTACATATCCTCAACCGTGGTATATATCAGCTCCGCCTCCATTTTGCCGATTAGCCGGTCGGCGTTGTTTGCGTAGCGGTGGCGGGAGCTGCCGGAAATCCTCCAGAGAGCTTCCTGCGCCGCATAGATCGAAAAAGCGATGCTGCGGGGGAAAGTCCGGTCGAGGACGAGAAACCAGAGAATGTTTTCGGGATCGATCTTTGACAGGTAGACCTTTCGGAACGCTTCGAGCGCACTGCAGCTTTTCAGCACGGCCATCCACTGAATGGTATCGAACGAATCGTGGACAGGATCGTGTTCGCGTCCTTCTCTGGGAAGCAGCATGTGATATTTCACGTCGATAAGCCGCGCCGTGTTGTCGGCGCGTTCGAGATATTTGCCGATCTGAATGAACTCCCATCCTTCGGTGCGTGAAAAGATGTTGTCCGTGATGCCCTGGAACAGATGCGATGCGTTTTTTATCTCTCGGTAAAAACTGAACGGGTCGTTATGCACCTGCTGCGGCGTGACGGTCTGCAGAAAGTGGTACAGGTTGTTGATCTGTTCCCACATTTCGCTCGATATGCTGTCGATGATGCTGCGGGCATTCTCTCGCGCCATGCCGATTGATGCGTTGATGGAATTGCTGTTCTGGCGGTTGAATACCAGATAGTCCGTAACGGTATGGGCATTGAACTCGGGATAGCGTTCCATAAATGACGCGGGATCGCCGGTTACGCGGATCAGCGGATTCCAGTAGTTCGGATGGTCGATAGCGGTGATGTCGTTCAGATCGAGCAGCAGGTTCAGATTCACCTCCAGAAAACGTGCGGTGTTTTCTGCCCTTTCGACATAGCGGCTCATCCAGAAAAGCGATTCGGCGACACGGCTCAGCATGTTCAATTCCTCTTTATTGTGTTATTCGTCGATCACCCAGGTGTCCTTGCTGCCTCCCCCCTGGGAGGAGTTCACCACAAGCGATCCTCGTTTGAGCGCAACCCTCGTCAGACCGCCGGGAACGATGACCGGCGATTTTCCGAAAAGAACATATGGCCGAAGATCTATGTGGCAGCCGACAAGTTCGTTGTCGTTGAAAAGGCTCGGATGTCGCGAGAGAGAGATCGTAGGCTGGGCAATATAGTTGCGCGGATTTGCCACGATTTTTTCAGCGAACCGTTCCCTTTCTTCTTCTGTCGATTCAGGTCCCACGAGCATGCCGTAGCCTCCGGACTCGTTCGCGGCTTTCACTACCAGCCTGTCGAGATTTTCAAGGATATATTTCATCTCTTTCGGGTTGCTCGGAAGCCATGTTTCAACATTTTCGAGCAGCGGATCTTCTCCAAGGTAGTAGCGTATGATTTTCGGCACGAAACTGTAGATTACCTTGTCGTCCGCAACACCGGTGCCGATGGCGTTGGCAAGCGCGACGTTGCCTTTTCTGTATGCGTTTATCAGCCCTGCGACGCCGAGTTTCGAGTCGGGACGAAAGACCAGTGGATCGAGAAAGTCGTCGTCTACGCGCCGGTAAATCACATCTACCCGCTGCAGCCCCCTTGTCGTACGGGTATATACCTTATTGTTGTTTATAACCAGATCCCTTCCCTCGCAGAGTTCCACTCCCATCTGCCGGGCAAGAAAGCTGTGCTCGAAGTATGCGGAGTTGTAGATGCCCGGCGTGAGTACGACAACGTTGGGCTCGGGTCGGGACGTCGGGCTGATTTCCTGAAGGGTGCGCAGCAGCTCCTGCGGATAGTTGTCGATAGGGCGTACCTTGTAACGGTCGAAGAGTACCGGGAATGCGCGTTTGAGCGCCTGCCGGTTCTGCAGCATGTAAGAGACCCCGCTGGGCGTGCGAAGGTTGTCTTCAAGAACCATGTACCGGCCGTCAAGCCCCCGGATGATGTCGCTGCCGGTTACGTGGATATAGACGCCGAGCGGAGGTCGGACTCCGACGAACTCGCGGCGGAAGTGCTTGCTGCCGAGTACCAGTTCGGCAGGGACGACCCGGTCTTTCAGGATTTTCTGGTCAGAATAGATATCCGTAAGAAATTCGTTGAGCGCCGTGATTCTCTGGATGAGGCCCTGTTCTATGCAATGCCATTCATTGGCGGGAATGATCCGCGGAATAAGGTCGAAAGGAAAAATCCTCTCTATACCGTCTTCAACGCCATAGACGGTAAAGGTTATTCCCTGGTTGCGGAAAAAGACATTGACGATCTGCCTGCGGGTTCTGATATCTTCAAGCGAAAACTGACCGAACCGGTGTACCATTTTAACGTAATGATCTCTTGGCTTCATTTCAGCCGAAAGCACTTCGTCAAAAAAACGGTCGGCGGATGCGTCGTATCGCTCAAACAGACTGATCATTTCCGGATGGCTTTGTGCTTTTAATAATCTTCAAGCTGATATTTACATAACTTAAAATATTACGGATAAATATAAAATTTTTCTAAAAAAATAATACATCAATGTAGTTAATCCCTGAATCTGTCATTATCGTCGCTGTTGTCTGAAGGCGGTTGACGGGCTGCCGGAAAACACCTGTAATCCTGTAATATTAAAAATTTCAGGATAATCTGTCTGATGCGCACAAATAATTAGGCGTTTTATTGTTTTTCTTTAAATTAACTGTATAGTTATATGGTATTGTTTAATTTCAGCGGATTCAGCCATGAAGCATGTCGTCGTTGTCGGAGGTGGATTTGCCGGCCTGAATGTCGTTAAAGAGCTTGGCAACAAGCGGAATGTAAAGGTCACGCTTATCGATAAAAATAATTTTCATCTGTTTCAGCCTTTGCTCTATCAGGTTGCGATGGCTGCACTCAATGCAGGAGAAATCGCCTACCCTTTACGAATGATGCTTGCCCGTTACCGGAATGTAACCGTCTATAAAGGGGTTGTTGAGCGGATCGATCCGGATGAAAAAAAAGTTTACACTGATTTCGGCTCGTTGGATTACGATTACCTCGTTCTGGCGTGCGGCGCGAAGCACCACTACTTCGGTCATAACGGATGGGAGGAACATGCCCCCGGACTGAAGACCATCGCGCAGGCTTCCGAAATCCGCAGGCGCGTCATGGATGCCTATGAAAAGGCCGAACGGACGCAGGACAGTGCGGAAAAGCGACGGATGCTGACTTTCGTTGTTGTCGGCGGCGGTCCGACCGGGGTAGAGCTTGCTGGTTCAATTGGCGAGATGAGCCGGTATTACCTTTCAAAATACTACAGGAATATCGATCCGAAGCTTACAAGGATATTTATCGTTCACTCTGCTCCACGTATTCTGCAGACCTTTTCGCCGGAACTTTCCGGGCGAGCTACCCGCGAACTCGAGAAGCTTGGCGTTCAGGTCTGGACATGCAGCCTTGTTAACGGGATCGATGCATATGGCGTGCAGGTAGGCAACGAGCGGATAGAGGCCGGTACGGTGCTCTGGGCTGCCGGCGTGAAAGCGAGCCGCCTGCCTGGCGGCAGCGTTTTCGAAACCGACAGCGGCGGCAGGGTATATGTTACCGATGAGTTAAGTTTGCCGGGATATCCGGATGTGTTTGCCGGAGGAGATCAGGCGTGCTTTTCTCTTGAGGACGGAACGTCTCTTCCTGGAATAGCCTCTGTTGCCCTGCAGCAGGGGCGTGCTATCGGGCGTAATATTCTGCTTTCGGCAGAAGGGAAGGAGCGCAAGGCTTTCCGCTACAAGGACAAGGGGCAGATGGCTACCATAGGCAGGAAGATGGCGATCGCCGAAAAGGGCAATGTGAAGCTGTACGGCCTGTTAGCGTGGATCATCTGGATCGGAGTGCATGTCTACTACCTCAGCGGAGTCAGACATCGCTTTTTTGTTCTGATGCAGTGGGCGTGGTCATATTTTACGTTCGGGCATGAAGCGCGCATCGTCAACAAGGAGTGGCGTTTTTATTCCGATCTGCCCGAGCGCGCCGAACCTGCCGAACCGACAGTGCTGCACACCCATCCCGGATGCAGTTGTGTTTCCGGTTGATTGTTCTCGTCTGCTGATGGTGACAGTCGAAAGACTTGCCGGGGTTGTCAGTCATGAACGGTGCATCCGATCAGGACTGACGATACGATGATCAGTTCGAAAGTGCTGATTCCCTGCCCGGTACGACGGCTTTTACCGTGAAGAGATGGTAGTTCATGCTGTCGCAGAGCGCCTGCAGGCTGGCTTCGATGATGTTGGTGGATACACCGACCGTTCCCCAGATCGTTTTACCGTTGCCGGTTTCGATCAGTACCCGCACTTTTGCGCTCGTACCGCGTTTTTCTTCCAGTACGCGAACCTTGTAATCTACCAGCTTGATGGTTCGGATCTGCGGATAAAAACGGCTGAGCGCCTTGCGCAGGGCCTTGTCAAGTGCGTTTACCGGTCCGTCGCCATCCGCCGCCACCAGTTCGGTTTCGTCGCCGACGGCAACTTTCAGCACCGCCTGGTCGACATTTTTCATGTCCTTGCGTGACTCTATCGATATTTTTGTTTCAAGCACATCGAAGAATGGCTTGAAGTTGCCGAGTTCACGTTGCAGGATGAGTTCGAACGACGCTTCGGCCCCATCGAACTGGTAACCCTTGTGTTCGAGCTCCTTGACGTGGTGTACGAGGGTTTTCAGGAGTTCTCCTTTTTCCGGCAGTTCCACTCCGAGCTCTCTGGCCTTGTAACGGATGTTGCTCTGGCCAGCAAGTTCAGAAACGAGCACGCGCTGACGGTTTCCTACCAGCATCGGGTCGATATGTTCGTAAAGCGAACTCTCTTTCATGACCGCGCTGACGTGGATCCCTCCTTTGTGCGCGAAAGCCGAGCGGCCTACGAAAGGAGCTTTTCCGTCCGGCGGAAGATTGAGGATTTCGTAAACGAACTTCGACAGTGAGGTGAGCTGCGTGAGATGTTCCACGAAGGTGAAGCTCCGCTGCAGCTTCAGCATGACGTTGGCAATGATGCTGATAAGGTTCGCGTTGCCGCACCGTTCGCCGATACCGTTGATGGTGCCGTGGATATGTGTCGCTCCGGCAAGGATTGCGGCAAGGGAGTTCGCAACGGCAAGGTCGCCGTCGTTGTGGCTGTGGATACCCACAGGCAGGCCTGTCTGCTCGAGAACGGTACGAACGATCTCGGTGACTTCGTCGGGCAGCGATCCGCCGTTCGTGTCGCACAGTACCAGGCGTGATGCTCCGGCTTCGGCTGCCGAACGCAGCATTCTGAGGGCGAATTCCCTGTTATCCTTGTAGCCGTCGAAAAAATGCTCGGCATCGAAGAATACCTCACGGCCCTCTGCTCGCAGCAATGAAACCGATCGATAGATCAGTTCGGCATTTTCATCCTCGGATATGCCGAGTCCTTTTTTTGTGTGGGCCTGCCAGGTTTTGCCGAAAATGGTTATGACCGGCGTTTCTGACTGCAGAAGGCCAAGGAGGTTCGGGTCGTTGTCGATGTTTTGCAGAGAACGGGCCGTAGATCCGAAGGCGCAAAGTTTCGAATGTGCAAGATTGAGCGTTCGGGCCTTCAGGAAATATTCTTCGTCCTTGGGATTGCTGCTGGGCCACCCTCCTTCTATGAAGTCCATGCCGAACTCGTCGAGTTTTTCGGTAATGAGCAGCTTGTCCTGCACGGAGAGATTGATGTGCTCGCCCTGCGTGCCGTCACGCAGGGTGGTATCGTAGAGTTCTATTGCCTTCGGCGTTTCATTCATGTGGTTCAGTTCCGGCCATTAAATTCTCCTGACGCGCGTATGCGAATATCCCTCCGGCCCTGACAATGTTGAAAACGTCGCCGAGAGGGTTAAGCTGCCAGGTCACTCCTGTCGTCAGATTGGTTACAGTGTTCGCTTCTATGTCGATTTTCAGTTCATCGCCTGTTCTGACCGCTTCAGTCAGCGTATCAGCAGTCTCGTAGGGTATAACGAATCCTCCGTCCACACAGTTGCGGTAGAAGATTCTTGCGTACGATTCCGCGATAATGGCTTTTGCTCCTGCGACCTGCAGCGAGAACGGGGCATGTTCGCGCGACGAACCGCAGCCGAAGTTCGGACCGGCTACGATGATGGTGAATTCCGACCGGAAACTGCCTTCGTTGACGAACGGGATATTTCCCTGCGGCAGACCGCCCTGCTCGGGAGGGACGCCGGAGAGGGCATATTTGCCGTACAGCTTCACCTCTTCCGGATCGGAGAGGCTGTATACAAGATGTTCGGCCGGTATGATCTGGTCGGTATCGATATTCCTGCCTAATACGTAGGCTTTTCCCTGAATGATTGTTTCCATGTATCTTGTTCCTTGGCGTTTCGTTGCTGTCTCTTGCCGGTCAGAGGAAATCCCTCGGATCGGTAAGTTTTCCGGTAACGGCCGATGCCGCCGCAGTCAGAGGCGAGGCAAGATAGACTCCGGCTTTCTTGCTTCCCATGCGCCCGGGGAAGTTGCGGTTCGTGGTCGAGACCACGACGTCGTAATCCACCGATCGTCCTACCGTATCTGCAGGGCCGCCGAGGCAGGCTGCACAGGAAGGCAGGGCGATGCTGCAGCCTGCATCCTCGAAAATCTTTTTCAGCGTTACGCCTTCATATGTTTCGATTTCGAGATCACGCGCAACTTTCACGGTTGCCGGTACAATATTGGTCGGTACCGCAGCCTGTCTGCCTTTGAGTATCTTTGCTGCGAGCATGAAATCGGTAAGTTTTCCGCCTGTGCAGGATCCGATATACGATTTGGTGATCTTCGTCCCCTGAACGCTTCTTACCGTGGCACGGTTATCCGGGCTGTGCGGCTGTGCTACGACCGGTTCCATCTCTTTTACGTTGTAGCGGCGGATGCTGTGGTACGGGGCGTCCGGGTCGCTATGGAATATTTCGTACGGTTTGCTGCTGTGAGCTTTCACATAAGCTTCGGTTACTGCATCAGCGGCGATGATGCCGTTCATGCCGCCGGCTTCTATAGCCATGTTGGTGAGCGTCATGCGCTCTTCGACAGGCAGCGAGTAAACCGCTTCGCCGTCGAACTCCATAGCCCGGTATGTCGCTCCATCGGTACCGATGTCGCCGAGAATCTGCAGGATGAGGTCCTTCGCAGAGAGGTATTCCGGCATCTCGCCCTCGAAGGTGAACTTCATGGATTCCGGCACCTTTTCCCAGAGCTTGCCTGTGCCGAGGATGAATGCCGCATCGGTGTTGCCTATACCGGTACCGAACATGCCGAAAGCTCCGGATGTGCAGGTGTGCGAGTCGGTTCCGAAAAGCACGGTGCCGGGAATATTGAAGCCCTCTTCGGCAAGAGCCACGTGGCAGACCCCTTTGTAACGGTCGGTGCCTACATCGTAGTAGTTGGGGAGTCCCTGCCGGGCCGCGAACTCACGGAGCAGATCGATATTGCGGTGCGCATGCTCGTTGGCGGTAAAGATGTAGTGATCGGGCAGGACGACCACTTTTTCCGGATCCCAGACTTTGGCGTCGGGACCGAACTCCTGTCTGAAAATATCGAATGTCGGCGGCCCGCAGACGTCATGGGTGAGCAGGATATCGACATTGAGCCATACGTTTTCGCCGGCATCGACGAATTTACGGTTTGCGGCCCGGGAAAGGATTTTCTGGGTTATGGTTTGTGCCATGGTATCGTTAACCCTCTGTTCTCGTTATTGTTGGGTTGTATGTTTGTTTCGTCAGCCGAGATTTTTTACGATGGATGCGGTCATTTCAGTTGTCGAAACCGGTTTCTGGCCGGCGGCGGTGATGTCGGCGGTCCGCAGTCCTTCGGCAAGAGACGCTTCAATGGCTTTGTAGATTTCGTCGGCGACGTCCGGCATGCAGAAGCTGTGTTCGAACATCATGGCAACCGATGCGATCGTGGCTATAGGGTTTGCCTTGTTCTGACCGGCGATATCCGGCGCGCTTCCGTGGATCGGCTCATACAGAGCGTGACTCTTGCCGATGCTTGCCGAAGGCAGCATGCCGAGACTTCCGGTGATCATGCCGGCGATATCGCTGAGGATGTCTCCGAACAGGTTGCCGGTTACGATGACGTCGAACTGTTTCGGGTTGCGCACGATCTGCATTGCGGCGTTATCGACATACATGTCGGCAAGCTCTGTATCGGGGAAATCCCTATGGACTTCATGCACCACGTTTCTCCAGAGCTGCGAAACTTCGAGCACGTTGGCCTTGTCTATAGAGGTGACTTTTCCGCCGCGTTTCCGGGCGGCTTCGAACGCAAGGCGGGCGATACGTTCGACTTCGTAGCGTTCGTAAACCATGGTGTTCCACCCCTTGTTCTCGTCATAGCCCCTCGGCTGACCGAAATATATGCCGCCGGTGAGCTCCCTGAAGACGATGAAGTCGGTTCCCCCGACAACGTCGGCCTTGAGTGACGATGCATCGATAAGCGCGTCGTAGATTTTGGCTGGTCTAAGGTTTGCGAAAAGGCCGAGTTCCTTGCGGATTTTCAGCAGCGCGGCTTCGGGTTTTTGTTCGTGAGGAAGGTTTTCCCATTTCGGACCGCCAACGGCACCAAGCAGCACTGCATCACAGTTTCTGCAGGCTTCAAGCGTTTCCTTTGTCAGCATTTCGCCGTGCAGGTCGTATGAGGCTCCGCCGAACGGGTGTTCCTCTATACTGACGGTAAAACCATGTTTTTCCGAGAGCCGGTTCATGACGGCTACAGCTCCGGCTACAACTTCCGGGCCGATGCCGTCACCCGGTATGGATACTATTTTATACATGCTCTTTTCCTGCTGCGTTATTTCCTGATCAGCCAGCTCATCATGTCGCGAAGTTTCGCGCCGACCCGCTCGATGGCGTGGCCGCTGTTTTCCGCTCTGAGCCTGTTGAGATTATTGTAGCCGCCGTTGCACTCGTCGATGAACTCCTTTGCAAAACGTCCGTCCTGCACCTCTTCGAGAATCTTTTTCATCTCGGCTTTCACTGCAGGGGTAATGACGCGCGGACCGCGGGTCATGCCGCCGTACTCTGCGGTATCGCTGACCGAGAAGTTCATCCTCGAAAGGCCGCCTTCATAATAGAGATCGACGATAAGTTTCAGTTCGTGCATGCACTCGAAATAGGCCAGCTCTTCCGGGTATCCGGCTTCGACAAGGGTTTCGAATCCTGCCTTGATGAGTTCCGCCGAACCGCCGCAAAGCACGGCCTGTTCGCCGAAGAGGTCGGTTTCGGTTTCGTTTTTGAACGTGGTTTCGATGACGCCGGCTTTAGTGCCGCCGATGCCTTTTGCCCAGGCAAGGGCGATCTGGTGCGCTTCGCCTGTGGCATCCTGATGCACGGCGATGAGGCACGGTACGCCGTTACCCTCGGCATAGGTGCGACGAACAAGGTGGCCAGGGCTTTTCGGTGCAATCATGATGACATTTATCGACGCATCAGGCACGATCTGATTGTAATGGATATTGAATCCGTGGGCAAATGCCAGGGTATTGCCCGGCTGCAGGTTCGGCGCAATTTCGCTTTCATAGATCGCTTTCTGGTACTGATCGGGCAGGAGCACCATGACGATATCTGCCCATTTCACGGCATCGGCCACGGTGTTGACCTGCAGGCCTGCTTCGCGGGCACGGTCGCAGGATGAACTGTCGGGGCGGAGACCCACGCAGACATTCATTCCGCTCTCCTTGAGATTCAGGGCGTGCGCATGGCCCTGGCTGCCGTAACCGAGTATGGCGATATTTTTTCCCTGCAGATAACCGAGATCGGCATCCTGCTCATAATAAGCGTTCATTCTTCTGATATGTTTGAATTTTGTGTATGTAATAAAAATTGTTCAGGATTCACCCCGGTGGATGGCTACAGCTCCGGAGCGGGCAAGCTCCTTTATGCCGTACGGTCTGAAAATATCAATGGTTGTATTGATCTTGTCCGGAGAACCGATGACCTCAATAGTAATGGATTTTTGTTTTATATCCACGACTTTTCCCTTAAAAACATTGATGAGACCGAAAATCTCATGCTGGGTGGCTCTGCTGAGTTTCAGGGTCATGAGCAGCAGTTCGCGCTCGACATGAGGCTGTTTCGTCAGGTCGGTTACCTTGATGGTATCGATCAGCCGGTTGAGTTGCTTGAGCACCTGGCTGATGATCTGGTCGTCACCTCTTGTGACGATGGTCATGCGTGAAATTTCGGTGTCTTCGGTTTCGCCTATGGAGATGCTTTCGAGGTTGAAGCCCCGGGCACTGAACATCGCGGCGACACGGTTCAGTGTGCCGAACTTGTTTTCGACCAGAACGGATATGATGTGTTTCATGGTGCGTTTCAAACCATTGTTTTCGGGTTCAGTCTCTTCAGCAGCATGTCGGAAATCGATCCGCCTGCCGGGACCATAGGGAATACCATATCTTTTTTGATGACCCTGAAATCGACCAGTATCGGGCCGTCGTTGTATGCGAGCGCTTCAGTGATGGCCAGCTTTGCCTCTTCCGGATTTTCTGCACGCATTGCCCGGCAGCCGAACGCTTCGGCAACTTTTACGAAATCCGGGTTACTTTCGGCGAGGTCGGTGAACGAGTACTTTTCCTGGTGGAAAAGTTCCTGCCACTGACGCACCATGCCGAGAAAGCTGTTGTTGATAAGGAAAATCTTGACCGGTATTCGGTAGTGTACGGCCGTAACCATCTCCTGCACGTTCATCATAAAACCTCCGTCGCCGCAGAAAAGCACGACGGGCCGGTCGGTCACTCCGAATGCCGCCCCGATTGCCGCCGGAAGTCCGTAGCCCATGGTGCCGAGGCCGCCGCTGGTGATGATCGATCGGGGTTTTCTGAACCTGTAGTACTGGGTCGTCCACATCTGGTGCTGTCCAACGTCGGTCGTCACAACGGCGTTTCCTTCCGTTTGACGGCTGACTTCGTCGATCACGTATTCGGTTTTCAGCGAATCGCTCTCGATCGTGTAGGTCAATGGACAATCGTCCTGCCAGACGCGGATCTGCGCGAGCCATCCGGAACGGTCTTCGGTGTGTTTCGGCATCTCACGGAGCAGTCCGGTGAGGAAATCCCTGGCGTCGCCGACCACGGGAAGGTCGACCTTGATGTTCTTGTCGACATTTGTCGGGTCGATATCGTTATGGATGATGTATGCCTGGGTGGCAAAGGTATCCGTTTTGCCTGTTACCCGGTCATCGAACCTCGCACCGACGGCTACGAGAAGGTCGCAGTTATTGACGGCCTGGTTCGCCCAGTAGGTGCCGTGCATGCCGAGCATGCCCATGGAGAGCGGATGGTCGCCGGGAAATGCACCAAGTCCCTGCAGCGTCATGGTGACCGGAATGTTCTGTTCGACGGCGAGCCGGCGAAGCTCTTCGGAAGCTTCGGACGAAATGACTCCTCCCCCGATGTAGAGCAGAGGTTTTTTTGCTTTTGCTATTTTGTGCGCGGCTTTCTCGATCTGGTTCTGATGACACCTGATGGTCGGTTTGAATCCTCTGATATCGACGCTTTCCGGCCATTCGAAAGCGCACTGGGCGTTCAGGACATCTTTCGGCATATCGACCAGAACCGGACCGGGTCTGCCGTTCGTGGCAAGGTAGAATGCCTTGCGGATGGTAGAGGCCAGCTCCCTGACGTCCTTGACCAGGAAGTTGTGCTTGGTGATAGGCCGGGTTATGCCGACGATATCGGCTTCCTGAAATGCGTCGTTGCCGATAAGGGAACTCGGTACCTGACCGGTGAAGACCACCATCGGAGAAGAGTCCATATAGGCGTTGGTTATTCCTGTGACGGTGTTGGTGGCTCCCGGTCCTGAGGTGACAAGCACGACGCCCGGTTTGCCGGTAGCCCTTGCATAGCCTTCGGCCATGTGCGTGGCTCCCTGTTCGTGACGGACAAGGATATGCCGGATATCCTTGATGTCGTAGAGCGTTTCGTAAACTTTCAGAAGCGCTCCGCCGGGGTAGCCGAAAATGTATTCGACCTTTTCACGTCTCAGACACTCGAAGAATATTTCGGAACCGTTCAGTTTCTGTCCTGGTGCATGCATGATCTGGTATTATTTGGTTTCGCAGAAAACAGGGCTTTTCATGATCGCTCCGGTGCTTGCCGATGTGACGAGCTGCGAGTAGCGGGCAAGGTACCCTTTTTTGATTTTCGGCTCGAACGGCGTGAGCTCCTTAAGCCGTTCCTGTACGGTGCTGTCGGGCAGGTCCATGCTGATCGATCGGTTCGGTATATCAATGGTGATCATGTCGCCGTTCCTCAGGGCGGCTATCGGTCCATTCTCTGCGGCTTCCGGAGAGACATGTCCGATGCAGGCCCCCCTCGACCCTCCGGAAAACCGTCCGTCGGTAACGAGCGCCACCGAACTGCCGAGTCCACGCCCCATGATTGCGCTGGTGGGCGAGAGCATCTCGGGCATGCCGGGTCCGCCTTTCGGTCCTTCGTATCGGATGACCACGACATCACCTGCAACGATATCGCCCTCCATAATGCCTTTCAGCGCGTCGTCCTGTGAATCATATACTCTGGCGGGGCCGGTATGACGCATCATTTCAGGGGCGACTGCGCCGGTTTTGATGACGGCGCCCTGCGGCGCGAGATTGCCGTACAGCACGGCAAGTCCTCCTGTTGCGGAATAAGGGTCCTCGACGCTCCGGATGACGTTGCGGTCGAGCACACCGGCTTCGGCTATGTTCTCACCGAGGGTTTTTCCGGTTACCGTCGGCACCGAGAGGTCAAGCAGACCCTCTATCGAGCTGAGCTCTTTCAGAATAGCCGAAACGCCTCCCGCACGGTCGACGTCTTCGATGTGCACTTCCATGGTTGCCGGGCTCACCTTGCAGATGTAGGGTGTTTTTGCGGAAAGACCGTTCAGTTCCGAAAAGTCGAAATCCAGTTCCGCTTCGTTGGCAATGGCCAGCGTGTGCAGGATCGTGTTGGTGCTTCCTCCCATGGCAAAATCGAGGGAAAAAGCGTTAAGCAGCGATTTTCTGGTGAGGATGTCTCTTGGCCTGACATTGCGGTCTACCAGGTCGATGATCCTGCGCGAAGCCTCCCTGACCAGTTCTCTGCGGCGCGGATCTTCGGCAAGAACCGTGCCGTTTCCCGGAAGGGCCATGCCCAGGGCTTCGGAAAGACAGTTCATTGAATTGGCCGTGAACATTCCGGAACAGGAGCCGCATCCGGGGCACGCGCTGTCCTGGATTGTTTCAAGCTCGGATTCGGTTATCTCTCCGGTGCTGCACTGGCCGACCGCTTCGAATACCGAGATCAGGTCAACCGTTTTGCCGGAGGGTGTATGGCCGGCTCTCATGGGGCCGCCGGAAACGAAGATTACCGGGATGTTGATGCGCAGCGCGGCCATCATCATGCCCGGCGTTATCTTGTCGCAGTTAGGTATGCAGACAAGCCCGTCGAGTCTGTGCGCTTCGGCTACGGTTTCGACGCTGTCGGCAATGATTTCGCGGCTTGCGAGCGAGTATCGCATGCCGATATGGCCCATGGCGATGCCGTCGCAGACGCCGATGGTGTTGAACTCGAAGGGCACTCCGCCGGCCTTTCGAACTTCTTCACTGGCGATTCTTCCCAGTTCCTGCAGGTGCGCATGGCCGGGAATGAGCTCGTTGAACGAGTTGCAGATGCCGATGAACGGCTTTCTGAAATCGCTGTTGGATGCGATTGCTCCGGTAGCCTTGAGGAGGCTGCGGTGCGGCGCTTTTTCGAATCCTTTTTTTACCGTATCAGATCTCATGATGACAATGTTGACAATTAACAAAACAACCCCCGGGCCTGCCGTTCCCGAAGCCATCAGATTTGCTTATTGTCTGAGAAGGAAAAAATGGACTTGGGACCGGCTTTCTGTTCAGATTACAGAAATGATTACCTGTACGGGAAGTACAGATACCGACACTCCGATCCTGGTGCTGAGGATGAGGCGCGTGCAAACCGCACTGACGCTGTTTTCGAAGGAACTTGTCGATCCTGTATGTGCTGAGCGGCTATGTGTTCCTGTTCCTTGCATGTAACTCGTTCAATACAGGGTTTGTCGGTTGCAGTGCGCTTTATAAACGAACAAAATATACAAACAGGCCATAATTTACATATTGGAGCCAATTAAAACAAACTGTAAAAAAAAGGATAAAAGGTCCTTCGGATTTTCTATTTATTTGTAGTTTTCTTAGTGTAAAAATGAACGAATGCACTTTGTGCGGTAATCGTTCCGGATCTGCTTTTTTCAGCAACGAAATCAAAGAACTGGTATTATGCTGCATCTTCAGCCGCCACAACCTCAGGACCTTCCTGCTTTTTTTCTGACGATCACGCTTTCGCTCTTTTTCGTGATTCTGGGCGAACTGCTTGTCAGGAAGTTCAGCGTCAATGCTTTTGCCGTCCGCAAGATCATCCATCTCGGCATGGGTATTGTCGTGTTTTTCGTCCCTGACTATTTCGAATCGAATTTTTATCCGGCGGCTGCGGCTCTCCTGTTCGTCGTGTTCAACGGCTATAATACTCTGACGGGCCGGTTGCGGGCCCTGCATAAGGAAACCATAGAGCCCGAAGGGTCCAAAGGCGTCAACACCTACGGTTCGATGCTTTTTCCGCTTGCGTTTCTCATGCTGTCGCTGCTGCTGTGGGAGTCCCATAAATGGATTCTGCAGACAGCAATGCTCGTTATGGGCGTGGGCGATTCGCTTGCCGCGATTGTCGGCAGCACCGCCGGCCGCCGTCATATAGAACATCTGACTAAAAGCCCGAAAACGCTGGAAGGGTCATTCGTCATGTTCGGGATTTCCTTTATGCTCATTCTCTTGTGCCTCGGCTTTTTCCGGCCGGAAATTTCCGGCTCGATCGCTGACCGGCCATTGTGGATGATCGTGCTGTTCGCGCTTTTTCTCGCACTTGTGGCAACGGCGGTCGAGGCGCTGCTCTCCTATGGGCTTGACAATCTTTTCATTCCTTTTTCCGTTGCCTATGCGCTGTACGTTCTCGATGTCAATCATACCGTTCTGCTTGAGAACTTTCTGCTCGGCGGTTTTTTTGCCCTGCTGCTTGCGCTTTTTTCCATCAGGGTGAAATTCCTCAACAACAGCGGTGCCGTCGCGACGTTTCTTCTCGGAACCACTATTTTCGGTATCGGCGGAATTACCTGGACGGTTCCTATGTTAACCTTTTATCTGCTTTCGTCGGTACTTTCGAAACTTGGCAAGAAGCGTAAGGCGAAATTCGATCTTGTGTTTGAAAAGGGATCCCAGAGGGATGCAGGCCAGGTATATGCCAACGGTGGTATTGCATGGATTCTTATGGTTGTTTTTTCTCTTACCAATGATCCGGCCGTGTTTTTCGCATACCTGGGAACGCTGGCCGCAGTGCAGGCGGATACCTGGGCGACCGAGATAGGAACCATGTGGCCTAACCCCAAGGCCTGGCTGATAACATCGCTCAGGGAGGTACCTGTTGGAACATCGGGTGGTGTATCGGTTCCTGGTACTTCCGGCGCTTTTATCGGCTCGCTTTTCATATGTGCGAGCGCGTTAATGGTTAATGCAGGGTGGCTCTATCAGTTCGGCGTTGTGCAGTCGATGTTGCTTATCGGGGTTTCGGGGCTGGTTGCAAGCCTTGTTGACAGTTTTTTCGGAGCGACCGTTCAGGCGCAGTACTATGATCCGATACGTGAAAAAGTTACCGAACGGACGCACAGCTTTGCTCCCGACGGAACACTTGTCGAGAACCGTCTGCTCAAGGGAGTCGCTTTTGTAAATAACGATATGGTCAATACTCTTTGCGCGGTATCGGGGTCCGCACTGGCATACATCGTCATCGGAAATCTCAATATCTTTTAATCATTTTTCTCTTTGTACCGTCATGAACGATTCTTCATCAGGGCTGTTCTCGCTGATATCTGATTCGGGACCGTTAGTCCTTTTTGTCCTGTTCCTGCTGCTCTCTTTTTCCGTGATTTCATGGGCAATAATAGCGTACAAGTTCAACACGGTAAGAAAATCCAAACAGGAATCCGACGAATTTCTTGAATGCTTTTTTGAAGTTTCGAGTATTGAGAGGGTTTTTGCCGAGAGCGAAAAATACCGCAACGGTTCTCTTGCCCGGGTATTCCGATCCGGTTATCTGGAATACCGGGCAGCCGGTAAGAGCGGCGAGACTTCAGTTTCAGCCGATCGCATAAGACGCGCGATCAAAAGAGAGGCTAATGCCGAAAGCAAGCGACTGTCTCGTCTGGTGCCTTTTCTGGCCACCGTCGGCAATACGGCCCCCTTTATCGGACTTTTCGGTACGGTTTGGGGTATCATGAACTCGTTTCATACGATCGGACTGACTCAGTCGGCATCTCTTGCCTCAGTTGCACCGGGTATTTCCGAAGCGCTCATTGCGACCGCTGCAGGACTGGCCGCAGCAATTCCTGCAGTCATGGGATATAACTATTTTATCCAGCAGATCGGTACTATCGAACGCGACCTCGATGACTTTTCCGGCGAATTCGCGGCAGCCTGCATGGAGCAAACCGATAACTCGCGGAACGCATGATGACTTCCGGAAAGAAAGGTCTGATGAGCGAGATAAACGTAACGCCGTTTGTCGATGTCATGCTTGTGCTGCTCATTATTTTCATGGTAACGGCCCCGATGATGACCCATGGAGTGAAAGTTGATACGCCGCAGACAACGCATGAAAACATGGATGTCGATGCAAAAGCGCTCATTATCAGTATAGACGGAAACCGTCAGGTTTTTATCAATCAGTACCAGCTCGATGCCTCGGAAGTCAGGGAGCGTCTTCCGGCAATACTCGACGTGCGTCAGACGGGAGAAGTTTTTCTTAAAGCCGACAAATCCCTGCCTTACGGCATTGTAATGGATGTCATGGCTCAGATAAGGGATGCCGGCATCGGGAAAATCGGCATGGTAACCGAACCATCTCCGGTTCGGACGGAACGGCAAAGGTAGGCCGGTACTATGAATCGACGTGAAGTCGCCATAGAGAGACAGCGGTTTTCGTTCTGGCTTGCCGCAGTGGCGGGCATGCACATCATGCTTCTTCTTTCGGCTTTTGCATGGCAGCATTTTGCCGGAAAGAAGGAACCGATCAGAAACGTTGTGAGTGTCAGCCTCGTAACGCTTCCGGGGTCAGGGGGTTCGCCCCTGCCCGCTGCGGTTCCCGGCGGGGCTCCGCAACCGGAAGGCGGGGAGCCGGCAGGCGCTTTTCCGGAATCGGAGCCGGAAGGGATCAGGCTTGAGGCAGCGCCCCCGGAACCGGAAAAACCGAAGGCGCCGGAAATGCCGGTCGGGAAACAGCCTGCCGCTGTGAGGAAAGAGATTCCTGAGTCTCCGAAAAAAACGGAGAATCTCGGAAAGGCGCTTGACAAGCTCAGACAGTCGGTCGAGAGCCGCAGCGCCGAACAGCAGAAACAAAAGAGTCTCGGCAACGCTCTGGCAAAGCTTCAGGAAAAGGTCGCCCGGCAGGGCGGGGCAGGAGGTAATACCAATGGTGCCGGCGGGGGTGCCGGAAAGCCCGGCACCGGCTCCGGTGGCCCCGGAGGAGGCGGCGGCGGCAAGGCTGATCCCTATACGGTAAGGGTGGCTTCGATAATCCAGCAGAACTGGGAGTTCTCTTCTAAAATGCTGCAGAGCAATTACGGCATGGAAGTATATGTGCATATTTTCGTGCTGCCTGACGGAACGATCAGGGATATCCGCTACGATAAAAGTTCTCCGAGCGCATACCTGAACAATTCGGTGAAGAGGGCCCTCGAACAATCGTCCCCGTTGCCGCCACTTCCCCGTGAAAACGGTACTGGCGGGAAGTCCATAGGCTTTGTTTTCACTCCGGAAGGGATCGATATGTAGCTTTTCGAGCTGTTTCGATTTGAAGTCAGTGTTTTCTGTGTATGGTTTTATCTTTATATTGTTACATATTTATATCAGGGGGGGTGGCCTTGTTTTATGCTCGGCTGGCAAGTTTTTCCCAACCTCCGGGTGATAGGGATGTATTTTGCAATGACAATGATAATCAGTAGTATCGCTTTTTAAGGTTAACAGTTTTTTTATGAACAGTCATGGAACAATGATCGGGTTTTCGAAAGTTATCATCTCAGCTGCGCTTCTGCTTCTTGCCGGCATATTACTGAATCCTCTTGCTGCAATTGCCGTCGAACAGGGCGAATATATCGCTATACGCAAGCAGGGCACCGGAAAAATCGCCATTGTGCTTGACCGCACATCCGCAAAAGGGAAAACGGAATCCGCTTGGGCCCAGAGCCTCGATGCAATTGTTAAAGACGGACTGGTTTTTTCCGATCTTTTCTCGATTCTGCCACCACCTTCGAATATCAGGGCCGAAGGTAAGGATAAAGCTGTCAATTTCAGCGCTCTCAGTTCAGTGGGTTCCGAGGTCTATGCCGGCGGCAGCGTTTCAAAGAAAAGCGGCAAGGTGCATCTCGATATGGAAGTTTATGATACGTTCGGCTCAAAACTGCTTTTGAAGAAAAGCTATACGGGTTCGGAGGCGGAGCTTCGATCTATGGGTCACGCTTTCTGCGCAGATCTGATAGAGATGCTGACGGGCAAGAAGTCGTATTTCGGGAGTAAAATCGTTTTTGTCTCAAGCAAAACCGGAAACAAGGAGATTTACCAGTGTGATTTCGATGGTCAGGGAGTGCAGCAGCTGACCAATTTCCGTTCGATATCCCTTACTCCTGTTTTTTCACCTGATGGCCGCTATCTTGCCTACACATCATATACATCCGGGCGTCCCACCCTTTATGTGAAAAATCTTGCTGACAATACGATTGCTTCGGTAGTTAAAAACGGCGTCAGCGTCGATCCCGGTTGGCGTAACACCGGCGAGGTGGCAACGACCCTCTCGTTCGAAGGCGATCAGGAGATATACCTCGTCCGTCCGGACGGCAGCATTACAAGACGCATCACCAGCAGTCGGGGCATCGACGTATCTCCGACGTTTTCGCCGGACGGCAGCCGTATGGCTTTCGTTTCGGCAAGAAACGGTCTGCCTCAGATTTTTATTCAGGATATGCAGACGGGCGCAGTCAAACGGCTCACATACAGCGGTCGATACAATACCCAGCCATCATGGTCGCCCGGCGGAGATAAAATTGCTTATACGACATGGGAAAAAAGCGGGGAAATCAATATATTTGTTATAAATGCCGATGGTTCCGGTTTGAAACGCCTTACCAGTGGCGCTCGTGAGAACGAATCGCCTTCGTGGTCTCCTGACGGCAGCATGATTGTCTTCACCTCAAATCGTCAGGGAGGCAAGAGATTATATGTAATGGGTTCGAATGGAGAAAACCAGAGGCGTTTATTACAGATGGAAGGTGAGCAGATGCAGCCTTCCTGGTCTTTGTTCCGTTAGTATATGTTTTTGCAATAACCTTAAAAAGGGGGAAACATGAGATCCGTAAAACCACTACTCAGAAGCATGTTCATTCCGGGCATGCTGCTTCTCGGTGCCTGCTGCTGCGAAAAAGACGTTGTCGTCGCACCACCTCCGCCGCCGCCTCCGCCGCCGCAGGTTGAGCTTGGAGATATTTTCTTTGATTTCGACAAGTCCGAGCTTCGTGCAGAGGCTGTACAGCAGCTGCAGAAGAACTTTGACTGGATGAAACAGAATCCTGCAGGCACGCTTATCATCGAAGGCCACTGCGATGAAAGGGGAACCAACGAATACAACATGGCTCTCGGCGAGCGCCGTGCAAATGCAGCCAAGGACTACATGATCAATATCGGTGCTGATCCCGCAAAAATGCAGACTGTCAGCTACGGTGAAGAGCGTCCTTTCGCTCTCGGGCATGACGAGGCCGCATGGCAGCAGAACAGAAGGGCTCATTTCGTCGGTCAGGGCCGTTAAGCAGACTGCTTGCTTTATATGAACACCGGGCAGGCAGTGATGTCTGCCCTTTTTTTTCACGATTAATACCATGCTGCCATGAATACCAGAATCAGAGGATTGATTGTCGTCATGATGATAGCGAGTGCGGGTTGTTCATCGAAGAATGTCGCGACCTCACCTGATGCAGGCACAGACACATCGCAATTGCAGCAGGGCGGGATTGCGGGTTCAGGATCGCAGAGCGGAAGGGGATATGGATTTGACGAGTATCAGACCGGCCCTATCGGGGATGTTTTTTTCGATTTCGACAGCTCGATGCTTGCTCAGGAAGCTCAGGACAGGCTTGTGCAGAACGCTGCATGGATGAAAAGCAATCCGGGCAGATCGGTGCTGATAGAAGGCCATTGTGATGACAGGGGAACATCGGAATACAATATTGCGTTGGGAGAAAGAAGGGCCGTTACCGCCAAAGAGTATCTTGTAAGGCTTGGGGTATCCTCCTCGCGCCTTGAATCGGTGACCTACGGAGAAGAACGTCCGTTCGACAAGGGTCAGAACGAAGAGGCCTGGGCGAAAAACAGAAGAGCCCATTTCGTTGTAAAATAGATGACGAAAAAGGATTTACCGGAAGATAGCGGCAGTTGAAAATGAATAAAACCAGGTCAGTGGTTATGCATATCAGGAATGCTGTTGTGTTTTTATGTCCGTTGCTTGTTCTTAACGCATGTGCCTCCAAATCGGAACTTGTCGTTGTGGCAGATGACGTAAAGCGGCTTAAAACCGATACCGAAACCGTAAGAAGCCAGTCGGCGGCATCTTATTCAGATGTGCAGCTTGTTCGCGACGAGGTTGCGCAGCTTAAGGGCAATGTCGATGAGATGGCCTACAGGAACAAACAGACATTCGGGCGTCTCGGGCTTGAGGATTCTCTCATCGTCCATAAGCTCGATGCCCTGGAGGCAAGGCTTTCAAGGCTCGAGCAGCAGCTTGGCCCGGTTCCTGCGAAATCCCTTTCTCAGCCCTCCTCCGCTTCGGGCGTTTCTTCAGGGCCGGTCGCCCGGACTGCCTCTGCGATGCTCGGAGATGGAATTCAGAAGCTTGAAAGCGGAAATTATTCATCGGCAAGGGAGAGCTTCGTCTCTCTCCTGCAGAGCCATCCTTCATCCGATCTCGTGGACGACGCCCAGTTCTATATTGCTGAAAGTTATTTTGCCGAAAAGTGGTATGAGAAAGCCGTGCTTGAATATCAGACGGTGATTGCAAAATACACAAAGAGCAGCAAACGCCCGGCTGCGTTGTATAAACAGGCGCTTGCTTTCGAGCAGCTTGGCGATACGGTCAATGCGAAAGCAAGGTTCAGGGATGTTATGAACGTTTATCCTTCTTCTTCCGAAGCAGCAAAGGCAAAAAAGATGTTTAAGTAGCCTTCTGTCTTGCCTGCAGAGTATGGAAAAACCCGGTATATCCGGGTTTTTCTTTTTTTGTGTATTTATTTTTATTTATTCTAAATAATAATATATTCGTTGATTAATTAATGATTGCGTGTGTTTCGCTGAAAAGCGAAGCTTCTTGTTTGCTAATTAACAATAGTGTTTCTCTCATGAATACCATTACCAGTGCATTATCTCTCGCATGTCTTGGCGTCTTTCTTGCGGCACCATCTTTTGCTGCCGAAAAC
This sequence comes from Chlorobiota bacterium, assembly GCA_016868665.1. Lineage (GTDB taxonomy): Bacteria > Bacteroidota > Chlorobiia > Chlorobiales > Chlorobiaceae > Chlorobium. The sequence continues at coordinate 86,844 of VGGK01000003.1, forward strand.
GAGCCGGAGAAGAAAGAGTTTATCAAAGGTCTGAGTTTTTCGGGACTTGTCGAAGTTGAGGCCGCTTATAACAGCGAAGAAGAGGCGACAGACCTGAGCCTGGCAACCTTCGAACTGGGTCTCGAGGCACAGGTTACCGACTGGCTCAGCGCACATGCTCTGCTGCTGTACGAGGAGGATGGCGATGACGAGCTGATAGTGGATGAGGCCTATTTAAGGATGAAAAAGGAGGATTCGCCGTTTTTTGCGGAAGCCGGACGGATGACGCAGGCATTCGGCAATTTCGCGACAGGGATGATTTCAGATCCGCTGACGCTTGAGCTCGGCGAAACAAAGCATCATGCTACCCTCAGGGTCGGTTACGAGGCTGATCCGGTAACGGCATCGATAGCGGTGCTCAAAGGCGATTTGCAGAAAACAGGGAAGGACGATATCAATACTATCGTTGCGTCAATCGGTGCTGCCGGCGGGGTGAATGATTCGTTCAGCTACGGAATCGGAGTATCGTATATCAGCAATATTGGCGATACTGATGGTCTGCAGGAGTCCTGGGAGTTATCGGGTGACGAAACGGCCGATTTTGTTGCGGGTTACAGCATCTACGGTATTGCCGGATTCGGCGATTTCGAGTTCCGCGCCGAGTATCTTTCTGCGGCAGAGAAGTTTTCAGATGGCGGGATGAATGGCTTGAGGCCACAGGCTTACAACTTCGAGATCGGTTACGATTTTCCTTTTCCGCTGCACTTTGCGCTGCGTTATGCGGGTGCCGAGGATTATGGCGTGGAAAAGCAGTATGGCGCCACACTCGCTTACGATCTGGCAGAGCAGGCTACGGTAGCGGTTGAGTATTTGCGCCAGAAGGACGACGATCTGAAGAAGAGGGATATGGTGACGCTGCAGCTGGCTATGGGATTTTAAAAAAAAAGGGGGGGTGTGATGTGTCCTCTGGCAATGCTGACATGCGGCGAATCTGCTGAAATTGTTGGCGTGAGGAATGGTTTTCGCCATCATGGAGGCGAGTGTGTCCGTCATGGTGATTCCGGTTGTTCTTCCGGTCATCATGGCGATGGGAGGCGACGTTCGGCCCGTTTATCCGAAATGGGGTTTTCTCCCGGTCAGATAGTCGAGGTTGTGCAGAACAGTCCCGGAGTGCCGCTTCTGCTAAGGGTAAGGGATGGAAAAATGGCGGTGGACAAGCGAACCGCAATGGAAATAATGGTAAGGAGAATATCGTCATGAATTTATCGGAACTGAAAAAAGGGCAGTCGGGCAGGGTGCTGAAGGTTGTTGCTTTGCCGGCACTGCGTAAAAGGCTTCTTGATATGGGGGTGCTGGCAGGCGAGGTTATCCGGGTAGAGGGTGTTGCCCCATTAGGCGATCCTATGGAGGTGCTGGTAAGAAATTACAGGCTTACGCTGCGAAAGCATGAGGTTGAAGGAATTCTTGTAGAGGAGGTGCGGTGATGGTGCAGGCTGAAGAAATGGTTGGCGCGGCCCTGAAGAAGAATGGCGCCAGGGTGAGTGGTTATGTGGTCGCGGTAGTGGGTAATCCCAATTGCGGAAAGACCACCCTGTTCAATGCGCTGACCGGTTTGACTCAGAGGGTCGGAAACTGGCCCGGCGTGACGGTAGACAGGAAGACCGGTTATTACACTCACGAGCGAACGCGATTCGAGCTGGTCGATCTGCCCGGTATCTATTCGCTCTCTGCGCTCTCTCAGGATGAAGAGATTGCCCGCGACTGTATTTTGTCCGGGGAAGCTGATCTGATTGTCAATATCGTTGATGCTTCCAATCCGGACAGAAACCTTTATCTGACGAGCCGGCTGCTTGAAATGAAGGTGCCTGTGGTGGTTGCGCTCAATATGGTTGATGTTGCTGCCGAAAAAGGGATCGAGACCGATGTTTCGGAGCTTTCAAGACAGCTTGGAACTCCTGTCGTGCCGCTCGTCGCTTCGAAGGGTGAAGGAATTGAGGAGTTGAAGGCTGCTATAGAGAAAGCGGTTGTTGAAAAGCGTGTGGCAGGCAATCGTGTTGCCTATCCGGAGCCGCTCGACAAGGCTATAAGGGAAATGTCGCAGGAGCTTTCTTCTGCTGCCGGAGCATTGAAATACGATCCTGCCTGGCTGTCGCTCAAGCTGCTGGAGGGCGACGAGCGTCTTGAGGAAAAACTCGATGTTTCCGTGCGCGAGCTTGCAGGGCGCCGTCGCGAAACTGTCGCCGGGCAGCTTGGGGACGATGCAGATATAGTCATTGCCGATACTCACTACCGTTTCGTGGGCGATCTGACCGGAAGCGCCATCAAAAGAAGGACTGACAGATCGGCGACATTCAGTGACCGTATAGACCGGATCGTACTCAACAGGTTTCTCGGCATTCCGTTTTTTCTTCTCGTGATGTATCTGATGTTTCTGTTCACCATCAACGTCGGCGGAGCTTTCATCGATTTCTTCGATATTGCCGCCGGAGCGCTCTTTGTTGATGGGTTCGGACTTCTGCTTGCCTCTCTTGGGTCGCCGGAGTGGCTGGTAACCATTCTAGCCGGCGGGTTCGGCGGGGCGCTGCAGACCATGGCCACCTTCATTCCGCCCATCGGGTTCATGTTCTTATTTCTCTCCATTCTTGAGGATTCCGGGTACATGGCAAGGGCGGCCTATGTCATGGATCGAGGTATGAGGGCGATAGGTCTTCCCGGCAAGGCCTTTATTCCGATGCTTGTAGGGTTCGGCTGCTCTGTGCCTGCTATCATGTCGGCTCGAACCATGAACGACGAACGCGACCGCATCATGACGGTCATGATGGTGCCGTTCATGTCCTGTGGCGCAAGGCTGCCTGTTTATGCGCTTTTCGCGGCGGCATTTTTTCCTGCCGGAGGACAGAACCTTGTCTTTCTGCTCTATCTTATGGGAATCGGTGTCGCCGTTCTGACAGGATTCATACTGAAAAATACCCTGCTCAGGGGCGACGTCTCTCCGTTTATCATGGAGATGCCGGCATACCATATGCCGACTTTGAAAGGTATTGTCATCAGGGTATGGGAGCGGCAGAAGTCGTTTCTTTTCAAAGCGGGAAAGGTTCTTATGCCGGTCATCATGGTGCTGAGTTTCATGAATTCTCTCGGTACAGACGGATCGTTTGGTAACGAGGATACCGAGCGCTCGGTGCTGTCGGTTACCGGAAAGGCCATAACGCCTGCATTCGCGCCATTCGGCGTTACAGAAGAGAACTGGCCTGCCGCTGTCGGCCTCTTTACCGGCATTTTTGCCAAGGAAGCCGTTGTCGGTACCCTTGACAATCTCTATGCGCAGATGTCGGCAGATGGAGGAGGCGAGGCGGAAGAGGAGGGGGATTTCAGTCTCATTGGCGCGCTTTCGGAAGCTGTCGCTACGATTCCTGATAATCTTGGCGCAATAACGGAAACACTGCTCGATCCGCTTGGGATTTCCATCGGCGAGGTATCGGATGCGGGGGCAGCAGCCGAAGAGCAGGGGGTCAGTACGTCCATTTTCGGTTACATGGTTTCTTTATTCGACGGAACGGCAGGGGCATTCGCCTATCTTGTTTTTATTCTGCTTTATTTCCCCTGTTCGGCCGCCATTGCTGCTGTCTATCGCGAAACCAACTTCGGATGGACGCTTTTTGCAGGTGCATGGACGACAGGAATGGCATATTTCTTTGCGGTTATCGTTTATCAGATTGCAACATTTACGGTTAATCCCGCTGCCTCGTCGGGATGGATCGCGGGCATGCTGTTTCTTTTCCTTGCAGCGACAGGTCTGATGTATGTGAAAGGAGTGCGCGATAATGACCGGAAATCTTCAGTCTGAGCGGTTATGATTCTAACGGGATGCGGCGGTTTCTTCCGGGATGCCGCATCTCTCATTCATTAAAACGATCGGAGCATCTATGACGCTGTCTGCTATAAGGGATTTTCTCCGTGAGCGGGGGCCTGCATCTGTAGGTGATATTGCCAGGCATTTCGGTTCCGATACTGTCATGGCAGAGACCATGATCGACGAGTGGATCAGAAGGGGAATGGTCGAGAAGAAGGCTGCGGATTCCTTTTCGCATGTCTGCTGCGGCAAATGCAGTGCTCATCGATCAGATATCTGCCATTGGATCGGAGCATAGTTCTCTATATAAAACAGAGGTTAAATGACGCGGAAGGCGGTACGGTACGTATGCCTTTTTTTTGTGGCTATAAGTTAATTTATAAATAATCTTAATAAAAATAATTCAGAAGGAGGGAAAAGTATGAACTCGCATGAGCGAAAAAACAGAGGTTGCCATACCCTGTGCTTTGTGCAGAAATGTTCCTGCGGAGCATTTCATCTGCATTACCGCTATGCAATGGTGGTTCTGCACAAGCAGACACTGTTCCAGATCATGGAAGAGTGCTATCAATGGGAAGAGGGCAGTGGGCACAAAGATGGCCGGAAATCCTCTTCGCCGCTTATCATCATGCTCGGAATCGTATCGCTTATCGTTCCGGAAGAGGATTTTCAGCTGTTCAGCAAGGCTGTCAACGATGCTGTTACCGAGGAACTCGGCCTGCCTGCCCTTGTTGGACAGATTTGAGGTTTCGGTAGCGGAAAAAAAATATCTGCTTTTCAAGTAACATGAAACAAATCGACATCATGAAAAAAATCGGACTTTTCTGGGGTTCAGAGACTGGCAATACAGAGCATGCTGCCGGCATCATTGCGGATACAATCGGCAATGATTTCGTGGACAGTTACAATATCAGGGATGTATCTCCGGATACACTTGCAGGATATGACGCATTGATCATCGGTTCCTCGACATGGGGCGCCGGAGAGTTGCAGGATGACTGGTATAATTTCTACGGAAAGCTCGATTCGTTCGATTTAGGCGGTAAAACCGTTGCGTTTTTCGGACTTGGCGATCAGTTGAGTTATGGCGATTATTACCTTGACGCCATGGGAATTCTTTATGAGAAATTTATAGAACGCGGTGCAAAGGTGACGGGAAGCTGGCCTGTCGATGGCTACGAATACTCCTCTTCCAAAGCCGTCGTGCATGGTTCCTTCGTAGGTCTTGCGCTTGACGCCGACAATCAGGATCACCTGACCCATTCAAGGGTTCAGGCCTGGGTAGAGCAGATAAAACCTGTGCTTTTCTGAACGTCGTTGTTTATTCTTCAGATCATTTTCTGAAAAAGAAAAAGCCATGTATTACAATGAATACATGGCTTTTTCCGCTGAAGAAAAATCCGGTTTACTTGAAGAATTCGTCGAGCGTATAGGTGCGCCGATCGATTTCAACGCACAGCTGCCTGTGAAGCGAATCGTAGAATACAGGAATATCCCGCATGGTCCATTTTACACCTCGCTTGTCGAAGTCGATAACATAACGGTTCTCATTGTCAAGCACCTTCCGGGCAAGATTGATTGCAATATCCGGCTGCGTGGTCAGCACAAAGAGCTCGATCTCCCCTGATATGATCTTGTCTATCATCTCTTTGGTCGGGGAGAGTTTCTTTCGTCCGGTAGCAGGAGAAATTTCGAGTTGAAGGCGATTGTTCCGGTCTCTCCTTGCTGAGGTTATAAAATACTTTTCCGCTTTATGAGCAGCGTTACCAGACCAGGGACCGGAAACTGATTTGCGTACCTGGTTATCTAAGGTGAATGGCCGGCTGAGCTGAGGTTGCATTGTTTGCACATGATTTGGATTGGCAAATAATACACACAGCAGTGTGTACCTTCAACAACTTACAAGTTAGTAAAACATCGGCAAATAAAAAAAGATTCCGGTACGATGCTTTCCTGAGGCAAACCTGGGGCTTGCAGCGCTTTTGCGATTCTTTGCTGATTATCGGCCGACTATCAGAGGAAGCGGGTTGAAGAAAAAAAGAAAATGCGGATTCCAGGCTGGCACCTGTAATCCGCATCTATGAAGTGACTTAAAGACGGGCGCCTTTGAAAGATCACTATGCTTCCTTTTTCCTTAACGATCGTGAATTTATGTGCCGGATTCGATTGAAACAAGGCATGGTTCATTTAATACAAAAAAAAAGGTTGATTTTGCATGATTCGGGAGAAAAGATTCTTGATGTCAGATGCAGGTAAGAGATTTCTGGTTGAACAGAACAGAGGAATTATACCGATATGGAAGCCCCATACTTGTCGGGTGCTGAACTTCGATCCTGGTGTCCGGCTAGCCATCTGGTGACAATAATGTTGTTCATGGCTCGATGTACCAATATAAATGCGGAAGGGCGCCTTTTCAGGTCGCCCTTCCGCGTTGATGTTTTCATGCTGTCGATTCGTCCGGTGCAGGATTATTTGTCGTTGCCGTCGATGACCTCGTATTCAGCATTCTGAACCTCACCATCTCCGCTTTTTTTCCCGCTCTGCCCGTCGCCGCCCTGAGCTGGGCCGGATGCGCCCGGTGCACCGGTTTCAGGTGTCTGGTAGAGGTTTGAGGCGATATCGCTCCATTCCCTGTTCAGGTCGTCGACAGCGGTTCTGATAGACTCGGCGGTGCCGTTTTTGTATGCCTCCTTGAGCTTTTCGAGCGCGCCTTCGAGACGCGGTTTTTTATCGGCTGGTATTTTATCGCCGAGTTCCTTCATCTGTTTTTCGGTACTGAAGATCAGCGAGTCAGCGGTGTTCCGGATTTCGATTTCAGCCTTTTTCTTTTCGTCTTCGGCTGCGTGTTCCTTTGCGTCCTGTTTCATCTTTTCAATTTCGGCATCGCTGAGCTTTCCGCTGGATTCGATGCGGATGCTCTGTTCCTTGCCCGTAGCCTTGTCTTTGGCCGAGACGCTCAGAATGCCGTTCGAGTCGATGTCGAAGGTTACCTCGATCTGCGGAACCCCTCTGGGGGCCGGCGGAATGTCGCCGAGGTGGAAGCGCCCGAGGGTTTTGTTGTCGGAAGCCATCGGACGTTCTCCCTGAAGCACATGCACTTCAACCGATGTCTGGCTGTCGGCGGCCGTAGAAAATACCTCCTGCTTTCTGGTCGGTACGGTGGTATTTGCTTCGATAAGTTTTGTCATCACGCCGCCGAGCGTTTCGATGCCGAGCGAAAGAGGAGTGACGTCGAGCAGAAGCACGTCGGTTACGTCGCCCTTGAGCACGCCGCCCTGAATGGCGGCCCCTATTGCCACCACTTCATCAGGGTTTACACTTCTGTTGGGTTCCTTGCCGAAAAACTCCTTGACAAGAGCCTGTACTTTCGGGATGCGTGTTGATCCGCCCACAAGTACGACCTCATCGATCTCTTTCATTTCAAGCTTCGAGTTCTTGACGGCACGGTGGCACGGTTCGAGCATTTTGCGGAACAGCTCTTCGCTCATGGCTTCGAATTTCGCCCTTGTGAGGTTGATCACCAGATGTTTCGGTCCTTCCTGGGTTGCCGTGATGAAGGGCAGGTTGATTTCGGTATCGGTTCTCGACGAAAGTTCGACCTTGGCTTTTTCCGCCGCTTCCTTAAGGCGCTGCAGGGCTATGGCATCATTTCTCAGGTCAATGCCTTCCTGCTTTTTGAACTCTTCGGCAAGATAATCGATAATTTTCTGGTCGAAATCGTCTCCACCGAGATGCGTGTCGCCGTCTGTGGACTTGACTTCAAATACTCCGTCGCCAAGCTCGAGTATGGAGATGTCGAAGGTTCCGCCCCCAAGGTCGAACACTGCCACTTTTTCGTTGCTCTTTTTTTTGTCGAGCCCGTAGGCAAGTGCAGCTGCTGTCGGTTCGTTGATGATTCTTTTCACGTCGAGCCCTGCGATTCTGCCGGCATCCTTGGTTGCCTGACGCTGAGCGTCGTTGAAGTATGCCGGAACAGTAATGACGGCTTCAGTCACTTTTTCGCCGAGAAAATCTTCTGCGGTCTGTTTCATTTTCTGCAGGATCATTGCCGAAACTTCCTGCGGTGAGTAAATTTTATCGTTGATTCTGACGCGGGCTTCTCCACCTTCGTTTATTACGTCATAAGGCGCGAGCTTTTTTTCGTTCGGAACCTCGTCGTATTTGCGTCCCATGAAACGCTTGATCGAAGAGACGGTGTTTTTAGGGTTGGTTATGGCCTGACGCTTTGCTGCCTGTCCGACCAGACGGTCCCCGGTTTTGGTTACCGCAACAATCGAGGGCGTTGTACGGTAGCCTTCGGAATTTTCGATAACCGTCGGCTGGGTGCCCTGCATGACGGCTACACAGGAGTTGGTGGTTCCGAGGTCAATACCGATGATCTTTCCCATTGTGTTACTTCCTTTTCTTGAGTGTGTCTGTAAAGTTATCCGGCTCGGCTTACTGGTTGTCGCCGGCCGGACTGTCTGGTGTTATTACCTGATAGATATTTCCTTGGTTTTTCTCACCGGCTGCGCTTTCGGCAGGGTGACATGCAGCACGCCGTTATCGAAATCAGCGCTGATGTTTTCCTGATCTATCATCTCTCCGAGGTTGAAGCTTCTGGAGAAACTTCCGTAGCTTCTTTCTATCCGATGAAAATTCTTTTTGTTCTCTTCGGATTCCTGTTTGCGTTCGGCCTTGATGGTCAGTACATCGTCCTCGATATTCAGCGCTATCTGTTCCTTCGTCAGACCGGGAAGTTCCGCATCGATATGAAACCCGGTTTCGTCTTCGGAAATGTCCACTTTGAACGCAGGAGCTGCAGATGCAGGCATCTGCGTGCCTGACCAGATATCGTCGAAAAGTCTGAGCGGATCTTTAGCTAATTTTACAAGCATGTTCGTTTCCTCCATGGATCTGTTTTCTCTTATTGTTTGCCTTATCGCTTTATTACAAGCAATTTATTGTCACGCTTATTGATAGGCAAATAGCGTGCCAGAACTGTTTTTCAGCTTGATTGCGCTGAATGGAGTTCGATATGTGTCATATTTGTATGCATAATTGCGACAAAATGTCATATGTTGACATTATTGTCAGGTATTGTGTCTATATGGTGTTCATCTGCGGATGGTTAGATTAATGTGAAATGCTGGCGGTTCTTCGGCAGAGGAAGTGATCCGCTGTGTCGATTTCATCGTACCTGTGTTGTTGAGGTCGCGGGGGTCAGGCCGTGCGGTTGCCGAAGGGCGTACTACGTCACCGGAGAGTGGAAGGGGCTCAATGCGTGGAAAAGTATCAGGCGGTAAGATTGTTATTGACCTTTTGAATCCAGCTCAGTCTGTCCTGAAGGTTTTCAACGACGCTTTTCGATATGAGATAGCAGGCGAAGATGATGCTGTCATCGGCTATGCGGTAATAACACTTCAGTCCCTCTTTGCGGCGGTTGACCACGCCATTGTCGTGCATGAGGGCGAGATGCTTGGAAATGTTTGCCTGGCTTGCGCTGACTTCGTTGACAATCTCCTGAACCGTGCGTTCCCTTTCGCAGAGAACCCGCAGAATTTTCAGCCGCATGGGTTCCGACAGCAGTTTGAAGCGGTTGGAGACGGCTTCAAGCATCTCGTCAGGCATATTCAGATTCCACTTCTTAACTTCGTCTTCGGAAATCGTAATCGTTTTACCCATAACAATCCGGTTGGTTCGGACAGGTTTTATCTCTACCCGCCCTTGCAGTATGACGGTTTAAATGTAAGTCGTAGCTATATAGCTATTAATTCATACAATTCAAACCAAAAAAAGCCTGATCTGCAGGCCTGGGTAGCGATTGATTATAATTGATCGAACAGGAGGGAGCCTTCAGCCTGGGGATTTGTATGAGTTCCGAGCCTGAGTATGGACTCTACAAGGGATTGAGGGGCCTTGACCCGGACGATTTTTTCTCTGATAATCATTTTGGTCTTTTTCGCCTCGGTGAATTCTGCGGCACATTCAGGACACTCCGCAAGATGCTTCAGAAATTCCTCCTCTTCCCTGGCGGAAAGCTCGCAATCCAGAGCACAGCTCATCAGTACTCGGGTTTTGTTGCAGTTCATGGCAAATGATCTCTGTATGTGAAAGGTATTACTCTTCTGAATCGGTATTAAAACCATATTTTCTCGCATAAGTTTCAAGTTGGGCGCGCAACAGTTTTCTTCCCCGATAAAGTCTTGACCTCACTGTTCCTATTGGACTTTCCACCATGTTTGCAATCTCCTCGTAGGTGAACCCTTCTATATCGCACAACTGTATGACCTCCCTGAACTCTTCCGGTAATGACTGCAGAGCCTGGTAGACCTCTTCATGCATGAGCGAGTGGAAATAGTCCGACTCTGCCTCGCTGGTATCGCTTCTTACATCCTTGATGGAATGATAGAAATCCTTGATCAGATCATAATCAACCTTGCCCGGTTCTCGTGAATTCTTGCGGAATCTGTTGATATAATTATTTTTAAGGATTTTAAACAGCCAGGCTTTGCAGTTTGTTCCCCGTTCGAAAGAATTAAAGAATTTGTAAGCTTTGAGATAGGTTTCCTGCACCAGATTTTCGGCATCGTCAGGGTTCATGGTCAGATGCAGGGCGTAGTTATAAAGAGAGTTTATGTGCGTAACAGCTTCCTGCTGAAATTCCTGCTGTTTTTTCAACTCTTCCCTGGACAGTGTATTTCTGCCCGTTCTCGGTTTTTTTTTCTCTGAGAATTCGTTAGTATCCATAACAGGTTTTAATTCTTTGCCGGGGATATTTCCCTGAACCATGAACTGGCATGGCGTTCCGGAGTTAAATAACTAATTTATAACAATAATAATACGTAAACAAGAATGCATCTCATATTTCTGAAGTAATGTCATGAGCGTACAGACAGATGTGATAGTGGTCGGGGCGGGCATCGGCGGTTTGACTGCGGCTGCGCTCCTGCAGGAGAGAGGGATCCGGACGGTCGTTTTTGAAAAAAACGGTTTTCCGGGAGGAAGCTGCGCTTCGTTCCGGAGGAACGGCTATACGTTTGATGCCGGAGCTTCGGTTTTTTATGGTTTTTCCGATAATGACCGGAGCGGAACGCTGAACCTGCATACCCGGATATTCCGTAAGCTGGGAGTGTCGGTTGAGACCGTTTCTGATCCGGTTCAGATTCACTACCATCTGCCGAATGGTTTTTCAGTGGCGGCATCTTACGATCGTCAGCTGTTTCTCGATTCTCTGGTTATGCGTTTTCCCCGGGAGAGAGAAGGAATCATGCGTTTTTACCGGGAACTGGAAGATGTCTATGATATTCTGAGTTCGCTGCCAGCCGGTTCTCTCGAGGATGTTGTTCATCTTGCTTCCGTCGGAGGGCGATTTCCTGTCAAGACCCTCATGCTTGCCCTGAAAACTTTTCGGTCGATGGGAAAAACGGCTCGCCGGTACATCAGCAACGAAGAACTGCTTCGGTTCATCGATATCGAATCATATTCATGGGCCGTACAGGATGCGATATCCACTCCGCTGGTCAATGCGGGAATATGCCTTGCCGACCGGCATCACGGAGGCATCAACTATCCTCTGGGCGGTTCCGGAAGAATTCCCGAAGCGTTGTGCAAGGGGATCGGGAAGTTCGGCGGCAGTGTGCGATACCGTACCGAGGTTACTGAAATCGTCGTGGAAAACGGAACGGCAACCGGCGTTCGGCTCTCGGACGGCGAGATTGTTCGAGCGCAGGCGGTCATTACCAACGCCACTGTATGGGATACCTTCAACCGGCTGATTCCCGACAAGCGCTACCGGGTGCCGGAAGACCGGTTTCTTCGCGCCCCGAGCTGGTTCCAGCTGTTCCTCGGCGTCGATGCCGGAGTGATTCCTGTCGGGTTCAATGTGCACAATATTCTCGTCGACGACTGGAAAACTTTCGATAGTCCGGGAGGTACCATTTATTTTTCCGCTCCGTCCCTTCTCGATCCCTCGCTCGCCCCTTCCGGCAAACATGTCGTGCATGCGTTCGTGACCTCCGAGACGACATTGTGGGAGCAGTATGAGCGGGGAAGCTCGGCTTATTGCGAGGCGAAGGATCGTTATGCCGATTCGATCATCGAGCGAACCGAAAAAATTCTGCCGGGACTGGCACAAGCAGTGGAACTGAAAATCCTTGCTACTCCCCAGACCCATGAACGATATCTTAACCGGTACAAAGGGTCTTACGGTGCTCTTCTCAAGCCCGGCCAGAATATTCTGCAGAAGCCGCAGAACCGGACGCCGGTCGGCAATCTTTTTGCAACCGGAGACAGCACGTTTCCGGGACAGGGCGTTATTGCCGTGACCTATTCCGGAGTATCTTGCGCATCGCTTGTGGCCCGCAGGATGGGAAAGCCTCTCGATTATCTGTAGATATGCATCGAGCGGGTTTATCGTCCTGAACGGGGTCGGGTCGAATGCGTCCTCCGATGAGTCCTTCAGCTTGCTGCGAGCAGCATGTCGATTTCACGGTAGGGGAAGTCGGTCAGTTCGGCAAGTATTTTCTTGGTGACATATCCTTTGAAGAGATAGGTGCCTTTCCTCAGGCTGTGGCTTTTCCAGAGAATGTCGGATATGGTTTCATGTTCCGTGAGTTTCAGGAGGAAAGGAAGCAGGGTGTTGGTTAACGCGAACGACGCGGTTTTCGCTACGGCGGAAGGGATGTTCGGAACGCAGTAATGGGTGACGCCGTGCTTGACGTAGATCGGATTGGTATGCGATGTGTGGCGGCTCGTTGCAAAGCATGAACCCTGGTCGATGGAGACGTCGATGATGACGGAACCGGGTTTCATGGTTTTAATCACCTGTTCGCTGACCAGCGGTCTGATGATTTTCTTTTTCGGGCTCAACGCTCCGATCATGACGTCGGATGTCTTTGCCAGCTGGGAGATATAGTGATCGTTTGCGATTGCCGTGACGAGGTGACGGTTGAAGAACGCTTCGAACCTCCTGAGTCGATTGATCTCCTTGTCGATAACCGTCACCTGGGCTCCAAGCCCGAGTGCATCCTGGGCAGCGAAGAGTCCTACGGTTCCAGCACCGATGATCGTGACACTGGCAGGAGGTACTCCTGCGATGCCTCCGAGCAGGATGCCGCTTCCGCCGTAGCCGGTTTCAAGATATTTCGCAGCCGTCTGTATGGCAAGCGATCCCGCTATTTCGCTCAGCGTCCTTACGATGGGCAGTTCTCCGTCACGGGTTTCGATAAATTCGAAACCGAGTGCGGTGATGTTTTTTTCAAGCAGGGTTTTCATGAGATGGCGGTTAACCGTACCAAGATGGAGCGCCGAGATGAGCATCTGGCCGGATGAAAACAGGGGCAGCTCTTCAGGCAGGGGCGGCAGCACCTTGACGATGACGTTTGACTGCCGGAACAGCTCTTCGGGCGACGGAGCGATGAGCGCTCCGGCTTCGGCATATTCGGTGTCGGAAAAATTGCAGCACTGTCCGGCGGTTGTTTCAACGATCACTCTGATACCGTGTTCGGCAAGGATCTGCACTCCAGCAGGGGATATGGCAACCCGTCTCTCGTCCAGGGCTCTTTCCCTGGGAATTCCCAGGGAGATGTTCATGGTTTTTTCCGGCTTGATCAGCCAACGTTCAAGTGTTTTGACTCCGAGGTCGAACTCGATATCACAACCGTATCCCATGAAAGGTGCGTTTATAGGGTGTTAGAGTGTGCGGGATGTAAAGCCGGCCATGTCCTGGCACAATGGCCCGCCGGATAAATGCGTCCCCTCTTTCGAGGGGCGCTGCTGTCGGTTTATCTGACTGTTATGGTAACATTCTCGATGTGTTGCGGTTTTGCGGCATCGCCGGAAGAACAGGCGGTTCCCGGCAGGCTTATTCGGCCTCCCGAAATCGAGCAGAGAATGCCGTTCGCTGTGCTGAAGATGCCGTTTGCTGCCATGGAAACAAGCGATAAAGGAGTCTGCAATACGCCCGAAACGAAGGATACGGGTGACTGGAGCGCTCCTGAAACAATCGAAACCGGTGCCTGAAGCGCGTTCGAAACCAGGGAGACCGAGCTTTGCAGTGCTCCAGATATAATCGTAACCGGAGTCTGCAGTGCGCCGGAAATAAATGATACAGGGCCCTGCAGTGCTCCTGATACAAATGATACTGGAGCCTGGAGCACCGGCAGCGTGTCCAGCGCCGTATGCACTGCAAGATTGGCTCCATAGCCGACGCCGCCTGCAATTTTTCCGATCGATTCCAGAGGATTGAGCTTTCCGCCTCTCACACGGGCAATCACATTTGATGCTCCTTCGGGCAGTTTGGTGGTTACGTTGTAGCCGATCGTCCGGGCATAGGTGATGAAGCCCGGAACGTTGAGCCCTAAAACAATTCTTCTAAGGTGTTCAGCTCGAGTGAGCACCCTTATGGTGCCTTCGCCGGTGATAACGGTCTGGCATGCAAGTCGGCCTCCTTCCTTGAAAAGCTTGTCGGAAATGAAGGCTTTTTCTTCGTCGCCTGGCGGCGAAAGCAATTCGGCGCCTTCCCTGACATAGACGAAACAGCTCTGGCAGATGCCGTTTCCCCCGCAGATGCAGCCGATATGAGCCTTGTTATGCTGCGCTGCATGAAGCAGAAGGCTGCCTGATTCTGCTTCGCATGCTTTGTCGTTTATGTAGATGATCATTGTTGCCGGTGTTTTCAGGTGAACAGATCATGTGTTTCAGAATATAACCATTTTGTCTGCGGCACAATTCCTGATAAGGCATGCCTCATCTGATTTTTTTCAATCAGTGTGCGTCTTCTTGTTTCATTGAAAAAGGCCCCGTTGCCGGGGCCTTTTTTCTGTCGTTGATTTTCAGGCGGCAATTCCGTTCTCTTTTCGGCATGCCGGTTCATGATCCTTAGCCGTTTTTGGTCCGACGTCTGCAGCTCCTTTCCTGCAGCATCCGTCAAGAAGGGTGCCTATGCCTTCTTTTGCAAGCCGTTTCCGGATTGTACTGTCCGGTTGGGTCAGGCGGGCTTCATCCTGACTATTGTTACCGAAGAGTGCAACCATTGCGAGTTCGACGGCATCCCCGATACCTTTAACCACATCCGAAAGAATCTGGAGGATATCGAAATGGCCGGTGACAGTTCGCTGTATCTGCAATGCAATGGTTTCGGGCATCTTCACCAGAGATTCCCAGCCCATTTTAGCTGAGTAGGCAGGAAGCTCATATGGTGCTGTTTCGAACATCTGTTTAACCTCTTCCACTGCAGTGAGGATATTGACGGTTCCCGGTTTTTCGACTGTGGCAAGACATGCCATTCTGGTGCCTTCTTCGATAAGGCGGTCTGAGAGCATTGCTTTTTCAGTGTCGGAGAGCGGCGAGAGCAACTCGGCGCCTTCGAGCACTTTAACATAACAGGTCTGGCATATACCGTTTCCGCCGCAGAAATATCCAATGTGGCTGTGGTTCTCGCGAGCTATGTCTATAAGGCGTTCGCCTGTTGCTGCTTCACAGGTGCGGTTATTTATGATGGTAGTCATTGCTTATATGGTTTTATGCTTATTCAGTTCGATGCATCTTAATCATCTAACTTCATTCGGGCAGTAAAAAGTTGCCGCTATGCAAGGCGTCTGTGCAGGGTTTTTTCGGGAGATCGGTCAGGAGTACGCAGTTCGGGATACTCCGGTTCCTCTTTGATGTCAGCTGTATTCAGCCGTATCGGGTTGTTCGGCAGCTTCCTTCAGCTGCAGGAGTACCTGCATGTAGGCGGCAAGCAGTTCTGTTGGAAGAGCGGGGATATGATGGGGGCGATGCAGCAGGAGTTTCATTTTCTTTTCCATTGAAAATCCGGGCCTGAAGGGTGCCATCCACGGTTTCTGCACAGAGGAGAAAAGCGACTGGAAAAATGCGAGGTGTTCGTTGTTTTCCTCGGTGTTATCCGGCAGGAAAAGGGTGAAGGTATCGGGCTGAAGATCGATTTTCGCGATGCCGTTCGAAGCGGCGATAATTTTCAGCTTCGAGAGGTGCAGCATGTTCGTTACCTCTTCGGGGAGCTTGCCGAATCGGTCGCCGAGTTCCGTGCCGATAGACTCGAGTTCCCGTTCGCTGCGGGCTTTCGAGATTTTTTCATAGAACCCGAAGCGTTCGTGAACCGCGCTGATGTAATAGTCTGGGATCAGTGCATCGCAAAAGAAGACGATATCGCAGGTTACGGCCTGCTTGAGAGGAGCCGGGCTTCCTTCGGCAAACAGTTCCCGGAAGTGCGTCGATTTCAGTTCTGCTACGGTCTCTTCGAGCATTTTCTGATAGAGGTCGAAACCGAGTTCATGAATGAATCCGGACTGTTCCGCGCCGAGAAGATTCCCCGCTCCGCGGATATCGAGATCGCGAAGGGCCACAGTAAAGCCGGAGCCGAGTTCAGTGAAGCTTTCAATGACGGCGAGCCGCTGAACGGCTTCGCGTTTGAGCGTGTGCAGCGGAGGAACGATCATGTAGCAGAATGCTTTGCGTTCGCTCCGGCCTACCCGTCCCCGCAGCTGGTAGAGGTCGGAGAGTCCGAACATATCCGCCCGGTTGATGATGATGGTGTTCGCGTTGGATATATCGAGACCGGAGCCGATGATGGAGGTCGATATCAGTACGTCAACCTCCTGCTGCATGAAGTCCATCATGATCTTTTCAAGTTCGCGGGACGGCATCTGGCCGTGAGCGTATACGATTCTTGCATACGGAACGAGTTCGCGAAGGATGTTCTGCATCTCTTCGAGGCTGCCGATCCGGTTCTGCAGAAAAAACACCTGGCCTTCCCGCCGTATTTCCCTTTCTATGGCCGCTTTGATGAC
>VGGK01000004.1 GCA_016868665.1 Chlorobiota bacterium
AGACATCATTCATCATTACCACCAACAAAAACCCGAAAGAGTGGGCAGAGATGCTTGGTGACGAGGTTCTTGCTACGGCGCTGCTTGATCGGCTGCTCTACAAATGCGAAGTCATCAAACTAACCGGCAAAAGCTACCGGCTCGAACACCGTACAACCATCTTCGAACAACAGCAACCGGCGGAAGGAGGCGCCACCCGCAGAAAAAAGCAACTATCGCTTCAAAAAGTCGTAGGAGATCATGCCGAGATGACGTAATTTAAAGACGCTGCCTGGGTGATTGCTAATTTCCGAAATTGGCTGATTTTTAATTTCCGACTACATCTGCGCCTCCACCCTGCCGAACCCCGCAAAAAGAAGCAGGAGAAAACACAGCAGTTGTGTGCAAAAGGGGGCAGAAAACAATTTCACGATCATCTAATGCTGATTCCGAAAAACTTCGGCCTGTATTGCCTCTGGAGAGATATCCTTGATCTCTCCCAAACGCCGCAACTCGGAGGCGGCCTCTTCGGCAAGTGTTTTGGAAAGTTTCAATATGTCTTTATCAAAACCATCAACCCGTTCCGCCTCCAGGGTCACCAGCTGCATCTGGTTGAGGTAATTCAGAAGAACATGATGCGTGCCGCGTATTGTCGAATAAAAAATATTTGCTTTTTCCTTGCTTGCCTGGTCTTGCTGTCGAAAGGCTTCTCTGGTCAGAAAAAAAATGATTGCGGATGACAGAACGACATAGAACCACCCCTTGACAAGTTCCACCATCGCAAAAATTTGTATTTGGTGGGTAAACAGATAGGCCGCGGTGTCGGTAACAAGAATCCACAGGATGCCGAACACCAGATAGGTCAGCGTTATTTTATGGTATGGACGCATAATGATGAGCGTTTATTGTGATCCGTCCTGTAACCGTGTACACCCTCCTTTCACCGTTAGCACACATGATCCCCTCATTGCAGATAATCAGGTCTGCCTTGCCGTCTCCGGTCAGATAGCGTTCGATGACGGCAGAGGGATCGATGGTTCCTTTTTTGCCGTCACACGCAACGGCAATTTCCTGTTTGATGATGTATGCTGCAGCTTCCGATTCCGCCATGGCGACTGAGCCGCAACACAGCAGCAAACCCTTGACAACTGGTTAGTTCAGGGTATCCCTTCGCCTGCCCTATCGGCAAAGATGGGGGAAGGATGACGGCGGAGTATAACGCAAATACCCGCAAAACATACCACTATTCCACGCCATCCACAAGAATACGGAGGGGAAAAAGAACGAAAACTCATCACCAAACGCAATTCGCAATACAGTTTACAGCTTCCGTTGAAATTCCCGACAGACCCGCCGCTTCGTCACCGGTTATTACGAGGTCCCGCCCATCGAAACACTCAAGCTCCCAACCGACTCATAAGTGCATCCATCTATTTGCGATAATCAACAACGTCCCATTTCCTACCACTCATCTTCAGTGGTTTTGGCTTCTTATTGTGTCCACTTTTTTGCTGCGAGTTCGGGCCGAGCGCGACGTTCGTATGCTTCAATCCAAGTATTTAATCGCTCAGACCGCTTCATAAGATGGGGTGGGAGCATAAAGGTTATCGGATTGCTGTCAATACCCTGAGGCGAAGTGATCATCATTACTTTCTTAATAGCAAAAACAATATCGGAAAGATCTAAAAGCTCTTCATCCGTCAACCCGGTGGAAGCACGAAACCATCGCTCACTGGTAATAAACTCAACATCATCAATATCCGTTATCTGCAAATGACCATCATCAAGAGCGAGCTGCCAAAGCTTTGAGCCTGGTGTAAGCAAATGCCATTGAAGGTAAACCTGTACTCCCCAAGTTAGTACCAAGTTTGCTATTTGACTGATATTTTCCCTAATATCCCGTTTACTCTCCCATGGAAATCCAATAATAAAAGAAAAAACAGTATCCTTCGCAATTCCGTATTCATGCATCGTCTTTGCACACTTTTCTATACTCTTTGGCTCAATATATTTACCTATACGACGTAGCGTATTTGGAAGAAATGATTCTGCCCCTATTAGCACTCCCTTTGTAAAGGGAGCAATGGCTTCTACCAGCTTCTCATTCAAAAGATCCTTTACCCGAGCGTCAAAGGTCGCCTGAAAATCAAGACCGCGGTCAGAGATGATTTTTGAGATGAGAATGGCACGATCATGATCTGAGGTAAAGCAATCATCAACAATAGTGAAATAGCGGTAGAGCGTTTTTGAGCGGGCTGACTCAAGAAGCTCGATTTTATCCACGAAGCGCTCAGGAGACATCGGTCTCCAGCTTTTCTTGAAGGGTATTGCACAGAAAGCGCAGTTTCCAAAGCACCCCCTTGATGACTCCACGGTCAAGGACCGATACTTCCCTGGAGTCAGTCTATCATATAAAGGTAAAGGCAGCTCATCAAGCTCCTGTGGTGAAAGCAATGATGCCATTGGGTTCTGTATAACCCCACCAGAAGCATTTTTGACTACTAGACCTGGAACATCCTCAAAGCCTATTCCCTTGCGTATGGCATCGAGTAATGGCATTAACACCTTTTCCCCTTCGCCTCGAACGATATAGTCTACAGGATAACGCCGAATAATATCTTCAGCAAACAAGGTGGCATGAATGCCCCCTAAAATAACGATGGCAGAGGGCTTCTTGCTTTTTAACCACCGAATAAGAAGGCCGCATCCAGGCCAGTTTGTAGAGTTTGAAGAAAAAAACAGCACATCATATTGATCAAGCTGTTCAACAATCTGTTCGTCAAAAGATTCATTACAAACAAGATCAACTACAGTCACATCAATGGAATAACTATAAAGAATACCTGCCAATAGATTCGGCCCAAGGTGCGGATTGCTCCGCACCTTGTCCAGATAACCTGGTCGAAGGACATCTCCATCTCTCTCAATGATCGGGGTAATAACAAAAGCGGTACGCATGCATTATCACTTTTATTCTGCTGGTGTAGGCGTCGATAAAACGATAACAGCAGCTATAACCGCAACAGCAGCCGGATTTTTTGTTTGAGGCACTAACCCGCTGACAATTGCACTCAAGTTTTGCGTATTTAACTTTTGTATGGTTTCTTCATCCATCACGATCCCCTCTTTCTTAAGCATATCTACATAAGAGGTACTGAAACGTGTGCGAAACTGATCATCGAAAACCAGATTGTTAATCAATGCTGCCATCTGAGTCCTTGTGGTGTTAACTTTTACACCATCGCGTTCAAACTGTAAACAATCATTATCGCTTTTCATAATGCAACTCCTTTTTGGTTTTATTAGAAAAACAATACCACACTAAACTGCACACACCTAATTATCCTTATCCCAAATCTGCTATTATAAATATCAAATAAACACGCAGATAGCTTAATCCACTCATTCACATACTGATTCACTAACCTTTTTTTTAATATATTAAATCCACTACGGAAAATAACACAAGCCCGAAAGCAGAAAGCACTTGATTGTTGAAATCGTTTAGTTTGTGACGATTCGCCTCAATTCCCATTGTTCAGCACCCCAAGAATCTCCTGAAAGCTTGCAAGACCGGCTTCGAGGTTTTCGATGATCTCTCCGGCGAGCAGATCGGGGTCGGGTAGGTTGTCGAGGTCGGCGAGGCTTTTGTCTTTCAGCCAGAAGATGTCGAGGTTGGTTTTGTCTCGGGCAACTATCTCATCGTAGCTGTATTTGCGCCAGCGGCCTTCCGGGTTTTCCGGTGACCAGGTCTCCTTGCGTTTGTGGCGGTTTGCGGGGTTGTAACACTCTACGAATTCCTGAAGGTCCGAGGCTTTCAGCGGGCTTTTCTTCAGGGTGTGGTGCACATTGGTTCGGTAGTCGTAGAACCAGACTTCGCGTGTCCAGGGATCTTTATCGGCAGGCATGACGTCGAAAAAAAAGACATTCGCTTTCACTCCCTGCGCATAAAAGATACCGGTTGGCAGCCTGAGAATGGTGTGCAGTTCGGTCGTTTCAAGCAGTTTCTTCCGCACCAGCTCCCCCGCGCCCCCTTCAAACAGCACGTTATCGGGAAGCACCACGGCGGCCTGCCCGTAAACTTTCAGGATGGTATGGATATGCTGCAGAAAGTTAAGCTGCTTGTTGGCGGTTATCGCCCAGAAATCCTGCCGGTTATAAACGAGACTCTCCTTTTCCTGCTCCTCTTCGTCATTGGTGAAGGTCATGCTGCTCTTCTTGCCGAAAGGAGGATTGGTCAGTACGTAATCGTACTTGATCCCATTATCGGCAACAAGGGCATCGGTGGATGAAACGGCGACATTCCCGTCAAGCTCGCCGATGTTGTGCAGAAACATGTTCATCAGGCAGAGCCTTCTCGTTCCGGGCACAATTTCGTTGCCGCCAAACGTTCGATGCTTCAGAAACTCCTTTTCATCCCTATCAAGCTTGTAGCGGGTTGTGATGAAATCGTAAGCTTTCAGAAAAAAACCGCCCGTTCCGCACGCAGGATCGCCGATGGTTTTCCGGGGTTCAGGACGGACGCACTTCACCATGATCTCGATCAGAGCACGGGGCGTAAAGTACTGCCCTGCTCCGCTTTTGGTATCTTCGGCGTTCTTTTCGAGCAGTCCTTCATAAATCTCCCCTTTGACATCGGCCCCCATCATCACCCAGCTCTCCTTGTCGATCATGTCGATAACCTTGTAGAGCATGGCCGGGTCGGCAATCTTGTTCTGCGCTTTCAGGAATATCTGCCCAAGCATGCCCGGCTTCTGGCCAAGATCGCGAAGTAGTCCGGTGTAGAGCACTTCAAGCTCTGCACCGCGCTTTGCCTTGAGTTTCGGCCAGGTGTACTCGGACGGAATGTCGATTGTGCGGTTGTATGGTGGCCTTGTGTACTCATCGGCCATTTTCAGAAAGATGAGAAAGGTCAACTGTTCAAGATAATCGCCATAGCTCACGCCGCTGTCGCGCAGCACGTGGCAGAACGACCAGACTTTCGAGACGATGGATGACGGAGTGTTGGTCATGAGTACTGCGTTAATGCGGGTGTTTCTTGGATTGTTTTTTTTCAGCCCTGATCCGCTCAAGCAGCTTCTCGGCAGGCTCCCAGTCCGGATCGTTGCGGGTTGCCGTTAACTCCTCCTCACTGAGCAGCTTGCCCTCAAACGCTTTTTTCAGAATGCTTTGCCGTAATGCCTCAGCTTTTTCAAGCGATTCGCGGATTGTTGCCTCCATGTTGTCGCAAACCGAAAGGCGTGTCTCTATTTCCTGCACGATTTGCTCTTGCTCTTGGAAAGACAGAATCTGTATCGGCAATGAATTGATGATCTGAGAATTCAGATTAGCCATTGTCGTTCCTCGACTCTTTTTTTCGAGATAATCGACAATACGTCTTTCACTCAGAATCAGGCTATACAGTTTTGCAAAAAAGTTTTGCCCTAATCGGATATACAGGCTGCCAGTTCCACAGAACCAGCCTGCCTGAGCTTTTAAAACAGGAGCCGTTCTCCCCATCTCTCCTCTTCTGCCGATAATTATATCATTTTCTTCAAGGAAATATTGAGGTAAGGAATTCGCTTTATCTATTGAGATTCTCACTCTTGGAATGAGCTTTTGCTCTTTGATATGTTTTGGATTTATCAGCGGAACACCATTTTCTGTATAATCATCATAGTGTAATTGGCTCCCAAATGGACCGATCTGAATTTTCCGAGCAATATCCCCTAATCTCACCCATCTCCACCCTTCCGGCAATTCAGTCAACTCATCAAGTTCCACTTTTGCAAGAGGAGTTACCGGCTTGAGTTTCTTACCCTGATTTTTTGCAGCCTGCTCTCGATCTGCCTTGATTGTATCGAGAAGATCCTGTGCTGACGGGAGGTTGGCTTGCTGTTCGCGCCATAATTTTGTGAGTTCACCTTCAAACGCTTGCTTCAGAACAGCCTGGCGATAGACTTTAAGCTGCTCCTGCGCTTTTTTCAGGCAGGCAATCCCGTTATCAAGTTCGCTGAAAAGCTGCTCGATTTTGGCAACGATGGATAGTTGTTCTGGTTTTGGAGGAATAGGAATTAATACACTTTTAAAAAAAACCGTAGGGACTCTCAACTGCCCGGCACTACCGGTCATATTTCTTTTCGCTTCTTTTCGAAAAGCAGTCTGAATAACAAAAAAGAATAAATATTTTTTATCTATCGAGCTATGTAAACGAGAAACATGAAATTCTGTTGAGCCATATCCAACACCATTCACCAGATTGTCAAGAACGGCGACTTTTCCGTTCTCCATGCAGGGCGTAATTTTAGCAAAAATCAGGTCCCCGTTTACAAATGAGGTATATCCTTTTTTTACATCCTTATGCTTTCTGATATTTTTCAAGTTGTAACAACCTGAAACCTCCTCAACACAAGCCATAGGCAAAAAAGAAACATCACTGTCTTCATTCAAGTCATAATCCAGTGATTTCGGATTAATAACCGAGATATCTTCATGCTTTGCCCAGACCCAATTTTCAGGAATAGAGTATTTGTTTTTCATCAAGTTCTGCTCATTCCTTATTAACCAAACAACATTTCCGGTGTCTGATCCCAAACGCGCCCGTCGAGCATTCGTCCGGCTTTCTTTTTGTTGAACCCGCCCCATTGCTTGAAGAAGAACGGCACATCGGCTGCAATACATTGCTCCCTGATCTCCTGCACCCATTCCGGGTTCATCGGCCGGGCATTTCTGCCGCTCTCTCCTCCGACAATGACCCAGTCGATACCCTGCAGATTCATTTCCGGCAATGGCCCGAGCAGTGGCTCGCAGGAGAGAAATTTAACCCGAGCATCGGTATCTCTCAGCCGGTCGATGCGGTGCATCGTGTTGCGGCTCTCCACCGATACACCCATCCAGATATTATGCGCCCAGTCAAGCCATCTTTCGCTTTCGTAGTATTTGAGCACATCAGCCCTCTTGGTCAGAACCTGAAAGACATGATGCGGATTCTGCTTCATGACGCTGAACACCTCCCGGATATAGTCTATAGGTACATCTTTGTGGAACAAATCGCTCATGGAGTTCACAAATACCACACGCGGTTTTTTCCATCTGAACGGCTCCCGAAGCGTTTCGGGGTGCAGGGTAAGCTGAAACCCGTTACGGTATTTTTCAACGCCCATCCCCTGAAGACGTTTTGCGAACGCCTCAGCGTAGCAGAACCTGCACCCATCGGATACCTTGTCGCATCCCGTCACAGGATTCCAGGTCATCTCCGTCCACTCTATATGTGATTGCGCCATAGTTACACCTTTCTGATAATATCCCTTGCTATTTTTACTGCCGTCGGATTATTTGAAGCAAAGACGAAGTGATAAATCGGGACATTTCGGCTGTTGCGAAGAACCAGCGGTTCCGTCGTCACATGTTTCCAGATTGTTTTCAACTGCCGTATATACAGGTCTGCAATGTGATGAATCGCTCCCTGTATTTTTTCTATAACCGTCTCTTCACCGAACAAGGTCATTTTTGTTTCCCTTCGAAAAAATTCCTCCCTTATTTCCGCTTCCGACAACCCGAAAAAAGATTCGAGCCGGGCAATATGTTCCAATTTTGCTGCCCTGTCAAGCAACCTGTTCACAATGACGCCGGTCGGAATGAGAATCCAAAGGTCGGATCGCGTTTTTGCAAGCCCGGCTATCGCATTCCATTCAACGTGCATTCCGAATGGATCAAGCAACACAAGAGCAGCAAAGTTGTCTGTTCGTAATGTTTTTCCAAGCTGCACAAGCTCCAGATTGCAGTCTTCCGGCCTGAACAGCAGTTTTTTCCCTTCCGATTCAGGCAACGCCATCAGGCGGGTTTTCAGTTTATCAAGACTCTGACGATCATCAACAAAATAGTAGTAATCGAAACGCTTGTCCAGCCGTATGACCCGCTCCGCTGAACCTTTATATCCTTCTTCCTCCTCGGCAGTGAATTGCAGTTGCTCATACAACAACGTCTTCGTGGTTTGCCTCGATCCCGTTCCAGCGAATCCGTCAAAGTAAATGGTTTTCCAATATGGGTTTGCCTGCATTATGGTCAGGTATGCATTGACATATTTTGCAAATGCATCAAGCTTCCGTTCCGTCCAGGGACCACCCCAGCTCTCCGAAGGCTCTCTTACAAAGGTTTGTCCATTTCCATTCATACCGTCAACGCTTCGTTAAGTTCGTCAATAATCCCATCCATACGGTCGCCGAAAAGCTGCCACATCCTCCCGCGACCCCCATAGGCGTCGAACGGCGTGAGATCAAGGTCGTCCTGCTCCATGTGGATACTTGAAGCGATATGCTCCTTGATCATGCGAAGCCAGTTCATCTGCTCTTCGGTGAACTTGACACCGGCGCCGGAGTGCCTGCTGAACACCCACTGCTTGAAGTTCGCGTCAACGGTTCTGTCGTAAACGGTCAGAACCGGATCGATGCCGGTTACCCGGCGGATGAGCGCAACAAGGGCAATGAGTTCGTTTTTCGGGCTCGAACCGTTAACCTTTTCGATCTGTTCATAGGCATGCCAGATTCGCATCGGGGCAAGCATCGGCCTATCGGCATTGAGACGGTCAAGCACTTCCCTGATCATCCTGAAGGTCAGCTCCCTGCGCCGGTAGGGCTGATTGTAAAATATTCCGAGCGCGGTGATTTCATCCTTATGCGCTTCAAGATAGGCCTTGAACTCCCCGATCAGTTCTGCTGCCTTTTCGCCACTTTCTGCAGCCCATTTTGACCTCGTTACCTGATCGAGATTGACCGTATCGATGATCTGCTCATGCACCCTGCGAACGGTGTCGATAAATTCGTTCAGCGAGCCGTTGAAGGTCGATCGGGCTTCGTGAAGGAGCGCCTGCTGCGCCTGTTCGAGAAACATGGTTGTTTCGCCTGAAGGGCTTTCGCCCATCTCCTGAACTGCCTCCGGATTCATCTCCCGGGCTTTCCGGTTGATGCTGTCGGGATCCCATGAGTCGAGCAGTTCGCGGACAACCTGATTGATGCTCTTGCCTCCGGTTTTGTCGATAAATGCCGCACGCTCCGATTCGGTAATCTGCTTGTCGAGCCGGGCAAGGCGGTTGGCAAGCGAGGTGTAGAGATCCTCATCCTGTGCCCCGAAGGTTACAGCTTCAAGCAACTCCTTCAGCGATGCCGTCGGCTTGCGTTCGAGCGGGCGGCTGTCGGTCTTCAGGGATTTTGTCACCCCTACGGCGTCGATGATCACGAAATGGGTTTTGGCGGAAGTAACCGAAGGGGTAACCTTTTTCAGATCGTCAAAACTGAGCGTCCGTGTGCCCCTCCCTTTCATCTGCTCGAAATAGTTGCTGCTTCTGACGTCGCGCATGAACAGCAGGCATTCGAGCGGCTTGACGTCGGTGCCGGTGGCTATCATATCGACAGTAACGGCTATTCTCGGATTATACTCGTTCCGGAACCGGGCAAGCAGCGATTTCGGGTCGTCTTCGGCCTTGTAGGTTATCTTGTTGCAGAATGCGTTCCCTTCGTTGAACTCCTCACGGATGATCTGGATGATATCGTCGGCATGGCTGTCGGTCTTTGCAAATACAAGGGTCTTGGGCACCTCGGTTCGTCCGGGAAACAAAACCGGAAGTTCATCACGGAACGCGCGGATGACGTTGCGGATCTGGCTCGGGTTCACCACATCCCGGTCAAGCTGCGACGACGTATAGACAACATCATCTTCAAGCTGCTCCCACCTTTTGCGGCGAGAGAGCTTTTCGCGTTTGTCGATAAACTCGCGAGCCCTTATCCGGGAGCCGTTCCGGGTTATTTCAGTCTCGATGGTATAGACATCGTAACCGACGTTAACCCCGTCTGCCACGGCTCGTTCGTGACTGTACTCGCTCACGATGTTTTCCTTGAAAAAACCGAACGTGCGGTTGTCGGGCGTTGCGGTCAGGCCGATCAGGAATGCGTCGAAATAGTCGAGCACCTGCATCCAGAGGTTGTAGATCGAGCGATGGCACTCGTCGATGACGATGAAGTCGAAAAACTCTATGGGAACCTTCGCATTGTATGCCACCGGAACCGGTTCTTTCGGTTGCCAGCTTTTTTCAGCAGGATTTTGCTCCTCAAGCGAAGCGTCAAGCTCCTCCCCTTTCAGGATGGAATAGAGCCGCTGGATGGTTGTGATGCAGACCTGGCTGTCGCCGGCAATCGAGCTTGACTGCAACCGCTGCACGTTGTACAGTTCTACGAATTTTCGGTTATCGTCGTTCGGCGTGTATGCCCTGAACTCCTGCTCTGCCTGTTCGCCGAGGTTGCGGGTATCGACCAGAAAGAGTATCCGTTTGGCATCGGCATATTTGAGCAAACGGTAAATGAAGGTAATGGCAGCGAAGGTCTTGCCGGAGCCGGTCGCCATCTGGATCAGCGCTCTGGGTCGTCCGTCCCGAAAAGAGCTTTCGAGGTTGTTGATTGCCATGGTCTGGCACTCCCGCAAAGCGGCAGGATTCAGTCCGGGAATATCATAAAGGCGTTCCCGGAGGCTCCGCTCCTGGCCGAGCCATTCACGAAATGTCTCGGGACGGTGAAAAGTAAAGACGGGACGTGAACGGGGTTTAGGATCGCGGTAATCGGTAAAGCGGGTCAACGTGCCGGTGCTTTCGTAAACAAACGGAAGAGGAGCGTTGTTGAGATGCTTCAGCTTGCTTTCGGCATATCCGGAAGACTGCTCTTCAACCACGGTAAGATGATGCCCCTCATCCTCTTTTTTCGCCTCGATAACCCCAACCGGCCTGCGGTCGACAAACAGAACATAATCGGCTTCAAGACCATCCTGTGTAGGATAATGCCTCACGGCTATACCTGCCGAAACCTGCCAGTCGATACGATTTTTTTCCTGAACAGCCCAATCAGCCAGCCGCAACTGTACATCGATAACATCCCGCGCAATCTGCTCGGGAGTCTGGTTCAGAGAATATCGTTCCTGCATGGCACGAGCATGAATGGTTATGGAGCATAACCCGCATAAGCTTTAAATATAACACAATAATATTGCTTTGGACAGAGCCATCTTCAAGAGACTCATGGAGGCTCGATATTCAATCGAACCCCGAGACTGAGTCCGGGAATATCCCGTATCACTGATGAAAGAAGGATTTTCAGGATACAGATCAGCGTCCCAAAGCCTGCCATTTTTCTTGCAATTCCAGAGATCTCTTGCCAAGATTAGTGATAATACAAGCAACGTGTATGTGTTCTGTAACAGAGTTTTATTAGACAAGATTATAATATTTTGATATAGCTGATCTTATTTTAAAGAACTCTTTTTTCATCCATACTCTACCAGATTCACATCGCTTAATACTTTCAATATCAATAGTCAAATCATTTATTTCTTTTGGATGCATAATACCATCTCTCAGCTGATAGACAAACAATATTTCATTCCAACCTTTACTCAATAGATCTGGCTGATACTCATCGAAAATCAGAGAAACAACTTTAAAATAAGCTTTAAGATTTTCTTTTGTAGCAATTTTCTTTAAAGTCTCTTTTGGAAGTCCGTTTTCGATTTTCCAATCGTATTCAAAAAGATAAAGCTGGCACTCAAGTGGCAACTTTTTATAGAGTCCACCTTCTGCATTACTCAGCATTTTTTTAAAAATATAAATACCACCTTCTATCCATGACGTAAGTGCTTTTATATAAGCCCTTGACTTATATCCAAAAATGGGATCGGAGCTATTTATTTCATTTAACTCTGCAATTGATTGTTCAACATCAGCCCAGAGAATTTTTATTAACTTAAGATCGTTTTCAATTCCCATTGATACCTACTCTCTTATTGTTTTGAATAAAAAGTTAATAATCGATCTGTAAGATTGTTGACTTATATAAATGTCACACCTTTAACTCTGCTATTATGCGAATAACATAACTCAATAATATCTTGCCACATCAATTCTTAAATAAGAAAAACCATTTAGTTCATTTATTGTTTATTGTCTCTAAGAAAGAAGTCTAAGTGTATATTTTTTACTTAACATGGACTGTAGATAAAAAGATGATTATAATCCAAAAAGCCACATAAAATGAATATCATCCCATATTTACTGATGTACGAAAGGTAAAGACGGGTCGTGAACGGGGTTTAGGATCGCGTTAATCGGTAAAGCGGGTCAACGTGCCGGTACTTTCGTAAACAAACGGAAGCGGATCGTTGTTGAGATGCTTCAGCTTGCTTTCGGCAAATCCGGAAGACTGCTCTTCAACCACGGTAAGATGATGCCCTTCTTCCTCTTTTTTCGCCTCAATGACCCCCCGACCGGCCTGCGGTCGACAAAGAGAACATAATCGGCCTCAAGACCGTCCTGTGTAGGATAATGCCTCACGGCTATACCCGACGAAACCTGCCAGCCGCAACTGTACATCGATAACATCCCGCGCAATCTGCTCGGAAGTCTGGTTCAGAGAATATCGTTCCTGCATGGCACCGGCATAAATGGTTATGGAGCATAACCCGCATAAGGTTTAAATATAACACAATAATATTGCTTTGGACAGCGCCATATTGCAGAGATTCATTGGGGGGTGAAACCACCGAAATTGAATCGAACCCCGCGACACATCTCCCGGATCACTGACGAAAGAAAGGGTTTTTATGATACGGATCAGCGTCCCGGATCGTTCTTGTATACGCAAGATTTCTTTGCCATTCTGATTGATATACCCCTATGTTAAAAATCACCGACCCGCGCAGGTCCGGTGCATTTCAGGGTTAGCCCTATCGTAGCACCCACGCCGTGAAGAGGGAGGATTTCCCTCGGTGCCTAACTCACTTTTGTATATGCACAAGACGTCCTCGATCTCTCGCGGCTTGAGTTTCTGAAAGGCGTGAGGAAACTCCGATACTGGGATGGATGCACGCGACACGGACAACCCGAGACGACGCGCGCCCACACGAGTACCAGCGTGAAGAAAAACAACTGTCGGCTCAAGCCGCAAATGCGCACCAATGCGAAGAGCGGTGTCATAGATGGTCAGTTCACCGATGCCCGGAATTTGCCCGATTAGTGCCTCTACCGTTTCGTGGAGCTCCTCGAATGATTTGGCTTTGGAAAGCGCTGGCAAAGACACGAACAAGCGGCGGCCGCTTTTCGCAAGAACGGACTGAGGAATTCTTCGCTGGTGGGAGAGACGCTTGCCACTTGGGCTTACTGCAAGTGCTGCGTGCGATACGGCTTCTTGGAGCGTACGTTGAATGGCAAACCACCGTTGCTCTTGTTCTGCGTCGGCTCGGCGGTAACGGATGTAATCGGCAACTATCTCACGCAGAGTCATCATGATTGATACGGCTAATGTGGCCGCGGATGAGCAGCGCTCCGCGACGGAAAATTTATTTGACGACGCGGAGTGTCTGCTCCAGCCTCTTGTTCGCCCGCCTGCAGGCGGACAGATGGATGTCCGATTCGCGGCCACGTTCACTCCTCCGCAGGGCGAGTGAACAATAAAACCGAGGCCTTTTGAATAATAACCCATATCACGTTAATGATACGGATTTTTCAGGAAACCTGTTTATTCTTCCCCCCTGCTCTCCCCACAAAAACTCCACCAGCAACCATCACCACCGCTAACCCAAACGCTGCAAGCGATATATACCGGCCCTTGTCGAAATCTGAGCAGTCGTAGGTGAAAACGAGTCGTGCTCGACTGCGAGAATACGGACGCCTCGGAGGGCGCACATTATTTTTCTTTCTAAAACAGCCCCAACTGCTCCACACCCAATTCCATTTTGAAATCCGGAATCAGTTCGGCTATCTGCGATGCATCGACATTGGCAAGCTCGTTCGGTTCGAGTTTGTGAAGACCTCCTCCGTAAACCCGGCTTTCCCCGAGAAGCTGTTCGGGTGTAATCAGGTTCAGAACTTCCCATACTGAACGAATCAACGAAGGATTCTGAGAGACAGCTTTTGCAAGCTGCGGTTTTGGATACAGTGCGAGGTAGACGTTCGCTACCGTAGCCATCGAATTATTCAGAATGAAGCGGAAAGGTCGCCCGCTTTTCGTGTTGCTGCGGCCAAGATACGTGCACACAATAGGAGCAGAAGGTCGGTTTTCCTGGGAATACCAGGGAGTACGGTTGCGGCACAGGTAACGTTCGTGAACATCCTCTGCCTTTCCTTCTTCAAGATATGCGTAGAGTGCCGGATACCTTTCTTTGATCTTCTCTTCAGGAAGCTTTGTGTCGAGCAGGAAGAGTTGCCGGTCAAGCAGGGGGTAACCATCCGCATCGGCAAGTATCTCGTTTTCGACGAGATAGCGAGGGCTTGGCAGAATGGGCCGGAACAGCTCCATCGGCAGGTTTTTTGCAACAATCTCCTTTCTGTCAAGAATGAAAAAAGCGTTGTCGCCGGTAGCTATACCCCGCCGGATATGGAAGAAGTCGGCTATGACCGCTCTCGCTTCATTTGCTCCGGCACCGGTTGCCTTGGGAAACCTTGTCCATTTCGCCTCTCGGGCAAGATCCTCCGCCAAAACATCCCTGCTGCAGCGGGGTTCAAGCAACGAACCGCCAAAGGAAAACGAGACCTGGTGGTTTTCCGGCGGCGGTGCTTTGCGGAACCAGACGACAGCGGAAGAGACAAGCGCATCGGCAAACTGCACATCGTCAGGATCGAAGCGATGGATTTTCAGCAGCGTGACCTTTTCGAGCAGGTACCGCTTGATGGCCTTGCCGTAATTCACATCCATGAACTCGCTCGGAATGAGCCAGCCCGCAATGCCGCCGTCAGCCATCCATGAGTGCGACAAACCAAGAAAATGGCAGTACAACCCGGCAAGACCGCTGATCTTCATGCCGCTTGCACAGGCGGTTTTCGCCTGAAGGCGCAGTTTGTCGCCATTCTGCAGGTGGTGGTGCCGCACATACGGGGGATTGCAGATCACCAGATTGAAAGGCACTGAAGGTTCGCTTGCCGTAAAATCGGCAAGCCTGATCGTGAAACCTGTATCCCTCCAGATATGGGTGGCCGGTTCACCATAATGGGTATCGACTTCAAAACCAAGTGCAGAGTCGATACGCCCTGCCGGAAAAACCTGCCGGAATGCTGAAAAGAATGAGCCTGTCCCTACAGCAGGATCGAGAAAACGGACAGGTTCATCTTCAGGAATCAGCGTTGACGCATAGGTAAGGATATCGAGAGCAAGGGCTGTCGGCGTCGCGAACTGGCCGAGACGGTTGCGTTCAGCCTGAGTCTTTCCGGCGTCAAGTTCGCTTTGCAGCCTGAGGCGGTTCGCCTCGAATGTATCCTGTAAAACCGTCATGCTCATATCCTGAAAAGCGCCATGTCGTCGATGCGTTGTTCCCAGACCCAGTCGATGCCTTCTTCGGCCTCATATCCAAGATAACCGCTGTCGAAATAACCGTCCACAGCGTAAGCCAGAAAACATGACCGATAAACAGAGGGAAAGCTTCGATGAATCTCATGACCTACGAACTGAAAACGCTACAGGCAGGTAATTAAAAAATGTATTTAAAGCATTCTGGCGCATTAAATACCAAAACACACTCTCCTGATTATTTTTTCAGCTACTGGCGCACAGCATTATGCGATCAAATCTGAAACAACATGCTAAATAATAATTTAAAAAATGATCAAATCACCATATCTGATTTTCATTTTACAAATGAAGTCTGGCTCCACACTATTAACATAAGCTAACATACCCTTCAATTGATTTACTTCATCAACATCAAGATGACCTTTCGTATATTTATAAATCTTTGACCTTAGCATTCTTTTTTTATCATGACCAATCGATATGCGCCCATCATTCGAAAGAACTAAACCAGTAACCATTCGCTTATTAGCCTTGGACAAAAATAAAGTCTTATCTTCATTTAATTTTAGCCTTGGATAAGGAATAATATCCAACAAACGCTTTATCTCAAAAAAAACCTCGCGCCTTAACAGCGAATCGCTCATAGAAAAAGTCATATCATCAGAATATCTCGTATAGACAATACTTCTACTACTACAAAATTCTACAACTCTTTTATCAAAATCAGACATGATTATATTAGAAAGCAGTGGCGATGATGGCGCGCCTATCGAAAGACAATAATCCCCTTTATTTCTAGCATAAAACAATATCTTCACCATCTCTTGAATATCCATATCTGAGTAGCCAAAATCCTTATAAAGCGAAAAATACGAAAGAAAATCCCCCGCCTTGATTGAATAAAAAAAATCCTTAAAATCCAATTTCATTAAATATTTACTATAGCAATGCGGACTCACGTTCGATAAAAGACCGCATCCTTTCACATAAGCTCTTGCTGCATCATGAACCACAAATTTGCATAACACATTTCTGACGATCCAATATTGAAGAATCTTTACCTCTTTTGCTGGCTGAGCTATAACCCTATAACCCTTACCCGAACGCTTTGGAATAGAATATACTTTGTAACGATACGGCGCACTAAGAATCAACTTTTTCAATTTTTTCTCAGGCAACATGAAGTCATTCGACATTTGACTTATTAGCAATTCATTTGCCATAATCATAATTTATAAATTATTATGAAATGAACGCCATGCCTTAACCTTATTATCTTGGTTTTTTTTATAAAACTCAACAAACATAGAACTTGATAAAAAAGCATTTGATTTTTTTTTATAAGACCATTGCAACCAATCAATAGCAGAGTTTTTTGTAATAAAAAAATCACTATTTCCATAGTGCTTAAAGCCAACCAAACCCAATGCTTTTAGTAAATTTAGATATTGATCAACATTATTTACATACTTATTCAATCCAAACAATTCTAAAAGCAAACGAAACTCCTCAACAGTTGCTATCTGCATAACACTTAGCGACGATGCAATCAACAACATAATATGACCAACATCTTCACTTTTCCACAAACTAGTGCTTTTTCGTTTTTCTAAAAATTCTCTTAGGGCTTGATATAAGCCTGAGGCATCAGGGAAATCATCATCTTTATACTCATCATTCTCAACCCCTCTTTTCCAATTATAAACATATATCGGATTATCACCTCCGTTATTAAAAGCCCTATTTTTTAAATATTTTATAGGACCTTTCCAAATAAACGATTTCTCGCTTGAAACATCATCTTCATGTAAAACCACAACAAGTCTATCTTGAATATTATCCAAAACAGAAAAAGAGCCAAGTTCTGCAATCGCTCCGGCACTTTCAGAAAAAACAACAGTTAGTAATGAAATAGCTGCCAAATCTTTTTCAAACGTCAGCAAATCAGGATAACCTGATCCATCAAAATATTCAATAACCTTCTCTGCTAAAACAATATTTTTACAAATAGAATCATCTTTACTCTTAACATATGAGTAAAATATATCACGACACGATCCATAAAAACTTGACCCGGATGCAGCCAACTTTCCGCCACAAAGAAAGATATATGATGGGAAATTAATGACGCGGGTGTTTGCCAAATCAATAGATTCTACCCACTTACTAAGGACAGGTGTAACCTTCAGCATAAAAAATGTGCTCTTTACTTAAAAAACGGCACGTGAGACCGCTTTGGGTTACCAGCGGTGAGCCAAAGCGGTCTCACGTGCCGGTAAATGCTAGCAATAGTTAAAAGTCTGGCGAAGCGCCGGACAAAGCCAAAAGATACAACAGCTTATAACACTAAAGAGCTTAATTAAAGATAGCTATAACTGAAACAAAATACAATTATATATATCGTCTATGCTTTACTATTTAACAACATTCCCCCCAGCTCTCCCCAAAACAACCCCGCCAACAACCATCAGCACCGCCACCCCAAACGCGACAAGCGAAATGTTACGGCCTTTGTCGAAATCGGAGCGGTCGTAGGTGAAGGTGAGTTCGTGCTCTCCTGCGGGAATTTGCACGCCGCGGATGAGGCCGTTCACTTCGAGGGTGAATGCTGGTCGGCCGTCGAGGATCGCCTGCCAGCGGAGAGGGTAGAATATCTCGCTTGTCACGAGGAACGCTTCGGAGGGGGCGCTGACTTTCAGCGTCATGCTTTCGGCCGTGCGCTGCATTGATTGAATGGTGCCTTCGGCGAAGCGTCTGGCGCCCTGCCACTCCGCACCGTCAACGTACACCGAGCGGCAGTTACTGCCGTCCTGCAGCACCTGCGCGAAAAGGTCGTCGCGGCTGGATAGGCCGGTTACCGTGGTGGCGAACCAGGCTCTCGGGCAGTTTGCTTTCAGGCGGTAGACCCATGCGGGCACGTCGCCGGATACGAGGCGGAGGGTGCCCTGCTTCACCGGTTCGAGGTCCGGATGCTGCACCTCGGCAGGCGAAACCACGTAGCGAACGTTGAGCATTCTGAGTGCAGCAAGCGAGGAGAGATTCTCCGTGCGCTGCAGAAACTCTTCGTAATTCCTGAGTTTTGCCGGGTGGTAGCCGCCGACCGATTCGATGCCGGAGAGGGCGAACTTGTTTTCGCCGAAAAGAGGGCCGACGGGGTAGATGCGGAACGGGCCTTTCTGTGAAGCAAGAAAGCCCGTGACGTCGTCAGGCGCAAGCGCGGTTTCGACCTGCTGACGCTGGACGAGCACGGGAGGGCGGAGCGAGGCTTCCGGGGGGCTGACGATTTTCGCGTTGAGAAGCAGCAGGTCGCCGATGGCGAGCACAACGATCACCGAGGCCAGCTTCGAGCCGGAGAGGAACTTCCTCATGCCGGGCCATGCGAGGCCCGCAACGAGAGCTACGAAAAGGGAGGACATGATCACGCTGTCACGGATGCCCTCCCACCGAACCTTGTTCACCATGAAGGCCAGATCGAAATTCTCGACCGGCGGAGGGGGAAAGATCGAGCGGAAAAAACCCTCGAATCCCTCGCCGGCAAGCAGAATAAGCACAATCACAAGGGCGGCAGCGAGCGCGAGCGATTTCAGGGGAATCCGGAGCGACTTTTCTGGCGCGTCGAGCAGCCAGTGCAGGCCGAAACCGGCGAGCAGCGAGAGGTTGAGCCCTGCGACGATCAGCACCATGGATGGCACCCTGAACCGGCTGAAAAGCGGAGCGAAGTTGTAGAAAAGGTCGAACACCGGGCTGAAGAAGCTGCCGAAGGAGATGAGCAGCGCAAGCAGCGTGCTGCCGCCGAGAAAGAGCACGAAGGGATCGCGGCGCCGGGCGACGAATCCCGCCAAAGCAAGCAGGAGCACCACGATGCCCGCATAGTGCGGAAAGTCGGTGAAAGGCATGAATCCCCAGTAGGTAACGCCCCCGAACCCATAGAGGCCGGGCACGAGAAAGGTGAGCAGCTCGACCGGGTGCATCGACCACATGGTGGCGTACTCCATTGCGGCTCCGCCTCCGCCGGCAGCTCCCCTGACCGAATATGCGGCATACTCCGATGCGGGCAGATACACTGCTGCCGATATGGCAATACCTACCACGCAGGCTGAAGCGAAAAAACCGGCTTTCTTCAGGCTCTCTTTCACCGTTTTGTGACCTGAAACAAGCAGCACCACGGCAAGCAGGCCCATGAGCAGCCAGGTGTACCAGGCGATCTGCACATGCGCACGCTGAAGCTGAAAGCCGAGCAGGATCGCAAGCATCCCCGCGTCCCCAAGCATTGCTGGAGCGCTCAAGGTGCCCTTGGCACCGCGAGTGTCAAGTTCCGGAGCGCGAGTGTTCAAGGCTCCACTGGAGCCGGGAGTGTCAAGAGTTCCCAAGGAACCCAAAGCGCCTCTGGCGCTGCAAGTATCAAACACTCTGAGTGTAGCCCAGAGCACCCACGGCATGTAGGCCGCGGTCATGAGCTGGCTGCCGTGGCCGTGCACGAGCATGGCGGTCATGTAGGGGTTCAGCATGAAGGCCGCGCCGCCGAGAAAGGCCGCGGCATGGTGCAGCCGGAAGCTGCGCAGGAGCGCGTAGCCGCCGAGCCCGGCGAAACAGAGGTGCAGAATCTGCGAACCGATGTCGCCGAACGGCAGACGCGAAAAGATGATGTTCGGGTAGTAGAGCCCTCCGAGGTAGCTGAACGCTTCGACGGTCGGCATGCCGGCAAAGGTCCATGGCTGCCAGAGCGGATAGTGACCCGATGCGTCGCGCAGACGGTCGAGCGCGATGGAGGAGGCCATCGGTACCAGCGAATCGGGCGCGGAGAGCGTCATCGGCAGGAAGAGGAGCTGGTAGTAGAGCGCGAGTGCAAGCAGCAGGTACGCCGCAGCGGCTGCGGCGTACGGAAGTACCACTTTCTTCGCAGGAATCCCGCTCGATGGCGCCGTGACCGGATTATCCGGCTTCACTCTTTTTGGCTGCTTTGTCTGCTTTGCTGACTTTTCTGGCATTATGATTGTGGACGACGGTTGGGCATAATGGATAAAATAAGTTCCCGATCCTCTGCTTCCAACCTGAATAGCATGGTGAGGCCGAAATAGGCTGCCGTGCAGATCGCGATGCCCGACACCGAGGAGACCGCCGGGCCGAGCCCGAGCAGCCACGGCCTGCAAAGCCAGAGCAATATGGCGGTGCCTGCACCGGCCACCGCTGGTTTCCAGAGCGCGGCGGAGAAGGAGCTGACGCCGAGCACCCTTGAGACCTGCAGAAGCCTGAGCGCGGAGAGCAGCAGCATGGCGCCGAGCGAAGCCGCGGCCGCACCGGCGGTGCCGTAGAGCGGAATGAGCAGCACGGAGAGCGCCACCTGCACGGCCAGCGCGACGAGCGCGTTCAGAAAGGTGACGCGCCCGTGGCCCACCATGGAGAGCACGGTGCCGGCGATACCGCCGAACGCCTGGGCGAACGCGGCGGCGGCAAGCAGCACGAGCGCCGGAGCGGAGGCCGAAAAGCGGGGCCCGAAAAGCAGCAGCACCGGTTCGGGAAGCACCATCAGAAAAACCGTGGCCGGGGTGACGAGGAGCACCATCCATCGGGTGACGAGGCGGTAGAGCCTTCCGGTTTCGGCGCTCTCGTCCCCGGCCTGCAGGGCGGCGACGAGCGGGGCGGCGATGCCGGAAAATGCCGGAAGCACGGCCCTGAGCAGCCCCGCGGTGCGCGCGGCGGGCTGGTAGAGGCCGGAGAGCACCGGACCGCCGAGCATGCCGAGCAGAAGGATGTCGAGCCAGTAGGCGATCATGCTCACGAGCGAGACCCCGAGCAGCGGAAAGGCGAAAGCCTTCATCCGGCGATCTGCCGGCGCGCCGAGCACCTCCCTTATGCCGGTGCCGGTTTTCAGGCGGAGCTGCCGCCAGATCCAGAGGCAGGAGAGCACGGAGGCCGCCGTATAGGGCACGAGCAGCGCCGGGCCGGGAGCGTCGGCAAATGCGAGCAGCAGCGTGAGGGCGAGCATGGCGACGGGTGCGATGAGCTGCGTCGCCACGATTTTCGGCACGAGGTCGCGGTGCCCTTGCAGCGCATGGCCCGCAACCGTGGCAACCACGTTGAAGGGCACGGCCACGGCGTAGGAGAGCAGCGCAAAGTGCAGAAGCGTGCCGCCGCCGCCCCCCCCAAGCGAAGCGCTAACGCCAAACGGAGCGCTGCCAAGCGAAGCGCTACCAACATTAAACAGCCGGGCCAGCGGCGCGGAAAAGAGCATGACGAGCAGCGCGGGAACGAGGCTCATGAAGAGCGCGCTGCGGATGGCGAGCCCCGCTGCGTCCGATGCCTTGCGACCTTCCGCCTGGTAGATGTTGACGTAACGCACTGCGGCGGCGTCGTAACCCGCCACGCCGAAGGTCTCGACGATCTGCATGACGGCGAGCGCGAGGGCATAGACGCCGAGCGACTCCTCTCCGAGCATGCGGGCCACCGCCATATTGAAGGCGAAGCGCACGGCCTGGCCGAAAATGAATCCGCCGTAGGAGATGCCGGCCTGTCCGGCGATGAGTCTGTTCCGGCTTGCGGATCGGTTCCTGTTCATCCGGCCTCCCTTTCC
Organism: Chlorobiota bacterium; assembly: GCA_016868665.1. Lineage (GTDB taxonomy): Bacteria > Bacteroidota > Chlorobiia > Chlorobiales > Chlorobiaceae > Chlorobium. The sequence goes on from VGGK01000004.1 coordinate 21,847, forward strand.
GATGCGCGAAGCAGCTCGGACTGCATGCGGGCGGCAAGCGCGTCCCAGCTGTGCTCCCTGGCGAACGCCTGCCGTTCGGCCCTGCGGACGTCGCGGAGCGCTTCGGGCACCATGGCCACGAACTCGCCGGGCGTGCCTGCGATATGGATCACCCCGCGGGCCGCGCCGAGCGCGCTGCAGTAGTCGATGGCCAGCACCGGCACGCCTGCCGCGAGATATTCGTAGAGCTTGTTGGGGTGCGACGCCCGTTTGAGGGGATCGCAAAGCAGCGGCATGAGCGCGAGATCGAACCGCTGCACCCATGCAGGCAGTTCGCGGTAATCAATCCTGCCGAACCAGTGCACGTTCGGCAGTTCAAGAAGCGCCCGGTTCCGATCCTGCCAGGTGCGGTCGTAGGCGGGACCGAGCAGCGCGATCCGGCTGTGCGGGTACGCTGCGGCGGTCTCCTGGAGCAGCTCCGTATCGACCCAGTCCACCGCGCCGGCATAGCCGAGCAGCGGGCCGCCTTCCGCAGCGAACGCGGCAAGCTCGGGCGGCGCATCCGGAAGAGGCGTGGCGAAGTGGTCGTACTCGACGCCGTTGCCGAGTTCGACGCAACGGACGGTTGACGGAATCGGAAGCCTTGCGGTGAGTTCCGGACTGACCGAAAAGACGAGCCCGCACCGTTCAAGGTATCGGGAGAGGTAGTCCGGCAGCCACGAAGGAGAGCCGGGAAAGGCGAGATGGTCGTCGTTGGCGTCGTAGAAGCAAAGAGCGCACGGCATCCGTGCCGCAACCCTTCCCCAGTACACGTTGCTGAGCCCGACGATGCGGTCGCGCGAAGCGAAACCGAGCCTCCGCAGCCAGAAGCGCAGGATGAGCTCCCCCGCTGCGGCAACCGCGTTGCGGAAAAGCGCGACGTCGAGCAGCCGACCGATGCGGTAGGGAACGGTTTTCAGGAAGGGCACGGTAAGCACGGTGACGTTGCCCCGCGTCACGGGCAGCCAGTGCTCGGGCCTCCCCAGGGCGTACGGTTCGACGAAGAGGATGCGCCAGCGCGACGAAAAACGCTGCAGCAGCCGCTGCTTTCTGGTGGAGAGAAAATCCCACTGGACTTCCGAGAACCAGACGAGGTCTATCTGGTCACGCCTGCCGGAGCTCATGGATCAGCACTTTTTCGTAGAATGCCCGAAGGAACGGTTTAAAACCGGTAAGGTAAAATGGCCACCGGCGAATGCGGAAGATATCGGAACGGATGCTCCTGAACCCGGCCCTCTCGAAGAGAGAATCGAGCTCGGAAGGGCTCATCTCGTGGAAATGGTCAGGGCTTTTAAGCAAGGCGGGTTTGGCCGCCGGCACCGAAACGAAGAGCCGGGCATGGGGCCCTGCAAGCACCCTGCGCACTTCGAGCAGTGCGTGCAGGGGGTTGAAGAGGTGTTCGAGCACCTCGAAGGCGGTCACCACGTCGTAGCTGCCCGAGAGCGGATCGATATCGAGATCGCAACCGGTGCTGGCAAATGGGCAGCCAAAATGCCGTTCGAGGTCGTCGCAGAGCGGGGTGCGGTCGCCGAGATCGAGACCTGACGACACCGCAGTGCTCGCGGGCCGCGAACTTTCGACGAAGCTCATGGTTTTCTGCCAGCGGATCATGTTCGCTTCGTCGGCGCAGTAGCGCCGGTCGATGATGTTCCTGTACTCTGCCTTCATGATCTGCCGGACGGTTTTCGTGCAAGCGTGTGCAGCAGCGCGCCTGCTGCCTGGGCGACCAGGGCGAACGGGTAGAAAATGAATCCGCTCCACGCCCGGTGCTTTCTCATAAGGTACAGCATTGCCGCGCTTTTCCGCAGAATCTTGCGCGGATGCATGCCGCTGCCGTAGGATGCGGAAACCCGGTGCCACACCCGCGCCGCCGGTTCGCAGACGACAGTGAGGCCGGCTTTCCGAACGCGAAGCGAGAGATCGACATCCTCGGCGTACATGCCGAACCGTTCGTCGAAACCGCCGATCCGCTCAAAATCGAGGCTCCGCATGGCAATGCAGCAGCCGGTGGCGTAGCCGGTCTCTTTGCGGCGGGCGTAAGCCAGGCCGTGCAACTTGCGGATGCCCTCGTGACGCACCAGGCCGAGGCCGAGCCGCACCACTCCGCCTGCGTACCATATCCGGTCGGGATCATCCATATACAATATTTCAGGCACGGCAATGCCTGCTTCGGGATCGTCCCGCAGTACCGCCGTCAGCCTGGCAACGGCGTCCGGCGCGACGACGGTATCGTTGTTGAGGAACACCACGTATTCCGGCCGCCGCTTCATGGCGTGACGGAATCCGGCGTTGTTGCCTCCCGCATAGCCGAAATTGCGGTCGAGCGCAAGCACCTCCATGGAGGGAAAAGCCTTTCTCACCGCTTCCGGTGAACCATCGGTCGAGCCGTTGTCCACCACAAGCACCCGTAGTTGCTCCGAAAGCAGGGGGTCGAGCGATCCGAGGCAGCGAAGCAGATCGTCCTTGCCGTTCCAGTTCAGGACGATGACCGTGACGAAGAACCGCGCGTTCATGGCTTTGCGACCGAACGGATGAAGTTCGCGGCTTCGCCGGCAAACCGTTCCCACGAGTGGCCTGCTGCGTACTCCCTGACCGATTGCGGCATTGCCGGTCGTCGCGGGTCGCCGAGAAACCCGATCACGGCGGCGGCAAGGGCTTCCGAGGAGATTTCCCCGGCAATCCACCCCGTTCTGCCCTGCTCCACTTCGGCGGCAAGCCCTCCTGCAGATGTGACGATGACCGGCAGGCCGTATCCACAGGCAAGCTGCGCCACCCCGGACTGCGAGGCCTGACGGTAGGGAAGTACCGCGGCGTCGGCTGCGGCGAAGTATCGGGCGGCATCGGCATCGGCAGCATAACCGGGTCTGAAGTCAACGCTCGCGGCTATGCCGAGCTGCCCGATCAGCTCCCTGTAGCCGGATTCGGGTTCGTAGAACTGCCCGGCAACGAGCAGACGGGTATCGGGCCATGCGTCAAGAATGGCTGGCATGGCGCGCAGCAGGAGGTCGAGCCCCTTGTAGCGGCGCACGTAGCCGAAAAAGAGGAGCAGGGGGGCGTCCTGGTCATAACCGAGAAAACGGCGGGCTTCACTTTTTTCAGGCTGTTCAATACCGGAAAACGGAGGATAAACCGGATGGAAGAGCCGGGCGACCGGTTTGGCGTTGCCCGCAGCCGCAAGCGCGCCGGACACTTCGCCGGAAAGCGTGATGTAGCCGTCAGCCGATGCGAAGAGCAGCTTCTGCAGGAATGGCTCGAGCGCGAAGCGTTCATGCGTGGAGAGGTTGTGCAGCAGCACGACAGTCGGAATACCGGAGAGCTTGCGGATGGCGAAAAGCAGCGGGGCGAGCAGGCCGGTCCAGTAGGCGACAAGCAGCACATCGGGGCGTTCGCGCTTGAGGTTGCGAAGCAGGGCGAGCCATGTCAGCGGATTATATAAAACAATAACAGCATCCCCTCCATTTGCAGCACTCCGGTGTTCGGGTACTTCGGGGGAGTGGCCTCGAACGAGAAAGGATGGATAGAGCTTTTTGAAACCGAGAGGTCGTACAGCGTGCCCTTTCGCCTGCAACTCCCCGGCAAGGAGGCCGCTGAAGCAGGATATCCCACCCTTGAGGGGGAAAAAAGGAGAGATGAAGGCTATACGCAAAATGGAAACGGGATAGAGAAAACCTTACGTGTCCTACTGCTCGCCGAACCCCTGCTCAAAAAAATCCGCAAGCTGGCGCGCTGCCTCTTCGGCATCCTCGCCGTCAAGCTTCAGGGTAAGCTTCGTGCCCTTCGGTGCGGCAAGGCTCATAACGCCGATGATGGACTTCGCGTTGATTTCCACCCCCTGCATTTCAATGAAAAAATCGGACTTGAAACGCGAGGCAAGCTTGACGACGGCTGCCGCCGGCCTGGTATGCAGGCCTGCATTGTTTCTTACGATAACCTCCTGAACGATCACGAATCTCAGCTGTTGAATGGATTATACAATTCCTGTTCTGACCGGCAGTCAGAGTTTTTTGACCATGGCAATCTCATCGCATGCCATGAGTTTCGGACAATGGGTACAGTCGCGCCAGATTTTCTGTGGAAAATACTCTTTTTTAATTTCTGTATATCCAAGACTTCCGAAAAAACCCGGATTCAGCGTCAGAACGAAAACCTCGGCAACTCCTTCCTCCCTGAGGATCTCCTCGGCTTTCTTCACCAGCAGCCGGCCCGTACCTTTACGTTTATGGCGTGCCAGTACCGCCACAGAGCGGATCTCGGCCAACCTTGTATTATAAAAGGCTACAGCGCAGCACCCGATTATTCTGCCCTCGTGTTCGGCGACAAAGAAGTTTCGGATGTTTTCGATCACGTTTTCGGCCGACCGTTCGAGCATGATTCCCTCCCGGGCGTACTCCGCGGTGATCGCCGCAATAGCTCCCGCGTCGGCAAGACGCGCATATCGTACAATAACGGTTTCAGCCTGCGCCACAATCACTCTTCCTCCTCCGCTCTCCTTTCAATATACTTTTTATCGGACTCGTGGGTCGATACCCTCTGCCACAATTCATCCTTCAGCTCTTTGAGACCGCTGCCGGTCACGCTTGATATGGCAAGCACTCTTACGCCCTCTTCGAGCGAAGGCATTGCAAAATCTTCAGGCGCAATGTCCATTTTCGTAATGATGACGATTCGCTGTTTCAGAAGCAGCGCTTCTTCGAACCGTTTCATTTCGCCAAGCAGCGTTTCATATACCGCAACGATATCTTCCGAGTCGGATGCGATCAGGAGCGCGAGCACTTTGGTGCGCTCGATATGGCGGAGGAACTGCAATCCGAGACCCCTCCCTTCGGCGGCGCCCTCGATAATTCCGGGAATATCTGCCATCACGAACGACTTGTAATCCTCGTACCGCACGATGCCGAGGTTCGGCACCAGCGTGGTGAAGGGATAATCGGCGATTTTCGGTTTTGCCGCGCTGAGTACCGATATGAGCGTGGATTTTCCCGCGTTGGGAAACCCGACAAGCCCCACGTCGGCCATCAGCTTCAGCTCCATTTCAAGTTCGAGTTCCTCTCCGGTTCCGGGAGGCAGTGCGAACCTCGGCGCCTGGCGCGTGGCCGTAGCGAAATGCTGGTTGCCGCGTCCTCCCCTTCCGCCAGATGCCACAAGCACTTTCTCGTCGTCGACTGTCAGGTCGGCAATGACCTCGCCGGTTGCGGCATTGCGAACAACCGTGCCGCACGGCACGTCGATTACGATATCTTCTCCGTCCTTTCCTGTTTTACGAGCCCCCTGGCCGTGCGCTCCACGGCCTGCCGTGTAGTTGCGCTTGTATTTGAAATCAAGCAATGTGGTCAGGTGACTGTTGGTTCTCAGCCATACATGGCCCCCCCTGCCGCCGTCTCCGCCGTCCGGCCCGCCCTTGGGCACAAATTTTTCTCTTCTGAAACTCACGCATCCTTTCCCGCCGTCTCCGGCTTTCACTGAAATGAGCGCGCTGTCAACAAATTTCACTCAATCACCTGCCTTTTTGTAATAATCACAGTCATTCTGTATCGTTACTATGCCCTGATTCGTAACCCAACCATTTCAATCAATGGCAAAAACCGCTGCCGCAGATAAAAACCGGGACAACCTCTCCATCGAAGAGCTGATGTCGCGCCTCGAAGAGATCACCCGGAACATCGAGAATCCGGATACCGGCATCGAACGTTCCATAGCGCTCTACGAGGAGGGACTCGCCATTGCCGGAAAGTGCAGGGATCGGCTGCAGGAAGCCCGGAAGAAAATCGAGGTCATCAACCCCGATATTGCAAAAACCTGGCCGGATAACGCCCGGACAAAGGATCTTTTCGGCTCCTGATCTCCTCTCAGGCGTCAAGACGGCTTTTCAGCACATCGTTGACGACCTGCGGATTGGCCTTCCCTTTCATGCGGGCCATGCACTGACCCACAAAAAAGCCGAACAGCCTGGTTTTGCCTTCGCGGTAATCGGCGAGCTGCTTCGGGTTTGCTGCAAGGATTTCTTCTACCGTTGCCTCGATGGCCCCGGTATCGGATACCTGGGCAAGTCCTTCCTTCGAAACAATCTCCTCGGCGCTTGCGGCATCGGCCTGCATAAGCTCGAACACCTGCTTGGCAATGGTATTGCTGATAGTCCCCTTTGCGATAAGTGCAATCAGTCCGCCGAGACGCTCCGGGGAAATCGCGAACTCCGAAATATCGAGATACTTTTCCTTGAGGGTTCGCATCACTTCGCCCATCACCCAGTTCGACGCCGTTTTTCCGTCGCCGCATGCGGCAACAGTCCCTTCGAAATAATCGGCCACATCGCGCTCGACGGTCAGCACTCCGGCATCGTATGCGGGAATGCCATACTTGCTGACAAAGCGCTCCGCACGCACTTCCGGAAACTCCGGCAGTTCCTGACGCATTCTTTCGAGCATCTCCTGATCTACCAGCACAGGCACCAGATCGGGGTCGGGGAAGTATCGGTAGTCGTGCGCGAACTCCTTGCCGCGCATAGACCGGGTCTCGCCCTTGTCAGCATCCCAGAGCCTCGTCTCCTGCACAATCTGTCCTCCGGCTTCGATGACATCGATATGGCGCTGCATTTCGTACTCGATCGCCTTTTCGACGTTCTTGAAGGAGTTCATGTTCTTGATTTCCGTTCGGGTGCCGTACTCCTCGTCTCCGAACAGCCGGACCGAAACGTTGGCGTCGCAGCGAAGGCTGCCTTCCTCCATGTTGCCATCGGAAACGCCGAGATATTTCACGATCTGGCGCAGCTTCTGCAGGTAAGCCGAGGCCTCCTTCGAGGTACGGATATCGGGATAGCTGACGATCTCGAGCAGCGGCACGCCGCAGCGATTGACGTCGATGTAGGTGTCGTCGCCGATGTCGTGGATCGACTTGCCGGCATCCTCTTCGATATGAATGCGGATCAGCCGGATATCGCGTCGGCCTTCGCCGGCATCGATATGCAACATGCCTTCGGTGCAGATCGGTTCCTCGAACTGCGAAATCTGGTAACCCTTCGGAAGATCGGGGTAGAAATAATTCTTGCGGGCAAGAATCGAGTGAGGCGCAATGGCGCATCCCGTGGCAAGCCCGAGCTTGACGGCATCCTCGACCACCCGGCGGTTCAGCACCGGCAACGCTCCCGGCAGCGCCAGGCAAACCGGGCAAACGTTGCTGTTGGCGGGATTGCCGAAACGGGTCGAACAGCCGCAGAATGCCTTGCTGTTGGTATTGAGCTGACAATGGACCTCCAAGCCCACTACTAATTCGTACTTCATTGCATCCTGTTCGTCTTTATTTGATAAACCCCGATCCTTGCCCGCTTCACGCTGCAATAACGCTGCTCAAAGCGGCTTGTAGCTGAACTTCTGTCCTCCGACGGTGGCTTCCGCCATAACGCCGGCTTTGGGAATGACAAAAATCGCCACGCCGTTTGAGTAATCGGTATTGGTAGCCATACCTGATGTCACCAGTACAGCTGTCGCCTGTGCGTTGAGTTCGTAATTGCCTTTTTTGAAATTGTCAAGGTCGCCCTTGCTCTTGAAAAACACGATCTCGGCAAACGACTGGCCTCCAAGCTGCGGCCCGACGTTCAGCTGGGTTATTTTCGACGTTCCGATAAGAGTGTTCAGCTCATAGACATATCCGCTGCCATGAGCACCGCCGAGCAGTATAAGACCGCCCTTGTAGACATCCGAAAACACCGCATACCCGTATGCGTGCATGAAAAACCGCTCGAGCTGCGGCGCGTTTCTCCTGAAAAATTCCACAGATTCCCTCGCATTGTCCTCAACCCTGGGATCCCATCCGGCAAAAGAGTTCTGCACGGCCATTCCGGCCAGCATGAATACGAGCAATACGATCTTCATCATTTTCATAGCGCCGCTCCGTTTTTTGTTGCGTTAATAAAATCAAACCGTAGAAAACATGCAATGTCATGCAACCTAAAATGTATGAATTTCTGCGGAGAAAAGAGAATGGCGGGAGTTGGAGAGAAGAGGAAGTGTTTTGCCCACGGATTGGCACGGATTAACTCGGATTTGCGCCTGCTTTGGTCAGCTTTGCTGCTCAATGCAGGCGCGGTTTTTTGTTGGAAGTGGAAGAGCGCGGTTCCCGCTGATTGAAGCGTGGATTTTCACCGATGGATGACGGGAGTATAGCTCTCTTCAATTTCCTCCGTTTTCGAGCTCGCGCTTCAGGGCTTCGCGCTCGATTTCGAGCCGGCGGATTTCGCGGTTGAGTCGGTCGAGTTCTTCGGGGCTGCTGTCGATTTCGAGCCGAAGACGTGAGGATGCCTCGTCGATGAGGTCGATCGCCTTGTCGGGCAGGAAGCGATCGGAAATATAGCGGTTCGACAGCTCCGCGGCGGCAACGAGGGCGGCATCCTTGATGCGCACGCCGTGATGGATTTCGTATTTCTCCTTGAGTCCGCGCAGAATGGAAACCGTGTCTTCCACGCTCGGCTGATCGACCAGCACGGTCTGAAAGCGCCGTTCGAGGGCCGCGTCCTTTTCGATATGCTTGCGGTACTCGTCGAGCGTGGTGGCGCCGATACAGCGCAGTTCGCCGCGGGCGAGCGCCGGCTTGAGAATGTTGGCCGCATCCATGGCTCCTTCGGCGGAACCCGCGCCGACAAGCAGATGGATCTCGTCGATGAAAAGAATCACTTCGCCGGCCGCCGACTGCACCTCCTTCACCACGGCCTTGAGGCGCTCCTCGAACTCGCCGCGGAACTTGGCTCCGGCAACGAGCTGGGCAATGTCGAGCGCGGCTATCTGCTTGGTCTTGAGGTTCTCGGGTACATCTCCGGCAACGATCCGCTGTGCTATACCCTCTACCAGCGCGGTTTTGCCGACGCCGGGGTCGCCGATCAGCACCGGATTGTTCTTGGTGCGGCGGCTGAGAATCTGCAGCACCCGCCGGATTTCGTCGTCGCGTCCGATAACCGGATCGAGTTTGCCGCGACGGGCTTCGTCGTTGAGGTTGCGCGAATACTTTTTCAGCGAGTTGTAGGTCTCTTCGGCGGTCTGGCTGGTCACCCTCCGGGAGCCCCTGATGGTGGCAAGCACTTTAAGAATAGCGTCGCGGTTGACGCCTGCGTCCTGCAGCATGCGTGAGACCTTCACGCCGGCTTCGCTCATGGCGATGAAGAGGTGCTCCGAACTGATGTATTCGTCCTTCAGCTTCTCGGCTTCCTTGAGCGCGACGTCGAACACCTTGCCGAGATTCTGCGAAATGTACTGACCCGAAGCCGATGCTCCGGTCACTTTCGGGAGTCGTTCGATTTCCCGGTCGACCGCTGCCGCAAGGTTTTCGGGTGAAGCTTCGAGTTTCCGGGCAATCTGGGCCGCAATGCTGGTACGGTCGCCAAGCATGACGGAGAGAAGATGCTCGGGCTCGATCTGCTGGTGCTGACGGCTTCCTGCAAGGGTTGACGCTGCCTGAAGGGCTTCCTGCGCCTTGACGGTAAATTTATTGGGGTCGAATTGCATGGTTCGTTCCGTTTTTTCTGTTCATCTGCTCGGCTGTTCATTCAGTAAGCTTCGCAGAGCATTTGATTCAATCAGGTAACATCTTTTCTGATAACCGCCTTAAACGGAAAAAAGTTAACGGTTCAGAGCAATCCGGAGAACAAAAGCGTAAAAAAAACCGCAGGAGGATATGCTACCTGCGGCATAAATTGAGATGTGATTCGCCATTCAGGCCGACGGGGCAGCGCCTGAAGGCGGTTTCGGCAGGTTTTTGATGAAAGCGTTGGCTACAAGCCGCATGATCTCTCCTCCAGTGGCAAGCAGTTCGGCGCTTTTTTCCTGGATATAGCGCTGCGTTGCAACCTGATCCTTGAAATACGCGACGCCGTCGGCATCATAATTCCTGCCGCTCACGTACTCGTCTATCACTTTTTCGGCTTCCGAAAACGGCATATTGAACACCTTGACGCCGAGTTTGGCCCGTTCGATCGGATCAAGGATTTTCTGACCGGTATGCTGCTGCTCCATGGCAATGAGGTTTAGTTATAAACAGATCAAGGCTGCTGTCTGATTCATGAAATGTAAGAAGTTTTTCCAGAAGATACCACATCAGCGAACCATCCTCCTGCCGACCCCGTCCGCCAGCCTCTCTGCGAGAAGCAGAAGCAGGCCGGCGCCGAGCAGATACCGATAGAGAGGAAACCCCTCCACTTGCACCGCTACAGGACGGGATGCTGCAACGATGCTGCTGATTCGTCGGGCAACGTCGTCGCCCTTTGCGTTGCCTTCCGCGATATCGATATAGGTTCCGCCAGAGGTTTCTGCAAGACCCCTGAGGGTTTCGGGGCTGAAGCGGCTTTTCACCACTCCGCCTCCTGCGTCGCGTTTCGCTTCACCGGGACGACGGAAATCGGGAACAACCGTTTCTCCGGCTCTTCCGACGCCAAGCACAAACAGCCTGATGCCCGAGCGGCCAAGCTGCCGGGCGGCTTCCTCAGCTCCGCCTTCGTGATCCTCGCCGTCGCTCAGGAGCACGATAATCCTCTCTCCGGCGGTTTCCGGCGATCCGGCGCTTCGCTGCGCTCCGGCAAAAAGCTTCGCCGCCTGATCGAAAGCCTTGCCGAACGCGGTACCCTGCTCGTCAACAAGTGCCGGAGAGGCCATATCGACGAGGGCTTCGAAGGTTTCGCGATCTGTGGTCAGCGGGCACTGCACCAGAGGCCTGGCGGCAAACAGCAGCAGAGCCTGCCTGCTTTCCGGCAAACGTCCTGAAATTTCAAGCGCGGCCTGTTTTGACCGTTCGAGACGGCTGGGAAAAACGTCTCCGGCCAGCATGCTGTTTGAAACATCGAGCATGAACACCACATCAGCGCTTTTTCGCAATGCAATACGGGTACCGTGGCAGAACCTGGGCCCGGTAAGGGCAAAGAGCAGCAAAGCAATTCCGGCGAACTGCAGTACAAGTCGAGCAAGCTGTCTGCGCCGGTGGCGGCCGCCGTCCGTACGCCCCACGGATAACAGTTCCTGCGCTGCGACACGTCGCATGAACCCGTAACCGAACAGTACTACAAGCGGGATAAGCAGGAGCAGGTAACCGAAATTATCAGGCCAGGCGAAGCACATGGTACGCTGGTGTCAATGTTAAAGCATCTGCAGTCAGGGAATCCTGAGCAGTCTGGTGTTTGCGAGAACCGCCTCTCCGAGCAGCAGCAGGAGTGCAGGAACCAGCAGATACAAAAAAAGCTCCGACTTCCGTTTCGCGATAGGGCTTGAAATCCGGCTTTTTTCCAGCCGGTCTATCTCCCGGAAACTTTCGGACAGCGATGAAAGGCCTCCGGCAAGAAAGTAACGCCCGCCTGATGCACCTGCAACCTGACGAAGCTCCTCCTCGTGAAGTCCTGAAAAGCCCCCTTTCCGGGAACCGGCCCCGACAGTATGAATCGTTATGGCCTGACTTGCGGCAATACCCGCCGCGGTCAGCGGATCGATCGAGCCGGCATTCGATGCTCCGTCGGTCAGCAGGATGATGACCTTCCCGGAGGATTGCGATGCCTTGAGTCTGTTGACGGCAATGAGGATCGCGGTACCTACAGCCGTGCCTTCATCGCGAACGACGTGTGGTGTAACAGCATCAAGCAGCATGCCGGCCACGCGGTGGTCGAGCGTCAGGGGACAGAGTGTATAGCCGCTTCCCCTGAATACAACAATACCGATACGGTCGTTGTTGCGACGTGCAATAAACTCCCTGGCAATTTCTTTTACTGCGTCGAGACGGCTTCTGCCTCCGGCATCCTCCTGCAGCATGGATTCGGATATATCGAGCGCGAGCACCATGTCGATACCTCGAGACCGGGCAACAGTCTCTTCCAGAACAAGGCTGGGCCGGGCCATGGCGAGTACCCCAAGCAGAAGTGCCCCCCAGCGCAGCCGACTGGTCGCACGGCGCAAAAACGGGGGAACCTCGAACCCCGCTTCGCGCAGCCGGTCGACGTCGGGAAACCGCAGAGCAGGACTCTTCCCTTTCCGCTCCCGCATGCGAAGCCACCAGGCCGACAGGGCCAGCACAGGCAGCAGCAGCAGCCAGAGAGGATCCTCGATGCCGATCCGCGGTATGTGCGAAAACCATTCGGACATGTGCGCTGTGTTGCTATATCATGTTTGCGGTGTCACCCGGATTCAGGTAAAATGCAAAAAGAATCACTCACCCTCCGCCGTTTCCGGGAGAGCGTACGATCTCCCCTGCCTGACGGATGGAGTTGCGCGACTCTTCCGCTGTGGGTCTGCTGTCGGCGAACTTGACGAGGTCTGCCTGACGCAGGAGGCTCATGATTGCTTCGAACGACGAGATGCCGAGTTTGCGCAGATCGCGTTCGATCTCCGGCGTCACGGCTTCGAGTGCCGGGATATGGTAGTGCCGTTCGAGGTACTCCCGCATGATGGTGCTGAGTTCGGCATAGCACTCCGAAGGAAGCATGCCGGAGGAAAGACGAGTGTCGAGTCTGCGGAGCTTCCTGCTGGCAACCTGTGCCGGATCGACCGCTTCGGAGAAAAGACGCACCCGCCGCTTGACGAAAAAGAGAACAAGCAGCACTGCAGCGGCAAATCCAAAAATGCCGAGCAGAACAGGAAGGAATAGCATAAACGGAAATCCGGGTGCTGTCGGCGGCTTGAGCGGCCGAAGTTCGAGCATTTCCTGCGGGGTGAAGGTTTTAACAAAGACAGCCGCCGGCCGGAACTCCTCCCGACCGGAGATCCGGCCCCGGCTATCGAAAAACACGAGCGTCAATGGAGGCAGCCGCTGCGATCCCGAACCGAAAACAGCAAATTCCATCTCGACACGCTCTTCGGCTGCCGATGCGGAGAGCGGCTTCGAGCTTTGCTTTCTGCCGATGAGCATGAATGGGCTCAGCGCTGCGGAATCCGGAAGTTCGACGGCAACCGCCGTGCCGCGAGGGTGCTGAATATCTGCGATGCATACAATGCGTTCTCCGGCATAGAGGCTGTCGGGAGAGACCCTCACCGTCACGGTCGGCTGCGCCGCGCGGACATGCGGCGTAACGGCGATCGACAGGAACGCAAGGATGAGCGGAACAATACAGCGCGCAGTGTTCCTCAACCGTTCAATAACGCCTCTCACGGTAACGGAAAAAGGTGTTGAGTTCGCCTATGAACGATCGTCCGGTCTCAAGGCTGACGGTATCGATTTTCATGCGCATGAGTTTCTGGCGGAGATCGCCTGACTGGGTGAGCTGCCCGTTTCGAAAGCGCTCAAGCGCATACGGGCTCCCTGCGTCTATCGTGATGCGGCTGCCGGTTTCGGGGTCTTCGAGATCGAGCAGGCCCGTCCGGGGCAGTTCCCGTTCAAGCGGATCGCTGATATGGATGAGTACGAAATCATGGCGTGCGTTGAGCAGTTTCATGCCCCGTTCGTAACCGCCGCCCTGCAGGTCGCTGAGCAGAAAAACGATCGATTGCCGTCGGCGGGTATGAATCACGAAAGAGAGCGCCGCATCGATATCTGTTTTCCTGTGTTGCGGCTGCATCCTGAAAAGCGCTTCGAGTATCAACTGTACCTGCCGCCGTCCTTTCAACGGCGGGATGTAGGTTTCAATCCGGTCGGTGAAGATAACGAGCCCGACCTTGTCGTTGTTCTGAATTGCGCTGAATGCAAGCACGGCGCCGACTTCGGCCGCCAGGCGCCTTTTGCTTCGGTCTCCGCTGCCGAACAACATCGAGGCCGAAGCGTCGACGAGAAGCAGCATGCTGCGCTCTCGCTCTTCGGTGAACTGCTTGACGTAGAGGCCGTGCTTCCGGGCAGAGGTATTCCAGTCGATAGTGCGCACATCGTCGCCGTACTGGTATTCGCGAACGCTCTGGAATTCGATGCCCCTGCCTTTGAAAGACGAGTGATATTCGCCGCTGAACAGCTCGGAAGCAAGACGCCTCGAGCGGATTTCTACCCGGCGGATGGTTTCCGGTGGTTCGGAATAATCAGGTCGGGTAAGCTTATTCACCTGCATATCGGCTTATCTGGTTTTGGCCGGCGGTTCCTGCCGGAAACCGTACCGGATTGTAACGGCTCACGGAACCTGCACATGCTGCAGGATATCGCGGATAAAATCGTCGGTACTGATATTATCGGCTTCGGCTTCGTAGCCTGGAATGATCCTGTGACGCAGGGTATCGAAGGCAAGCGATTTGACGTCTTCAGGAGTGATGTAGGCCCGGTGCTGCAGAAACGCATGCGCTTTAGCTGCCAGCAGAAGGAAAATCGATGCCCTAGGCGAAGCTCCGTATTCGATCATGGTCTCAAGTTTCTGAAGCCCGTAAGCGGCGGGGTTTCTCGTGGCGACCACGAGATCGACGATGTAGCGCTGTACCCTCGAATCCACATAGATTCGGTCGATCAGGCTGCGGGCCCTTGCGATGTCGCCGGGCTCCACTACCGGACGGATTTCGGCAAGGGGCGGCGATGCCGATGCGAGTAGCATGATTTCGAGCTCCTCTTCGTAATTGGGGTAATCGACAATGACTTTCATCATGAACCGGTCAACCTGCGCTTCGGGAAGGAGATAGGTGCCCTCGTGCTCGATCGGGTTCTGGGTGGCAAGCACCATGAACGGAGAAGGAAGGGGAAATGTAGCGCTGCCGATGGTGACCTGTTTTTCCTGCATGGCTTCAAGCAGCGCCGACTGGACTTTCGCAGGAGAGCGGTTGATCTCGTCGGCAAGAATGACGTTGGCGAACACCGGACCCTGGCGCGGATGGAATTCCATATCCCTGGGATTGTAAACCATGGTGCCGACGAGGTCTGCCGGAAGCATGTCGGGGGTGAACTGGATGCGGCGGAACTGCAGATTCATGGATGCGGCGAACGATCGGACAATAAGTGTCTTTGCCAGCCCGGGCACGCCTTCGAGCAGAATATGCCCGCCTGCAAGCAACGCGATGAATACCCTGCGGACGACCTCTTTCTGGCCGATGATGCATGAGGATATCTGTTCGGCGGCGCGATCGAGAAATACCGATGACTCCGCTATCTCGCGACCGAGTTCCTCAAGAACTGCTGCATGCTGCATATTCGATCCCCCCTCCCTTTATGATATTGCGGAGCGCCTCTCCCGGTACGGAACCGCTCAGGGCTTTCTGTAAAGCCTCCTGAAACCCAGCACAAGCAGCGCAATGCCCGCAATCAGCGACGGCCATGTGTAGATATCCGGAATGTAGAAACCGCTGTTGAGAATGCCGAATTCGGGCGCCAGAAGAAGAATGAGGTCGGCGCCGACGAGGATCATGAGTACACCTGTAAAACTCACTTTGACCCTTGGTTTGCTATTGTTTGCCGGTTTGTTAGCTTTTGCCATACGTCCAGAGAAAATGGTGCCATGAATATATTAGGTATAGAAACAAGCTGCGATGAAACTTCAGCGGCCATTCTGATCGACGACAGAGTCGGTTCGAATGTCATCAGTTCGCAACGCTGCCACACCGGTTTCGGCGGAGTCGTACCGGAACTCGCCTCAAGGGAGCACGAGCGGATGATCGTCCCCATTGTCGAGAGTGCCGTAACAGAAGCCAATATAACGAAAAATGAGCTCGATTGCATAGCGGCGACCGCGGGCCCCGGCCTTATCGGCGCCGTCATGGTTGGCCTGTGTTTCGCCGAAGGCATGGCATTCGCCCTCGATATTCCGTTCGTACCGGTCAATCATATCGAGGCCCACATGTTTTCGGCCTTCATACCGGAATCGCCGAACCATCGCGTACCTGAAGGCCCGTTCATATCGCTCGTGGTATCCGGCGGCCATACCCTCCTGTCGCTCGTCCGCGAGGATCTCGGCTACGAGGTGATAGGCAGGACTCTCGACGACGCCGCCGGGGAGGCTTTCGATAAAACCGGCAAGATGCTCGGCCTGCCCTATCCTGCAGGACCGGTTATCGACCGGCTCGCATCAACCGGCGACCCGCACTTTCATTCGTTTCCCAAAGCATTGACATCACAATCACAGACCAGCAGAAACTACCGGGGCAACTTCGATTTCAGCTTTTCCGGCCTGAAAACGTCTGTGCTGACCTGGCTGCAGAAACACCCTCGGGATTTCGTTGCGGCTCATCTGAACGATATCGCGGCATCGATCCAGCACGCAATCGTGAGCGTACTGGTCGAAAAGGCAATCGCCGCCGCACGGCACTTCCGCGTAAGTGCGGTTTCCGTTGCCGGAGGAGTAAGCGCAAACTCGGCACTTAGGGAAGCAATGAAGGAAGCGTGCGCGCGCCACGGCATCGATCTCCATATTCCGGGAACCGTCTATTCGACCGATAATGCGGCCATGATCGCCTCGCTTGCCGGGCTGATGCTTTCGAA
Source organism: Chlorobiota bacterium (assembly GCA_016868665.1). Classification (GTDB taxonomy): domain Bacteria; phylum Bacteroidota; class Chlorobiia; order Chlorobiales; family Chlorobiaceae; genus Chlorobium. The sequence goes on from VGGK01000004.1 coordinate 38,197, forward strand.
AGGCATGGTCGGCGATAACCGTTACGATGTCGCACCATTTGCAAGCTTTGGTGCCGCATCCCGCAAGTCGCATTGAAATAGTCAGCTTAATAGCGTACATTATTGTTCGTCTATCCATTTTTACACCTTTGACCATCCATTCATGCACGAACTTATTTCAACACTGCTGCTTTTCGCTCCGCCAGCCGGAGGCCAGAATCCCAATCCCTTTATCCAGCTCGTTCCTCTCGTCCTTATTTTCGTCGTCTTCTACTTTTTCATGATCCGCCCACAGCAGAAAAAGCAGAAGGAACGGGAAAAGGTGCTCGACAGTTTAAAACGGGGCGACCGAATCGTTACGATCGGCGGGATTCATGGCACCGTAGCCGGTATAGATACGGAAAAGAAAACCGTCCTTGTACAGGTGGGCGACAACGTAAAACTGAAGTTTGACCGCACGGCGGTCGCCAATGTTGACAGACAGGAATCGGGAGATAAACTTACTACTACGAAGGAATAACAAACAAGCATGCAAGAGACAAAGGCTCTACTGGTTTTGGAAAACGGATCCGTCTACAGGGGGACGGCATTCGGCCACATCGGCGAAGCATCAGGCGAAGTTGTCTTCAATACCTCTCATACCGGCTATCAGGAGATTCTTACCGATCCATCCTATGCCGGACAGATGGTGATAATGACCTATCCGCTTATCGGCAATTACGGCATCACCCCCGATGACAACGAATCGTCAAAAGTATGGGCTTCAGCCTTCATCGTTCGCGAAGTTTCGAATATCCACAGCAATTTCGAATCGTCGGGAAGTCTTGATGCCTACCTGAAGCAGGCGAAGGTGATGGGGCTTGCCGGTATAGACACAAGAAAACTGGTACGGGAAATCCGCGAGAAAGGTGCCATGCGCGGCGTGATCTCGGCGGTTGACTTCAACGAGGAAAACCTGAAAACGAGAGCGCTTTCCATCCCGGAAATGACCGGACAGGACCTGGTGAAAACCGTCACTTCAACTGAAAATTACGTGCTTGACAAACCGGAAGCACGCTATCATGTCGCAGCATTCGACTACGGCATAAAAACCAACATTCTCCGCATTCTGCAGAACTGCGGATGCAAGGTTACGGTGCTCAATGCCGCGACACCTGTCGAAGATGTGCTGAAACTCAATCCGGACGGCGTGTTTCTCTCGAACGGACCCGGCGACCCTTCGGCGGTAGACTATGCCATCGACACCATCAGGGCGATAGCCGACTATAACCGCACGACAAGGCCGCTGCCGGTCTTCGGCATCTGCCTCGGCCATCAGCTTCTCTCGCTGGCTTTCGGTGCCGAAACCTACAAACTGAAGTTCGGCCACCACGGCAGCAACCACCCTGTCAAAAACATGGAAAGCAGCAGAATCGAAATCACTTCGCAGAACCACGGGTTCGCTGTAAAAATGGATTCTCTTCCGGAAGATCTCGAAATGACCCATCTCAACCTTTACGATCAGACGGTAGAGGGTATTCGGCACCGTTCGCTGCCCTGCTTCTCGGTACAGTACCATCCCGAGGCCGCACCCGGTCCGCACGATTCCCATTACCTCTTCGACCAGTTCACCGAAATGATGGACAAGGCGAAAAACTGAACACCGGAAGTTTTTATAACCAAACAACCTTTCCGAAGAGATGAAAAAAAGACTGTTCACCCCGGGGCCGACCCCTGTGCCTGAAAACGTGATGCTCCGCATGGCTGCACCCATCATCCATCACAGGAACCCCGAGTTCATGGAAATCCTTACTCGCGTCCACGAGGATCTCAGGTATCTCTTCAGAACGACCCAACCTGTCGTGGTACTCAGCTGTTCGGGCACCGGTGGCATGGAAGCTGCCGTTTCGAGCGTTTTCAAACAGGGCGAAAAGGTCATTACCGTCAATGCGGGTAAATTCGGGGAACGCTGGGGACAGCTCGTACGGATTTTTACCGGCAACTGCATCGAGGAAAAGGTACAGTGGGGTACTGCCATTCAGCCCGAGCGCATGGCCGAGCTCCTCGTGCAGCACCCGGACGCGAGGGGCGTCTGCCTTACCCATTCGGAAACATCCACCGGCACGGCTGCAGACATCAAGTCGCTTTGCTCGCTTATCCGCGAAAAATCGGATGCACTCATCCTTGTTGACGGCATTACCGCTATCGGCGCCCATGAGTTCCATTTCGACGACTGGGGCGCGGACATCTGCATCACCGGTTCGCAGAAAGGACTCATGATGCCTCCGGGCCTCGCGCTTGTAGCCATGTCGGAAAGAGCCCAGGATGTCATCAATGCGCACACCAACAGCCAGCAGTACTATCTGAGCCTGAAAAAAGCACTGAAAGCCCATGCCGCCGAAGACACCCCGTTTACACCTGCCGTATCGCTCGTCATAGGTCTCGACGAGGCACTGCAGATGATCAAGGCAGAAGGCATAGAAAATATCTGGAAACGCCATGAACGCCTTGCTTCGGCATGCCGCCAGGGATGCAGCGCGCTCGGCATGCAACTCTTCAGCGACTCCCCTTCTTTTGCCGTAACCCCGGTCTGGCTACCGGAAGGCGTCGACTGGTCGGCATTCAACAAGGCGTTGAAACAGAAAAACGGCATCACGGTAGCTGCCGGGCAGGACGAGTACAAAGGCAGAATTTTCCGGATCTCCCACCTCGGGTTCTACGACGAACTCGACATGCTGACCGTTATCGGTGGTCTGGAACGCGCTCTGAAAGATATCTGCTACCCCTTCGAAACCGGAGCGGGAGTAAGCGCCGTCCAGAAAGCCTTCCTCGGCTGAGAAGGAAAAACCCTTCTCACGAAAAAGCCGCCCGGGAAAATAACGGGCGGCTTTTTTATTGCTGCAACTTTTTCCGACTTCGGAATTCCCTCTCTATCTTTCGATAACGAACCACCCGGATCATGATGCTGCTGTTCCTGCCCGTCATCCTGCTTGCAACCGCATGGAACCTGCCCCGTGAGTTCCGTGACTACCGGACGCTGCAGGAGGCTTACATGCTCTATGGTAACGGCGACTTCTCCGGCGCCGAACAACGCTACATGCAAACGCTTGCAGAAACTCCCGGACAAAATGGCAGAAACAGCTTCGCCATTCGCTTCAATCTTGCAGGAACGCTTGCCATGCAGAAAAAGTATCTTCCGGCCCGCACTATCTACCGGAACCTTGCAATGAACCATCATGCGACCGAAGAGATCCGGAATGCGTCGATTTACAACGAGGGCAACTGCCTCGCCGAGGAGGCGCTCGAAGCTGGAAAGAGCGAACGGAAAAGAGAATTTTTCGAACAGGCCCTTCAGCGATATATCGCCGTGCTCCGCGATAAGCCTGGCGATATGGACGCACGCATCAATTATGAAATCGTGCTCAGGATGCTTGAAAACCTTAATAACGGTTCCGGTAGCGAACAGGACAACCAGCTAGACCTGACAGAAACAGCTTCATCGGCAAACGGAAGGATGAATGCTGCGGAGCGTCTGCTCCGGCAGGTGCAGATGCAGGAGAACCGGACGATGCTCCGGATTCCTCATGCATCGTCCGGGGGCAAGGAAGAACGGTCAGGCGGTAAAGACTGGTAGAGACTCCCATGAATCAGACAAAAAAAGTCCTGCTGGTCTTTCTTCCATCCGAAAGCGGCGTCGACGGCGCGCGGTCCCTTTACGACGAACCTGAAACCGGCTCCATCCGACAACGGTTCAACCACTCCGTCAGAACCCTCATCAAGCAGAGCCAGTTCGCCATTCCGCCACTCGCGCTGATGATCCTCGGCTCGATCGAGGTTCCGGGAGTCGAACAGCAGCTTTGCGATATGCGGTTCGAAGAGTTTCCTTACCGGAACGACTGGGATCTCGTGGGTATCAGCGTACAGACCGGTATGGCCCGCAAGGCGTTCGAACTTGCCGACAAACTGAGGAGGCAAGGCATTCCGGTAGCGCTTGGAGGCGCCCATGTCTCGCTCTTCCCGGATTCGTGCCGTTCCCACGCCGATCTGCTGGTGCACGGGGAAGCCGACGACATGTGGAAAACGGTACTCGAGGATCTCAGGGCGGGATCGCTGAAAACCGATTATCGCGCTGACGGATTTCCGGATCTGTCGCTGCCCCGTCCGGTCAGCAAGCATATGCTTCAGAGAAATCGATACTTCACAACAAACCTCATCCAGACAGGACGGGGGTGCCCGTACAACTGCGATTTCTGCAATGTCCACGTGCTGAACGGACGATCGCTGAGAAGACGCGCCATCAGCGACATCGTCGCCGAAGTCGGACGGTTTCTGCAGGATGACCGGCGAATTTTCTTTTTCGTGGACGACTCCGTCAATGCTGACCCGTCTTACGCCGAAGAACTTTTCCGGCGGCTGATCCCTTACCGTATCAGCTGGTTCGGTCAGGCGACCACGACGCTCGGCCAGCAGCCCCGCCTGCTTGAAGCATTCGCAAAATCGGGATGCCGCGCGCTGCTCGTCGGCATTGAGAGTGTGGAACCGGCAAGCAGAAACGCCCACCGCAAGAACCAGAACAAGGCCGCGGAACTCGCCGCGGCGATCCGGAACATCCGGAACGCAGGAATCAGCCTCTACGGCAGTTTCATTTACGGCCTCGACGGCGATACGCTCGATACGCCTGCGGCCATTCTCGACTTCGTCTCGCAAACAAAGCTCGATGTGCCAGGCATAAACATCCTCCGCCCTACTCCCGGTACCGGAGTGTTCGACCGGCTCAGAGAAGAAGGCCGCCTGCTTTTCGATCCGGATGATCCTACGGCATTCCGGTACACATTCGGCCAGGAGATGCTCTACCGGCCGAAAAGAATTCCGCTCGACGCATTCGTCGAGAGCTACTCGACGCTGACCCGGCAGCTTTTCTCGCCCGCACAATCCATCCGGAGAGGCATCGGCGCGCCAAGTGCAAAAACGGCCGTTCTCTTTTTCAACCTCTTCTACACCCACCTCTACGGACTGTCGAGAAACGATCTTAAAAAACAGATTGCCTCACGGTTCGGCTGAAAAAACCATTTTGTCGTACGGCAAATTATTCATAAAATTATAGCCAACGATTTTCAGTACCTGACACAACCACACAATCCATAATAACGGAGAACGCCATGAAACGCTTTTTGCCAGTTTTCGCCGCCGGTATGCTCTGCCTTGGCGCATGCGGCCTTGAAAAACCGCCTGCCAAGCTCGAATTTCCGGAATCCAAGGAAGAAGCAGCAGCTCCGGCTGAAGCAGCAGCCCCCGCGGAAGCACCCGCAGCTGAAACGCCTGCCGATCCCAAACTTGCCGCCGGTAAAACCATATACGAATCAAAAGGATGCAACGGCTGTCACGATGCCGGCATGATGGGCGCTCCGAAACCGGGCGATAAAGCCGCATGGAAAGACCGCATCGCACAGGGCCTGGATGTGATGACCAAGAAATCGATCGAAGGATATACCGGATCTGCCGGCATGATGCCCGCCAGAGGCGGCAACCCCGACCTGACCGACGAAGAGGTAGGTAATGCCGTAGCATACATGGCCGAAATCTCTAAATAAGCCATTTCAGGCACCGTTCGGATCTGAACAGAAAACGGAGCGCGTCCCATGGGCGATACTCCGTTTTTTTACCCACCGGATAACTATATACGCATAAAAAATCCGCGAACGTTTGGAAGGCTGATTTTTTAATGCTAAAATAACCGGCTTGAGGTTTTTTGCACAACCGGCACACGACCTAACATCAACAAATTTTAACTTTTGCAAGGGAGAATTCTATGTCTCGTTTCGTATCTGCTGCTTTCTGCGCACTGTTTATGATCTCTTTCAGCCTGACCGATGCCAACGCCGCTACCGGCAAAGCTGTTTATGACGCAAGCTGCGCAGCATGCCACAAGGATGGCATCATGGGCGCCCCGAAAACCGGTAACAAGCCGGCCTGGACCGCCCGCATCGCCCAGGGCATGAACGTATTGGTCGATAAATCCATCAAGGGTTACCAGGGCAAAAAAGGTTTGATGCCGGCTAAAGGCGGCAACGCGAAACTCTCCAACGCCGACGTCAAACTCGCCGTCGAGTACATGGTCAACCTGAGCAAATAAGCTCGTTTCGCAAGCATTGCAGTAAAAGGCGGGAGCTCGATCTCCCGCCTTTTTGCGTTTATTCCGCTGCGCTCAGGGTTTTTCCAAACCGGTATTTCAGGAGGGACTCTCCTCTTCGTATATTAGCCTCCGCACCAAAAGCCAATCATGGAGAACGGATGTACTATTATTCAAGCGAGATGCTCGGTTTCGCAGCCGGCATCATCACCACGCTCGCGCTTCTGCCTCAGGCGCTGAAGATCGTCGCGACGCGCCAGACTCGCGATATAAGCCTCGTATGGGCTGTAAGCATGAATATCGGGATCGTGCTCTGGCTCCTCTACGGCCTTGAGAAAAACGACCTGCCGATGATAGGCGCCAACAGCGTTTCGCTGGCCCTGCTCTTCGTCATTCTCCTCTTCAAGCTTCGCTACCGGTAGAAAAACCGCGGTCACCCTGCTGGAAATAGCAGCGAAAAAACGTACATATCGTTACAACCAGTCACCAACAATTCCAGATTTACCGATGAACAGACTCCACACCGGCTTTATCGGCACCGGCAGAATCGCCCGGGCGCTGATCGCAGGACTTGCTGCAAAAGAGAACATGCAGTTATATGGCTTCGATACCCTGCCCGCTGCTATTGAAAGCGTATCGGCTGCCTACCCTGTCGATGCGGCCCCTTCAATCGAAGCTCTTGCCGGAAAAGCTTCGGTTATCATCCTTTCAGTGAAGCCTTACCAGATAGAGGGCGTACTCGGTGAACTGAAACCCTTTCTTACCGACAAACATCTGCTTCTGAGCGTTGCTGCAGGCATTTCGTCGGAATTCATCCGCCGCCACACCTGCGACAAGGTGAAGGTCATCCGGGTTATGCCAAACACTCCGGCGTTTGCGGGCGAAGGGATGACCGCACTCTGCAGGGGAGCTGCCGCGAATGACGGGGATGTCGCTCTTGCCGAAGAACTGTTCAGGGCTATCGGGAGAACCGTGGTGCTCGATGACGAAAGGCTCATGGATGCGGCTACAGCAGTATCGGGCAGCGGTCCGGCCTACATGTTCCATATCATCGCTTCGCTTGCGGAAGGGGGAGTGCAGTGGGGCCTTTCACGCGAAGATGCCCTGCTCCTGAGTGCGCAGACCATGCTCGGTGCGGCAAAAATGGTGCTCACGGGCAGCAAAAGCCCTGAAGAGCTGATCAGCGAAGTCACAACACCCGGCGGCACAACCGAAGCCGGACTGAAAGTGATGCAGGAGAGGAATATCAGGGAAATCCTTGTCGATACGGTAGCCGCAGCGGCAACCCGGTCGCGGGAACTGATGAAATAGCGATCGTTGGTAACCATGCGGAACCTCCTCAGGCCCTTCCTGAGCGTCCTGCTTTTCGTCGCTGCGACGCTCCTGCCCGCTGTAATCGCGGCTGAGACCGTTCGGGAACCATTTATCCGCGCTGAGGCAACGTCAACCAATCCGTTTGCCGGTGAAGAGATCCTGCTTACCTATACCCTTTTTTTCACCGGCGATGGACCGCAGGTTTCGGATGCGTCCAATCCTTCCCTGGAAGGGTTGTGGGCCGAGGAACTCGACCCTGGGCGATTCGTCAGAAGCCTGAAGGTTACCGTTTCGGGAGTGGTATGGCGCAGCGCCATCATCAGGCAGTTCAAGCTTTCCGCAATCCAGCCCGGACGCCTTGTGATCGACGGATTTCGACTGAACTGCCTGATGCCGGCAACTCCGTCGGTACCGGCCGGCAGAAACCTTACGCTTTCCGCGCCTGCCGTTGTCCTGCATGCGAGAAAACTGCCGGAACCGGTTCCGGAGGGGTTCAGCGGAGCTGTGGGATCCTTTTCTTTTACCATCGGTGCCGAACCGACAACCATAAGAGCAGGAGAACCGGTAACGCTGACGGCAAGCGTAAAGGGCAAAGGAAACCTCCCCTCCATCATCGTGCCATTGCCGGAGATCTCTCCATCCGTACGCAGGAGCGCGACATCAACCGCTCTGTCTCTCGACTCTCAGAGCGAACTTTCTTCAGGCACCCACAAAACGACACTGACCATCTATCCTGAAAAGACGGGCACGCTCGACATCCCGCCAGCACGATTCGTCTGCTTCGATCCCGCAACTGGCCGGTACCGGACGTCAGCGTCCGGCCCGATAACAGTGAGAGTGCTTCCCGTCAGGCGGACGGAATATTCCGTATCCGAAACGGAGCAGCAATCCGGCATAACGAAAAGTCCGGCAGCAGAGGACTCGCGTATTATGCCATTCGCCGTATCGCTTGCCGCACTCATGCTTGCTCTGGGAGCGCTCTACACCGCAGGCAGAAAACTCTCTGAAATGAGACGCACGAAAATCGTGAGCGGCCGAGGAAACCCTGCAACCGGCAGCGAAAGTCCCGTTCTGCTCAGGAGCCGCCTCTACGCAGCAGTATCCGAAAGGGGAGTTGCCAGACCTGAAAGCCTGACGAAAAAAGAGCTTGCCGACGCTCTCTACAAAGCGGGAATTTCGGCAGATACCTCCGAAAGAGTAAATCGGTTGCTCGATCTGATCGACAGGTCGCTTTACAGTCCGTTGAGGCTGAGCGAAGATGAGCTGATCGGGCTGCAGCGGGAAACCGCCGCGGTCACAAACGAACTGCGGCAACCGAAAAATCCTGCCAGGGAAGAAGGGTACAGGTAACCGTCATTCCGGGCCGAAGCGGCTCCGGAGAGGGCGGGGTGCCGATGATGGCATTCGCTCCGGCGAGCGAGGTGATCATGTGCGACTCCAGTTTCCCGCTCACCCTGCACAGAAGCTTTCCGCCCTGCTCCCGCACCGTTCCGGGAAGAAAACGGTGGCGCTTTCTGTCCGCAGGAAAGGGTTCTTCAAGCTCGGCAGTGATACCAGCCGGAACCTTCCGACCCTGCATGAGGCAGATCGCAGGAACCACATATTCGATAAAGCAGGTGATCGCCGAAACCGGATTGCCCGGAAGTGCGAACACAGGACGGCCGTCGCCTGTCAGGCCGAAATAGAGCGGTTTTCCCGGTTTCTGCGCTACCCTCCAGAATCGGGGAGTCACTCCGGCTTCGCGAAGCAGTTCCTGCACATAGTCGTATTCGCCCGTCGAAATCCCTCCCGCGGTAATGAGCATATCGCTGTCGGCAAGGGCATGAAAGATTGTGTTCCGCAGCGCGTCGCGATCATCGGGTGCATGCAGCGTCATCGCAGGCTCGATTCCCCATGCGCGCAGGAGCGCTTCCATCATGCTGCGGTTGCAGTTGTAGATTTCGGCATCTCCTTCGAGGGTTTCTCCGGGAAGCCGTAGTTCGCTGCCTACCGTGACCAGGACGATCTTCGGCAGATCGAACGCCATTGTCCCGCCGATACCGAATGCGGCGAGCACGGAAATCTCTCCCGGCGTCAGCACGGTGCCCCGCTGAAGCAATGATGCTCCACGGGCAATCTCTTCTCCAGCATAACGGATATTTGCGCCTTTTTTCGGCACGGAAAAGATCGAAACCTCGCTGGTGCCGAATCCGCTGGTCTGTTCGAACGGAATGACCGTATCGGCCCCATCCGGCATGGGCGCTCCGGTCATGATCTGCGCGCAGGTTCCCTGCCGCACCTTTTCAACCGGTACAGCCCCGGCGGCAACTTCCGCGATTACCTGCAGGATTACCGGCGTTTCGGACGAGGCTGCAGCAATATCGGCATGACGCAGCGCGAATCCATCCATAGCGGAATTGGTGAAACGCGGCATCGGAAATGGTGCGGACAGTTCCTCTGCAAGCACCCTGCCCTGAAGGAGGGAAAGCGGCTGGTAGTGAGCCGGCAGCACGGAAACCGATTCCCTGATGATCATGCGGGCATCTGCTACGGAAATCATCATGCGTGGCCCTCCCCTTTCAGCATGGAAAAAGCATGAAACACTGCCGGAACCAGCACTTCGAGCGCATCCGCTGCAGCTCCCGGACTTCCCGGAAGGCAGACGAGCAGCGAGTCGCCTATCGTACCTGCGGCAAGCCGCGAAAGCATGGCCGTTTTCGTTTTCCCCTGACCCCAGTTGAAAAGCGCCTGTTCGATACCGGGAAGCTTTCGCGTGAATTTCGGCTGCAGCGCTTCAACCGTCACATCGCGAGGGCCGAGACCGGTTCCTCCTGACGTTACGATCAGTTCGACGCCTCCTGCGACCCACTCGTCTATGACAGCCTCGATCTCCTCCCTGCTGTCCGGAACGATCCGCAGTTCTTCAACCGGGCATCCGGCAGCTTCGAACCCTTCGCGCAAGAGCATCCCCGACCGGTCAAGCCCTTTGCCTGCAGCAATGGAGTCGGAAAGCACGAGAATCGAGGTTCTCGGCCTGTACTCCGCGGCATGCTGCTTTTTTCCGCCGGTTTTGGCATCGAGCCGTATTGAGCCGATCTCCATGGTGGTATCGACGGCCTTGCACATATCGTAGATTGTCAGCGCGGCAACGGAAACCGCCGTGAGCGCCTCCATCTCGACGCCGGTGGCCTCTCTCGTTTTCACTGCGGCCGTTATGGCAATCCGATCGTCGTGCATGGTAAAGGAGATTTCCACCCAGGAAAGGTTGAGCTGGTGGCAGAGCGGAATGAGATGGGCGGTCTGCTTTGCCGCCTGGATGCCGGCGATCTTCGCGGCCGTAAGCACATTGCCTTTGGGAATTGAGTCCTCACGAAGAAGGCGCAGCGTTTCATGCTGCATGGAGATGCTTCCCGATGCAGATGCGGTACGCATGGTGCCTGGTTTACGGGAAACGTCTACCATGGCGATATTGCCTCGCTCGTCGAGATGGCTGAATTCCATAGAATTGTTCTTTTCGGGTACCGGAGTTTATGCGTTCAGCCCGGGAAGCCTCAGCGCCAGTTCGGGATGATCGGTGATGATGCCGTCAGCCCCCATACGCTTCATGGCGAGCATATCTTCGACGCGGTTGACCGTCCAGGGAATCACGAGCGACCCCATGGCGTGCAGGGCGTCGACCATTTCAGGGCTCAAAACTTCAAAATACGGATTCACATAGGCAGGAACAAAACCGGGCTCCCAGGGGAAGGGATCGAAATGCGAAAAATCATCTGCAAGAAGTCCGAAAACAAGATCGGGAGAACGCCTCCAGACCTCTGTAAGCAGCCTCCTGTCAAAAGACTGTACCCGAACTCTCGATGCCGCCGCACAGAAATCGATCAGTTCCGAAACGATGTCCGCGTAAGGCCCGGGACCGGGATGCAGCCGTCCGTCGCCTTCAGGCCATGATTTCAGTTCGATATTGAATATAACCGGCGGCAATGTATCATCATGCCTGACGGCATCGATTTGCTGAAGGACGTTGGAGAGCAGCGGCCTGACGGCAGGAACCGCCCTCTGTAACGGAAACGATGGATCCGCCATGCCGCAGTCGAACTGCGCGATCTCGTCGTAGTCCATCCGGTAGATCAGGCGACGCTCCTTTCCGGAGCGCCCGGGCTGTTTGCCGTCGGGATCCGGGCATAAAGACCCGCCTATCCATGGATCGTGAGAAACCACAAGACGATTGTCCCGGGAAACGACAACATCGAGTTCGATAACCCTGATGCCGAGATCGACCGCTCCCTGGAAAGCTGGAATGGTGTTTTCCGGGAATAAAGCCCGCGCTCCCCTGTGTGCCTGTATTTCAAACTGCATTGGGTAAAAAATTGTGTTTCAGGCCTGGAAAGCAAAAGCCGGCCGGAAGACCGGAATGATCGAGCCTCAGGAACCGCGTTTGCCGGGAGTAAACCTTGCGGGCTTTGACGGCGGCTTTCCTGTCGATTTTCTCTTCTGGACTTTGTTGCCTCGCGAAGCTTTTGGCGTGACAGGCGATTGAAGACTGTTGTAGCCGGGAGAATCGGATGTTTTCTTGCTGCGGTTCTTGTTGAACCTGTTTTTACGATACTTTTTTTCCAGGTCTGCGTAAGGACTTGGCGGATCGGGTGAGGTATTGGGGTTATTAAAGTTCGGCTCGTCGATCACCTCATCAACATCATCCAAAACCACGTCGGGATGAACTGTTTTATGCAAAATAATTCAATTTATGTTCAGAAAACCGGGAGCAAGCAATTGTTACCACCCTGGAACGCTTCGAAGGGGACTCTAATTTAAAACTTTATCGATAAAAAACAACAGACTCCCTAAAGAAGCCGACATGGGCGGTTTTCGTTGGTTGTTGTCAGGAGAAGTCGTAAATTTCAAAGAATTTACCATTAAGTACAAATTCAGGGAACCTCGATTGACAGGCCAAGTAAAGCCTTCAAAAAAGAAACCCTCTCAAACCGGAGCCCGTTATGGACATTCGTCGCTGGATTCTTGCATTCATCCTTCCCCCCGCAGCCGTCATGAACAAAGAGGCCGGAACCATCATGCTTACCGGTATTCTTACACTTCTCGGATGGGTACCCGGCGTTGCCGCGGCTGTGATCATGCTCGTACAGGAAAAGATGCAGGCAAGAGCCTGAGATCGGAACCGGTTACAATAATCCGAATCCGGATAACCCGGCAAAACGTTCCCCGGAGTCTCAAGCGAGATCAGACGATCGGCGTTAATACCAGTTCATGCTTTTTCATCCATATGAAATAGCGTTTTCCGGTTTTTCCGGAACCGGAAAAACGACGCTGGCCGCAGCTGTCGCAAAACATCTTTCTGAACGTTTTGCCGTAGGCTGCTACAAGCACGGATGTCACCGGTTCGATATGGATCGGAAGGGCAAGGACTCGTTCATATTCAGAGCTGCCGGAGCGGAAACCGTCATGATTTCCGATCCGGTCAAAAAAGCCGTCATTTCCGGATCAGCCTCGGGCGATATTTCGGAGAGCCGGATATTCCGTTCATGCGATCTGCTCATCGTGGAAGGTCTCAAGGAACTGCCTCTTCCGAAACTGCTTATGGTCGACAGGAACAGAAAAATCCTTGACCTGCTCGAACCGGGCGGCATACCCGAGGTCGTCGCACTCGTGGAAACCGGAGATGAGCCGAAGGAACTCGAAAAGCGGTTCGAATTGCCTGTTTTTCAACGCGACGATGTCGCTACCATTACCGCATTCATCGAATCCCGCTTCGGAGCAACAGCTGCGGCGACTCCTCTCTCCGGCCTTATTCTTGCAGGCGGCAGAAGTGCGAGAATGGGCACAGACAAAGCACTTCTCTGCTACCACCAGGATAATCAGCTCATGCATACCGCAAACCTGCTCCGGCGCTACTGCAATGAGGTGTTCGTCTCATGCCGTCCCGATCAGGAATACCGATATGTCGATCATGGATTGCCGGTAATCACCGACCGGTATCTCGAAACAGGACCCCTCGGCGGCCTGCTCTCGGCGCAGCGCCTGTATCCGGAGCGGGCATGGCTGACCGCAGCATGCGACATGCCGTTTATCGAGACCGGTCTGCTCGACACCCTCGTCGACAACAGGATGCCTCTGCGCTTCGCAACAGCCTTCCGTGATGCTGAAACCCTGCGTTACGAACCGCTCCTGGCCTGCTACGAGCCGAAATCACATCAGGAACTTCTCGCGCGACATGCAGAAGGAAACAGTTCTCTGCACTCCTTTCTTGCCGGATCACGAACGGGCGACATTATTCTGCCCGACATCGGTCCTCTCCGTAATATCAACGATCCCGCGGCAGCAGGGAAAGCTCGCAACGCTTGCCGCATGTCCACAAAAGAACCGACATGAACATTCTTGCCGCAATCGATTTTTCCGGCGTCACGGACGATGTCGTCCAGAAAACGCGTACGCTTGCCTCCGCGCTTCATGCAAAAGTGTTTCTGCTCCACGCCATAGCCCCGGCGACTCCTGTTTTCGATATTGATACAAACATCGATGCCTGGACGCCGGTAGCAAAGATTGCGGAATCCGACCGTCCGGAACTTCCTGCATACGACCGCCTGCTTGAAATCGCCAGAGAACTGCAGAACGCCGATCTTGACGTATCGGTAAGCATAGCCCATAACAATGAGGCCGATGCCATTATCGAGGCCGCAGTAACATCCTGCGCCGACCTGATCATCCTTGGTTCTCACGGCCATGGCGCGCTGTACCATCTGCTTGTCGGCAGCGTCTCCGAAGGAGTGGTACGAAAAGCCTCATGCCCTGTCGTCATCGTCCCCGCACGGAAGCAATGACGAATCTCGCCATATGGACAAGCAGAAAGACTGACCCGGCAAGCACGATAATGGCAGCGCCCGAAGCAAGATCGAGCTGGTAGGAAATCCACAGACCTGCAAGACTGAAAAGCGCCGAAAGTATCGTGGCAAGCAGCATCATTGCACCGAGGCTTCGGCTGAAAAGCCGTGCTATAGCCGCAGGGATGGTCAGCAGCGCGATAACGAGCACAATCCCGACAACCCTCATGAGAATGACGACCGTCAGCGCGATAAGACAGAGCAGGAGAAGATAGAACAGAGTGGTTTTCACTCCCGATACCTCTGCATATTCCTCATCGAAGGAAATAGCAAGAAACTCCTTGCTGAAAAGCCAGGTCAAAGCGGCAATGCAAAGATCGAGGATGAAGATCATCCGGAGATCGTCAGCCGGCACCGTCAGGATATTGCCGAACAGGTAGCTGAAAAGATTCGGAGCATATCCCGGCGTAAGGCCGATAAGAATGACGCCCGCAGCCATGCCGACAGCCCAGAATGCTCCGATTGCGGTATCTTCGGCCACCCTTGCTTTCCGGCTGAGCAGGCCGATGGCGACCGCCGCGAAAAGGCTGAAGGGAATCACGCCGAAAAGAGGATTGATGCCGAGATAGTAGCCGAGCCCTATGCCGCCGAAGGCCGTATGGGCAATGCCCCCGCTGATGAATCCGATTTTATTCACCACCACGTAACTGCCTATGATACCGCATGCTATGCTGGCGAGCAGTGACGCGAACACTGCGTTGCGCAAAAACTCGTATGCGAAGAGATCGGTAACCATGGAATCAGGATTTTGAGGTTGGCTTCCGGCCCCTGTCGGCATGATGCACAAGCAGGTCGACCTTGTAGGGATAGGCCTGCTCGATAGCCTGGCCGTCTGGACGTGAGGAGGGAGCCTCACGCTGCACCATGCCGCAGTTAAGGCAGAGCACACGGCTGACGAAACGGCTGACCGTCCCGGTATCGTGCGTAACCAGCAGGATGGTCATGCTTTTTCGCAGACGATCAAGCAGATCGTAGATTGTTGTTTTCATCTCAGGATCGACGCTCGCCGTCGGCTCATCGAGCAGCAGCAGTTCGGGTTTTCCGGCAAGCGCCCGGGCAATAAGCGTTCTCTGCAGCTCACCTCCCGAAAGTGCGCCTATCCTTCGGTTCGCAAGCGAAGAGAGTCCGACCGTGCGCAGCGCTTCTCCTGCGGCTTCCCGATCGGCCTTGCTGTAACGCTGAAAGGGTGTTTTCAGCGCAATGCGCCCCATCAGCACGGCATCCATCACGCCGAGAGGAAAATCGCGGTCGAAAAACAGCCGCTGCGGCACATACCCTGTTCTGCCCGGAGAATTCCCCGGTTGGGCCCCGAACACGCTGACGCTGCCGGATGAAGGCTTCTGCAAGCCAAGCAGCACCCTCAGCAGGGTAGTTTTTCCTCCGCCGTTCGGACCGACAACTGCAAGAAACTCACCTTCATCTACTGAAAAAGAGAGATCTCTCAGCACGGCTGCTCCGCCAAGCTCGACACAAAGACCTTCGCAGCGGATGACTTCATGGTTCATCGCATAGCCCCGGAAAAAGCGTCAGTCGCCTTGCGAAGGTTGTCCATATAGTCATGGGCGAGCGGATCGACCGTCCCTGTCCTGCCGCCGATATCCCTTGCGATCGCTTCCGCCTGGACATTACTGAACTGGGGCGAAATGAACACCACCCTGATATCGGCCGCTCTGGCTTGTTCGATGACCTTCTGCAGCTGACGCGGGGTAAGCGTTTTACCCTCCTCTTCGGCGGCTATCTGTTTGAGGCCGAATTCATCGGCATAGTATCCCCAGGCAGGATGAAAGACGAGAAATCTGCGATTCCTGACAGGCTCGAGCCTGCTGCGAATATCGAACCGCAGGGCTTCAAGCTCGGAGACAACTTCATCTGCGTTGGCAGTATAACGTTCCCGGCGCTCAGGATCGACAAGAATCAGGGCTTTTTCGATATTGCGTGCGATGATGATGCCATTTTCCGGAGAAAGCCAGTAATGAGGATCGAAACGGCCGTGGTGATGATGATCGGCATCTTTGCGGAGATCTTCCGCATGGGTGCGTTTTTCATGCGCATGATCTTCATGGTTCACGGCAATAAGCCTCACCCCTTCCGATGCGTCGCATATCTGAAGTTCCGGATTGAGCGAAAGAATGCGAGGCATCCAGTCAAGTTCGAATTCCACCCCGGAACCGGCCTTGACGAACAGTGAGGCACCGGACAATGACGACATCTGTCTCGGGGTCGGTTCATAGCTGTGCGGATTGCCTCCCGGAGGTACCATGGCAGTTACGGCAACATGGTCGCCGCCGATTCTTTCGACGAAATAAGCAAAAGGCACAATGGAGGTGACGACCTGCAGCCGCCCGTTTTCCGGAGTGTTGACGCAGCCGTTCTGGAGCAGCAGAATCATCAGCATTGAAAGAAGGGCTACGGATCTGTGGATCATGATCGGGAATGGTTCGTTTGCAAAAGACAGGATCCGCAGATCCCCTCGAACTGCATGGCATGGGTAAGCAGCCGGTATCCTCCGACCATCATACCATCATGATAGCGGCACTCCCCGACTTCGGAGATACGGCCGCAGTAGATGCAGATGATATGATGCTGGTGAGGGTTATCAGGATTCGGACAAAGGGCATAACGGCGTACCCGTCCGAATCCGGGGATACGGAAAAGAATCCCGCTTTCGGCCAGAGCTTCGAGATTGCGATAAACTCCGGGAAGACCGCTTCTGCCGAACTTCTCCAGGAGATGGTCATGTACATCCCTGGGCGAGAGCGGCCTGACGCTGTCCGAAAGAAGCGTCAGAATGGCAAGACGGACCGGCGTTACTTTCAATCCGGCTTTCCTGATTATTACCGGAGCATTCCGCATATCTTAAATGGAAATAATTTCCATTCAAGATACAAAAAACATGGAGAAAAAGCAGACCGGAGACTGACGAAGCTCCGGCCGCGTAACCGTTTAGGGAAGGCGGTTCAGCGAACTGACGATCGCCTTGATAGATGCAAGGCTGATATTCGAATCGATACCGGCGCCAAAAGAGACCCTGCCGTCGGGACACCCTATTCGAATGTATGCCACAGCAAGCGCGCCGGCACTGTGACCGATCGCATGTTCGGCATAATTCTCGATGGTGAATTCGAGACCGCTGACCTCAACAAACCCTTTCACAAAGGCATCGACCGGACCGTTGCCCCTGGCATCCACATGAAACTCCCGGTCTTTCATCTGAACCGTGCAGGTAATAATGGTCGCCTCTTCATCGTTACGGTCAGGGTCCTCGTCATCCCAGCTTATATGACATTTCTTCAGTACGAACGGCTCCTTGAGTTTCACGTACTCCTGGTGAAAAAGGTCGTGTATGCGCTCCGGCGAAAGTTCCTCTCCCGTACGGTCGGCAACCGCCTGTACTGCCTCCGCAAAGTCGGGCTGCATCCATTTGGGAATCTGGATACCGTAGTCCTGCTCAAGCACATAAGCCACTCCGCCCTTGCCGGATTGGCTGTTTATGCGAACGATCGCTTCATAGTTGCATCCCACGTCCTGCGGATCTATCGGCAGGTAGGGAACATCCCACGTGCCGTCAGCAGAGACCTTGTGCGCTTTCATCCCCTTGCTGATGGCATCCTGGTGCGAACCTGAAAATGCCGTATAGACAAGATCACCTGCATAGGGATGCCTCGGATGAACGTCCATGCGGGTGCATTTACGGTAAATTTCCCGAATCTTCGGGAGGTCGGAAAAGTCCAGCTCGGGATCAACGCCCTGGGTAAACAGGTTAAGCGCCATGGTGACGATATCCATGTTGCCACAACGCTCGCCATTGCCGAACAGTGCCCCTTCAACGCGATCCGCTCCGGCCATGACTGCAAATTCAGCCGTAGCCACGGCCGTACCGCGATCGTTATGCGCATGGACGCTGATCAGCACCGCTTCGCGATCCCTGATATGCCGGCAGAACCATTCGATCCGGTCGGCATAGATGTTCGGCCTCGACATTTCGACGGTCGAAGGCAGATTGAGAATGATCCTGTTGTCGGCAGACGCCCCCCAGGCGTCCATTACGGCATGGCAGACTTCGAGAGCATAGTCGAGCTCCGTACCGGTAAAGCTTTCCGGACTGTACTCGAAACGGATACCCGGATTGCCGCTCTCCTCTTTCAGCCTTCGCACGAGTTGTGTTCCCTCCACGGCAATAGCCCTGATCTCATCCTTGTTCTTGCGGAACACGACATCCCTCTGCTGTCTCGATGTCGAATTGTAGAGATGCACGATCACGCGGCCTGCTCCCTTCACCGATTCGAAAGTCCTGCGTATCAGGTGCTCCCGAGCCTGGGTCAGCACCTGTATGGTCACATCCTCGGGGATGAGATTCTGCTCGACAAGCCGCCGTACGAATGCGAACTCGGTAGCCGATGCCGACGGAAATCCTATCTCTATCTCCTTGAACCCGATGGAAACCAGCAACTGAAACATGGCCACCTTTTCATCGACGCTCATCGGCACCGGAAGAGCCTGATTGCCGTCTCTCAGGTCTACGCTGCACCATACCGGTGCTTTGGTGATGGTGTTATCCGGCCACGTTCTGCCGGCAATCTCAACTGCGGGATATGCAGTGTATTTCCGATAATTCATCCCATTCTTTTTCATTGATGCTTTTCCTCTTATTGTAATTTTGGTCATATAAACAAAAAAAGCCGCCTTCCCCTGAAGGGCGGCGGCTTAAACTCTGTTCCTTTCCAGCGGAAAACGAACTAAAACGCACCTCCCCCAAGAGCCCCCGAGCTCTGAAGTAGCAGGCATAGGCCTGTGGAAAGGCTGTTCAGGTTCACTGTAAACATTTTTTCCGATGAAAACGGTTTTCGACGCGATTATTAATTTACGCAATATAAAAAAATCAACCTGTCAACACAATCATCAGTTAAGAGAACCTGTCATATTGCTCCATGGTTCCCCGGCAGTTCCCTCAGGCATCCATGCTGAGGCTTCAGCGATCACCTCGCCGCAACAAGTTCCATGACCGTTCTTCCCCGGCTGTCGAACAGGATGAGGCGCCGTCCGGATATATCATAGGATGCTGTAATGCGAAGGGCATCGAGAAAACGCCGCTCCTGTTCCATGATACGCGGCGAACAGGCCATGCGCGTCGTCCCGATCGAACCGAAAGAGAGTCTGCCTCTATGGCTCGTATAGCTTCCGTTAAGATTGTTGCAGCCGGTCGAACCGCTCACTCTGCCATAGCTGTAAAGAATGATATGGGCATCCATTTTCTGGCCGGGGTAGAACGACGCCCTTCTGCCCATGATCTCCACTGCACGCCATGTAGTATTGAGCAGACGCGTACCTTCATCAGGATAAACTCCACCCGGCCTGTCGGGCCTTGCGTATTGCACTGTGCATCCTGTCACGGCGAAAAAAAGAATAAGCAGTACTGAATAGAGCGGCAGATTGACGGCTCTTCTGGCAACACGACGATTCATGGTCTTTACTGTTCTGGTTTCGGAAACACGCTCTCCTGCAGCAGTCGGCACAATTCTATTACCGCCTGTCGTCTTATAAAGTTCATTCGGCATTATCCGATCCAGTGTCTGCTGATGCTGTGAAGGCTGACCGCAAAAAGGAGGACACAGAAACCTCCGGGAACGGCGAGGTCGATCTGTACCGGCAGAAGCTGTTCTCCGCCCATGGCATGGCGCAGGATATCGACTCCGTAGGTCAGCGGAAGAAGATACGAAAGGAATTGAAGCGGATCCGGCAGGGAGCTGACCAAAAAAAAGCCGCAGAGAAAAATCATGGGAAAACGCACGAAATTCGACAGCGTCTGCACCTCGAACACCTCCGTTGCCAATAGTGCAAGCAGCAGGCTCAGGTAGGTGGAAACGAGCGCCGTCAGCAGAACTGCCGCAGCAACCAGACTCCATGAAACTCCCGAAAGGGTGGAAAAGATGAAGCCGAGAGCGCTATCCATCGCTTCATCGGCGGGCCCTCCCCTCTTTTTCCCCCGTCATGGAGCCGGATCCGATACCGGTAACCTCGACGAACAAATCCTCGAGCGACAGATGCCGTTTCCTGGCTTCGAGTACCTCGACTCCCTTGTCTTCGAGATAGCGCGCAACCGATCCGGCTTTAATCGGTGCGCAGGTCTCGATCCTGAGTTCGTTTTCTCTCTTCTCGTAAAAATCAAGCCAGGGAAACGCGTCGTGCAGATCTGCATGCGGGACGGCAGAACTGCCGGACACCGTAACCGTCATCGCATGGATGCCCCGCACCGGCTGAAGCAACCGCTCGAGACTTTCGGTGCGAACAATCCGTCCGCTGACGATAAATGCGACCCGGTCGCATAACCGTTCGGCGTCTTCGATGTCAACCGCCCGGACAGTCCCGAACAGCTTTACCAGACCATGAGCCCGGATAGCCGCTTGCACAGAAGATTCCATCTCCAGTTACGATTCATCCGTTTTTCAGAACCGTGCCCGTGGCCATTGCTGCAGCTTTTTCCCTGATTGTGCGGAACTGCTCGCTGACGGCTTCGATTCTCGACTCCCACACCGGATCGGGGGCGGTCCTTTCGGCTTCATCGAGAAATGTCAGCAGTGTCGAGGTGCAGGCGACAGGATCGAACAGTATCCACTTGGCCGCAATACCGAGAAACAGCGCAAGTATGAATAGAGCGAACTTGCCGAATGCCCATGACTGGGGCAGAAACAGCGCAACGGCGCCGAGAGGCACCATAAACAAAACGGTGGTGAAAATGACGAAAATATAGCTAAGAAGAGTCAGGGCTACAGCATTCTTCAAAAGAGATTTCCATGATTGACAGTATATGATGATGCCTGATTTTGCCGCATCAAAAACGTTAGGGTTTTTCGTACGGAAGGTCCATGCAATAACGGACTCGTCGATATAGGTGAGACTGAAAGTCACGATCCGCTGCACGACGGATGCAAGTCCTTCAAGTGCCGGAATGGGCAAGGCCTGCATGATGTTGAACAGGGTGCGGTTGAGCGATACAAGCACTCCTTTTACCAGCTGATCGACAAGTGCGAGTACGCTGACCTCCCTGAAATAACCCATGACCCGTTCTTTGGCCCATGACGTCTGGGAGATGCCCTGGGGCAACGCGCCATTTTCAACAATTTCCGTAATCAGGGCGATATGCCCTGCCTGCAGCAGATAGAGCACATACTCCCGTATAAACCTGAAACCGAATCCTCCGGCAAAGAGAGCAAGAAAAAAAAGCACTGCCGCCGCTCCGCCGCCGAAAACGCTTCCGATGAGCGCAAGAATTCCAAGAAACACGGCAACCGCGCCAACAAGCGCGCCGTAGACCATTGCCCGGTAGAAAAGATACGCGCTGGTACGCATGACGATACCCGTTGCCTTGCCAAGTTGAAGAGCCATAATCGATATCCGCTTTAAGGGTTTGAAGTTCCTGAACCCGCATCGTCTTCTGCTCCTTCGGGCTTACCGACGGAGGACTCGATACCGGAAACCGGATCGGGCTGTTCGGCTGCACCGGACGCTGTGCTGTCAGCAGATGCGGCCTGTCTGACAAGATAATCGGGCACCCCGACAACGACTGAATCCACAGCTGTGGTATCGGGAGAAACGGTCATTACCGCTTTGTAGTCGGGAAGCACGACGCCCCTTCTGATCATGATAGCATAGATCCGTTTTGCCCGGTTCCGGACATATCGCGATGGATTGACGGGAGAATATTTCAGCGGATTGGGAAGAACGGCGGCAAGACGGGCTGCCTGCTGCGGAGAGATACCGGCAGCGCTCACACCGTAATAGGTACGCGCTGCCTGCTCGACACCGAAAATGCCGTCGCCCCATTCCGCCACGTTCACGTAGAGTTCGAGGATCCTGCGTTTCGAAAGCGTTTTCTCGATTCTCCAGGTAAGAATAGCCTCCTTGATCTTGCGCACGGGATTCCTGGAAGGAGAAAGATAAAGATTCTTGGCAAGCTGCTGGCTGATGGTGCTGGCTCCCGACTTGAACTCCCTTGCTTCGATATTTTTTTCGATGGCCATTTCGATAGCTTCATAATCGAATCCCCTGTGCTGCCAGAACTTGTTGTCCTCGGCAATGAGCACCGCCTTGACGAGGTTCGACGAGACCCGGTCGAGCGATACCCAGCGCTGACGTACCCGCTTGTCGTCGAGTCCCTCCTGCTTCCACTGTGCCTCGCGATACTCCATGAACGCGGACATGGAAGGATTTTCTACCGACAGGCGACCGATATCCGGATAAAAAAAATACCGTCCGACATCGATGGCAAAGAACAGCAGGACAATTGTGATACTGTTTCTCAGAAGCTTCATCGCCTGGTGATTAAAAAGGTTAAGCATACTCAGCAAAGCAAGATACCAAATATCCGAAAGATGACACAACTATCACCCGGCTCGGGTTCAGCAATGCGATGGCGTCAGGGAAAAGGCATGGAGTAATGACCGTAAATGGCGGCGGCAACTGCAGGTAAAAAAGCGATTATGCCGGAGGCAACTCATCCGGAGCATATGATTTGGCATAAAAAAAACAGGGAGCGACCCTGTTTTTCTATTGTCCGTCGACCAAGAACGGAATTAACCCTGTACCCTTGGGCAGACTCGAACTGCCGACCCACAGTTTAGGAAACTGTTGCTCTATCCACTGAGCTACAAGGGTATAAGGCGATAATGTAATTGTTTTCGGACAAACATGCAATAAAAGCGCCTCACGTACGCCCGAACATCCGGTCGAGCTGGTCAAGCATGAGTTTGACGATAACCGGCCTGCCATGGGGGCAGGAGTATGGTACTCGCGTAGCGAAGAGATTGTCTATGAGAGAGCGCATCTCGTCCAGACTGAGTTTCTGGCCTGCCATGATTGCATTACGGCAAGAATAGGATTTCGCAAGATTATCCCGCTTTTCAAGCCTGAGCTTCGAGGCGTTCTCCTGATAACCGGCGATCATGTCCTGCAGGATGGTGACCTCGGTCCCTGATCGTACGTCCTGCGGAATCCCTTCGATCATGACGGTTCTCGACCCGAAATCACGAAGATTGAACCCGAGCCGGTAGAGGTCGTCGCGGATCTCCTCGAACACCTCGTACTCCCACTGGCGAAGCTCCACCTTTTGAGGAAAAAGCAGCTGCTGCGAATTTGGCACATTCTGCTCCATGACGTCGAGCGCACGTTCATAGAGTACCCGTTCATGGGCCACATGCTGATCGATGATCATCATGCCATTCTTGATCTGGCAAATGATATACTTGTTATGAAGCTGCCAGATTTTCGGCTCGGCAGTTACCGGCTCCACGGACCCCTCGTCATCATGAAAACGCGACTGAAGCATTGTGGGCGGCACGTCGTCGCCCTGCATCACCTCTGACGCTCCGCTCCATTTTTCATCGGGCTCCCGAAGCGGAAACATTTCAGCCTGACGGGGTTCCATAGGATCGTCACTGCGGATACCTGACGGAAGGGAGTTTTCACGGAATCCGCTGTAGAGATCTTCCATGGTGCCCGCCCGGCCCGGTTCATTGTAGATGAGCCTCCTGTATAA
The DNA here is from genome assembly GCA_016868665.1 of Chlorobiota bacterium. Taxonomy (GTDB): domain Bacteria; phylum Bacteroidota; class Chlorobiia; order Chlorobiales; family Chlorobiaceae; genus Chlorobium. Next base: position 62,003 of record VGGK01000004.1, read on the forward strand.
GGTCTCATCCTCAGCACCTGAATGGTTCCCCTGCCGGACCGTCGGGGAAACAAACGCTGCGTCAGGAGAAAAATCGTGGAGCTGAACAGCCCGCCTGATGACCGGATAGAACATGTTTCGCACGTTGCGCTCATCCTCGAATTTCACTTCGAGTTTTGCCGGATGCACATTGATATCGACACGGGAAGGCTCGATGCCGAGAAAGAGCATGGCAAACGGGGCCTGGCGTTCCTCGAGCAACTCGCCATAAGCCTGCTGCAATGCCTGGATGAGCATCCGGTTCTGTATGATCCTCCGGTTGATATAAAACAGCTGGTCGAATTTCTGGCGCTTCATCATGCCCGGCTTTCCGATGAATCCGTTGATGGAGAGATAGTCGTTCTCTTCGGTAATGGGTATAAGCCCCTCGGAAAAGCCTTTTCCGAAAAAGTAGTCCAGACGTTCGAAAATATCGGGGCTCCTGAAATGGAACAGCTCTTCGTCGTCGCTGAACATGCGCCACTCGATCTCCGCATAGGCAAGCGACAGCGCCCTGACGGTTTCGAAAATATGACGGAATTCCGTGGCGTTGGATTTCAGGAACTTACGGCGGGCCGGAACATTGAAGAAGAGATTCCTTACACTGACCGATGTGCCCGATTCCCCTGCTGTTTCGTTTTCCTCGACCAGGAGGCCGCCCTCGTAACGAAATCTCATGGCAAGCGGATCGGACTCCTGACGTGTCCTGAGTTCGAAATGCGACACAGAGGAGATGCTGGCAAGCGCCTCGCCCCTGAAACCGAGACTCATGAGCGTATCGAGATCCCGTACATCCGAAAGTTTGCTGGTGGCGAACCTCTCGACGCAAAGCAGAGCGTCCTGGCGGTTCATACCTGAGCCGTTATCGATAATCCTGATCAGTTCCTTGCCGGCATCCTTGATCACAACGGTTATTTTCGATGCTCCTGCATCTATTGAATTTTCCAGGAGCTCCTTGACAACCGAAGCCGGACGCTGCACGACCTCGCCTGCCGATATTTTATTGGCGACAGAGTCAGGTAATCGTGAAATTTTTGCCATTGAAACTACTTTGTAAGAACGTTTTTCTATCGTAAAGAGGGCCGGGCCATACCAGCCCGGCGCCATTATGCATACGGTTCATTCGTCGCCGCCGGAAAGACTCTTCCAGATTTCCCGCAAAGCCGCTTCTGCGAATCGCTGCTTGCACTGCAGCCTCGTCCCGTACAGACGAAAGGTGTGCGTTCGCGCGGCCACCCCGCCATCCGGCACTTTTCTTGCAAGACCTATACAGAGCGTTCCCACTGGTTTTTCCTCAGAACCTCCCGAAGGTCCTGCTATACCAGTGGTGGAAACCGCCACATCGGCCCCGCTTAGCCGGAGAGCGCCGAGAACCATCGCTTCGGCTACGGGTTCGCTGACCGCACCATGAGCTTCGATAATCTGACGGGAAACGCCGAGCAAAGAAATTTTCGCCTCATTGCTGTAGGCCACAATACCTTGAAGAAAATAGGCTGAGGAACCCGGAATATCGGTCAGGCGACTTGCGACAAGCCCGCCTGTACAGGATTCTGCGGTTGCGATGGTCAGGCCTTTTGCGGCAAGCAGACCGCCTATAGTCTCTTCGAGCGATGTTTCTCCGGTCGCATAGATATAGCGCCCTGCACGTGCGGCAATGGCTTCGATAACCATTCGGTTTTCCCGCGCGACAGCATCCTGCTTCGCACCGGTCGTGCTGACCATGAGATCAACGCCTGCAACATGAGGAAGATAGGCAAGAGTCGTGCCGTCGGGCAGGCGGTCTTCGACCGCGACAAGCAGCTCCGCAAGCTGCGACTCGCCTATTCCGACGGTTTTTACAGGAGTATGCTGCATGAAGGAAGAACTCCCGGAAGCAAAAAAAGGAAGCACCGTTTCCCGCATCATTGCCTGCATCTCCAGAGGCACGCCCGGCATCAGCACCAGATATCGGTTGCCGAAACGCTCTCCGCAGGAAAGAATCATGCCTGCTGCAGTCCCGACGGGATTGGGCACAAGAATCGATCCCTCGACCAGCGCGGCCTGATCGCGCAGGTTACCCGGTAACGACCGCCCTCGCGAAGCAAACCATGAAACGAGCATTTCATATGCCTGCGGATTCTCTTCAATGCCTCTGTTGAGCAACCTCGCTGCAGCTTTTTTCGTACGGTCGTCGCGGGTCGGTCCGAGACCGCCGGTGGCAAGCACGATATCGGCTCTTGAAAGCGATTCGGCACACGCTGCTGCGATATCATCCTCGTCGTCGGCACATGCGACTATTCTCCGGACAGGAACGCCTATTCCTCCAAGACCGGCGGCTATAAATGCGGCATTTGTATTGACCTTGCCGCCCTTGAGCAGTTCGTCTCCGATGGATACGATTTCAGCTGTCATCATAGGCTTACACCAGATAACTTGCAACCCGCAGTATATCGGCAAAAACGCCGCCTGCCGTAACCTCTGCCCCGGCACCCGGACCACGCACGACGAGTGGAGTATCGAAATACCTGTCGGTAGTGAACACCACCATATTCTCGGAACCGCTCAGACCCGCAAGCGGACTGGCAAGAGGCACATGCTTCACGCCGATGCTGGCCTTGCCGCTTCGGATCTCGCCGGCATAGGATATGGTCATGCCGTTTTCTCCCGCTTTGCGAATACGGTCGGCATAAAGGTCGTCGACCATTCCGAGACGGTCGAGAAACTCTCCGACCGGCATATCGTCCCGAAGCTCTTCAGGTACGAGACTCTCGCATTGCACATCGGAGTACTCCATATCATAACCGAGTTCACGGCCCAGTATCAGCACTTTTCTCGCAAAATCCGCACCTGAGAGATCGTCCCTCGGATCGGGTTCCGTATACCCGGCATCTTTGGCCTTCCTGACGATATCGCTGAAAAGACCTCCCTTGCGAAGTTCGTTGAAAATATAGCTCAGGGTTCCGGACAGCACGCCCTGGATACTGACGATGTTGTCGCCGCTGTTTTTCAGGTCGTTGAGCGTGTTGATGATGGGAAGACCGGCCCCTACGTTGGTTTCATAGAGAAATCGTGCATTGCTGCCCCTCTGGGCCATCCTGATGCTTTCATAAAGTTCCGCAGGTCCAGCCATGCCGAGTTTGTTGGCTGTCACGACGGAAATATTAGCCTGAAGCAGTTGCGGATAGCGCTCGGCAACTGCTTCGTTCGCCGTACAGTCAACAAAAACAGTATTATGCAGGTTTCGATCCATAATAAGCCTGATATATCCCTCTATTCCCGCAGATTCGGGAGAACGGGCGTCGAGCGAACTTTCCCAGTGTTCAAGATCGATTCCTCCGTCACAAACAGCGATCATCCTGGTATTGGCCAGGCCGCATACCAATACGTCAAGATCTTTTTCCTGCCTGAGGTTCATTCTATGCTTTTCAATCTGCCGGATCAGGCTTTTTGCGATCGTTCCCGTACCGGCTATAAAAACATGAATCTTGCGCTGAGAAAGGAAAAACGACTCGTGAATGCAATTAAGCGCCTTGTCTTCGTCCCGGCTGTCGATCACCACGGAAATATTCATTTCGTTGGCTCCCTGTGCTACAGCTATGACATTGATGCCGTTCTTTCCGAGCGTCTCGAATAACTGGGCTGATACTCCCGGATGACCCGTCATGTTATTGCCGACAACGGCGACCATGGCAAGATTGCGTCTGAGTACAAGCGGATCGATCAGACGAGCTGCAGTCTCGGAGGCAAACTCCTCTTCCAGCGCTTTTTTCGCTTTAGCGGCCTGCTGCGGATCGATGGCAAGACTGATCGACTGCTCGGACGAGGCCTGGGATATAAAGATCACGTTGACTGAACTCCTGGCCAGACAGCTGAAAAGACGCGAGGCGATGCCCGGCACTCCTACCATACCACTCCCGGAAAGATTGAGCAGCACAACCCTGTTAATGGAACTGAGACCGGTAACCGGATGCTGCCGGGCCTGCTGCCGATGAACCTCTCGCTCGATTCTCGTGCCCGGTGCATCGGGATTGAACGAATTTTTTATAAGTACCGGAATGGAGGCCTTCATGGCCGGCTGAATAGCGTACGGATGAAGTATCTTCGCTCCAGCATGCGACAACTCCATGGCTTCGGCGTAGCTGATGAACGGAAGTACCCTCGCATCCCTGACCCGTCTTGGATCTGCGCTGAAAAAGCCGTCCACATCGGTCCATATAAGTATCTCCTCGGCGCCGAGAGCTGCGCCGATCAGCGAAGCTGTATAATCTGACCCGCCCCTGCCCAGCGTTGTAGTCGTGCCGTCAGGTGCCGCGGCAATATAGCCGGTGACGACGGGAATCGCTCCGTCTTCGCCAATCCGCTCCCTCACTCTCACGTAAGTTTCCCCTGTATTGACTTTCGCGCTGCAATAGTTCGTATCGGTAACGATCAACTCGCGTGCATCAATATAGACTGCAGGTATACCCTGCGAATTCAGGTACCCTGCAACAATACGGGCAGAGAGCCGCTCCCCGAAACTGAGCAGGAGTGCTGTGCTTTTTTCCGACAGCTCCCTCAACAGAAAAACCCCGTGCACGAGGTCGTACAGTTCTATGAGATCCTTGCCTGTAAGAGTCGAAATACCTCCGTCGTTGCCGCCCGGGAACAGTTCGATGAAAACACGTTCATGCATCTGGCGGATATCGTCGAGAATCTGACGGTAGTTGTCGCGCCCTGCACTTGCAGCCGTTGCGGCTTCAAGCAGGAGGTCTGTTACCCGGTAGATAGCCGATACGACAACTACCGGCGGGCGATCCTCTGCCGATGCGGCAGCAATGATTCCGGCAACCTTTCTGATCCTTGCGGCGGAGCCCAGAGAGCTTCCCCCGAACTTGTAAATCTTCATGCTGGCGTTAACGCATTAATAAAAGACTTTCTGCTTCACGATGAACTTATGAAATAAACATCATTTCCCTGTAGAGGTCAACACCTCCGCGAGAAAAACCATCCGGCTGTAATAAAAAAGCGCCCGTCAGGGCGCTTTGAATCGACATATGCTGAAAACCCTCAAGGAAATCAGCTCTTGAGCGCATCGGCACCAGCGACGATTTCACTCAACTCCTTGGTAATCGCAGCCTGACGGGCGCGATTATAACTGATATTGAGTGTGCGCAACAACTCTTTGGCGTTCTCTGTCGCAGAATCCATCGCAGACATACGCGCAGCCTGCTCGGCGGCATTGGATTCGAGCATCACGCGCCAAACCTGAGTATTGAGGTGCTTTGGCACAAGTTCGTCAATGATTGCCGATGGGGATGGTTCATAGATATAATCGCTGCTGCTCTCCTTGCCAGCGCCCGCTGCTGCGGCGATGGGAAGCAGTTCTTCTGCCTTGAGCACAGGAGCGAGAACGCTCTTGAACTCGTTGTATACCACAACCACCCGATCAACCTCGCCTTTCAGGTACATGGCCGATGACGTCTCGGCTATCTCCTTTGCAATGCTGAAATCGAGATTCTGGAAAACGCCGGGGTAACCTTTGACGATGTTGAATCCTCTCTTACGGAAGTAATCGAAACCCCGCGTCCCGGCGCAGATCATGCTGACTCCGCCGTTCCTGTACTGAGCCGCATAATCCTCGGTTGCGATCTTCTGGGCAAGTTTGATGATGTTGGTGTTGAACGCGCCGCACAGCCCCCTGTCGGCCGTAATGAGCACCACCAGCACTTTTTTTACTTCCGGACGGCCCGACAGCAGGGGATTGAGCGATGTATCGACCTTGGCCGAAAGCGATGCAAGCATCTCTTTAAGCTTGCCGGCATATGGTCTGGCCATGATAGCCCTGTCCTGAGCCCTGCGAAGCTTGGCGGCCGCAACCATTTTCATGGCCTTGGTTACCTGCTGCGTGGATTTCACCCCCTTGATTCGTACACGTATATCCTTTAATGTAGGCATGTATTAGGGTCTGTTAATAAATTAAGCCTTGACTTTCTGATTGAAAGAGCTCACGAACTTCTCGGCGGCATCTTTCAGCTTTTTGGCCGTATCGGCCTCAAGCGTACCGGTTTCGGCGATGGTTTTCAGGATTTCGGGCTGTTTGATCTCGAGCATGCCGAGGAACTCCTCCTCGAAACGGCGGATATTCGAAACCTCGACGGCATCGAGCAGACCCTGGGTACCAAGGAAAATAATGGCAACCTGTTTCTCAACCTGCATCGGCACATACTGGCCCTGCTTGAGAATCTCGACAAGACGGGCGCCTCTGTCGAGCTGCGCTTTCGTGGTCTTGTCAAGGTCTGAACCGAACTTCGAAAACGCCTCAAGTTCACGGAACTGGGCAAGGTCGAGCCGAAGGGTACCGGCGACTTTCTTCATAGCCTTGATCTGTGCGGCGCCGCCGACGCGGGAGACCGAAATACCGACGTTGATTGCAGGCCTCTGACCGGAGTTGAAGAGGTTGGATTCGAGGAAGATCTGACCGTCGGTGATAGAAATAACGTTGGTCGGAATGTATGCCGAAACGTCACCTGCCTGGGTTTCGATAACCGGCAGAGCGGTAAGGCTTCCTCCGCCTTTGACCATCGGCCTGAGCGCATCGGGAAGATCGTTCATTTTCTTTGCGACCTCTATATCGTCGGTGATTTTTGCGGCTCTTTCAAGCAGACGGGAGTGCAGATAGAATACGTCGCCAGGATATGCCTCGCGTCCAGGGGGACGACGGAGCAGCAGGGAAAGCTGACGGTAAGCGACCGCCTGTTTTGAAAGATCATCATAGACGACCAGCGCATGGCGTCCGGTATCGCGGAAATATTCGCCGAGAGCAGCTCCCGCGAACGGAGCGATGAACTGAAGCGGTGCGGGATCGGAGGCAGTTGCCGAGATGACAGTCGTATACTCCATCGCGCCGTGTTTCTCAAGCGTATTGACGACCTGGGCCACAGTGGAGCCTTTCAGGCCGACTGCCACGTAAATACAGTAGACGCCTTTACCTTTCTGGTTGATGATGGTATCGAGCGCAACGGCGGTCTTGCCGGTCTGGCGGTCGCCGATGATCAGCTCGCGCTGGCCGCGGCCGATCGGAATCATGGAATCGATAGCTTTGAGACCTGTCTGCAGAGGTTCGTGAACCGATTTCCGGAAAATAACGCCAGGCGCCCTGCGTTCGAGGGGAAGACGGATATCAGTATCGATGGTTCCTTTACCGTCAACCGGCTCGCCGAGTGGATTGATAACCCTTCCGAGCATAGCTTCTCCGACCGGAATCGAAGCAAGAATTCCCGTTCTTTTGACCGTATCGCCTTCCTTGACCGTGTTGGACTCACCGAACAATACACAGCCGACGTTGTCTTCCTCAAGGTTGAGAGCCATACCCGTCACCTTGTTGGGAAAATCAAGAAGTTCACCTGCTGCAACCTGCGATAAACCGTACACGCGAGCAATACCGTCACCAACCTGCAGCACTGTTCCTACATCATAGACTTCCGCCTCGGATTCAAAACCGGCAAGCTGCTTGCGAAGTATGGATGAAACCTCATCAGGCCTGACTGTTGTAGACATATCTTATTCGCTTGGTTATTTGTTTTTTAAGAAAAGAGAAAGATTCTGCTTACCTTCTTTTGAAATCAGACTTGGCCATTTACCTTTCAAAAAATAAAAGCCAAATTTAACGAAAAGCTTTTAGTTATTCAAATTCTCTATATAATTTGATGATGCAGGATGCAGAAGCATATGCGATTCTGCGGGGTAAGGCCGCGCTGCGTCGGGATCAACAAGACAAAGAGAAATCACAGTACATGGTATGAAAACGGTCAGGGGATTCGCTTCGGCAACAGTCGGCAACGTTGCCTGCGGTTTTGATGTACTTGGATTTGCCATAACCGAACCCGGCGATGAGGTTACTCTTACCCTTTCTGAAAAAAAGCAGCCTCACTGCCCTGTTTCGATCACAGGCATTTCGGGAGACGGCGGCGCACTACCTCTCGATCCTCGAAAAAACACATCGAGCTTCGTTGTACTGAAGTTTCTCGAACATATCCGCGCGCACAAGGGTATCGACTTTTCAGGCCATATCGAGCTTGAGCTTAAAAAGAACCTCCCCCTCAGCAGCGGCATGGGCAGCAGCGCGGCAAGCGGTGCTGCCGCGCTTGTGGCGGCAAACGAACTGCTTGGTCACCCATGCTCGAAAATGGAGCTTGTGCATTTCGCGATCGAGGGCGAGCGGGTCGCATGCGGTTCCGCGCATGCAGACAATGCAGCCCCGTCAATCCTCGGCAATTTTGTCCTGATCCGCAGCTATACACCGCTCGACCTAATAACCATTCCGCCTCCGACAGATCTCTACTGCACGCTTGTGCATCCGCACACCGAGCTTCGCACATCGTTTGCACGCTCTGTTCTGCCCCAGGCTATCCCGCTGAAAACCGCAATACAGCAATGGGGAAACGTAGGAGCCCTGGTCGCAGGCCTGCTCACCTCGGACTACGATCTCATCGGCAGGTCCCTCGTCGATGTTGTCGCGGAACCCAAACGCGCTCCGCTGATTCCCGGATTTTTCGATGTTCAGCGTGCGGCTATCGACGCAGGCGCTCTCGGCTGCAGCATCGCGGGTTCAGGTCCGTCCCTGTTCGCATTCTCATCTTCGGAAAAAACCGCAAGGGAAGCAGGCAACGCCATGCAACACGCGTTCCTCTCGTCGCCGGCCAAACTCGCATCCGATATGTGGGTCTCCCCTATCTGCAGCGAAGGCGCGAAGATTCTGTCATAATTTCACCCTCCACACCGCCTTATGATCTATTTCAGCACCAATAAATCCTCCGTACCGGTTTCCATAAAAAAAGCCACGCTCGAAGGACTCGCCCCTGACGGTGGCCTTTATGTACCATCGGAAATTCCCCGGTTCTCTGCACCCGAACTGCAACTGCTCGAAGAGGGGAATTTCAGCGACATCGCCTTTGCCATAGCAAAAAAATTCATAGGCGACGAAATGCCGCCTGATCGTCTTGGTGACCTGATCGAGAGCTGCTACCCGTTCGACACCCCTCTTGTGAGGCTTTCGGAGAATACCTTCGTCGAAGAACTGTTTTCGGGCCCCACCCTCGCATTCAAGGACTACGGAGCTCGGTTTCTTGCCCGACTGACCGGATATTTCGCATCCGAAGACAACAGGCTCATCACCGTACTTGTCGCCACTTCAGGCGATACCGGCAGCGCGGTGGCATACGGTTTCCAGGGTATCCCCAATACGAGGGTCGTGCTGCTCTACCCGTCCGGAAAGGTCAGCTACCTTCAGGAACAGCAGCTCACCACCGCCGGCGGCAATGTGCATGCCCTCGAGGTACAGGGTGATTTCGACGACTGCCAGCGTCTTGTCAAGCAGGCGTTCGTCGATCCTGACCTGAAAAAGAAACTCACGCTGACCTCGGCAAACTCGATCAATATATCCCGGCTGATTCCGCAGTCTTTCTACTACGCCTGGGCATCGTTGCACCTGAAATCGGCATACGGTCTCGAAAACCCCGTCTTCTCGGTACCAAGCGGCAACTACGGAAACCTGACGGCCGGCATCCTCGCCCGGATGATGGGATTCCCGATCGGTCACTTTGTAGCCGCCTCGAACGCCAACGACAGCGTTACGAGGTACCTTAAGGACGGACGTTACGAGCCGAAACCGACCGTGACGACGCTGTCTACAGCCATGGATGTCGGCAATCCGAGCAATTTTGCTCGACTTCGCCATCTCTACAACAACGACTGCCATGCGATGGCCGACGACATTACCGGCATTTCAGTCTCCGACGAAGCTACAAGGGAAACTATCCGGAACATATTCAGTCAGTACGATTATGTCCTTGACCCGCATACAGCAGTCGGCTTCAGGGCCCTTGAAACCTATCGAACAGCAAGCGGAAGCCTGGCTCCGGGCATCGTGCTTTCCACTGCTCATCCAGCAAAGTTCCTTGAAGTCATTGAAGAGGTTCTCGGCATGAGAGTCAACATACCCGAACGGCTTGCCGACGTGCTTGAAAAAGAAAAGCAGTCGACCCTCATCGGTGCCGGGTATGATGATCTTGTGGATTTCCTGAAACATCTTGACCAGTAACGGAAAGGATCGCCCTATGAGCATGCGCACGCTGCTATTCTTTCTGGTGATCATACCGATCATGTTCCTCGGTATGTCGCTTGCGCTCGTCGTGAGCCTGTTCGAGCATACCGGCGATTTTTTCTCGCGGATGGCATCATGGTGGGGACGTTTCTCGGCAAGGATCTTCGGTATCGACATCGAAGTAACCGGCGAGGAGAACTACCGTGCCGGCGAGAGCTATCTGGTGGTCAGCAACCATGCAGGCATGGCCGATATTCCGCTGCTTCTGGGCGCCATGAAGCTGAACCTCCGGTTCGTAGCAAAAGAGGAGCTCGGAAGGATACCGGTATTCGGATGGACGCTGAAACGCTCCGGTTACGTGATGATCAAGCGCGGCCAGAACCGCGAAGCACTTAAAAGCCTGCTTGCAGCGGCCGACGTGCTTAAAAGCGGCCGGTCGGTACACATTTTTCCTGAAGGTACCCGGTCGGAAAACGGAAAACTCCTTCCCTTCAAGCGCGGCGCCTTCCTGGTGGCAATGAAAGGTGGAGCGCCGCTTCTGCCGGTCACCATTATCGGCAGTAACCGCATAACGCCGAAAAAAAGTCTCAGGATACAGCGAGGAACCGTTCGAATCGTTATCGGCAAGCCTCTGGAGCCATCCGGTTTTCCGAATGCCGAAACGCTTCTGGATGCATCGTACCTCGAGATTGCCGCTAATCTCGAACGATACGGCGGCTCTCAGAACTGACGATAGAGATTTACCATTTCCATAGCCGTCATTGCCGCATCGAAGCCTTTGTTGCCGGCTTTCGTACCCGCCCTTTCGATTGCCTGTTCAAGGTTTTCCGTTGTCAGTACTCCGAACGATACGGGAACCATGGTGTCGAGCGATACCTGGGCGATTCCTTTGGTTGCTTCAGCCGCAATCACGTCGAAATGAGGAGTGGAACCCCTGATGATAACGCCGAGCGCAATAACCGCATCGGCGGAGCCGCTGGTCGCGACTTTTTTCGACACCATAGGCAGTTCGAATGCGCCGGGACAGCGGTAAATCGTGATATCCTCCTGACGTCCGCCATGACGGAGAATACAGTCCACCGCTCCGTCAACAAGCTTTTGGCCGATGAAGTCGTTAAAACGCGAAACGACCAGCGCGAAGCGGATACCAGCAGCGCTGAGGGCTCCTTCAATTTGTTTTATCTGCATAATTACGTTATAAATAAGTTAAATCGTCACTTACCGGACGAACGATATCCGAGCATCCGTTCTACGAGATCGATAATAACATGACCTATGGTGATGTGGCACTCCTGTACCCTGTCAGCCGATCCCGAATGCTGAACGATAATCGAAAGATCGGCTGCATCCTTCATTATTCCTCCGTCGCCGCCAAGCAGGGCAAGGGTTTTCATTCCGTTTTCCCTGGCAAACCGCAACGCATGAAGCACGCTGCGGCTGTTGCCGCTGGTCGAAAGTCCGATAAGCGCATCGCCATCATTGCCGTAAGCCTCGACGAGCCGGCGAAACACCTCGTCATAACCGAGATCGTTCGCCCCGGCAGTCAGTGCCGTGGTGTCGGCATTGAGCGCTATGGCCGGCAGTGCCGGGCGTTCGACGCCGCTCATGTAGCGGATGGTCAGCTCGGTAGCCAGATGCTGCGCATCCGCGGCGCTGCCGCCGTTGCCGCACAGCAACAGCTTTCCGCCCTCTTCGAAGGTCGTTGCTACAAGGCGGGCCATAGCAACGATCACGGCACTGTTCTGCCTGGCCACATTCTCTTTGAGCCGCGCGCTGTAAAGCATGGTATCGAGCACAACCTCCTCATACGGAGTGCGGTCGGCGAGTCCGGACGAGCATCTGCATTTGCGTATCATAGCTGACAGTTTAACAAATGAATGAGTTCAAAAGCAAACAATAAAGCGAAAAAACGATGCCCTGATGACTGTCCCGCAGAGACAACCGTCCGGAATAACGGAACTTTTTCCGCCTCGTACCTTTTAAAAGAAGAGGGATAAGAATACCGTCAATCGCATCGCACCCATGCCGGCATGCTCTGATTCATGCGGAAATCCGGCAGGTGAACGACGCACATGAAGCATCTGCGAGTGGACATGAAAAAGATTCTTGTATCTACAGACTTTTCACCCCATGCTCTCGCGGCTTGTGATGCCGCCGTCTCCTTATCGCGCAGAACAGGGGCTTCAGTTCATCTCTGTCATGTTGTCGAAGTTCCGGATGCTGCTGACATGCAGGATAGCATATCACGGCATAAGGCAAGCGGCTCCGAAACCATGACTTCAGCGGACGAAAGACTGAGGAACATTGTAAAAAGCGAATCCTATCGGGATACCGGTGTCACCTGCTCCATCGATTTCGGCATCCCCTATAAATGCATCTGCGATAAAGCCGAAAAGGAATCGTACGATCTCATCGTAACGGGAAGTCGCGGCATGGGTCGACTTGAAACGATCGTATTCGGCTCGACAGCGCAGAAGATTGTCAGCCATGCCCACTGTCCGGTACTGATCACTCATGACAACACTACCTGTTTCGCGCCGTCGAATATCGTATTCGGAACAGGCGCTCCTGCCCTGCAGGTATGCGGTGAAGAGATGCTCCGACTGTTCGCTTCGGTATATAACGCAATGGTACACTTCGTCAGGGTTTCAACAAAAACGCATTTCGAAACCTCACGGCAATCGAAGGCCCTTATGGCTGCCCTGGGGGATACCATAGGATTGCAGCAATACACCATCAGTTGCTACAACGACGAAAGCATAGAGGCTGGCTTGCGGCATTTCGCCGAAGACTATGGCGCAGACCTGATCTTCATGCCCACTCATGGCAGAACCGGTCTGCGGCATCTGCTGAGAAAAAGCGTAGCCGCAACGGTAGCGAAGACATCTGACATTCCGGTGCTGACCTGCAGGACAGCGGACGGCTGAGCGTTGCCCCGCCTAACGGACAGGGTGATTTCTGACGAGCAGTCCGCCGCAGTGCCGGCAATAAAGTGCGTCGTCCTCGTGCTGGGCAAGAGGGCAGGTCCGGCAGAAATTTTTCTGACCCCGCTTATTCTGCATTGAGGTCATTTCTGCTGAAACGATTCCGGTAGGAACGGCAATAATGCTGTAACCAACGATCATAAGGATCGCTGCAAGAAATCGACCCATAACCGTCTGCGGCGAGATGTCGCCGTAACCAACGGTGGTTACGGTCACGATTGCCCAGTAAATACCCTCAGGAATGCTGCGGAAGCTGTTTTCCGGTCCCTCGATCATGTACATGAGGGAACCCATGATACATACCATCACCAGCACAAAGAACAGAAACACCATGATTTTCCGGCCCGAAGCCCGGATGGAAGCCGTCACGAACTCGGCTTCCTTCACAAAGGTCACAAGCTTCAGGAGCCTGAAAATCCTCAACACCCTGAAAAACCGCATGACAAGGAAGTACTGGGTGCCCGGCATGAACACACTGAAATAGGTCGGCAGTATGGACAGCAGGTCGATGACCCCGAAGAAGCTTCGGGCATAACGCAATCGGGACGAGGCAACGTAAAGGCGGAGCAGATACTCGACGGTAAAAATCAGCGTGAATCCCCATTCAAGCATGAGGAGCTCTCTCCCGTAAGCTTGATGAAGCGGCTCGACGCTGTCGAGCATGACAACCAGCACACTCAGCGTAATCGCTCCTATCAATCCAAGATCGAACAGTTTTGACGGGACGGTATTGCTGTCGAAAATGATATGCCGGGCGACATCTTTGAACGTTCTTTTTTCCGCCATAATCTCGCGTCCGTTTTGATTTGTCAAACTGGCGCTGACTGAAAGATGTTGTTTCCTGAACATAAACAAAAAACTCCGCCTGACGAGCAGCATCAGACGGAGTTCAGCGCAGATGAAAACAGAAGCGGTACTCAGTGGTATCTGGCGCTCTCTTCCTTGACGAATTCGACAAGCAGCTTCAGGTTCGCCGGATCGACGTCCGGAAGGATACCGTGTCCAAGATTGAAGACATGGCCCGAGGTCGCAGTATGCTGACCGAACTGCTTCAGGATTTTTGCGGCTTCGGATCTTATTTTTTCCGGAGTTCCGTAAAGCACCGTAGGATCCATATTGCCCTGCAGGGCAACGCGGTCGTTCAGCTCCTTGCGCGCCTTTGCGATATCTATGCCCCAGCCGAGCCCCATGGCGTCGCAGCCGGTGTCGGCGATATCGGAGAGCATGGTATTGCAGTCCTTGGAGAAAACGATGACCGGAATATCCGGATACTTGGCCTTGACAGCCTGAACGTTCTCCCTGATGTAGGGCAGGGCGAACTCGCGGTAATCGTCCTCGGAAAGCGCGCTGGCCCATGAATCGAAAATCTGGATCGCATCGGCACCGGCTTCCACCTGCTTCAGAAGATAGGCACTGATCGTTTCAGTGATTTTTCCGAGAAGCTGATGGGCCATCCGGGGCTCGCGATACATCATCTTCTTGGCAAAAGCATAGTTTTTCGACCCCCCGCCTTCTACGGCGTAGGTGAAAAGCGTCCATGCAGCACCGGAAAAACCGATGAGCGGCACGCGGTTGTCGAGTTCCTTCTTGGTGAGACGAAGCGCATCCATCACATAACCCAGCTTTTCGTCGATATCGGGTACGATAAGCTTGTCGATATCAGCCTGGCTGCGGATAACCGGCGAAAGTTTGATGCCTTTCGTCTCGATGATCTCGACGTTCATACCCATGGCTTCGTTGATCACAAGAATGTCGGAAAAGATGATCGCAGCATCGACACCCATCAGGTCAACGGGCTGAATGGTTACTTCGGCAGCCAGCTCAGGGGTTTTGCACAGTGTAAGAAAATCGGTTTTTTCCCTGACAGCCCGGTACTCCGGCAGATAGCGACCTGCCTGTCTCATTACCCAGATTGGCGTACGCGAACATGGCTGACGCTTCAATGCCCGAAGAAAAAGATCATTTTTGAGCATGCAATGCAATAGTTGAAAGGTTATAAAAACAGATATGTCCGCTCAAGCAACCGGAACTGCCTGCTTCGGTCGTTTTTTTCAAAGTGCAAAGCTACATTTTTTTAGCCTTATTTTAAAACGGCAGAAATAAACCGCGTAGCCGACACGCATCAAAAACCCCATAGCGGATCTCAGCTCACGATGTGTCTTTTGATGCCAAGCTGCTTTTCAGAATAGCCGAGGGCCAGTCCTACCATTTCAGACAGATGAAAAACGGGAATCGATGTGTGGATGCCGGCCTGCCTGAGGGCTTTGGCCTGGTAGCCGTCAAGCACGGTATGGCAGAGCGGACATGGTGTAACGATGAAATCCGCCTTGATATCGATAGCCTCCTTAAGCGCTTCGGCGGCAACATTGAGCGACTCTTCTTCGGCAACCAGCAGTGTATGGAAACCGCAACAGCGGTTTTTATGTTCGTATGGCAAGGCTGTACCGCCAAGCGCTTCGATCAGCATGTCAAGCGAGCTTGGTTCGAGCGGATCGTCTTTTCCGAGCACGGCCGATGGACGCAGAATATGGCAACCGTAGAACGGCGCTATCCGGTAATTTTTCAGCGGCACCCTGACTTTCTCCCTGATGGCTTCGAATCCCACGTCATCGGCAAGCACCCAGAGCAGATGGCGCACATTCGACGTACCCTTGTACACGAGACCATCCTTCTTCAGAATATCGTTGACTTCCCGGCGCAGCTCCGGAGATTCGTCGAGTTTCTTCTTCGCAGTGCGAATGGTCATCAGGCAGGTGTTGCAGGATACGATAAGGTCAAGACCGAGCTTTTCGGCCAGAGCGATATTGCGCGCATTGACCAGCGCAAAATGCTTCGGACTGACATAATCAAGATTGCTGCCGCCGCAACAGGTGCTTTCATGGAGCTTCACCATCTCTATGTCGAGATCCTTCTGCCAGAGATCGATGGAACGGTCCACCTCTTTCGTCATGGACTCGTTGATACAGCTCAGGTAATAGGCATACCTCTTCATACTGCGATTCTCCACTATTATTTTTTATGAGACTTCTTTTCCGCCCTGACATGCTCCGTCATCTCCCTGAACATCTCCCTGAATTTTTTTATGCCTTTTGCCGGCTTGACAAGGGGCGGAGGCGGAGGCGTCCTGCGCTTCATGATCATCTTCATGGCCATGGGCAGCAGATTCTGCAACGTCCATGCCATACCGTTCGTACGGATGGGCAACGTTGCCTCGACAAGCTTGCCTTTCTTCTCGATATCCGACATGAATGCCTCAGCATGCTTGGCGCCGCTGGAGTCCTTGACGCCCCGGACTTCGAGCGCGTCCTCCCTGATGCCATGGATGGCGTCCATGATGGGTATATGCTTCACGCAGGTCTCCTGACAGCGGTAACAGTGCGTACAGTCCCATACGCCATGATCTTTCACCAGTTCGCCAAGTCGGGCATCATGAATGGAGTCGCGGCTGTCAACGTTCATCCGGTAGGATTTGAGCAGTATGGCAGGAGACACATACTCCTTATGGGCTCGAAGGATGGTACATTCCGAAACGCAGGATGCGCAGAGAATACAGTCCGTAGCCTTGTCATATTTCTGGAACTCCTCTTCCGAAACAAGAAACTCTTTCTTGCCCATCCGGGATTCGGGCATACTTGAAACAACCCAGTTCGAGTAGTGTTTCATTTTGTCCACGAGAGGATCCATATCGACAATGAGATCCTTGATGAGCGGCATATTGCGCAGCGGTTCGATCCGGATTACGCCCGGCTCCTTGCACCTGTCAAGCTCATCCCAGACCTGGGTTGTGCAGGCCAGTTTAGAAATTCCGTTGATGCGCATTCCGCATGAACCGCAGATGCCTGCCTGGCAGAATGCCCTGAAACTCACCGAGGCATCGACATGCTCCTTGATGTAGTTGAGAGCACGCAGCACGGTGATACCTTTTTCAACCTGTATCGTATAGTCGTCAAAGTACGGTTTGCCGTCCACCTGCGGATTGAAACGGTGCACCCTGAGGGTAATATCTCTTTTCGGTTCAGTATGCGCTTCTTTAGCTCCTGTCATATCGGGTAGTTGTTAATAGGTTCTTTCCTGCAGTTCATACCTCCCCATGGTCACCGGCTTCTCACCCAGCTTCACGCGATCGCCTTCAATGGTGGCTATGGTATGCTTGTGCCACTTCTCATCGTCTCTCTGCGGAAAATCGGTGCGTGTATGAGAGCCTCGGCTCTCCTCCCGCGCAAGGGCTCCCGCCGCAACTGTTTCGGCAAGATCGAGCATATTTTTAAGTTCAAGCACCTGCATGAGATTGGTGTTGAACACGTCGCTCGTATCGTTTACACGAACATGCGTGAAACGCTCCTGAAGCTCTCGCAGGTCGGCGACGCCTTTTCTGATCTTTGACGCTTCACGATAGATGCCGACATTCTGCCCAAGCGTCTGCCCAAGTTCCTCGCGCAGAATTCCGTAGCGTTCGAAGTGGCCGGAAGGCTGCATGTAGCTGCGCAGACGCGCCTCAGTGGCAGCTATCTCGTCGGCAGTAATCGGAGACGGTTCGAATTTCCCTGCCTCTTCCGCCGCTGTATGGCCGGCAATGCGGCCGAAAACAAGGATATCGAGCAGCGAATTGCCGCCGAGCCTGTTGGCTCCGTGCACGGATACGCAGGCACATTCGCCAGCCGCATAGACGCCATCCATGACTGTTCTGCCATAGTTATCGGTATCGATACCGCCCATCGAATAGTGCGCGGTCGGCCTGACGGGAATTGGCTCATCGATCGGATCGACACCCTCGAAGTACATGGACATCTCGCGAATCTGCGGAAGCCTCGACTTGATGAGGTCTGCACCGAGATGGGTAAGGTCGAGATGCACGTATTTTCCTGCCGGACTGTCGAATCCGCGTCCCTGCAGAATCTCCGTTTCTATGGAACGCGAAACCAGGTCCCGGGGCCCGAGCTCCATCTTCTCAGGCGCATACCTCGACATGAACCGCTCGCCGAGCGCATTGATGAGATAACCTCCCTCTCCGCGTGCGCCTTCGGTAACGAGAAGCCCGCTCTTTCGCAGTCCGGTAGGGTGAAACTGCACGAACTCCATATCTTTCAGAGGAATCCCGGCCCGATAAGCGATTGCCTGACCGTCGCCTGTGTTGCCGGCGGCATTGCTTGACCGGTTCCAGTACATTTTAGCGTATCCGCCGGTTGCGAAAAGCACCGTCCGGGCAGGAAAAGCCTCGATTTTGCCGGTTTTCATATTCATGGCGATCAGACCCTTCATTCGACTGTCATGAAGAGAGAGCTGGAGCGCAAAATATTCGTTGAAGAAAAAAACGCCTTTCTTGAGGCACTGTTCGTAGAGAGTCTGAAGGATGGTATGGCCTGTCTTGTCTGCACAGTAACAGCAGCGGGGACGTCCCGCACCACCGAAAGGCCTCTGGGCGATCGTATTGTCCTCGAGCCTCGACCAGGGCGTACCGATATTGTCAAGCTCCCGGATGATCTTCGGGGCTTCGGAACAAAGTATATCCACGGCATCCTGATCGGCAAGATAGTCGCTGCCCTTGATCGTATCGAAAATGTGCAGTTCTACCGTGTCGTCCTTGGCTTTATTAGCAAGAGCGGCATTGGCTCCGCCCTGGGCTGCCGATGTATGCGAACGGTTCGGGTAGACCTTCGAGAGCACGGCAATATTGAGCGCCGGATTGGTTTTCATGGCCTCCATCGCCGCATACAATCCGGCGCCTCCGCCTCCGACGATAACAATATCAAATGGTTTCATACGTTCTTATCGCGTTATGAAGCTGTAAAACAGATTCAGTGAATGTAAGAAGGGCAGCAAACGGCAGTACCCTGCAGATTGAATGGGTGTCTCTTGAAAAAAAAGAGGAGAGACTGATCGATGAACGTGCGCTTACAAGGCTATATGGTCGTCGTGGACGGGAAGCTCTTCTACTGCCTGCAGCACATCGGTCATGTTCAGTACGCCGATAACCTTGTTGTTTTCCATAACGGTAAGACGCCGGACATTGGTGCGCTTCATAAGCCGGAGAGCGTACTTGACCCGGAGAGCTGGATTGATGCTTATGATCGGTTTGCTCATGATGTGGAACACAGGAGTATTCCAGGGGTCGCGATGCACATCTTCGCCCGGATCGATTACTTTTTCGAGGATATCCTTCTCGGTGACGATACCGTAACAGTCATCTTCGTTTCGGGGCTCTACAACGAGGCCGCTTTGCCGGGTACGCTTCATGATCTGCAATGCCTCGGCAACCGTACAGCTGCCCTTGATCGTCTGAAAATCCTTCTGCATCAAGGATGATACCGGTAGAGTCCGAAGTGTTATAAGCTGATCCATAGCAAATTCCTCTGATTTGAAAAAAGGACAAAGCGCCCGCTGTTATTGGAATAGGCAGCTCATGATGAGTGCCCCAACTATATCTGAAAAGTCTGAAAAAGGAAGGATGGCCCTGCGCGATCGAATGCGCAAAAAAAGGAACTTATGAATATAAAAATCGTCCGGAATGAACCAAAAATTATTTTATGCCGTGCGCTTTTTTATAGTCCGCCCAGTTGCGTTTGAGCGAGAGGAACGAAGCGAAGTCCGGCTGCAGCAGAAAGGGATTCGAAGAAACTTCTGCGGCAAGCGTCGAAAACGGCTGCAACCCGTAGTCGTGCCCCGGATACACAACGGTATCCGGAGGAAGTACGCGCAGAAGGCGATGCAGGGCATCATACTCCAGACGGGCTGCGTCATCGGAAACCGTACCTCCCACCTTGCCGTTGAAAAGCGTGTCGCCGGTGAACAGCGCATTCCCGGCAAAAAGACAGATGGAGTCGGGTGTATGACCGGGAGTATGGATGATTCGAAGAGAGGATGCGCCGACAGGAAAAACCGCGCCGTCCTCGACCGTGATGCCCGTGACCGGGCAGGTATCGCCGAAAAGCAGAGGTCTGATGCCTGTCAGACGGCCGATCTCTGTATTGCCGTTTATATGATCCTCATGTGCATGCGTGCAGAATATGTAGCGGACGTGGCACCCTTCGGCCTCGGCATGACGGACGATCGAGGCTGGATTATAGGATGGATCGACGACGAACGCATCCCTTGTCGCTGCATCAACGGCGAGATAGCCGAAATTTCGGTCGCCGCCTGTTCGGAACTGTCTAACCTGCATGGATCCCTCAGATGATTTTTTCCACGTTCATAAGAAAGGCCCTTGCCGGGAAACCGGGTTCGATGGCAATGGGATTGGTTTCAAGCTCCCGGATGATAGCATCAGCCTTTCCGTCATCGAGTATGGCAAAGCAAAGCGAAGAATATGAACCGACCCCTTTGTCGGAAGGCCACCACGACTGGGGAGTCACCCCCTTGTCGCAATAGCATCCCTTTATGGACATGTTGCTGAACATCAGCACCTCGAATTTCCTGAAAAGCTCTCTTACCTGCGGACGAGTCTCTTCATGCCCCATAATTGCCAGAAACTTCATATTCACCCTCCGGATTACTGTTGCCTGATGGTCTTTTTTTCGTAGATTTTTCGTTCTATCATGTAATAGGTCAGAGGAACGATACCAAGTGTAAGAATCGTCGACAGTAACGCGCCCCACATCAGAGATATGGCAAGCCCCTGGAAAATCGGATCGAAAAGAATGACGATCGCCCCTATCACAACGGTGCCTGCCGTTAGAATAATGGGCCTGGTTCGTACCGCAACGGACTCGACCACCGCCTGCTTGAGATCGACCCCTTCCTGAATCCTCAGCTGGATGAAATCGATGAGCAGCACGGAATTGCGCACCATGATGCCGGCAAGGGCGATCATGCCGATCATGCTGGTGGCCGTAAAGAAGGCCCCGTGAATGAAATGGCCGGGAACGATGCCGACAAGACTCAGGGGTATGGCTATCATCATGACGATGGGAGTCCTGAACGACTGGAACCATCCCACGATCAGCAGATAGATGATAACCAGTACTATGGCAAACGCCGTACCGAGATCCCTGAACACTTCGAAGGTTATCTGCCATTCGCCGTCCCACTTGAGGGCAAGTTGCTCCTCCGATTCAGGAATTGACGTATAGAGAGGCGTGATCGAATAGCCACCGGGCATCTTCAGCTGCATGATCTTCTTGTCGAGTTCGAGCATGGCATACACCGGGCTTTCGGTAATGCCTGCAACATCTGCCGTTACATAGACGACCCTATGGAGATCCTTTCGGTAGACGCTCTTGTCCTGAACCTTTTCCTTTATGGTTACAAGTTCGGATATCGGAATCATCTGTCCGGCACGAAGCCTTGATGTCAGACTGCCCATACCCTGCGACTGGACGAATATTCCTGAAAGATCCTTCAGGGAAGTTCTGTCGGCACGCGGCAGACGCAATTGTATCGAAACCGGTTCGCGTGCATCTTCGTCGTGCAGAAGACCAACCTCAACGCCATCGAGCGACATGCGCAGTGTCTGAACGATCTGTTCGGTGGTAACCCCTCTGAATGCCGCCCGCTGTTTATCGACAACAAGGTCGTAAACCAGCTGGTCATCCTCAACGAGCCAGTCCACATCAACAACTCCGGGCGTTTCGCCGAAAATTTTCTTCACTTCCTCAGCCAGAGCGATCTGCTCTTTCAGCGACGGGCCGTAAATTTCGGCCACGAGAGTCGACAGAACCGGAGGTCCCGGTGGAATTTCGACAACCTTGGCATTGGCGCCGTGCCGTGCGGCGATCTTCTGCACTTCGGGACGAACTCGCTTTGCGATATCATGGCTCTGCAGAGCGCGCTGCTCTTTCGGAACAAGGTTAACCTGGATATCCGCCATATTGGGGCTCTGGCGCAGGTAGTAGTGCCTGACAAGGCCGTTGAAATTGATCGGAGCGTTCGTGCCGGCATAGTACTGGTAGTTCTCCACTTCAGGAACGGTCCTGAGATATGCGCTTATCTCCTTGGCAACCACGGCCGTCTTCTCGAGCGCACTGCCCTCGGGCATATCGATGATCACCTGGAACTCGCTCTTGTTGTCGAACGGAAGCATTTTCAACTGAACCATTTTGAGAGGAATCATCAGTATGGAGCCGGCAAGCAAAAGACCTACAAACAGAAAGGCACCCCACGCCATCAGCCTGTTGTTGAGAAACGGCATCAGGATTTTTTCATAGAACCGGTAATACAGGGACTTCCTGATATCGTACTCCTCCCCTGCGTGCCCGTCGTCGGCTTTAAGCAGCCGGTAAGACAGCCAGGGCGTTGCGATGAGCGCGACGAACAGCGAAAAAATCATGGCCAGCGAGGCCCCGATAGGCATCGGACTCATATACGGCCCCATCAGGCCAGACACAAAAACCATAGGCAGCACCGAAGCGATAACGGTCAGTGTCGCAAGGATGGTCGGATTGCCGACCTCGCTGATGGCAGCAAGCGATGCCTGGAGTTTCGGCATCCTGCGCATCGAAAGATGGCGGTGAATATTTTCGGCTATGATGATGGAGTCGTCGACAACGATGCCGGTAACGAAAATAAGAGCGAACAACGTCACCCTGTTCAGGGTGTAGTCGAAGAGGTAATAGACAAGAAGGGTAAGGGCAAAGGTGATCGGCACCGAGGCGAAGACAACCAGACCGCCCCTCCATCCGAGGAAAAGGGCGACAACAACCGTAACGGCAACCACGGCGCCTATGAGATGTTCGAGCAGGGTGAATACTTTCTCCGATGCCGTCTCTCCGTAATTCCTTGTTTCGGTAACGGTCACGGTGGCAGGAATCACCGAGCCCTTCATTCCCTCAAGGCGGGCAATGACCTTTTCGGCAAGGGCTGTCGCATCGGAGCCTTTCCGTTTTGCGACAGTCAGGGTCACTGCCGGATACTCACCGGACCCGTTCTTTGCCGATGCCGCCCCCCAGCCGAAAAACGTATAGTTGCCGACCTCTTCAGGCCCATCGGTAATGGAGGCTACATCCCGAAGGTAGACCGGCGAAGCTCCGTAAACGCCGACAACGATACTGCCGACATCTTCTGCGTTATCGAGAAACCGTCCCGACCTGACGATGATCTCCTCATTCATCTGCCTGAAATCCCCTGCGGTCATCTGGACGTTAGCCGCCTGTACCTGCCGTGCGATCTGGAGAGGAGTGACATTGTACCGGGAAAGCCTCTCTTTGTCGAGCAGCACGCGTATCTGCCTTTTCTGGCCTCCCTTTATCTCGACATCGCCGATATTTTCGACTTTCTTGATCTGTTCTGCGGCATACAGGGCAATACGCCTGAGCTCGTACGGATCGTGGCTCCTGCTCCAGAAAGTAAGGTTGAGCACCGGAACGTCATCGATCGCCACCTTTTTCATCAGCGGCATCTGAACGCCCTGCGGCATCCTGTCCATATTTTTCATGAGCGCGGTCCAGAGCTTGACCATACTCTCTTCCGTATCGGCACCCACGTCGTAACGCACCGTAACAAGCGACATATCCGGCATCGATGTCGAATAAACATAATCCACGCCGGGGATTTCCGTCAGCGAACGCTCGAACGGCTTTGAGATCCGCTCTTCGACTTCCCCTGGCTGCGCGCCAGGGTAAGGGATAAAGATATCGACCATAGGAACCACAATCTGCGGCTCCTCCTCCCTTGGCGTCATGAACGTCGCGATAATGCCGACCAGAAGTGCCGCCACCATCAGGAGCGGAGTGATCTTCGAATTGATGAACTGCCGGGCAAGCCTGCCTGCTATACCTTCATTCATTGGTATGAACCCTCTTTGTTATCTTGAAACTGCTATTCTACAACCATTCCTTCCCGAAGCTCCGGGCTGTAGCGCCCGACAACCATTTCGCCTTCATATAAACCGCTGATGACAACCAGCGATCCATTACTGGCATGACCCGTGGCTATCCATCGTTCGGAAATCCTGCCGCCGGCGCCGACGACATAGACGCCGGTCAGCGGCCCTTTGCTGAAAACAGCCTCCTTCGGCACAATCAGCACTGCGCCTGAAGCATCCGAAACCTTCTCGATCCGGACGATGCTTTCTACCACAACCGGAGGCTGCGTTGGCGCGCTGCCGACAGGCTTCGGATCCTCTTTGCCGCACCCGGCAAGTATACCCGGAGCCAGGGCGATAATAAAAAGAATGGTCTGTCTGAGGCTCATACCGGAAAATCTCCATCTGGTAAGTTGACTGGATGCCTTAGGGGCAGTTACCTGCCCGAGAAATAATCAAGTTCGCTCCTTGCTATGCAGTAATCGTGCCTTGCCTGATTGAGACGCAGCTTCGCATAGGTGTAAGCGCTTTCCCGCATAAGCAGTTCGAAGGTCATGGCCATACCGGTTTTGAACTGCTCATTGATATAGTCGAGGCTGACTCCGGCCTCGGTGAGCGCCTGCTGCGCAACGGCGATTCTCGCTTTGGCAGTTTTCATTTCGCGAGCGGCTTTCCTGATTTCCGCAAGGCTTCCGTTTTTTGCCGCTTCGTAAGAGTACCTCGCTTCAAGCTCCATCGCTTTGGCTTCCCGGATCTTTCCTTCAGAAGCCATGCCGTCGAATATATCCCACTGCACGTTCACGCCCATAACCCAGCTTGAACCTCCGCTGAAAATATTGTCGCTATGCAGATCGGTTCGGAAAAACCCGTTCACCCGCGGAAGCCTCGATGCGCGCGCCATATCCTCCTGCTGCTCTGCAACTTCCCGATATACCTGCATGGCCATGAGATCGCCGCGGCTCTCGGGAACGCGAGCTTCGTCGACATCGGGAGATCCCTTGCCGATCACGAAATCCCCGGTAGGGATGACCGCGACATCCTGTTCAAGGTTAAGCATCGCCCGCAATGCATCGGCAGCGTTCCGCGCTGCATCATGCAACATAAGCTTCTGCTCGTTGAGCTCCGCAAGCCTGACTTCGGTCGAGAGCTTGTCGGATTTCGGCAGAAGGCCGACCTTGTATGCCTTGCCGGCCTCACGGCTGTGCGCCTGCATGGCAACGATCGACTGCTCTATGGACTCCATATTCTTCCGGGCAAGGATAAGCCCGTAATAAACCTTGCTGACCTGCAGCGCAATCGACTCTTCGGTCCTCGAAGCCATGAACTCCTGAGCCTTTTTCGCCGTCGACGCCACCTTGCGCCCGATGGCCGCATCGGCATTGTAGATCGGCTGCATCACCTGAAGCGAGGTGTTGAAATCGTTTATCGTCGACGCATCATTGAGTTTTGCTGCGTCGAAATCGGCATTCTGTATACTGTTCTGCTGCAATTTGAACACCAGAGCGGCGCCGGGATCGTTCGTCACTACAGCGGTTTCGGAAAGCGTCACTTTCGGCAGGTACGACTGGCGGGTCTGCATGATCTTCGCTTCAG
Organism: Chlorobiota bacterium; assembly: GCA_016868665.1. Classification (GTDB taxonomy): domain Bacteria; phylum Bacteroidota; class Chlorobiia; order Chlorobiales; family Chlorobiaceae; genus Chlorobium. Next base: position 87,393 of record VGGK01000004.1, read on the forward strand.
CCTGATCTACCCTGCTGCGGGCAGCCTTGATGGTATAATTATTCTCTCGGGCCATGTGCAAAGCCTCGTCGAGCGAAAGCCTGACGGTCCTGTTGCCGGCAACCGCGCCGGCCGGAGCGGAGAGCGCTCCGAAAAGGCAGATACCGGCCAATGCCTGGTATAGCTTCATGGTATTCTACTGTTTTGAAATGAGTTTGAGAATCTTCCCCACGTTTTCCGACTCGTTATGACTCATGCACTCCTTGAGGCTTCTTTCGAGCACAAGCGAATAGGTCTTGTCAAGCGCGGCTTTCGCTGCCTGGAACTGAATAATGACCTTATCGCAACCCTCCCCTCCGTCGATCATCCTGACAAGTGCCTCGACCTGTCCGGCAACCTTCTTGAGTCTCAGAATAACATCATCCATATTTTTATCATCAAGTTGCAGGACTTACAGACAGCCAAGGCGCATACCTATACCCCGTATGGGTATGTAATGTATAAAATATTTTTTTCTAAAAAAAGAGCTTGCACTCTCTGCTTATCCGAGGAGTCTGCTTGCTGCACAAAAATGGCTGCGAAGAGCCAGCTCAAACTCCGGAAGCACTTCGAGCATCGGCAGATGGCCTGCATTATCGAACCTGGCCAGCCTGGTTAAGAAGGCACTCTGCTCGATTCGTCTGTTATAAAGGGTTTGCATGCCTTCTGGCGGGATAGTTCGGTCGGCCATGCCGACCACACAGAGAAGCGGCGCACCGATCTTTACAGCTTCAGACGTATACCGCCCTATTATTTGAGGATCTATGGCAAATTTCCCGACAGCGGTCGCAGCCCGGCTGTCGCTTGTCACAAAATCCTCGACGAAAACAGTCCTGTACTTCTGTTCGATGGGCCTGCCTATGGTGCGATCGATGAACAACGACTTGAACGGTTCAAAAATAAATACCCACTTGAAGAGCATGGCAACATCGATCATACCGCCGACCAGAACATGATGGAAAGATTTGAGCAGTTCATCATCGAAAATACCACAATTGACAATTGTAGCCGAAACAAGGGATTCAGGATGCCTGTTGCAGATTTCAGTCGCTATCATACCTCCCATCGAATGGCCAACAATATGCAGCTTTCTGGAGCCGAGAAGGCCAAGACGGACAAGCAACTCCGACGCCTCATCGGCAAACCCCTCGACGGAAAAGCAAAGACACGAATGGCTGCATACGGTTCGGCCCGTTCCGCTTTGATCGAAGGAAACACAACGGTACTGCGAAGACAGCCGATCGATTACCGGCATCCAGTATCTCGCAGAAATGGACCAGCCGTTGAAAAACAAAACGACTTCCCGATCGTCGCCAACACCCCATCCGGTGTCTTCATAGTAGATCTTCCCTCTTGTTGTATCAGCAAAACTCATGGCTGGTCGTTCCGGTTAAAAAAGATTTGCCGAACCATCTTTCCGGGGGCTGGCAAAAAAGCCCCCGTACGCTTAACATACGCCCGGTATTCGTCCCCGAAAAAACCGATCAGCATTTTCTCCTCCTTTAAAGCCCATTTGACAGTCAAAACTATGGCAATCAGGCTAAACAACATAACGGCCGCATTCGCCGTAATAAGTATAAAAGCCATAAAAAGCACCATCATTCCGGTATACATGGGATGCCTGATAAAACGATAGGGCCCTGAGGTTACAAGCTTATGCCCTTCCATCATCCTGGGCAAAGGACTCCAGTATCTTCCGAGCGCTTTCATGGTCAGAAAAAGAAAAAGGAAAGATACCGCACCAGCAATAACGCCCCCGTAACGGAACCATATGGGAAACGTAAAATGCAACGCCTCAACCCATGGAGGATACCATGTGTAACTCGCCACGATAGCTATCCATAAAAAAAACATTACCTTCTGGAAAACAACCCTGAAACGGCTGATTTCGCCTGGATCTCCCGTTTCAGGCATTATCGGCTCCCCTTGCGGTTTCAAACGCTGTACAAACAAGCCTCTCATCAGGAAACCAGCGACGTAGATCCCGGCAAAAATAATCCTGAACGGCAACTCATCATGCATGGCCATACATTGTTTTACTGGTTTTTCAAGCTCACATCGGGGGAAAGTTAATGCTCTCTGAAAATATAATGAAAAGGGTCGGTGAAGTCAGGTTAATAGTTTTTTGCAAGAGTGGCAAGAACGGTTACATTCTAAGGTCATACTGGAATCTTCAGGTAAGGAACTGTTGGGCGAGTAAACCTGTTTATCAGGAACACTCAGGCAGCAGATGCCCATTCATCCTGAGCTGAATCGGGTTCCCGCGAAAAAAAACGAATTCCAGCGCCTGACCTGAGAAAAACAAGAGCATGAAACAACATCGAGGAGAAGGAAACGTTTTTGTGTAATCATGGAAGTTGTAGGAAAAAGCAAAGCATTAGTGGTTCTTGAGTCATGCCTTCAGGAATCGACTGTATATTTCTCCAATCACGAGAAAATCCTGAAATGCAATCCTTACTGCAGATATGTCCGCTACATAGAGGATCTCGACGTTTTTCAATGGACCTTCGAGGTCGACGATCCTCGAAACAACCCGATCGTAGCCATCTTTTTTGTCAGGCAGACCGAAGAGCATATCCCGACAGACAGTGCTGTTTTCAAGCGCTACGCCGGTGAAAGCCGGGCTCCCATCGATACAGAGACTCCTGGAAAAAAAATAATCTGGGAAACCGTCGAGTCGGCCCCGGAACTGCTTTTCAGCAACGACCATACCTTCATCGGCAAGACTTTTTCAGAAATCTTCCTTCTTCACCAGACCGACAACCGGACAGCCGTGCATTTCGAAACAAATATATCGCTGGATTTCAAACTGTCATTCCCGCTCAATCTCATGCCGGAACCGGCACTGAAATTCATGAGCGATATGATTATGTCAAAAATCATGCAGCAGGCAACCGAAAGCATGCTCTGTCAGGTTCAGTCGGATATCTGCTGCTCTATGCCTGAAATTGCCGCCGAAGGGGGGAAGAAATAGAAAGGGAAAATGGCAAGACAGAGTTTGTCTTCCCACTGTCTGATTCTCAACATAAGCATCATGTAGCAGAGCCTCCCATACAATAAGGGCTTAACTCATGCCTCTTGATCACTCGAAACAAAATACCTATTTTGATGCAACGTTCTGTTGTTTCGTTGAAAACCTCACCTCTTCCCATGACTAAACCATCAAAAATACAGACACCTCGCTTCGACGAGCCATTGTGCAGCAAATGCGGTCTATGCATGGGCAATGCCTGGCCGGTGAAGGAGAGCCTGGAAAGCTGTGTTTTTCGTTGTGGGTGGGTAGAAAATCATGAACAAAGGATTTTCGGAAGAGTAAGGAACCCGGATGACAGCGACGAACTGCGTTTCGGTATCAGCCTCAAACGATTCAACGCAACATTGAAAAAACCTGTCAATGGAGCGCAATGGAGCGGAATCATTACCCGAATATCCACTATGGCTCTGCAAACAAACCTTGTGGATGCGGTGCTTACGCTTCATGGAGAGCCTCTGAAACCAAAAGCAGTGCTTGCTAAAACCGCTCAGGATATTCATGAGGCACGCGGCAACAAACCCGTACTTTCTCCGGTGCTTCAGGCATTGCATACGGCTTATCGGGAAAAAACGACAAGACTCCTGATTGTCGGCGCTGCCTGCCATGTACATATGGTAAGGGATTTTACAAGAAAAAGCCCCTATTTTGCCGATTTGGACCTGTATATCGTAGGCATTCCTTGCACAGATAATCTGGAACCATCCCACCTTCAATGGGTTTTCCGGAATATCAGCAAAAAACCGGAAACGGTTATCAATTTCGAATTCATGCAGGACTACAGGGTACATATTCTGCACAAAGCCGGAAAAGTCGAAAAAATCCCTTTTTTCTGCCTTCCATCAGCAGTTATGAAAGTAGGAGTGTTTCCGAACTCCTGCCTGAGTTGCTTTGATTACATCAACAGCCTTTCAGATATCACTGTCGGCTATTTAGGCGCCCCCTACAGCAAAAACAGAAAAACACAATGGATTATTGTCAGAACTGAAAGAGGAAAAAAGCTGCTGGATCTTATCAATGATGAAATAGAAACGTCACCTGAAGTTTTTTTTGGCGATAGTCATAGTGCGGTACAAGCAGCACTTCAGCCAACTCTCATGCCGATTCTTCAACCGGAGAAGCTTGATGACCGGAAAGCGATGCCTAAATGGCTTGGCATCTATCTGAGCCATAAAAAAGCGAAATCCGGTCCAGGAGGAACTGAATTTGCAAAATACTCAATAGATATTCATGCTATAAGGAACTTCTATTTCCTTAAAATGTACCGTCCGGATGATATAGGCATTGTGCCGACCCATATCTATGACCTTCTTTCTCAATATGATCTTTCATTGATAGAAAGAATAATCGAGTCCTGAATTTAACCGAACAAACTGCTATTAACATGAAAAACATCGTCATCACGGGAAGTAGTAGAGGAATTGGCTTGGGTCTTGCGCATGCATTTCTCTCAAAAGGCTGCCGTGTCATGATCAGCAGCAGCAACAGCAGTAACCTTGACAAAGCCCTGAATGAACTGATCGAGCAGCATGGCTCCGAACATATCTCGGCTAAAACCTGTGATGTTTCCGACTACAAGCAGGTTCAGGAACTTTGGAACCATGCGCATAAATCGATCGGCCAGGTAGATATCTGGATAAACAACGCCGGCATTGCCCACCCGTTGCTTCCGTTCTGGAAACTCGATATGAAGCAGATCGGCCATACCCTCGATGTAAATCTTGCCGGAACCATAAATGGGTCTCATGTAGCCATCAGAGGAATGATCGAACAGGGATCGGGATACCTGTACAATCTTGAAGGTCAGGGGGCCGACGGGGGAATAATTCACGGAATGGGTATTTTTGGAACGACAAAGGCGGCTGTACACTATTTCTCGAAATCCCTTATTGAAGAGACCAGGTCGCTTAAGATCAAGGTTGGCACAATCATACCGGGAATCATACGTACGGCGCTGCAAGCTGAAACCGCACAGCAAACCGATGCTGGCCGGCTCTTTCTTTCACTGCTTGGCGAAAATGTTCGGGAAGCAACGGAAGACCTTGCAAAAAGAATTCTTGCAAACAATACACATGGGGCATGCATCAACCGCATGACGCCGCCCGACATGATCGGCAAACTCGCGTCATTGCCTTTCAATTTTTTATTGGGCAGGTGACCTGACTGCAATGGAAATAGCAACCACACAAAAAGAGACAATCACAAGATAACACCCTGAAAATTCCGTTTCCCGGCTTCAAGTCACCTGAACGCGTGTTTCAACCGACAATAAATCAAGTCAGGAATATACGTCTGATGATGCGGGAGCAGTGATGCTCTCCGGTGGGTATGGCTAATCCTCTTCAGGGTGAGGTGGCAATATCAGACCAATGTTCTCAATAACCTTTTCAGCAACCGCTCCTGCAAAAAATCCACCTGCACCGGCAAGCAGAACTCTTGGAATCCCCCTGATAAAAGGTGGAATACCAAGCGGTGAGAGTAAAAAAGCCCCGCTCACAATTGCCGCTGCAGGCTTTGTCAATTCTTCCGGTATAATATTTTGTGGTAGTTGCGGCATTTCTTTTCCTTTTGAATCGTTTTTTAAAAAACCTCCACTTATTTCGTTTGCTGCCCATCGGTAATTTTAGCAATGGAATTTGACAGCATAGTCAGCACCATTTCAACTGTTTTTATCTGCGATAAGCCCAGGTCACCAAAAGCTTTCCAGCAAGTGTTAAAAGCGGCAGCCGTATCTATCGGCTCATAAATAACAGGTTTTTCCTGTTGTTCCGAAGCGGCGGCAGGCTTTACGTTTGCTACGGGTTTCGGCGTCACCTCACGGGGAACTGATACATCCGGCTTTTCAGAAAAAGCTGCCTTTGTTTCGGATTGCTGCGGTGCAATAGCCGATTTGTTTGGGACGGATTTGTCCTCTTTTCTGAATACGGAAAAAAAACCGCCTTTTCGTGATTCGTTTGCCATGTCAAAACCTGTTTTAGATGGATAAAGAATTCAATTTGAAGCTTTTGATGACATTGCCCAGCCGATCATATTTTTCATCATCCCAAGTGATCCATCCAGACCGAGTTTGCTTGCAGTCGCCATCAAGACACCGGGATATTTCCATGCCACGTTCAAACCAATCAGAAGCAGATCGGATAGCTCCATGGTGTCCTTGAACATTGCTTCCCTGTACCTGGGCGGCAGGCCGTCCAGAACTATCATCACTTCATTCATCAGTTCATTGACAAAATTCGGATGGTCCGTATGTTTATTATAACACATATATTTCATAAGGTTTGCCATTGCGGCAACATTTGGCTCGTAGGCGCTTATCTGTTCGAGATTCTTCTTTTCAAATCCGTTACAGGCCAAGGCTCTTTCGAGCCCCTCTGTCAATGATTTGAGATTGCGAACAAAAGAACCAAAACCGCAAAAAGTCAGTGGGGAACCAAGTGCGGCGGCATCTCCAAGCATCAGGATATTATTATCGGCAACTTGCCGAGTCCGCTCAAACCCATCATGATAATACGCCGGTATAACGCCATACACAGGGCGATGGACGACAAAATCCTTTCCCGGTTTTTTATAGGAAGGTAATTTCCGGAAATATGTTTCAAAGAGACCAAGCAGAGATTTATCATTATCGGAGCTCCGGGAATCATAAAAGAAAAGATAGGTGGTATAGCGATTGCCACCGGCAGGAAAGCCCTCCCATATCAGTTGACGACCTCTTCCTGAGCTGGTATCGGCCGGCTCCGTACTTACAAGAATCTCGCCTATATCCGGATCAACATTTTCGAGGCCGCTGGAAACAGTCCCGACTGTAGGACAGAGATGTGTAAAGGATGCCCCGTCATTCAACTGCATGGCAACCGGAGAATGCACTCCCATCGAATCAACAAATACCTTGGCTCTGAAATACACCCGCTCATGCATATTGTTCTCAACCTCTATCACCACACTCTCAGGAAACTGAAAACACCGCATGAATGTCATATTGTCAACGACCCTGCTGGATTCATCGGCAAGAATTTTCTGCCTGGCAATGGAAAGCAGTTGGTCGCTCTCAACAGCACAGTCAAGCACATTATCGAGATACAGCCGCTTTTTCCGACCATTTTCCACGTAAAACTCAGCCCAACCTGTTTTATACCTGCAAGCAATACTCGCGTTGATCTCTTCATATGAGAAAAGACCGACTTGTTCAAGCTTTTCAAGCTCATTCCAGGAAATATTCCAGTCACGGCTTGGTTTTCCGCTCACATAGCGGTCAAAAACAAGTACTTTTCTCCCGTACTTCGAAGCCATGACCGACGCGTGCAATAATCCCAATGAGCCTCCGGCATAAACCAGATCATACTCGTCGGCAATACATGCATCTTCAGGCATTTCGCTTCCCTGAAAGACAACCTTGCTGCATGGGGAGTGCTCGACATTTTGCCAAAAGTTATCCACCTCCAGAATATGCTCCAGATATCTGTTCCCATTTCTGATTTTACCAAAATACTCGGATACCCTCGGGTAGAGTGTTTGAACTTTATCTGCTATCATTGCAAATGACGTTATTGCTTATGATGATGCCAGCTATACATATAAAATAACAACCCTAAGAACCATGATCCAAACGGTAAGCCCCTGGAACCCGCCGTCCTGGATATTTTTCTTTTCTTGTTCCGGACTTATTGGTTAAATTTATGACCTTAACATTGATTTTCAATTATAAAAAGGAGACTTCGCCGTATGTCACAGGATTCCGCAAAGTTGTTTCTTGCGAAAATGAAGCAGGACAAGGAGTTATCGGATAAAATACACAATACTGCAACAAAAGAAGACCGCTGGGCAATCATCCTGCAGGAAGGCTTCGATTTCACGAGAGAAGAGCTTGATCATGCGACGGTAACTGAACTGAATCATTTTGAAAGATGGAACTGGGAAGCGAAGTTACTTGCCGACTGGCTCTAAACCATTGCGGAAGATGCTTTTCTGCGTCTATCCTTCCGCACTGATGCTCTGGAAATACTCGTACGCCTCGGCGGGAGGCATGTTCTCATGAACGACCTTCCCGACCGTTTTCATCATGGCGAGCGGAGCGTCGCTCTGGAAAATGTTGCGGCCCATATCCACACCGGCCGCGCCTTCCTGGATTGCCTGATAGGACATGGTGAGCGCCTCGAGTTCGGAAATCTTCTTGCCTCCGGCCATGACGATCGGCACCGGGCAGGAAGCCACAACCGTTTCGAAATCTTCGGGCACATAGTAGGTTTTTACGATCTGCGCCCCGAGTTCGGCCGCAATCCGGCAGGCAAGCCTGAAGTATTTGGCGTCACGCACCATATCCTTGCCGACGGCGGTGACCGCCATGGTTGGAATGCCGTAACGCAGACCCATATCGATCAGCCTGGTCATATTGTGGATGGAACGGGTTTCGAACTCGCCTCCGATAAAAATCTGCAGGGTGATTGCCGCCACGTTCATGCGGATGGCGTCCTCGATATCCACGGCAAGCTCTTCGTCGGAGAGCTCCTTGAGAATGCTCGGGCCGCCGCTGCAGCGCATGACGACCGCCTTGGTGAGTGAAGGAGGAACCGTCGTGCGCAGAATGCCTCTGGTGAGCATGATGGCATCGGCATGCGGCATGAGCGGCACGATGTTGACGTCGGGACGCTCCAGACCGGTAGTCGGCCCCTGAAAATAGCCGTGGTCGATGGCGAACATAACCGTTCTGCCCGTATCGGGCCTGAATATCCTCGACAGGCGGTTTTTCATGCCCCAGTCAAGCGAGTGCGCCCCCTTGAGAAAAAAGCCGTGTTTCTCAACAGGAACATCGGTGTAATACTCTTTTGCCTGCTTGTCCTTGTCGTATTCAGCCATGATGGTCTTCTCCTCTTTCGGTTAAAGTTTTTTTACAATCTGCAATCAGTTTTTCAGGAACTTCCCTGTCAGCGCAGCGCGGCGGCAATGTTGCCTCCGTCGACCGTAACAATCGATCCTGTCGTCTTCGTTTCGAGCGCCTGGTGCACGAATGCCTCGGCGACATCCTCGGCCGTGACCTCGACCTGCAGAAGGTTGCCGGCCATATACTCCCGCTCGCTCAGCCCCCGCGCTTTCGAACGGGTTTTGATCATTTCGTCGGTCAGAAGGCCGGTGCGGATCCTGTCGGCATTGATGCCGTTTGCCCTGATGCCGTCGCGGCCGTGATCGAGCGCATACTGGCGCACGAGAAACATGGTCGCCGCCTTGGGCAGGCCGTACGGCCCGAAATCGGGACCGGGATTGACCGCCTGCTTGGAAACGTTGAAGAGCAGGACGCCCCCGGTTCCCTGCAGTCGCATGATCCTGACCGCCTCCTGGGCAATGGACTGATGCGAAAAAAAGTTGAGTTCGAAGCTCCGGCGAAGCACCTCGTCCGAAACGTCGCCTATGCGCCCCTGCAGGGCGACGCCTACATTCGAAACCACGATATCCAGCCCTCCGTAACGGCGGCACACTTCGTCGAAGGCCCGCCTGACGGCAGCGCGGTCGGTAACGTCGCACGCAATCGGAAGCACTCCGCCGCCAAGCTCTTCGGCCGCCTGCTGAAGCGCCTCAGGGTTCAGGTCCAGAATGACCAGCTCGGCGCCGCGCTGACGGAACGCCCTTGCCGTCGCCAGCCCGATGCCGCTTGCCGCACCGGTTACCAGGGCAACCTTGCCGGCAAACACGTCGTGGCGGACCTTCGTCATCTTGGCCTGCTCCATCTCCCAGTACTCGATATCGAAAACCTCCTGTTCGGTAATCGACTCGAAGCGTCCAACCGATTCCGCATCGAGAATGGCCGATGCCGTGCTTTCGGCGATATCGGCGTTGACCGCAGCTTCCCGGGCGGTCCGGCCGAGACCGAACAGACCGAGACCGGGCACAAGCACCACCCTGGGCAGCGGGTCGAGCATGGAAACCTCGATTCCCGCAGCCTCGCGCCGGCGCTGGAAATAAGCCCTGTACTCCGCTTCATACCGCTCCACCGCTTCATGAACCGCCGTTTTGAAAGCGTCGAGATCGGAGGCATCGGGAGCCGGAACGACCAGCGGCCGGTTTTTGGTGCGGATAATGAAATCCGGGGTCATGGCGCCCCTCTGGCTTACATCGGAAAGAGAATCGCTGTTGACATAGGCAAGAATATCGGGTGAAGTACGGAATTCGAGCACGAACTGACGGTAATCGCGGCTTCCGGCTGTGCTCTCTTCAACGACAGCCCCTCTGATAACCGGCGCGGCATCCTCGAGGGATGCGATCCCGGCGGGAAGCGAAACCGAAGGAAAAACCTTCCGGCCGGCCCGGGCTATGCGCTCTTCCAGACGGTTTGCGCTTTCGATCATGCAATGGTACGCCTCATCCGGAGTATCGGCAAAGGTGACGAGGCCGTGCTTCTGCAGCACAAGGCCCCTGATGGAGGGAGTCGACTCGTAGGCCGCAGCAGCCGAACGGGCGAGCCCGAGACCCGGCTTGATATAGGGCACCATGCCGAACGATTCTCCGAGCACCTCCCGGCAGAGATCCTGGCCGTCGGGCTGGTTGCTGAGCGTCAGAAGCGCCGTGGAGTGCGTATGGAAAATGAACCGGTGGGGCAGAAACGCGTGAAGCAGGGTTTCGATCGAGGGTGAAAGCGAATGGTTCACCATGTGCTCGGTCAGGTAGAACAGGTTCAGATAGAGGAAGTTTTTGAACCGTTGCGTCGAGAACTGCTGTATATCCTCTTCGCTGCTGCGCCCGCCGGTAGCGTAGAGATGCTGCAGCTTCTGCAGCGGCTCGATCCGTACCGGCATAAAATCGTGCGCATCCACCCCCGCCAGATTGACGCCGCTCCCCTTGATGAAAATGACATTGACCCTGTAGCCGATGATATCGTGCAGCTCGCTTTTGACCGAGGTGTTGCCCCCGCCGTGCATCACAAGAGAACTCTCGCTGCCGAGCAGACGGGAGGCGTACACGAGTTCGGCAAGTTCTGCAGGAATATCGTTGGCACTGCGCTGCCCGTTTACGGAGCGCTGAAGATCGGCATCGTTCCAGAGGTTTTGCATAAGTAACCCTTTATTTTAAACGGAATTCTCACATAATGCAGAACAAGAAAACATGTAATAACAATAATTGCCGTTTACCATCGAACAAGCATGGTAAACGGCAATTGCAACTATGCTGTTATGACCTGTTAAACAGGATATGCAGCTGGAAGTTCATAACCCTGTTCATACAATCTGCGTGCAATCACATCAGCTGTCAGCATAATATACTGGGAACGTCCCATTCGCGTATAACCGGGCCTGTGGTCCGTAGCAAGGGGCATATCAAAACGATCCTGATACTTGAAATAAAGGTCTGCCAGTTTCTCTGAAGCCTCAACAAGCCAATCGGCGTTTGGCGGAGGCATTCTGAACATATCAGCTCCCGGCACAGGCTGGTAAACCAGCATATTGGGATATACCCCCTTCGACAGGCGCTCTTCAACACCCTCCAGCATACAATTCATAGGTTCAAGACCCATGAGTATAAAGCTTGTGGTACCCCTGCCTGGCCCGAAAATCTCAACTGAGGCATCCTGGGCGGCATGCCAGTATTCAAGGGGATATGTTGCACATTTCCCCGGGCAGATCGCCTTGAAATAGTCAGGATCGGTAACCTCAAGATCAAACTCTGTTGAATTGATACCCGAAGCCTTCCAGCGCTCCATATCCTTAAAATCATCAGGAGGATACAAATTAGCCGTTATATGCAGTTCATTAAACACTTCCGTACTCAACTGCTCACGCAAGGGCGCCATAACAATCTCAACAAGGTCGACAACCTGCGAACGACGTTCCGGTGCAACAAGACCTCCGATAACAACAAGAGTCCCCCTCCACCCGTTATCGGTTGCTATTTTCACCGCTTCAGCCTGCTCTTTTGCAAGAGCCTCGATTTTCTGGAACGGCATCTTTGCCAGGTCCTGCCCTACAGATACATGCTGGTCGGCAAAGAAAAAGCAGAATCTGCATGACCGACCTGTATTGTTGTTATCGCAACTGTAACTGTAATGAATATTGATAATATCCTGGTTCATTCCTATTACGGCAGCATTAACCGGGCGTCCGTTACTCAAAGTACCGTCGCGCCATGAGAACCACTCCTGCATTCTGCCGCTTGCAAGGTGTTTGCCGCAATCATAAAATTCGACATCGTCCCCGTTAACCTGTACCTCAAGGCGGGTATACGGTTCCGGGCGAACAAGAGTTGCAAGATCGCTGCCATTGAGCACCATGGCACGAAACGGGTTGAACCCTGTTTTCGGCGGCTTGTTGACCGTTACCTTTGCCCCCTCGGAAAGCAGCCTTGCTTTTAAATGCACATCTTCCTTCGTAATAATTCTTTTGGTACTCATGGCTTATTAATGAGTTAGCATTAAAAAAACAAATAATAAAAGGAAACAGTCACCAAGCAGAAACTGGCTTCGCCCTCACAAATTTACAGCCTTTCCGGAATGCCGTCGCTTGATGTAAAAACCAAGCATGTAAACAGCAATATATCCTGCTGCCAGCACGGAGACGAAAACAATCCGTTCGACGTTATCAGTAAAATGTCCGGAAACCCAGATCATACAGACAAGCACCAGCCATCCTGAACCTGTGTAGATCATGGCCTTATTCCATAACTCGGTAAAACTTCCTTTCAGCATGAATTTCACATTGATTGTTTGACAAACACCATCAAAAGGGCAAAACAAATTTAAAATACCATTATACCACAGCGTCATGACAAGACATTGCTGTTATGCAGAATCTTTTCATTTCTTTTTTCAAGCAGGATTCTGACAAGATACTGCATTGCATTGGCAATGTAAGTGAAGTAGGCAAGAAACGCCTCCCAGACAAGAACCTCGCGGCTTGCACCAGTAAAAGCCAGAATAAAATACAAAACATGAAAAGCTCCGGCCGTAACGCTGCCGATATCCTCCCAGAGAAACTCCCTGGAAAAAATCCACTTGTCGAAAATTTCTTTCTCAAAATAAGCCCCGGTAAAAAAAAGCAACGCAAAAAGGAAAGACTTGAAAAGAATGGCTACATCAACCCAGAAAAAAGCAATGATGCCGGGATTGACGAAATACAGATAAGTCACGCCGACACCGGCAAGAAAAACGACAAACTGAATGGGTGCAAGAATGAGCTGAACATCGGTCCAGACCGTAGCGTTCCTTTGTGCAAGCTGCTCAGGAGTATAACG
>VGGK01000005.1 GCA_016868665.1 Chlorobiota bacterium
CCCTGTCAACGCTTCCCCACCACATTGCTGTAGGTCGAGGCATGACTCGGGGCCATGATGGCTGGCTATGCCTTTCATGTCGGACTCTTTCATTCCTTACTCTTTGCCGGTTTTCATCGGCGCTTTCACAACGTCCTTCGAAGAGCGCAATCGCTTTCACGCAATCCGGCTGAAGAGGGGCTTGTGCTTGTCGGGTACGGATCGAGCGAATTCGGTAATATCTGGGAGGATTTGTTTGCGAATACCGGACGGGAAGCCGTCCGGAAAGGGAAATTCGGCGGATACGCCACGGCCTGATGCGGCCATGTCGCGCACTACAGCCCGGACAGCACGGCATCGGCAATCAGGCGGATCCTGAAAAACCATGAAAGAGCAATCGTGATTCCTCTGCTGGTCTCATTCAGCGAACAATTCCAGATAGAGATCATCGGAGGAGGGGTGGCATCGGTTGACGACAACCAGGAAAAGGTGCGTTACAGACCCGACGCGATCCTGCCGGACGAGGAACTTGAACGGTGGATTGTGAAAACTGCGGAAATGCATGCGACAGCAATACGAAGCGCAAAACCCCGGCAATAACCTCATAAAAAAGCCCTGACGAACCGAAAGGAACGCCAGGGCTTCGGGGATAAGGGAAAAGAACCTGTCAGATCTTCACCCTCAACCCCGCAAGAAATTCCGTTCCGTCAAGATCGTACTCTGAGGTAATCCTCTCCTCGCCAAAAACATTGTCGATCCTGATGAACGCCTCTGTCTGGTCGCTGAATTTTTTGGTCAACGTTGCATTGCAAACCCAGAAACCCTCAAGCATTGTCTCATCTGCGTCATAATGCTCGCCTATATACGAAGCTTCGAGACCAAGCGACAGGTCAGCGGGACAGAACGCGAAATCCAGACCGGAAACGAATTTGCTCTCCGGACTGAAGGCCAGATCCTTTCCTGTTAATTTATCTTCGGTATCAAGCCAGGTATAACCGACTCTTGCAGAGACGCATTCGCTGAAACGGGCATCGAGATTCAGTTCCACGCCCTGTGTCATCGCTTCATCGATGTTGACATAGTACATATGCAATTGAGGACGCGAACCGGGGACCGGAAGAGATTCAACGTACGAATGTATCATATCCTCAACATCATTCCTGAACCAGGTCACCTTGCCGATGATGTCCCTGGCAAAAGCATATTCCACGCCAGCCTGATAGCCGATCGATTTTTCCGGCTTCAGATCAGGATTGGGATGCACCGTAATAGATCCCATCATCCATTCATCATAAAGGCTTAAGAGCGAAGGCGCCTTGAATGCCCGACCGATGGAAGCCCGGATTTTCAACTCGTCTGTTGCCTTGAGCATGATGCTTGCTTTCGGATTGATTTCATCTCCCCATTTCTCATGTGAATCGATACGCCCTCCAAGTACCAGCACGACGGGAGACCAATCGATTTCGTCCTGAAGATAAATGCTGTGCAAAGTCTGATCCATCTTGAGGTTATTTCCCGGAGAAGCAAAAAAATCCCTTCTTTCGTTCCAGAACTCATACCCGGCGGTCACGAGATGACTATCGAACACCAAACGCGAATAGAGCAATTCGACTTCATAGTTGTCGAGCACTGTCTTTTCTGAGCTGCCGTCATCCCATTTGCCGAATTCATAAAAAGATCCCCGCAGCTTCAGCGAAGACAACTCGTCCGGCACCCAGTTCATCAAGGCATTGAGACCATAGCGTTCCTGATTCACCATCTGATCTTCCATATCCTGAAACGAATAATATGGTTTGAGACTGAACCCGACATTATCCGAAACATTCAGCGAAACCGTACCCTGCAGTATATGCTCGTTATAACTGTCAATATCCTCGTTAATGCCATCTGACTCCCGATAGGTATAGTTGAACCGTGTCTTCAGATTCTCCGATCCGGCTCCGCCGGAAACGGAGCCCACAACCGTTCCGCGCGATCCCATGGCGAGCGATCCTGAAAACTCCGGCTTATCAGCCCCTTTGCGAGTGATGATGTTGACCACCCCGCCAACAGCATCGCTGCCGTAGAGCGCCGATCCAGGCCCTTTGAGAATTTCTATCCGTTCGATCATCTCAACGGAAATCTGTTGCAGATCGACAGCATTCTGATGACCGCCCAATAACCTCTGTCCATCAACCAGCACAAGGGTATATTTAGCGTCGAACCCAAATATCCTGACATTTCCTTTATTTCCCCATGATCCGGCTTTTGCTTTTAAACTGAGCCCTGACGTAAGATCAAGCGCATCCTGTGCAGTCTGGACATTCCGCTTCAGCAGCTCCTCGCGGGTAATAACCTCCGCATCGACCGGCACGTCGCCGAGCGTATGCGGCGTTTTTGTTGCGCTGACCACGATCTTGTCGAGTATCACAGACTGCGTGTCCGTCTCCGCCCGGGCCTCTCCGGCAAAACCGGCAAGAACGAGCACCATGAGCGCGCGGCAGGTTTTTTTGCATAACTTCTGTTTATGTGACATAGCTGTGTGTGGCTTTCCTCGAAACAGGCACCGGATGTCCGGTAACAGGTCTCGACTGGTATAATTGAGTGCGCTCTGCAGGTACAGTGGCGTATAATCCCGTATCGGGCATCCCCTGACGCCTCAATTCCGGCGCGTAAACGACAGGAACGAATCCGTTTCCGAAAGAAGAAGCACCAGCACGGCCGTCAGGCCGAAAACGGCGACAAGCGCATAATCCGACCCTCTCCTGAGCCCAAACCCCAGCCTCGAGATCAGAGCGAACACGACAAGCGCAAAAACGCTGCCGGAGAGCGCCGCCGGCACCGATTCAGCATATCGGACCTGCAGATACCTGAACGAAGAGCCGGAGATGTCCTGCATGATCTGAACCGGAAAGAGAAATGCCGCGAATGTCTTCAGCACATTCACCGATTCGAGGTATACGGCGTCGGTCGGCTGCATGTAGCGATGCACGACCCTGAAATCGGGAGTCATGGCAATGCCCGACCTGCCCGCATAGTTCATTTCGGTGGACTCCAGGGAAACCGACGTGTAGAGGATGTCGGACCAAAGCGCCAGAGTAAGATCGTCAGCATTGAAACGTCCGACGGGAATTCGCTTCAGCGCTCCGTCTTTCTGCATGACGGCATAGAGTGCCCTGTCGGTGACGATAAAACCGTAGTACTCCTGTCGATGATGCTCTTTGATATGGATTTGGCGCACCGAGCCTTCGATATGACCTTCCAGGCGCCTGCATGCAGGCTTGCCGTCCACCATCCGCATCTGAAAGAGCGAGCCTGCGGAATCGGCAAGAAAATAGCCGACATCGTACCGCTTTCTCACATCAGGATTGCCGCCGACAGCACGAATCGGATAGATAAATCCGGCATCACCCAGCGCATTGGTAAATGCTCGACTCTTCGGGCGGTCAGTTATTCCGTTATGAGGCGTCAGAAACTCGATTCCGTAGCCGTCATACGAGACCCTGAAAAAATCATCGGGCTTCTGCAGCCTTGCCCCGGCGGGATTCGATTCCAGAAGCATGTGCAGCATCGGAGGAGGAGAATTCCAGTCGAACGAAGAGAGTCGGACGAACTGCCATGCCCGTTCGGCTTCAAGCGCAGAGATGGCAACTCCGCCGATGCTCTCCGGAAACATCTCCCATTTGACGAGGTCCCTGACATAAAGAAACGGGAGCGCCGCCCGATACTGTTCTCTGGAAAGGGTGGTGCCGTTTTCGAGCAGATAGCTCGGTTCTGCATCCGGAGCAGCTCCCTTGCCCGCAGGAAAATCGCTGATCACGAACTGGCGGTGTACCGGACTGAAGTGCATCGAGGTGTGCGGATCCGCAGGTATCACGATTTTCCAGTAGAGCGCAAGCAGCACGGAACCAAGTCCGCAGATTGCCAGAATGATGGTGATCATACGTGAAAAAACAAACGCGCTGCCCCGTGCGGCATGGCGCATATAGTGCAGAATGGCGTAACAGGCAACGAAGACGAACAGAAACGCTACAAAGCCGTATATCCAGATCGAATGTTCGTAGAGGCCATAGGCACCCCTTGCTCCGAGCATGTTCCAGATCGGATAGAGCGCCGCCCCTATCAGCAGCCTGACGCCGGGGCTTCCGCTGCTGAAAAATGCCACGCTGGAATAATACGCCGCGATACTGAGCAGAATCCAGGGCAGAACGGTCAGAAAGGCCGGATGTATAATCTCCCGGGGAAAATGAAACCACTGCATGGTCCCCAGAAAAAGGGCCGTCGCAGCGATATTGACCAGCAGCAGCAGGATGGTGCCTGTGGCAAGCATGACGGCGATGCCCGAAACCGGCTCGATCGGCGTATGGTAGAGCAGACGGAGGCGTTTTCCCTGCGACTCAGGCCATGCCTGCAGAAATCCGATGAGGACAGCGCAGACGACCACGAGAAAATACCTGCCGAAAAACTGCGGCTGCCTGAATACGATTGTCTCCCACAGGCCGAAGGAACCATAGGCGCGCTGCAGGGAGTGCAGCGCGAGCAGGGAGTCGGCAGCGGAATAAAGCAGCAGCATGGGCAGGAGCCATATTCCTCTCCGGAGCTTGATCCGCTCTTTTGAAATCAGGGATCGTAACTGCTGTTTTGTCATATACTGTTTTTCGCTATTGCATATTTCATCGACCTTCGCCCGACTCAGTACTTGCCGGTCAGCCCGACAAAGGCATCTTCGAAACTCATGGGAACTGACACGAGATCAGCTGCCGGCACCTGATGCCGTTCCAGATACGCGGCAATTTCCTGTTCACTGAAAAAACCATAGACAAAGGTGGTTTTCGCCATATGCTCGATGCTGCGAACGGTGTCGTCGCTCTTCATCGCCAATGAAGCCGGCGTACGCCGGAAACTGCAGCAACGAAAAGAGTCCATGAATTCGCGCTTTCCCATGCAGGCGCAGACCCGCCCCTCCTTGAGCACCACCATGCGGTCGATGACGCGATCGAGCTCCTGCACCACGTGAGAAGTCAAAAGCACCGTCGTACCGTGCAGGGTAACGTATTCGCGCAGAAAATCGACAAAAAGCCTGCGATATCCGACATCGAGCCCCATGCTGTAATCGTCGAGAATCATAAGTTCCGGCATCTGCGCCATGATCAGCCCGAGCACCACCTGCGAACGCTGGCCGTTCGACATTGCCGATAACCGCCTGGTGTCGGGCATCTGCATCCGTCCGATCAGATCGTAGAAAACCTCGCGATTCCATCCGGGATAAAAGGGCGCGTAGTAGCGCTCAAGTTCGGCAACACGCATGAAATCGTACTGTACGAACCCCTCCTGCAGCAGACCGATACGCGAACGGACTTCGGGAGAGAGCGCATGGCTCTCCTCGCCGAGCACCCTGCACGTTCCTCCTGACGGACGAAGAAAGCCCATGAGGATATTGATCGCCGTGCTCTTGCCTGCGCCGTTTTTTCCGAGCAGGCCGAATATGCCGCCGGATTCCACGCTGAACGTCAGACCGTGGAGCACCTGCTTTCTGCCGTAGGCATGCCTGAGACCTTTACACGCTATAAGCGAATCCATACTTGCAATCAACCGCATTGAAATCAACAAATACAGCGCTGCCGGCAAACGACACTCCTGACCGGCAGCACGAACAAACCCTTATAACTCGCATCGGAAACCGAGATAATACCCCCGGCCGCGAACCGTCCCTCCTTCCGCAACGCTGGTTCCGATGCTCGCGTTGAACAGGTTGTAGACGTCGCCCGTCAGCGTGGCGGTAAGCCCTTCGGATTTGTAAAGATCCATCTCGACCGAAAGATCCGACATGAAGCCGCCCGCAATATCGCCTATAACATACGCGTCGTAATACCTCGACCCCGTCTCGTTCAGCCAGTATGAGCTTGGAGACGTATTGCTTCCGGATGTCGTCCCGTACGGCGTGGCGCTGCTTATCTGTTTGTCTGCTTTAAGCCCTTTGCTCCAGTCGCGCCACCGGTTGACGGAATAGAGCCGAAGCTGGTCGTTGAAGAAACTTCCCTGCCAGGTAAAGGTGATCGCCAGGGGCGCATTGTAGTTATCGGCCGGCATGGCCGCACGCAACATCGGCTCTCCGTTATAGAAGACCATGAAATACTCCCGCTCCACGCCGTTATTTTCCGAAAACGCATTATCGTAATAGTTTCCGTTGAACGTTTTAATCCACGATTTTGCGGCTCCCAGCGTCAGCGAATGCCGGCCCCACTCCCCGGCATCGAAAGCGCAGGAAAGGTCGGCGGAAAGTCCTTCATAGGAACCTTTTCCCTCGTTGGTCATCCAGCTCCTGTAATCGTAGGATCCATCCGGAAAATCGATACGCTCAACCCTGTTCAGGAGCTGCTTGCGATGATCGCGCCTGACAGCCTTGAACCCGTACCCGAGGTTCCCGATATTACCGGCAATACCGCCCATCACTTCGTCGGAATAGGGTGTAGCAAGTCCGTCAGTGTCAAAGCTGTAATCGGCGCTGACCTTGTCGGTAATGGTCTGCGTAGTCACTCCTGTAGACTTGACTGTTTTCCACTGATTGTTCAGATAGGGCCGGTACCGGTCGAAGGCGTAAGCTCTGAGTGCTGTACCGTAATAGCGGTTGTACCCCGAGACAAGACGAAACATACTGTTGCCGAACGTATCGAACTCCGCTTTCAGGCGGTGTGCGATATCGGCATTACCGGTAAAGTCGTCGTAATCGATCCGGAAACCCGGAGTAAAAGAGAGTCTTCCAAGTCCAAGGTCTGCCGAAGCATAGTAACCCAGCGTCGCGAGCGATTTCGACTGATCGTGCTCAAGGTATCTGGTCAGGGTATGCAGGATTTGGGGAGCACTCTCCACATACACGTCGGCCACCGCCTCCTCGTTCCACATATCGAGCGCTTCAGCAGTGAATTCAAGGCCGGTAGAAAAACCCTTCAGCAGGGGCAGCTCCAGAGGAACAGACTGGAAATCGACCCTGAACACCGCCGTTCTGTTTTCATTGGTCGCATCGCCTACCCCGCCATACTGTTCCCCCTCTTTTGTAACGGAATTTGAATAGGAGTAGCGATAAGCAGTCTCGTTGTCCCTGCTGTAACCGCTCTCCTGCCATGCCGCCTTTGCCTCGATGACGCCAAGATCGGTCGTCCAGTCAGCACCAAGGGCAAGCCTGAAGGCTTCGTTATTGATCTCCCAGTCGCTGTCCGCCCAGGCCGCCCGCCAACGCCTCTCTTCATAAGGGGCATACGTTGCGTCTACCGTCAGCCTCAACCTGTCGGAAGGCTTCGCAACCAGCTTGAGAAAATAATTTTCGCCGGTTCTGTGCTGATCGTCCTCATCGTAGCTGTATGTCGTCATGCCAATCCGATCCCTCCTGACGAGCGGCATGACGGAATGCTGCCTCGATGCCGCAACCATCAGAGCTACCTTTTCGGAAAGAGGACCGTCCGCTATCACAGTCAACCTGTATTTCGAAAAATCAGGCTGGTTGTCCGGCTCCTCCGAGTCGCCGTCTACACCCCGCATAAGAAACCACTCGTCTCTCGAATGCTTTCCGCTGAGACTGAAATGCCAGCGATCGGTACGCGGATCCCTGATGTCGGCACTGACGACGCCGCCGGTAAATCCCCCGTATTTTGCCGAAATATTGCTGGAATAAACCGAAACGGATTCGACAAGCGAAGTATCGTAAAACAGGTTCTGTTCGGCGCCATGAACACTGAGATCGTTAAAACTGGCGCCCGCATTGTTATCTTCCGCGCCAAGACCACTCGGATTGAAGGTATTGGTATTGCCGATACCGTCGACCACAAACGCATTTTCATAGGGCTTGGCCCCGCTGATGGAAATCCGGGGTGGCCTGATCTCGCCGGCCGTAAGACTGCTCTCCGCGTCGTTCGAGAACTGCACATCCGCCATTCCCTTGAGCGCTCCGGTTATCGAACCGGAATAATTCGGCATTGTCCGCAGTGAATCGCCCTTGAGTTCGCTCCTGCCGGGATCCTTTTTTTCATCGAGAACCGTTATCTGCCTGAGCGTGTATTCCGACCTTTCCTGCGGAACATCTTTCTCTTCGGCGGCCGCATTGCCGGCATATCCCGCGACAAGCAGCACCATGAGCGTCCTGCAGGCTCTCTTTTTCAGTCTTCTCTGGTTGAACATAGCTGTTGTTGACCTTGCCGAAGGCAAACTCCGGAATTCCGGTCGCCAGCTTCGATGCTGTAATGATTTGCGCTCTGCAGGTACAGTCGCATCGTTTTTTCTCTCCAACACGATTTTTCCGGACTCGTCAATGCTGATGGTCGCCGGGCTTCATTCCGGGATCGTACTGATCCCATACCCATTCCGACACCTTCCGCAGCTCGGATTCCGGAAGACTCATAGCCGGCATCAGTCCGAAACGTTTTATCGCTTCCTTACGACAAACAGCTTTCGATGCATCGGGCTTTTTCATGAAAGCCACCATGTGATCCACTGCTTCGCGCCTGCTTTTGAACGCTTCACGATAGTGCCTGGCAAGACCTTTTATCGGCGGAGCAGCTTTGGGTGGCGGCACAAGGGAGTGACAGACCATGCAGCTTTGACGATAAACCCTCTCTCCCACTTTCTCTGCCCTGGCCAAAGTCCCCTCGTGAGAGCCACCATACCCCTCACCCGAAGGCGCAAAAGCCAAGGCAGGGAAGGTCAGGAGAACCGCCAGAAAAAACATCCGTTTCCGACTCATAACGTTAGCGTTGTGTTTCGATGTGAGCGCCAATACCAGCGACTGTTTTGGCTATTCATTTGATGAAGTAACCGGACACCCTCCAACCACCATCAGAATCCACCATCGGAATAATTGTCTCGATTGCAGACTTTTTGTTTTCAAAAGACGTGGAGTACTGGACGACAACATATTCTCCATCAGGAACACCTGGCAACGAAGTTTTGTATGTAGCGCTCTTCAGCCCTCTCTTCAAAATCTTTCCAAGCGGCTTTCGTACTGACTTCATTGTATGATCCCACTGCATCATCCTGACTGCATTCCGGAACGAGCCTGACGCCCCTTTCCAACTATCCTGATACTTTCCGTCGTCTACCAAAGCAAGCCATGCTTCAGCTTCTGAAACCGCTGTTTTTTCTTTCTCTCCGGCTATACAACCAATGGTTGTCAAGAAGATTCCTGACACAATCAGAACTGATATTTTTCTTTTCATTGTTGCTCCATTTTCTGCCCGACACTACTCCTCGACCATGATCAGATTTCAATGCTGATTCCGCCATAGTAAAAGGAACCACTGCTGCCCGGCCCATAGACATTGCCATACGCATCCTCGACCTTCCTGTCGAATACGTTATCGACTCCGGCAGAGACCTTTACCTGCGAGGTTAGTGTTTTCGATGCCTGCAGATTCACAATGGAATATCCGGCACTTTTCAGTCCGGCACCGATAGAACGCGTGCCGACGGTCACAAGCCGGACATTACCATTGAAACCGGCCGGCTTATTTCGCCAGGCAAGCTTAAGAACATTTGACAGATCCGGCACATAGAGCAAAGCCTGACCTGTCGCCTTGTTCTCGCTCTCAAGCCAGGTCAGCTCATCGGAAAGCTCGAACCCTCCCGGCAGCTTAAGAGATGCCGATACTTCAAGCCCCTGCGTCATGGCATCGGCGATATTCTCCATTCTGTTGACCGGTATCCTCGGACTTGAACCTTCATACGACCCGGTGAAAACCTCCGCTATCATATCCCTGATATCGTTCCTGAATGCCGTCAGACCAAGCGAGAATCCATTATGAGCGAGATCCGCACCGATCTCCCGGGTTTTCGAAGTTTCCGGTTCGAGATCGGAATTCGGCAGCAGTATCCGATTGATGGTATAGGGCGAACCGGAGTAGAGTTCAAAAGCTGTCGGCGCACGAAACCCTTCACCATAGGCCGCACGCAGGCGCAGTATATCGCTCAAGCGGTATGCAAGATTTATTCTCGGACTGAAAACCGATCCGAAACCGGAGTGATCGTCGTAACGCAACCCGAGAACTGCCTGAAACCTGTCGCCAAGTGACACCTCGTCTTGCAAAAAGAGGGCGAAATTCTCAATATCGCTCTCAAGACCATCGTCAATCCGATCATCCGTTCTGTATTCCATACCCGCAGTCACGATATGCCCGTCAATAACCTTTCCTCTCCAGCGGCCTTCGTACTGCGCAGAAACCTGCTCCACGTCATGCAGTTCCGGAGCCGTATTGTCGCGGGGAATCAGCTTCAGACCCCAGTCGTATTCTGACCGCGACAGGCGCAACAGCAACTCCGAACTTTCCCCCAACTCATGCTGCAGCTCGATACTGCCGGTAAACCGGTCGGAATTGTTGAACCAGTCGTTCTCCTTGTTTCTCTTCGGACGGATACCCTCTCGTTCGACCTCGGCATAGATCACCCCAAGACTTACCGTTGTCCTATCGCCCGCCTGCCAGACCAGACGACCGGCACCGGATGCGATGCGCATATCGTCGCCATCGGTTTTCCTGTCGGCAGGGTCAAAATCGAAACGACCCTTATCGGAGAAAGAACCCGCAAGAACATACCCGAGCGAACCGGTACTGCCGCTTACGCCGGCTTCAAATACCGTCTCTTCCGCTTCGCCATGGCGGCTTTCGCCGTAACGGGAACTCAACCATGCCTTCGACGGCCCGGAAGGCTTCTTCGTTATGACATTGACAACGCCGGCAATGGCATCGCTGCCATAGAGCGCCGAACCCGAACCACGCACAATTTCGATGCGCTCGATGATGCCTGCCGGAATCTCCACAAGATCAACCTTATCCTGGAATCCCGACGGCAACCTGACGCCATCGAGCAAGACCAGCGTAGAACTGCTCCCGAGCCCCCGCATGCGGACGACGCTCTGGCGTCCGCTGGTCGGCTCAAGCGTAACGCTCTGAGCCTCAGCAAGAATCTGATGCAGCGTCTCAGCGCCCATCTCCGCTATCTCGACCGCAGTGATTATCTCTATGGCCGCCGGAACCTTACTGACTGACGTCTCCGCAAGAGTCGCAGTCACAACGGTTTCATCGAGCGTGAAGCGAGACTCAGCCTCTTCCGCCTGAAGCGGCGCTGAAGAAATCAACAACAGCGCCAAAAGGGTGTAATCTCTTTTTCTCATAGTTGCGCCAAATGGATTTATATCTATTTAGAATATTTATAAATAAAAAACATGAAACAGCAATATACCCCGATAAAACAAAAGGTTTTATCCGGCTTTATGAATTAAATGGGATCCGTATCAGTAAAATCCACGATCATTTTTCCGAACTTCCGGGATCAGCCTGACCCTGCTTGAATTTCATACGGCTGTTAGCGCTTGAAGTCAAATCAAATCGGCGCTTCTCCCTTTTCTCTACCTGAACGATTCGTGCGTCATGAATGGTAACCACTACCTCTCCATAAGAAATATCAGCAATACACCGCATAATCTCGGTTACAATGCGCGGCTCGATGTCATGGGTTTTACAACTCATTGATCTCTTGTTGTTCGATTGTTGTCAGAATAACATAGATAAAGACCGGAATAGCGGCACAAATACTTTATTTCGACTAAATATAAATTAAAATCCGGATATTCAAATTTCAATCGCGAATAAAAACGGGAGACCGTCCTTGAAAAGACTGTCTCCCGTATTACACATGATAACCGTTTGCGGCATTAAACAATACCCGGCACGGCAATCGATCGCAGGAAAGCTTGCTGTCAGTAAGTCACAACCCTGGCAAGGGATTCAGCCTGAACGATCCATTCGCTTATCTGTTCGAACGACGGAAGCTGCAGCACAAGCTTCTTTTTGGAATTAAGCGCATTGATTTTCGCTTGCAGATTCGAAGGATTACGCTGGGCAAGTTCGGGCACGGTATCGACGCCGGCAGCTTCGAGCAACCCCGAATACGACGCGCCGATACCCTTTATCCTTGCCGGATCGGCGCGGAAAATGCATGGTTATAATATGTACAAATTATTGCCCTTGTTGCGTGCCCATCCGTTCCTGCATTTTTTTCATCGCAGCTTCCATCTTTTCACGCTGCCCGGGTGAGATGTTATAGTTCATGGTTGGCAATTCGGTTTTCGTGTAACCCGCCGGAACCGCGAATAATGCCGCATCAAGCCCCTTTTTTTCGACCTTGACGAGCTCTGTGGTGATATTTGACGGAGACTGTACCATTTTCACGGGAAAACCGTCGTATCCTGCAGCTTTCATCTTTTTGGCGAATTCCGGCATATCCTTGTCACGCGTGCTCTGCATCCTTGCAAAAGTGGCATAGTCAAGCACATCTTTGGAAACCCACATATCGGATACCTGATCTCCCTGACTTATCCTGATATGCGTGCAGGAATAGCCATTGACGGTTTCCTTGCCAAGATTTTCAATTTTCGCATCCTTGAATAAATCCGAATAACCCTCTTTTTCGGCGGCATCCTGCATCTCATCGGTATCGATAACGGTATAGGTACTGTTGCTCTCGTTGAGCATATAGACAAGATTCGGCGTTTCGGAAGGAGACAGAATAACCATCTGCATGCCGGCCGGCATATTTTTAATATCGGATTTCGTTTCCATGCGCACGCCTTCTTTTGCGATGAACATTCTTGTCTCGGTGCTTCCCGCTTCGGGAATGGTGGTGCGCATGGTCAGGATGCCCTCGAATTCGCGAGAAAAAGAAAGCAGCGAGCCTCCGCTCCCGTCTGCCGGTTTTTCGCCGTCTTTGGCAGTGTTGCCGCATGATGAGAGCGACAGGAGGGTAAAGAGTGCCAGAAGATAAACTGGAATGAATTTACGCATGGCAGTAGATGATTATGTTAAAAAAACCTTCACTGCGGACGAAGGAGCCGGCTGAACGAGTAAACAAAAGCTATGGTTCCGATTCGCTCGTTCAGCCCCATCACCGGGACGATAAACATGCTGCTTCCTTCGGATATGGAATAGGATACGACCTCCTGAGATAAAGCATCCATGCCGGGATAGAGCGTGGAGAACGCATTTCCCTGCAGTTTCCTGTCCGTTGCGATCCTGACTGTGCCATCAGGGTCAAGGAGCATGACCGATCGGAACTGCTTGTGTCTGATGAGCTCAATAAAATACTCCTCCACCTGCCCGTAGTTCTGCTGTATCAGCTCCCGGCGTATTGCCCAGGCAAGCGGCATGGCAAACAGCCGGACATCAGAACGCTGTATATCGAGGGCCTGTTCATCAAGAAAACGCTCATATCTCTGTTTCTCACGATCGGCATTCTCGGATGCCTCCCTGAGACGCCATTCTCCCGCATAATACATGAGAACCATGCTTCCTGCCAGCAGCAGAATAAGAACAGGAACGGCTACCCTGAAAAAACGTGCGCCTGCAGTACGTCGCTCCTGCTTTCCCGATACATCCTGATTTTCCATGGGTTCATGGTTTCATGTTATTCGATAACCGGCAGATGGCTGAGATAGAACTCTTCCTTTTCCTGCATCAGATTGCGTGCTTCAGTCGTCCGGTCGTCGAATCCCATGAGATGCAGCGCGGAATGAATGGTTACCCGCAGCAGTTCCTGATGTACGTCCGTACCGAATCTTCCGGCATTTTCTTCTATTACATCCAGAGATATATAAAACTCTCCGTCAACATCCGGACCGTCGTTGTATCGAAATGTGATGGTATCGGTAGCATAATCATGCTGCAGAAATTCCCGATTTATCCTGCGTATCATCTTTCGTCCGCAATAAACACCGACGATATTGTCGACGGCGCATCCCTCGGACACAAGCACCTCTTCTACAACGCGCCGAAGCAGCGCCTCGGGCAGCGGTTTTCTGGTCGTATTAAAAATCTCCAGCGGCATACTCTGTATGTTCTGTTGCGTTGACAAGCGCATCGACATGCTTGAGAAGTTTTTTATGCACCCTGAAGGTCAGATCGACCTCTTCATCAAGATAATGCTTTTCAATCACTTCCGCATGATCGTAGATATAGCCGATCAGCTTGTAGTTCGACACATGTGTACGAATCTTCCTCTCCCGGAAATCTCTGGCCAGATGGTCGCTGACGGCATCTTTCAGAGCCGACAGATTGATGCCTCTGGCTGCCGAAATGAATACCGCTTCGGGAAAGCGCATCCGCAGTTCCCGGAGAACCGCGGGGTCTTCAAGAGCATCGATCTTGTTGAAGACCTCGATGATGTTCTCGTGCTCCACCCCGATCTCCTTCAGCGTCTGTCGAACGACCTGCATCTGTTCCTCGAAACCGGGATGGCTGACATCGATGACATGCAGCAGAAAATCTGCCTGCAGCACCTCATCGAGCGTCGAACGGAAACTTTCAACCAGTTTGTGCGGCAATTTCCGGATAAATCCGACGGTATCGGACAGAAGAACGAGTTTATTGATTTTCAGTTCGAGACGCCTGGTTTTGGTATCGAGCGTAGCGAAGAGCCGATTTTCGGCAAACGCGTCCGCCTCGGGACAGAGCGCGTTCATCAGCGTTGACTTTCCGGCATTGGTATATCCTACAAGCGCCACCCCGGGAATGGAGCGCCGGCCTCTGGTCTGTGTATCGTGCTGAAGAGAGACCTCTTTGAGCCTTTTCTTCAGCCAGGATATCCGGTTGCGCACAAGACGCCGATCGGTCTCGATCTGCGTCTCTCCGGGGCCTTTGGTTCCTATGCCGCCCTTCTGCTTCGAAAGGTGGGTCCACTGCCCCGACAGCCGCGGAAGCATATATTCGAGCTGGGCAAGCTCAACCTGCATTTTCGCCCTGGCCGACTGCGCCCGAATGGCAAAAATCTGCAGAATCAGTCCGGTCCGGTCAATCACCTTGCAGTCGAAAGCCCGTTCCAGATTCCTTGCCTGCACAGGCGAAAGGTCGTCATCGACAATAACGATATCGACGCGCTCGTCATGGATGAACCCGACAAGTTCATCAACCTTGCCCTTGCCGATATACGATGCGGGATCCGGCAGCCTGCGTTCCTGGATAATCGAAGCAAGCACATCCGCGCCAGCGGTATCGGCAAGTAAGGCGAGTTCGGAAAGATACTCCTCCACGTGGGCTCGGGGCATCTCGGGAGGAGAACATAAACCAATCAGCACCGCGCGTTCACGCGAACGGTCTAAAAAGGATGTATTCAATAGGTAAAGATACTGTTACGTAAAAAAATCGATATAAAACGGTCTTTTGCGGTTTATTGTGATATTCGGCGCATTATTATATCTTGATGCGACAAAGAGAAAAAACGTATCGCTACCGTTAAAAGTTACACATTTCTGCTCTCATAAGCATACCGATTTACAGGACATGCGGCAATATGCCTGTATATCCTTGAACCGTAACGCCCGTGGCGCCCAGTGGCGGAGTGTGAACAGTAAAGCACGCATGTTACATGAATTACCGATATAATGGACAGACCACCGTGCAGGGAACGGATGATACGCTCACCCTCGACGACGCCTACCGGTACTGCCGCGATATATCGAAACATCACGCGAAAACATTCTATCTGGCAACTCTTTTTCTTCCCAGGCGACAGCAGAACCCTATTTTTGCGATTTACGCACTGCTGAGAACGGTTGACGACCTTGTCGACCTGGCCGAGGACAAGCTCACCAACGGACAGATTACCCGACAGGAGATCAACGATCTCCTGGAGAACTGGAAAAACCGCCTGAAACGCTGCTATCAGGGAGAGATCGATCGCGACCCTATCATGATGGCATGGCACGATACCCTGATAACCTACCCCATAGCCATCGAGCTGCCGCTCGATCTGATGGACGGCGTGGCAATGGACATCGAATTCAGTAAATTCGAGACCTTCGACGAGCTTTACGTTTACTGCTACAAGGTAGCTTCGGTCGTAGGGCTCATGACTTCGGAAATTTTCGGCTACAGCGACCGGCAGGCGCTTCAGCACGCCATAGAACTCGGTATCGCCATGCAGCTCACCAACATCCTGCGCGACATCGGCGAGGATATCGACCGCGGCAGGATCTATCTTCCCATGGAGGATCTCAAACGGTTCAATTACAGCGAGGAGGAGTTCATGAAGAAAACCATGAACGGTAATTTCGTCGAACTGATGAAGTTCCAGATCGAACGGGCACGAAGCTATTACCGTTCTGCCGAAAAAGGCATTCCCATGCTTCAGAAAGAGAGCCGTTTCGCCGTCATGATCAGCAGCGAGAACTACTGCAACATCCTCAAGGCTATCGAAGAAAACGGTTACGACGTATTCTCCAGAAGGGCTTACCGTTCCTTCTACCAGAAAATCAGCACCATACCTGCCATATGGTATAAAACACGACTAACGTAAACCCAACCGGGTAATCCTGTATCCTAACGTATTTTTATTCATATCAAACGCTATCATGCCCAAAGAGAACCAGAACCGGAAACAATCGCAGTTATCACTTAACGACCAGATGCAGCGCCGTTACGATGAGCGCCTCCACCTTATGGAATCGGGGGTCAACCCTTACCCGTGTTCCTTCGACGTTAACGCCTGCTCTTCCGATATTATCGAATCCTTTCAGGACGAAGAACAGACAAGAGTCTCCGTAGCCGGCAGAATCATGACCATCCGCAAGATGGGCAAGGCATCGTTTTTCCATATACAGGACTCGAAAGGGCGCATGCAGATCTATCTTAAAAAAGACGATGTCGGCGATGCAGCCTACGCCATATTCAAACTGCTCGACATCGGCGATATCGTCGGAGTAAAGGGTTATACCTTCAGAACGAAAACCGGCGAGGTCTCGGTACATGCCGAAACGTTTGAACTGCTCAGCAAATCACTGCGGCCCATACCGATAGCCAAGGAAAAGGATGTTGACGGCCGGAAAGTGGTCTATGACGCCTTCAGCGATAAAGAACAGCGCTATCGGCAGCGCTATGTGGACCTGATCGTCAACCCGGAAGTCCGCGATACCTTCGTAAAACGCTCGGCTATCGTCGCCTTCATGCGTCAGTTCTTCACCTCGAGAGGCTGGCTGGAGGTCGAAACCCCGATCCTTCAGCCGATCTACGGCGGCGCTGCAGCCCGCCCGTTTACGACGCATCACAATGCGCTCGACATGCAGCTCTACCTCCGCATAGCCAACGAACTCTACCTCAAGCGGCTGATCGTCGGCGGATTCGACGGAGTGTTCGAGTTTGCCAAGGATTTCCGCAACGAGGGCATCGACCGCTTTCACAATCCCGAGTTCACCCAGGTCGAGCTTTACGTGGCATACAAGGATTACAACTGGATGATGGAGCAGGTTGAAGAACTGCTTTACAGAACCGCTCTGGCTGTCAACGGCTCCGACGTGGCAAGCTTCCTCGGCAGCGACATTTCGCTCAGACCGCCCTTCCGCCGCATCACCATCGCCGATTCCATCAGCGAGTACTGCGGCGTTGATATCAGCGGAAAAACCGAGCAGGAACTCCGATTGACAGCCAAGGACCTCGGACTCGAACTGGATCCGAAAATCGGTGCCGGCAAAATCATCGATGAAATCTTCGGCGAGTTCGTCGAACCCAGACTGATTCAGCCGACCTTCATCACCGACTATCCGACCGAAATGTCACCGCTGGCCAAAGAACACCGCTCGAAACCCGGCCTTGTCGAACGGTTCGAACTGATTGCCGGAGGCAAGGAGCTCTGCAACTCTTTCTCGGAACTGAACGACCCGGTCGTCCAGCGCGAAAGGCTCGAAGCGCAGGCGAAACTGCGACAGCGCGGCGACGACGAGGCGATGATCGTGGACGAAGACTTTCTCAGGGCGCTCGAATACGGCATGCCGCCCTGCGCAGGCCTCGGCATCGGCATCGACCGCATGGTGATGCTGCTCTGCGGCCAGGAGTCAATCCGCGACGTCATTTTCTTCCCGCACCTGAAACCCGAGTGACAGGCAGCCTTCACATCACAAGAAAACCCGACCTCCGCTTCAGCGGATCCCCCGCACACCCCGGCAAATACCGGGGTGTGCGTATTTCAGGCTCTTCGGCGTCAGGAACTATACAACAGCATTGAGCCTTGATAAACAAAGAGTGTGTGTAAAGCCATACAAGAAGGAGAGAATAATGACCTCGACATTATCGGATTATTCCGGGCTGATTGTTGCGCCGCATGAACCGCCCTGCCTCTCGATTTACCAGAAAACCCACCGTAGTCATCCCGATAACCTGCAGGATCCCATACGGTTCCGGAATCTCTTGAAAAAGCTTGAAGGAATGCTGGAAAAGAAGTATCCCGTAAAGGTGACAGAGCCTCTTCTTGAACCCTTTTTCAGACTGGCCGGCGATCATCACTTCTGGAATCATGCGCTTGATGGCCTTGCGGTATTCGGTTCACCGGAGATGTTCAGGGTCTACACGCTCCAGGAAGAGGTCCAGGACAAGGCGATGGTTGCTGACAGTTTCTATACAAAACCTCTGCTGCGCATTTTCCAGTCTTATGCTCGCTATCAGATTCTTGCGCTTTCACGCGACAAGGTGCGACTCTATACCGGCACAAAACACGCCCTTGACCGTGTAGATCTGACAGGCACCGTACCGCAGACCCTGGTCGAGGCTCTCGGAGAAAAGATAACCCCGCCTCACCAGACCGTCGCTTCCTACGGGGGCACCAAAGGAAATGCCATGCATCATGGACACGGATCGAAGAAAGACGAGGAGGAGATCGATACTCTGAGGTTTTTCCGGATGGTGGACAGTACCGTGCTGGAACATCATTCGAAGCGCTCGCAACTGCCGCTTATTCTTGCCGCCCTCCCGGAAAATCAGGGTCGTTTCCGCCGTATCAGCCAGAACCACCTGCTTCTCGACGATGGCATCGTAACGAATCCCGACAGCATTCAGGAAAATGCTTTCCATGAACAGGCATGGGCCATTATCGAACCGCAACTGCAGCACCGGCTCCATGCAATGCTCGAAGAGTATTCGGAGGCCCTCCCGAAAGGCATTGGCTCCGACGATCTCGAAAAAACAGCTGCAGCGGCGGCAGCCGGCAGGGTCTCCGTGTTGTTCATCAATAACGATGTCCGGATTTCTGGACTTCTTGACAGGCAAACGAGAATGATTACCGTCGGCACACCTGAGTGTGCCGGTGAAAACGACCTGCTCGATGACCTCGGCGAACTTGTGCTCAGAAATGGCGGAAAAGTGGTGGTCCTGCCATCTGAAAAAATGCCTGCCGAAGCGGGTTTCGCAGCAACATTCCGCTATTAGGCCGAAACCTTTGGGGCGCGCCCCCTGGAGAAAAACGTTGCTGAACGGGAAAAAACGCTGCTGCGCAGCAGGCCGAATCCCGTAAAATCCGGCTTTTTTGGTTATACTGTCGTTATGAATCGTCCAGGCTGGCAAGGACTCAATACTCCGCTCAACGCCAGTAGAGGAAAACATGTCCATGCTGACGATCCTCCTTTCAACATCCAGACCCGGCCCTTATGACCCCGCTCTGGTACCGTTTCCAGCAGCTCTCGCTCCCTGAACTTGTCGCCGAAGGGGAAAACGAGCAGACCGAGTTCAAAAGACTCGTGCACTCTGCGTCCAAAATCGCCAAACCCATCACTGCTTTCGCCAACAGCACGGGAGGCGTCATTCTGATCGGAGTGGACGACGACAGACGAATCGTCGGCATCCACAGCGAGAAGGAAACCCTTGAAATCGTCCATGAAGCCCTCCGTTTCCACATCGATCCGGAACCGGAAATCGACATCTACGTCGAGGAGTTCAAACGCCGGCTCGTACTCATGGTGCTCGTACCCGAAAGCCCCGACAAGCCGCACTTCCATATCGAGCACACCACCGACCCCCGAACCCGGATATCTGTAACGGAAAAGCGGGTCTACACCCGCGAAGGCAGCCGAAACCGGTCTCTGTGCGACGACAGGATCGCACTCATGCAGTCGAAGAAAAATCCCCTGAAACTTTCGTTCGGTGCCGGAGAGATGCAGCTCTTCGGGTACCTACGGGAGCACCGGCATATAACCGCCGAGGGATACGCAAAAATGGCAGGCATATCGCTCCAGAAAGCAAGGGAAACCCTTGTCGCTCTGGTTCGCTCGGGGGCGATCGTGCTCCTCAGCGAAGGAAAACGGAGCTATTACGCGCTGGCGGCTCAGGCGATGCCATAGTAGCCGCGATACCACTCGACAAACCGTCTGACACCTTTCTCGACCGGTGTTTCCGGCTTGTAGTGCACGTCCTGCATGAGCTGATCCACATCGGCATAGGTATCGGGCACATCGCCCGGCTGCATGGGAAGGAACTCCTTTTCAGCGGTTTTGCCGAGCTCGCGCTCAAGCGCGCCGATGTAATCCATGAGATTGACCGGCTTGCTGTTACCGATGTTGTAAACCTTCCAGGGTGCACGGCTCGAACCGGGATCGGGATGCAGTCCTGACCACTGGGGGTTACCTTCAGCCGTGTGGTCGAGCGTGCGGATTACCCCCTCGACGATATCGTCGATGTAGGTGAAATCGCGCCGGTGTTTGCCGTAGTTGAACACCTTGATGGGCCTGCCGGCAAGAATTGCATCAGTAAAAAGAAAAAGCGCCATATCGGGGCGACCCCAGGGACCGTAAACAGTAAAGAAGCGCAAGCCGGTTGCGGGAATATTGTAGAGATGACTGTAGGTGTGCGCTATCAGCTCGTTGGCTTTCTTGCTGGCCGCATAGAGGGAGAGCGGATGATCGACGTTGTCATGCACGGAAAACGGCATGGTTTCGTTCGCGCCGTACACCGAACTCGATGACGCATAGACCAGATGGGCCACTCCGTTATGGCGACACCCTTCGAGAATGTTCAGAAAGCCCTGTATATTGCTGTCGATATAGGAATGAGGATTGATGATGGAATAACGGACGCCTGCCTGTGCGGCAAGGTTGACAACCTTGTAGAATTTTCCGTTGCGAAAAAGTTCTTCCATAGCAGGACGTTCGGCAAGATCGGCCTTGACGAAACGGAAATTCGCATGAGGTTTCAGGCGTTCGAGCCTGGCCTTCTTGAGGCGCACATCGTAATAATCGTTCAGGTTGTCAAGGCCTGTAACGATCTCTCCCCTTTCAAGAAGCCGTTGACAGACATGAAAACCTATAAAACCTGCCGCGCCGGTAACGAGAATGTTCATTGATTAACATGATAGGATGATTGAAAAAGCCGGAACCACATCCGCTTCAAATTCACTGAAAATAAGAAAAATAAAGGGTGAAATCTGTACACGGACGGTGGTCGGGGAAAAGAGGATTGTCGCGCTATCCTTGAGAAGGATCTCTATCGGAATTACTCTCACAAGCATGCAGAGGTGCGAGCAGCTCAGGAAAAATACTGACCTCGATGCCCTGCATGATCCGTTCAAAGTAGACCACAAGCCTTGATTCGCGGCCTGCCTTCATCACAACTCCTTCAAGTCCCTTGAAGGGGCCGGCCGTCACCCGAACTTTCTGTCCGGGAGGAAGCAGGTTTACCGCTCCCCTGACAGCACCGGGCTCCCTGACAAGTTTCCTTATCCAGTCTATATCCCGGTTGCTGATAACCGACGGCGTTTTTCCTATACCGATGAACTTTACCACGCCATCGGTATCGAGCACCTTCACATGCTCCGACTTCATATCGATCCGTACAAATACATATCCCCTGAAAAGCGGTTCGCTGACTTTCTTCTTCCGGTCGCTCCACTGACGCCAGGTTTCGAGCAGAGGCAGAAATGACTCGATACGCTTGTCGATTAAATCCCTGTTAACCTTTTTCTCATATCTGGATCGCACATAAACCGCATACCAGAATGCACTCCTGTCGTTGTCCGTCATGAACGCTCTTGAAAATGTTGATCATGATTTTATAAGGGTGTATAGTACATCGAAGGAATCACTTTTCAAAATGAAGTATTATAAAGTTATATCATGCGCATTATTGGGTTACCTGTGACTCAATACCGGATAACATGCAGGAAATACCACAAAAAAACCCATACCCTACCCGGCGATTTTTTGAATAAAAGCCGGTACTCCCGTATCATTATTCTAAAGCGGCAAGGAAAAACACCAAAATGACCAATTCAGGGAAGCCATCGAGGACTACGACCGTGCGGCAGTAGACTCACCAGGCACGGCAAAAATCTTCGGCAGCCGGACTGCGGCGAAAGATAAACCTGGCGATCGTCAGGGCGCGCCTGATGATGCCCGAACGGCAACGTGTCCCGGCGACGAGGATTCGCTATGAATCCTTCGGATGCTCGGCTACGATTGGCAGAAACTCTTTTATAATCCCGCCAAAACTCATTAGATTGGCGGTTTTCACCGCAACTCTTCGGGCGCAATAGTTAATAATGCCGCTGCAATTCAACCTTACATCCACCGACCCGCATTCGGCCGCTCGATGCGGAATGCTGCATACCGCTCACGGTGCAATACCCACGCCCATTTTCATGCCTGTCGGCACGAGGGCCAGCGTAAAATCGGTACCGACGGATCACCTCAAAGGACTCGGCGTGCATATCATTCTCGCCAACACCTACCATCTCTATCTGAAACCCGGCAACGACATCATCGAAAAAGCCGGAGGGGTGCACAGGTTCATGAACTGGAACGGTCCGCTGCTCACAGACAGCGGAGGTTATCAGGTCTACTCGCTATCCGACTTGCGGAAAATCACTGAAGAAGGGGTAACATTCAAGTCGCACCTGGACGGCTCGAAACTGCAGTTCACGCCGGAAAACGTGGTGGAGACACAGCGTATTATAGGCAGCGACATCATGATGCCGCTCGACGAATGCCCCCCATCGACTGCCGAACGCAGATACGTTGAAAAATCCGGCGAACTGACCATCCGTTGGGCAGAACGCGCAAGAAAGCATTTTGCAGTCACCTCCCCCCTCTACGGACACGAGCAGTACCAGTTCGGCATCACGCAGGGCGGCGTACATACCGATCTTCGCTCCATATCGTCGAAAGCCCTCGTCGATCTCGATTTCGATGGCTATGCGGTCGGCGGCATGGCGGTCGGCGAGCCGGCCGAAGCCATGTACAGGGTACTCGAGCTCTCCCACACGCTTCTGCCTGAACACAAGCCTCGCTATCTCATGGGTGTAGGCACGCCGGAAAACATTCTCAACGCCATCGAACGCGGCATCGATATGTTCGATTGCGTGATCCCGTCCCGCGAAGGGCGCAACGGAAGAGTCTATACCAGAAACGGCACCATGAACCTCCGTTCGGCAAAATATTCTGAAGATTTCCGGTCAATCGACGAAGGATTCGATAACGAGGTGTGCCGAAGCTACTCCCGCGCCTACATCCGTCACCTGCTCAACGTGGGGGAAATTTTCGGCCTCACCCACTGTACCATGCAGAACATCTCTTTCTTCATGTGGCTCACGGCAACTGCCCGGACTGAAATACAGAACGGGACCTTTACCGCATGGAAACAGGATTTTCTCCGGCAATTCAACAGCAATACCAACAGTTAGTCAATGCGCAAGGTCTTTCTGCACAGCCTCGGCTGCTCGAAAAACACCGTCGATTCAGAACGGCTGATGGCTCAGGCCGCAGCAAGCGGCACCATCTTCACCGATATGCCGGACGATGCCGAAATCATCCTCATCAACACCTGCGGCTTCATCCAGGACGCCAAAGAGGAATCAATATCGGAAATTCTGGCAGCAATAGATAAAAAACAGGAAGGCGAGGCACAGGAAATTTACGTCATGGGCTGCCTGCCGGAACTCTACCGCAGGGAGCTCGGAGAGGAGATGCCGGAGGTTGACGGCTTTTTCGGCACGCGCGAACTGCCGGAAGTGCTGGCCGCCATCGGCGCCCGGTACAGCGAAGAGCTTTTCGACCGCCGCATCCTGCTTACGCCCCCCCATTACGCATACCTGAAAATCGCCGAAGGATGCAATCGGCAATGCTCATTCTGCTCCATACCGACAATCCGCGGCCGATACCGCAGTCAGCCTCCCGACCAGCTTCTCCGGGAAGCATCGCTGCTGAAACAATCAGGCGTGCAGGAACTGAACCTCATTTCGCAGGACATCAGCGTCTACGGCTTCGACCTCGAAGGCAAGTCGCTCCTGAACGACCTCGTGCTGCGTCTGGCCGACATGGAATTCAGCCGCATCCGGCTGCTTTACGCCTATCCGCTGAATTTTCCCATGGAGGTGATCGATACCATGCGCAAGCGCGAAAACATCTGCAACTACCTCGACATACCGCTGCAGCACATAAACGATCGCATCCTTCGATCCATGAACCGCGGCGTGGACAGAGCCGGGACCGTTCGTCTGCTTGAAGAGATACGCTGGCGTAACCCCGACATCCGGCTCCGTACAACCATGATTGCGGGTTATCCCGGCGAGTCCCGCGAGGAGTTCGAGGAACTGCTGCGGTTCGTCGAAGAAATGCGTTTCGACCGTCTCGGCTGCTTCCCATACAGCCACGAGGAGCGCTCTCCTGCATGGCAACTCGAAGACGACGTTAGCGTTGAAGAAAAACAGGATCGCGTGGCCGAACTGATGGAACTGCAGGAGGCCGTTTCGCAGGAAAAAAATCGGGAGTTCGAAGGAAAAGAGGTAGAGGTGCTCGTCGATCAGGTTGAGCAGAACATGGCATTCGGCCGCACCGAATACGATGCTCCGGAAGTGGACAATGAATGCATCCTCGAAACCGGAGGGTTCGAAGTCCGGCCGGGCATGTTCTGCCGCGCCCGCATCACGGACTCAAACCCTTACGACCTCGAGGGAAAGGTTATCGTTATCCATGAGCAGGGGATCAGCAGATCGGCCGATTAAGAAAATCAACCATCGGCTTCACCGTGCGGAACAGCACGGAAAGCCTCGCGACAAAGTCCTCAGCGGCGACTTCATCATCGCTGAAAAACTGCCGGGTATAGTACCCTTTGTACTTCAGGTATTCGATGGCCGGATCGGCGGCATCATACCCTTTGGGAGGTCGCCTGAGGAGACCGGATGGCAGCACGCCTTCGGGAAACTCCCTGCGAAACGCCTCTGACGACACTATCGAACTCCACTCGCTGAAATGCCCGTCGATCTCTTTTCTCAGGCGTTCAAGAACCGCGGATTCAGGCATGTAAACGCCTCCTCCGGCAAACGACTCCCCATCGGGTCCGATATGCACATAGTAGCCTCCGAACGGACTCTTTCGACCGCCGCGACTGATAAAAACGAAGAAATTGGTTTTGTATGGCGACTTGTCTTTTGAAAAACGTACGTCGCGATGGATCCTCATGATGCAGGATTTCGGGTCGAGTCCGGCAGCCTGGATGGCATTATCGAAGCCCGAAATTTCCCTGAGCAGATCCGAACTGAAACCAAGCAAATCGCCGTAGACCTCCTGGTACTCCTGCCTGTGCAGATCGAACCACTCGCGGGTGTTGTTTGCCCTCAGGTTTCCGAGAAACGACAGTATTGAAGAGGTGAGCATCTCCTGCTGTTATGATAAATAAATTAAAAACGTACCCGTTTCTGCTGATTCTATAACGGTTTCTGTCTGAGCACGACGTTGTCGTGCGAAATGGACACCATCATCGGTTTCCATGAAACCATCAATGATGACGGTCTACGGAAACATGCCTGTTTATTTCACCCATCCAGAGAAATCGCGGAACCTTTCGTGAATATCCGAAAAAACCGACCACCACTGTTCCTGCATTCCTGTAACCGCAGCCAGGGCGGCAATGCCGGAAAGCAGCAGCGCGAGAAGAACTGCCGTCGCAATGCTTTTCATGATTCGGGAAATCCGTTTTTTCGACAGCAGGAGATCCTGCAGCCAGAGCAGCGTAACATGCAGTGCCCCGGTTATTGCGGCAATCATTAATGCAAGCCGCTGAACTGATTCGTTCACGAACAGATATCCCGCAACAATCAGCAGCACCTCGAACAGGTAGAGCAGCTTGATCCAGTGTCTGAACAACAGACTTGTCATGGTACGAGGTACTGCCGCTTCGACAAGCCACCAGAAAAAGGTACCGGCCCTCGTAAGAACAGAGAGATAACTCTTTCCTGCAAGATTGTACTGTTCGGCGATGCCGGAAAGAATTTTTCCGGTCACGGTGGTAGCCCTCGCCGCATTTTTCAGCGCACTTTCAGGATTGAGACCCTTGTTCACTGAAAATATTCTTTGATAGTGATCACGAAGTTCGCGTTCATCGAGATCTGCTGAAATTCCGGAAGATTTCTGCTGCCGAGGTACTGAATCAGCCGCATGCTTCTGCAGGGTACGAACGAACCTCGTCAGCGCATCGGATTCCGGTTTTCCGCTCTCCGGCCGCATAAACGCCTCTACAAGCAGGTCTTTTGCCTCTTTGCGGCCCATCGTGCTGATGGTATCGAGCACAATGGCGCTCTGAGCTTCGCCGATATACCTGCCCGCTTCCGCCCTGTCGGGCACAAGTGCCGAAATGATACGCTCAGCCCCGTCGAGCTGACCCCACATAATGTCATTCCGTCTCCACCGCTCCTCCAGGAATGCACCGAAACTGCCGAGCGCGGTTCCCGCAAGCTTCCGCAACCTGCACTCCCGTTCATCGACAAGAAAAGTCGCATCTTCCGGACTGATGCGCGAAACGTCCACACGACCGGCTTCACCTGCTCCCGTTCCATAGAGGATGGGAAACAGCACCATATCGTAATCGCTGTAATTTCTGTAGTACGCCTGTAAAATCAGACGGGCCGATATCCGGCCGCTGGTTCCCGCTCTGCCGGCAGCGTCCATACAGAGAATATCCCGGCAGGCTTCGTCGCTTTTTTCGATGGCAACTCTCAACGAAGTTTCAACCGCTTTGCCGATCTCGTCCAGCAGTCTGAGAACAGCCTGGTTTCTTTTGAGAAAATTGCGTGCCAGCTCATCGCTATCCTGATCCCGGGCAATTCCTCCGGAATCGAAACTCCCGGGAGTCCATGTACCTGATGTTCGGAATCGATTCTTATCGAGAAAATAATCAATAACATGCCGAAAAGAGTTTTCGCGCTCTTCCGATGGCCCGACGGCGCAGGTCGCGCTTTCGCATCCGCTTCCGGCAGCAAGAATTTCTGAACTGGAGGAGAGCGCATGAACAAGTCGTTCGACCAGCTCATGAATCGGCTGACCTCGCGGAGTTTCCGGGGCGAAATCGGCATCAGCCCTGAACCGCGAACGAAGTCTGCGTCCGACATCCATAAGCATGGCCTGCATACGCATAACGGTCTTCCTGATCAAAAGCAGTTCCTCTCTGAAGGACTCCATCCATACTCCATCGCGAGGTGCCGGCTGCTCGGGCCAGTCTGCTGCTTCGTGCTGAAAAGCATCGTCATCGAGCAGGTAAAGGCGGTCTATCTGACGTTTGAGAAAATTGAGCCTGCGGAGCGGAAACGTCAGATCGAAAGCGTGCAGAAAGGAGTTCATGGTTTCCGGTGGCTGGTCAGAAGAGGTCTCGCTGCCGCGGTATTCCACAAACTTCATTTCCCGCCAGGCATTGAGAAGGTTTCTGAAAACAAACACAGTATCGGAATGTTCGTCAAAGCCGCCTACCCTTGCAAGAAGCCTGCCGAAATCGTCAGTAACCGCTTCGATTTCAAGCCTGTGGTAGGCCACATAGCCGGGACCTTTGCGGAGGGTCATGTCGGCAAGATCGAGCATAGCCCACTCCCGGTCGTTCAACAGGGGTTTTGCCCATATCGGCTCGGGTTCGGCAAAAACGCCTCCGGCACTCTTCTCTTTTCTTGCCATCCATTCGCCGTATAAAGCCTTGTATGGAGGTATCCATCTTGACTCGTTCTTGTCGCGGTCCAGATTTCTGATAATGCGTTCTATTCTCTCGAACAACCGGTTTCGTTCGAGGATTTTTTCAAGATCTTCCCGAATGGTTTCATATCGGGGAAGCTTGAGCAGGGCATCTATTGAGTTTTCAAAAGCGTTGGGCCGCTCCTCTTTTTCGCTTGCCGATTCCGGATGTTCCGGAACCGGTTCGATATAGAGCAGTTTTCGTTCCACCGGATAATCGGAATGCCTTGCCGATATTGATTCAATCGCATATGAAAAAGGTTTGTTATCAAGATAACCTCCATCACCGAATGACCGGAACCGGTACCCGACGGTTCCGGTCGGTGGTTTTTCAGGATAGTTTTTGAAGAATCTTATCCATCGCTTTCCTGTTGAAAAAAACTCCTCCTTGTAGCGCTTGTTCCTGAGGACTTCATCGATATCGCTGAGCATAACAGGCTCGAAGGCAAACGGAAACGAAGAGGTCGAACGGGCGGCAAACGCAAGCATGGGATTGTTTTCCGATACAAAATCGTTCCATGATTCACTGCCGGATCGGGAATGGGAAAAGCGGAAGACCGTCTGGTGTTTTCTCTCGTAAACCGTCGAATCGGATAATTGTAAAGGAAGAGTGAGACCGAGAATATCGGTCGTCGTCACAAACAGGTCAAGTTCGTCAACGTATGGCTTGCCGTTTGAATCATCATTATCCGTCCGCTCCATTTTTTCAAAAGCCTCGAGAAGTTTCTGATACATCCTCTGGCTGTTGAAAAGCGATCGGGGTTCTTTCCGGAGTTTCAATCCGGTTTTTTTCGTCGAATTTTTATCGTTTATCAGCAGACTCGCATCGCCTTCGCTGATCCAGAGATTCTTGAGCTCATCGATCTTCAGACCGCCAGCCAGCGCTTTGGCAAGAAAAATACCGTTTATGCCCCCTGCAGAAGTACCGGAGATGATATCTATGATGAATTTTTTTTCAAGCGGCGCATCGTTCTCCAGCTGCTCCTGCTCGTTGCGGCAACCCGCGAGGCGATAGGCGATTTTCCGATAAACTGCTTCCACGCGGTCAAGCTTTCGAAACGGCACGAGGGGACTGTTCTCTGTTCCTCTGGTTGCGGTCGCCCTGACCATACGCAGCAGTTCCTGCGCGATCCCGTTCATGTAGATGGCAAGCGAAACACCGCCGTACATCACTACGGCAAAACGGATTTCCGATTTCGATGTATTTGAAACAGCCATTTCAGACAGGGGTTTTCAGGTGATAAAGTCATGCAGAAAAACAGTGACGAAACAGCCGGTGACAGACCTTCCCGAAATGGAGAAGCATTGCAGGGTATCGCGCCATATACTGTCAAGTTACAAAGCTGCAGGTAAGTTCACAAAAAAGCCGGGATGCAACGTATCATTTGCACTTTTTCGGAGTTCAAGCCTTACAATGCAGGAAATAACAATCAGCGTGCAGAAGAACTCTGCTA
This sequence comes from Chlorobiota bacterium, assembly GCA_016868665.1. Classification (GTDB taxonomy): domain Bacteria; phylum Bacteroidota; class Chlorobiia; order Chlorobiales; family Chlorobiaceae; genus Chlorobium. The sequence continues at coordinate 29,188 of VGGK01000005.1, forward strand.
TCGGTGAATCACGCCTTTCCGGATCAGCAGCTTCACCGCCTCGACAGCGGGAATGACGGTGAACGAAGAAAAAAGAACGATCAGCCAGTCTTCATAAGTCAGAGAAAACGCGCTGAACGCCTCTCGCATGAACGGTGCAGTAATGACGAAAGCAAGCAGAGCCATCTCCCATGCGACAGCGGCATTCAGCCACCGGTTGGCCAGCGGTCTGTCAAAAAGCATCTTCGATTCGGAACGAAAACAGTATGCCTTGAAAAACTGTATCAGCACCAGAGAGACGAAGGTCATGGTCATCGATTCCTGAAGCGAGCGGCCTGAATGAATCGCCCACTGGAAAAGCGACAGATTTACCAGGGTGGACCAGATACCGCCGGTGAGCATGAGCGCAAGCATCGGTCGAGTGAAAATGCTATGCCGGGGATCGTTCGGACGACGCTGCATTATCCCTTTCCCGGGAGGATCGACGGCAAGAGCAAGCGCAGGAAGCCCGTCGGTGGCAAGATTTACGTAAAGGATCTGTACGGCAGTGAGCGGAAGAGGAAGACCGAAAACAGAGGCTCCTGCCATGAGACCGAGTTCGCCGATATTTGAAGAAAGCAGATAGGTGAGATATTTCCTGATGTTGTCGTAAATACCCCGTCCCTCCTCTACGGCAGCGATGATAGAAGCGAAATTGTCGTCGGTGAGCATCATGGCTGAAGCCTCTTTCGAAACGTCTGTACCTGTAATGCCCATCGATATGCCGATATCGGCTTTTTTCAGCGCAGGAGCGTCGTTCACGCCATCTCCCGTCATCGCTACGATTTCGCCGTTCTTCTGAAGGGCATCGACGATACGAAGCTTCTGCTCGGGGGCGACTCTGGCGAAAACAGTGATATCGCCAACAGAACGGAGCAGGGCGTCATCGTCCATATCCCGCAGCTCGGCTCCTGTCGCCACCCTCCCGTCGCGAAAGATGCCGATTTCGCGAGCAATGGCCTCGGCGGTAACAGGATGATCGCCGGTGATCATGACCGGACGGATACCCGCCTCCACACATCTTCGCACAGCTTCCGAGGCTTCCGGCCTCGGAGGATCGATGATTCCCGCAATGCCGAGAAATGTCATACCTTCAGATGCACTGTCGAGCGTCGCTGCCGGTTTTTCGGCAATGGCGAGCACCCGCAACGCCTTGCGGCCCATGGCTTCGGCTTCTCCAAGCAGCCGGTTTTTCATGGCTTCGTCGAGGGGATCGATGCCATTATCGGACAATATACCTGTACAGCCCGAAAGCACCGATTCCGGAGCGCCCTTGATAAAGGCCACAGCGACTCCTCCATCATCATGCAAGGTAATCATGCGCCTTGCTTCCGATGAGAATGGCAATTCGCCTATGCGGGGAAAACGGCCTTCAAGCTTCCGAACATCGATTCCTGCTTTTAAAGCCGTCACCAGCAGCGCTCCTTCCGTTGGATCGCCTTTGATCTCCCATTCGCCATCTTCATTCCGGAACAGTTTAGCGTCGCAGCAGAGCGCACCTGCTTCAAGAAGACGCTGAAGGGTATCCGGCAGAGGAAGGCCGCCTTCTACGGTGAATTCGCCCTGCGGGATATAGCCCGATCCGCTCACATCTATATGGACTCCGGCAGCATAGATCTCCCTTACGGTCATTTCGTCGCGCGTGAGCGTACCGGTTTTGTCGGAACAGATCACCGTGGTGCTGCCGAGAGTCTCTACAACCGGCAGCCTGCGCATAAGGGCATTGCGCCTGACCATTCGCTGAACACCAAGCGCAAGCGAGATGGTCACTACCGCCGGAAGCGCTTCAGGTACCACGGCCACCGCAAGCGCTATGCCGAAAATCAGCATATCGATAAACGGCTGTCCACGCACAAGGCCCAGCGCAACGATCGCGAGCACAATGATCAGGGCGGCACGAGCAAGCGTTGCTCCAATCTTGTCGAGGTTCTTCTGAAGAGGGGTCTTCTCGGTCTCCACCTGCTGGAGCATCGCCGCGATTTTTCCGAACTCGGTCTGCATGCCGGTAGCCACCACAACCGCCGATCCCCTGCCGTAACTGACCGAAGTACAGGCAAAAACCATGTTTTTCCGGTCGCCGGGGCCTGCCGCTGCGGGAAGAACGGGAAAAACGCTTTTTTCGGAAGGCAGCGACTCCCCGGTCAGGGATGCCTCCTCTGCCAGAAGATTAGCCGCTGCAACAAGACGGGCATCAGCGGCAATGCGGTCTCCGGCGGCAAGCAGCAGGAGATCGCCGGGCACGACATCCGATACCGCGACAAGCCGTTCGATGCCGTCGCGCAACACCCGGGCCTGGGGAGCTGTCAGACCTCGAAGCGCATCGATGGCTTTCTCGGCCCGAAATTCCTGGATAAAACCAAGCAGCACGGCAAAAAGCACGATCACCGTTATTGCAAGCGATTCAATCCCGTGGCCGAGAAATGCCGAAAACGCCGCGGCAAACAGCAGCGTAAGAACCAGCACGTTTTTGAACTGTGAGGCAAGCAGCTTCGGCGGACTCACAGCTTTTTTCGACGATAGCGTGTTCGGGCCGCAGTCGGCAAGCCGGCGAGTTGCCTGGGCACTGCTCAGGCCTGAAGCTGTAACGGCAAGTTTTTCAAGCACAGCCTCCGGTGAAAGCGTATGCCACTCGGAAATCGCCATGGCAAACCTCCTGTCATTTCACAAAAGATCGGGACAGCAGATACACAGCCGGAACAACGATCAGAAACTCACCGCCGATGCCCGGTTCGCCTGTGCGAGAAGTATTTCCGTCCAGCCGGCCCCGGAATGCTTCTCGGCAAGCGCCACAACAAGATGTTTCGGCTCGATGCCGAGATCCATATTCCTGCCGAGCCCCTGAACGCATGAAGGACAGTTCGTCAGTATAACCTGATGCGGTGTTCCGTTCATCGCATCTCGAATGGCATCGCGCTTGCGATGGAGCATAGAGTCGGTAATGTCCGGACGAGACAGCGCAAGGGTGCCCGCTTCCGAACAGCAGTGCGGTACGGCTTCAACGGATCCGAACCCGCCGAACTTTCGTAGCGTTTCGACAGCCTTGCCGCCCAGTGAATCGTGGCATGGCGCATGATAGAGGTATTTGCCGTCTCCGCCCAGCCTGAGGCCTTTTTCAAGGGCGTATGCCGCGGCATCCATGATACGTCCGCCGAACAATTTGCCGGTTTCGATGGAATCGAGCCCCTCGAGACAGGTGCCGCATGTCACCACGCAGGCATCGAAATCGAGATAGGAGAACATCTCCCGGATCTGGCTGAAAAGCACGGTATTGCGAAGTACGATGCTTGAATACTGCTCGCTCTTGGCGTTCACGTGCGCAGGAAAGCCGCAGCAGAGGAACGGCGGAGGCAGAACCACTCTGGTGCCTGTTTCAAGCAGAACGTGCAATGCCGCCATGGAAATTGCGGAGTTCAGACGTTCGGAGCCGCAGCCGGGAAAATAAAAGACCGTACTTCCGATCTCTCCCGAAGGATCGAACACCAGCACCTGATCCTGGCCGCACTCCGGCAGCACATCGCTCAGGATTTGACCAGGTACCGGAGGAACTGCCGAACGCAGAAGCCTGAACGGATAAAACGAGGGAGGATCGTCTTCGGGCAGCATCGGTGCCGCAATGCGGCTGCCAGCCCGCTGCGCTGCCCCCCCGAAACGTAGCACGGCGTTACGGAACACCTTGTTGAAGAAGGGCGAACGGCTGTCGAGATAATGCAGGGTCATTTCCGTAATCGGCGTGGAGTGCTTGAACCCTCTTCCGGCAAGCAGCTCACGTTCAAGTACGGAAACCTCGCCGGTATCGATATCCACCGGACAGGGTTTCAGGCACTTGTGGCATATAGTGCAATGATCGGCAACCTCGTCAAGCCACTGAAGGAGCTCGAAATCGGTCGAGCGCTCGCGCTGGGCATCGAACAGCAGCGCCTCGATGAGCGAACCGATGGCAAGGTTCTTGTTTCGGGGATGATAAAACATCCCCCGTGCCGGATAGTAGACGCAGCAATCGGTTTTGCACTTGCCGCAGCGGATGCAGGTATCGACCTTTTTCGAGAGCTCTTCGATCTTGGCCCGCTTCAGAATGTGCGCTTCAAGTTCGAGCAGATTGAACGAAGGAGTGAAAATATGACCAAGCACCTCAATATCCTCAAGCTTGCCGGGATTCATGAGGCCCTGGGGATCGACTCTCTTCCGGTAACGGGCAAGTTCTTCCACAATCGATGCATCGAGATACTTCAGTTTGGTAACGCCGATGCCGTGTTCCCCGGAAACCACACCGCCAAGCGAAACGACCTTCTCCATCACCTGATCGACGACCTTGTCGGCGCGTTCGAGCATGGTACGGTCGTTCGAAAGCACGGGAATGTTCACATGAACGTTGCCGTCGCCAGCATGCATGTGGGTAGCGATAGCTATGCGGCTGTTGCGGACATACTGGTTGGCCTGCTCGACGGACCCGATGATTTTCGGGTAACCCTGCAGCAGTTCGGCAAGTTCCCCGGCAAGCTCGTGCAGCAGCTCCAGTGAACGAAGCCGTTCATCCGGGGCCTCGAGCACCTTCTGACGAAACCCCCTGCAGAGATCGAGACCCGCAGGTACCTTTGAAGCGAATTGCCCACCGTCTTCGTTGACTTTCGCGGTGGCAAGTATCTCTTCTGCCCGCTCGATGAACCGGAGCTGTGAGTATCGCTCCTCAGTGGTATTGAGATGATCGATAAAACGTGCAAACTCGGCAAGCGCCTCAAGCGGAATAACGATATCTTCGTTAAGTTTGAAAGCATTTGTCCTGCGCGCAATTGCGCTCAGCTTCTTGCGGTCCGCCCAGAATCTTACCGATTCGGCGTTGTCGCGGGCTACGAACATCAGGGTATTCGGGTACCGTTCGAGCAGTTTTTCAACACGCTCGACACCCCGCATCACATCTCCGGAAGACCGCGCGGCAATATCGATAAGCAGCACGGCTTTTGGCGTCTGCGGACGCGGTGCTTTCACTTTGTAATCGATTGCCCTGACATACTCGTCGTCGAAATGTTCGAGCGCAAGCAGAGCCTCCTCGTCGTTGAACGGAAGAGGAAATATCTTCGAAAGCTCCACGATCACCCGACTGGCCTCGTCCATGTCCTGGCCGAAAAATTCCAGACAGATGGTTTTCTTTTCGGGATACTGCGGATAAAGCACGAAAACCGCAGAAGTGATCACGCCGTCCGTACCCTCTTTCTGCAGTCCCGGCACTCCGCCGAGCGCCTTGTTGGTAATATCCTTCCAAAGCCCCTTCTTGCGGATATCTGTTCCGCGGAGTTCGATACGGTCGATGCGTCTGCCCGATTCGTCGGTCACCTCATAGGCTACGGTATCCTCATGAAGAATCTTGCGCAGCTGGTGATCGGTGCGCCTGACGGTCCACCGTTCGCCCGAAGGCATGGCCATGCGCCATTCCACGAGATTATCTATGCAGGTTCCCCACCGGACAGCCATTTTACCTCCGGCGTTTTCGGCTATATTTCCGCCTATGGTGCACGACCATTCGCTCGTCGGATCGGTTGCGAAAACAAGACCCTGCTCTTCGGCTTCATGCATGGCTTTCTCCGTCACTACGCCGGCCTCCACCTCGATAACCGGCGACTGGCGATGCGTGCCGTCGGCAAGGGAAAAATCGCGCATGGAAATCCCCCTGATGCGATTGAGCTTCTCCATGTTGATGATCACACAGCGCGAACGAAGCGGCACCGCTCCCCCGGTCAGACCGGTCCCGGCTCCGCGGGGAATGATCTTGAGACCAAGGCTTGCAATTGCCGTCACAAGCGGAGCAACCTGGTGCTCCTCGGAAGGGGTGACGACAGCGACCGGCAGGTGAAGCCTCCAGTCGGTCGCATCGGTGGCATGTGCAGCCAGAGAAAATGGATCGAACAGAACGTTTTTCAGGCCGACCACTCCGCCAAGCTCGCGCTTTAGTTTGCGGCGTAATTCCGGCATATTCTCTACCGCAGAGCGGAACCGGTCGAGCTGTTCGCGCACAGCGGCGACAATGGTGATCACCCTTGTTTCGCCATTGGCCGAATCGGCTATGATATCGAGTTCTTTGGCTGCGCGCTCGAACAGGCGCTGCCGCCTCTGAAAGGAATCCACCAGTTCCTGAAAGAGATAGGGGTTTCGGCGATGAATGAGAATCTCGCCGAGAATGCTCATAAGCAGCCTTGCCGAACGTCCTGTCACGCGATGTTCGCGAAGTTCGTCGAGCATTTTTACAATAGCAGGCCCCAGAAGCGACGCAATTGCCTGCCGGTCGTCGGCTGAAGTATAATTGAACGGTATTTCCCTGGGAACGGTATGCGAAACCTTCGCCGTTTCAGGTGCTGTGGTAAACATCATTGCAATAAACCCTTTTCAAACTTGATCACACTCCTGAATTGCCACCCCGAAAAGCGGCACTGATGAGTGGAAAGTACAAATATTTTCAATTCCATTTTTATAAAGCCGTTACATACGCACACAGGAAAACGCCATCCCCTCGTGTTAAAGGGATAAACCATTTGCGCAGGTTTACAATTCCTCGCAGAAAAGGGAACACACCCGAACGGAAATACGTCCGGGTGGTTAAAAACGCAGGCTTTGCAGACAGCAGAACAGGATGCAATGATCAGTTACGATATGTTTCCTGCATAATCGACATACTCACCGTCATCGAATGCCGCCAGATCGACAGTGCCATGCTGCGGAGCTGGCTTGTTCAGCCACTGCATGAACGAACTCTCCTTCCAGTCGCTGAACGAGCCCTTGAACGGTTCCGTGTTGTTGTATATCCGGATGAACCGCCTGAACAGTTCAGTTGTAAAGACCATTTCAGCCCCCTGTGGAGGATAAACCTCGATATCGGGACAGAGGCTGCAGCTGAAATGCATATCAGCTGTTTCGCATATCAGGCTTTTCTCTGTCAGATAACCGCAATGGCTGCCCTTATCGACTCTGGTGACAGCAGCCCAGCTCCCTGAAGAAGAGAGCTGAGTGAACTGAGTCTCATCTTTCGGATCGGATGACCATGATTTCGGGCTGGAGCTTCTGAGCGTAGCGCAGTCACAATTTCCGATAACCATAAGTGACGGCATCTGCATAGCGGCAAGGGTCTCGCGATATGGCTTCATGCCCGGTGCAAGACACGGGACGTTCATATCGACCGGCGAGAGCTGGATCAGACCTACCGGTTTTGCCCGATGCTCCTCACGCCACTGAGACATTGGACACGAAAACAACGGAAGGAACTCGCGATCATACAGAACGGGGTCGAATGGGCGCGAGGTTCTTTTGCCGATAGCCTGCAGGTTATCGAAACCCACCGCAGCAACCTGTGCATGGGCGCCACCGACGGAGTGTCCGGCAAAAATCACATTATTGCTTTTCATGAACCTGGTTTTGCCGGCAAGTTCTTTTTCAAAGAAGGAGCGGTTCCTGTTCTGTTCGTCGATTTTATAGAATTCGTCCGTAGCGCCGTATTTGATCAGATAGGAAGCCGCAGCATAAGCATCCTGACCGACGCGAGGATTGCCGCCGAAATCCACCCAGGGCATTGCGACGGATTGCATGTGAGAAGCCGTCACAAAAGCCATTGCCCAGTTTTTTTCTACAATCGCAGCGCTGTAGTTATAGTATGCCGATGGATTGATACCGAAAAGAGGATTGTCATCAAGGAAAGCTCCGACAATCTTTTTCGGGTAGAACAGCAGATCGTTGCCGATGAGGAAACCGTGGCTGAACATTACAAGACCGTTGGCATCGAGGTTCTTCGGGTAAAACACCTCGATAACGACTTCGATAAACTGCGGAATCCTCCAGTCGTACTGAATCCACGTATGAATACGGTCGAAACAGTAGTTGTTGATGCAGACAGGTTTCATGGCATGGGAATTGAAGCTTGAGAAAAAACGGAAATGAGATCGTCCTGAAAAACACGATCAATGCCAGAGCCCGCCTCCGCATCGGCGCCCGCGGAACACTGTTTTATCGTCTTCGACATCGCAGAACCATCCCGCAACATGGCCGAGAGCTCCGGGAGCAAGCGAGGATTTGGCCTCTTCGAGTTCCTGCTCGGTAAACGAATAACCTGCCGAAGCGATAAGTTCGCGACGCTTTTCGGAAAGCTGGCGGACAAGTGAGCTGCGAAACGCTTCCTCTTCGGCAAGTCTTGTAAGAAACTGCTTTGCGGATTCGATGGACATGGCATGTGCTCCTTCGGATATAAAAAGGTTGGTGATGAACAATGGTAATCAAAAACCGGTCGTTAACTGCAATATCAGCAAAACAAAGGGTTAATCACAAGGTTGTCTGTTCAGAGCCTTGCTCCGCCAGAAATTTCAAGAATCTGTCCGGTAATGAAGGCGGCCTCGTCCGAAGCGAGAAAGAGGGCCGCTTTGGCAACGTCCAAAGGCTGGGCAACTCGATTGAGAGGATACCGGGTTGCGCTCTCCCGAAGAAGAGCCTCCCACCGCTCCCGTCCGAGCACTTTTCGGAATACCGGAACATCGACAAGCGCCGGAGCAAGCGCATTGACGGTTATATTGCTGCTGCCAAGCGTCATGGTAAGGGATCGTGTGAATGCCGCAATTCCTCCTTTGGCCGCAGCATAGGAAAACTGTCCCTGCGCACCCCTGTAAACCAGAGAACTCATCGTGACGATCCTGCCATACCGCTGATGTTTCATGATTCTTGCCGCTTCCCGGCAGCAGAGCATGCAAGAACGGAGATTGAGCCCAAGGTTGCTGTCGATAGCACTGCCGGTGATCTCATCAGGGGGAGTGAACGGGTCGAGATCGCCTCCGGCGATTGCGACCAGAATATCGAGCCTCTCGTGCCGTTCACGTATCGATGCAAACAGTGCGGCGATCTGCTCTTCGCTTTTCACATCGACAAAAAACCATGAGGCATCTCCGCCCTGCTCCCTGATTTCTGCGCATACCGAATCGCAACCAGCGGTATCGATATCGCCAATGATAACGCGAGCCCCTTCTTCGGCAAAACATCGGGCTGTCGCGCTTCCTATACCTCCTGCGCCCCCTGTGATGAGAGCCGTTTTTCCTGTGAGTCTCATTGCCTGTGGCATGTAAATTATCACTCGTAACTGGCGAACAGCTTGAAACCCATGAGGCTGGTCATGGATTGCACTGCGCAGTTGATCCTGCCGATGAACATATCAAGATCGGTAACCTCATGGCTTTTGTCAGCTGCCGCCTGTTCCATGAACTCGATAAACTGATGATAGCGCATGTCACCGATTCTCGACGACCAGGACACATTGGAAATCCGGAAAGCACAGAGCGGTTCGTCGAGCATATAGAGATCACCATGCTTGAGCAGCTGTATCCAGAAATCGAGATCGATGGTATAGGGTACGACAGCTCGGTAGCCGCTGATTCCGGAAATAAGTTCTGCGGGATAAAGCCCGCAAACCGGCTCGCCGATGATGTTGGTGCCCATCCGGATCATTTTTCGTATCACATCGACCGGTTCTATACGTCCGCCTGAGACAAAATTAACCTTCTTGATGAGCGGCTTGCCCTCGGGATCGATTATGGTTCTCGGACAACTGACCAGGCTGACCCCTGCATGCATGGGATAATCGTAAACCGCAACCTGCTTTTCAAGGCATTCGGGAAAAAGTATATCGTCACCGCAAACCAGTTTGACGTACTTCCCCCGCACATTACTGATCGCTCGATTCCAGTTCTTTTCAGGACCAAGATTGACCGGATTCTTAAAAAGTTGAATCCGGGAATCGGAAAAAGATGCCGCGATATCGAACGACTCGTCGTTTGAAGCATCGTCATAAATAAGCAGTTCGAAATCAGTGAACGTCTGCGAGAGAATCGACTGTATGGTATCACCGATAAAACGCGCATTATTGTACATCGGAATAGCAACCGACACGAAAGGCCGGTTTCGTGAAAACTTCATAGTGACCTCCTTGGAAACAGATCTCCGGACTTCCGGATGCTATTGAACAAACACCGCATCATGACGCTCTGCCCATTCGGGCGTAGCTTTTTTGCCGGAATCGAGCACGGTTGCGGAGCAAACCTTCACGCCGTTCAGGCGGGCATGGCTGAGGTTTGCTCTCCAGAGATTCGCGCCGGAAAGATCGGCGCCTCCGAGATCGGCCTTTTCAAGACCGGCCTCGCGCAAATCGCATTCTGAAAGATCGGCATGACGCAGGTCGGCATCGAACAGATCGGCTTTTTTGAAACTGGCGCCACGCAGTCTAGCATGGGAGAGGTCGGCATGGCTCAGGTTTTTTGCGTCAAATTTCGCCCCCTGAAAATCGACGACCAGATCTCTCTGGCGTTTGCGCATGTCGTTCCATCCGGACGAACCCGACTTGAGCTTTCTGAACAGCTTCTGATCGTAAGCCGCGTTTTCATTGCCCGACTTGCGCCAGATATTTCCTGTATTGTCACTCTTTTCCCGGTGCGGATTTGCTGTATGCGCAACCGCCGACAGCTTTATCGAAGATCCTTCACCGGAAAATGTTGTTGCTCGTGTACCATCCTCTACCGCAGCGTCAACTGTTGGAGGTTTCGGCGTATCGTCCGAAAACAACGCCTGATGATCCGAAGCCCATTCCGACGAAGCATATTTGCCGGACGACAGCACAGTCGCAGCTGAAACTCTGGCGCCCTGCATATCGGTGCGGCTCATATCCGCCCTCCACAGATAAGCCGCGCGAAAATCGGCGCCGGTAAGCACGGCGCCGGCAAGCACAGCTTCCCTGAAGTTGGTTTCCTGAAGATCGGCACCGCTGAAATCGACGTCCGTGCAATCGGCTTTTTTCAGAACAGCCCCCCTCAGAGAGGCACCTTTCATCGACGCTCCTTCCAGCATGGCGCTCTCGATATCGGCTCGATCAAGCCTCGCATTATCGAGCGAAGCCCTTACCAGAACTGCTCCGTTAAGCACTGAACCTTCGAGCTTTGCGCCTCTGAGCTTTGCGCCGGTAAGATCGGTATTGGCGAACTCGGCGCCTGACAGGTCGGCATTGCTGAAATCAGCGCCTCTGAGTTTCATGCCTTTGAGCTGTGCGCCTGAAAGATCGATGAGCGTCCCCTTCGACTCGATACGGAAACCATTCCAGGCTTTGACGCCGGTTCTGAGAATCTGCAGCTGCGAAGCATCGAACGCAGATGCCGGGGTAATCGCTGAATGCATGAGAACAGCCGCAAAAAGCAGCGAACGGATTGTCACGTTTCTTTTATTTGGCATGACGTTCAAGATTTTCAAGGTTTTCGCGGTAGAGTTCAGGTGCAAGGTTTTTCAGGAGATAACCAACGGAAAACCCGAAAACAATGCCTGAACAACCAAGAAGTATATCATTATCGAAAAAGAAGGCCAGCAGCACAGCCGTTGCCGAAAGGAGCATCATCGTCAGTTGGCGGAACGCATGGCTCATGGCTTCGGAAGAGAGCAGTGCGGCAAGAGCGCTCTCGCTTCTGAGTTTTTCAAGAGAACCCGATCTCACTATTGAGGGCATGACGATATAGATCATGCCGATAAAGGAAAAGGTAATCCATCCGAGCAGTGCGGCATGGGTATGCGAATGGTAAATCCACATCTTGTCAATCCGAATGGGAGGATGGGAACCGAATGGTATGCCCTTGATATAATAAATGTTCATGATGCCGAAAGCGCTCGTTGCGAACAGGAGGGCGAGCCCGGTCAGCAGAAAAGCCAGCGCCGGATGACGGAAGCTCGTTTTGAAAAAATTGTGGAGATAAAGGGCAAATCCGCCAAGCATGGCCATGACCCCGAAAAGCAGGATATGACTGATGATCATCATGCCTGAATAGTGGCCGATGAGGATAACGATGAGAAAAAGCAGCACGCCGCCGACAAATATATAGAACCAGAGACTGAAGAGGATTTTCATCAGCTCGCGTTTCGACGACCACCGCCATGCGTAGGTGTATAGAAAACCCATGACGCTGATGCTGAGCGGAAACGATGAACCAAGAAAATAAGCTGACTGGGTCACGAAAAAAGGAATAAGGCCGCTATCGGGAAACGCCTCTTTCAGGCCAAGCGTAAACAGGCCGAGATTGGCGTTCAGAAGAAAAAGCACATCGAAAATATAATAGCGCACCGACACCTCTTTCCAGATGTTTTTTATGGAAAGCGTCGTAAAAATTTCGATAAGCGGACCGGCCACAAGAGCCATGAGAAAAAGACCCGTGGCGGCTTTCAGAAGAGGCCACTCTATCAGCACGGCAATGGTAATGGCGCCAACCGAACCAAGTACCGAAACAATATAGCGCATCTGTTTTCGAGGATTTACGACAAGCTCCGGATAGATCGCTGCCGTCAGGTAGCGGTTGAGCAGCAGGATAGCCAGATTACCGAACCCGACAAAAAAGATATAAGGATGAAGACGGTGCAGAAGATGGCTTCCGGTAAAGGCTCCCGTTGCCCCCAGAATGGCCGCAGCCGAAATGACGGTTACGGACACGGCGAAAAAACGCCGGACAACCGTATCGAGGCTCATGTCAGATTGCGTATGGCACATAAAAAAATCAGCTGGTTTCCTTGAGTTTTTTCAACTCGAGAATTGCAATAAGCGAAAGACCGATCAGCGAAACGTTCAGCGTCAGCGGATTGAAAGGCTCGGTAAAAAGATCCGGCTCGAAAATCAGCACATAAACCAGCAGCGCTGTGAGCGCCACGATATTGAACCGGTAAACCCATATCCGGCGTGTAAACAGAAGAATCAGACCGAAGATGATTTCTCCGGCGCCCATCCAGCCGACCGCCATGCAGGCCCACTCGTAGACCGGTATGACATGTCCGAGCAGGTCGATCTCTCCTGAACTCCGGCAGGCAAGCTTCGGCACGGCCCCCTGATAGATCCAGGAAAACGAAAGAGCCATCCTGCTGATCAGAAGTGCCGGAGGAGAGACGAATGATGCTTGCATACTGAAACATATCAGGTGAATGGATACGGATCGCTTTCAGCAAGATAACAGTTCGGTATAAAAGGAGACGCATGATAAAGACCATAAAAGCGGCTTCCATGAACCGTTCAGGAATGATCCCGGAATTTTGCGGCCGGACGAAGCCTGTTTACCAGCCGTTCAAATCGAAGCCTGAACCTTTCGAAACCGACATAGACCACCGGAATCACAAGCAGGGTAAGAAACATGGAACTGGCAAGTCCGCCTATCAGCGCTACGGCAAGCCCCGATTTCCATTCCGAACCCGAACTTCCGGATAGGGCGATCGGCATAAGCCCGAAAACAAGGGTGAAGGTGGTCATCAGAATGGGACGCAGCCGATCCTTACCCGCTTCGATGATGGCTGCATGGAGGTCCATCCCTTCCACACGGAATTTCGTAATGAAATCGACCAGCAAAATGGCGTTTTTGCCAACAAGACCGACGAGCATGATGATGCCGAGGATGGTAAAGATACTGAGCGACTTGCCGAAAAGGGCTAATGCGAAAAGAGCGCCGATGATGGCAAGTGGAATGGAAAACATCACCACCATAGGCCAGATATAGGAATCGTAGAGAGCCACCATAATGAGATAGACAAAAACGATGGCAACCAGAAAAGCCATGAGCAACGTCGAAAAGGACTCTCCCTGGTGTTTCAGATCCGACTCGTAGGCATGACTCACCCTGGCGGGCATGGTGCCATCGCGTTTCATGTTGCCGATGATTCGCTCAATATCCTGGCCGACGCTGCCGACCGGACGATCGATAACCTGCGCCTTAACCCAGACCGCACTGTTGCGGTCCTTGCGCTGGAGTTGCGAATAGCCCCGATCCTGCCCGAAGCTGACGAACTGCCCGAGACGCGCCAGATCACCCTGTGGCGTCCGGAACGCAAGCTGCCCTATGGTTCTCGTGTCCCGGCGGAAATGTTCGTCGAGCATGACACGGATATCGTATTCGTCATCGCCTTCCCGATACTTGCCCGCATCGTCCCCGGCATAAGCGGTACGAAGCGTCGCGCCGACATCCGATACGTTCAGGCCGAAAGAAGCCATCTTTTCCCGGTCGATTCTCGCCCTCAGTTCAGGACTGCCGATCGAAGAGGTCAGTTTGACGTCCGCAGTTCCCGGCACCGTTCCCAGACTGTCGCGAAGCGCTTCGGCGACTCGAAGCACCTCGCTGCGGAACGGTCCGCTGAAAATCACCATGACGGGCGTCTCGTTGGCCGTGCCGAAAATACCGATAGGATTGATGCTTGCTTTCAATCCCGGAACATCCCGCAGCATGCCGCGCACCTCCTGCATGAAGCGGTCGGTCGAAACCGTGCGCTCTTCCTTTGGAACGAGCCGGATATTCAGCTCCGAAACGTTATCGGCGCTCTCGGTAAAAAATCCTTCGGTCGAAGCCCCGACGTTAGCGAGCACCTTTTGCACTTCGGGCTTCGAGGATAACCTTCGCTCGATCTGACGCGTCATGCTGTCAGTCTCTTCAAGTCGGGTTCCCGGTTCGTATTCCATCATCACGGAAAATTCGCCCCGGTCGGAAACTTCGATGAACTCCCCTCCGATAAAACCGAAAGCGAGCAGGCTGAATGAAAGCAGAAGGAGCACCGTGGCGCCCGTAACAACCTTCCAGCCATTGCGCAGGCTCCAGCCGAGCGTAATGGCATATATCTCCCGAAGACGCTGGAAGTTGCGCTCGAAACCGACAGCAAAACGCGAGAACGCATTAACCGGCTGCAGCTGTCCGACGCGTGAAAAACGAGAAGCGAGAAGCGGAGTCACTGTAAATGAGACGAAAAGACTTACCAAGGTGGACAGCACCATGACAACAGCGAATTCGCGAAGAATATTGCCGACGATGCCGCTGACGAGCGAGAGGGGAAGAAACACCACCACATCGACCAGCGTTATGGACAGCGCGGTAAAACCGATTTCATTTCTGCCTCGAAGCGCTGCCTCGCGAGGCTCCACCCCCTGTTCAAGGTAACGATAGATGTTTTCAAGCACCACGATCGAGTCATCGACAAGAATGCCCACGACAAGCGACAGGGAAAGCAGTGTCATGAGATTCAGCGAAAAATCGAACAGGTACATACCGATGAAGGTAGTGACCAGGGACGTCGGAATAGAGACCATGACAATAAGAGAGTTGCGCAGACTGTGCAGGAAAAGCAGCATGACAAGCGCAACGAGCAGAATGGCGATTATCAGATCGTGCTGCACTGCTGTAACGGCTTCGATCGTAAAAATCGAAGCGTCCTGGGCGATATCGAAACGAAGATTTTCATCGCTGTAAAGGGTCTCGAGCGTTTTTATCTTATCGCGAACAAGGCGGCTGACATCGACCGTATTTGCATCGCTCTGCTTCATGACCATGAGCCCGACGGCGCTGCGCCCGTTGATGCGTGTCAGCGTGGTTATATCCCGGAACCCGTCGCGGACCTCGGCCACATCAGAAAGCCTTATGCTGCCGCCATCTCCATCTGTTCGCAGAACAAGCTGCTTCACCTCATCAAGCGATGCAAATTTTCCCGCCAGCCGCAGAACGAACTGGCGGTCAGCGGCATCGACGGTGCCGGTAGGAAAATCAAGGTTTGCCCGGCCTATTGAGCCGAGCGTTTCCGCAACAGTCAGACCATAGGATTCAAGCCGTCCCGGATCGAGGTTCACTCTTATCTCCCGCTCCAGTCCGCCGGTCAGGTAGACCTGGCCAACACCTGCGATACTTGAGAACTGGGGCCTGATATTATCCTTGAGCAGCTTATAGAATATTGCGTGAGGCAGCGAAGATGTTGCGCCGAAGCGAAGCACCGGAACTTCGTCGAGCGCGAATTTGCTGATTACCGGCTCTTTGGCATCATCGGGGAGCGTGCTGCGGATCTCGCTGATCTTGCGCTGGGCATCCTGCAGCGACTTGTCGACATCGGCATCGTTGGAAAACTCGATAGTGACAACAGACATCCCTTCGGACGATGTCGAGGAAACCGTCGAAATTTTCTCAAGAGCCGATACAGCCTCCTCGACCGGCCTGGTGACGGACGTTTCGACCTCGGAGGGCGATGCTCCGGGATACTGCACGGCAACAGATACGACCGGCGGCGTCATCTTCGGCAGCAGCTCGTACTGGAGCTGCAGGTAACTGAACAGCCCGAGAATACCGAGGACGGAAAAAAGCACGACGATCAGGGTCGGTCGCTTTATGGACAGTTCGGTCAGGGTCATTGGGGGCTTTTCTTTCCGTTTCGGGCAATAATCCGTACCTGCGCGCCATCCCGGAGCTCGTTCTGACCGTTGGTAACCACCAGTTCGCCTTCCGAAAGACCGGAAGAAACAGCAAGATAATCACCATACTCGCGACCTACAGTTATTTTACGTAAACGCGCCGTCTGGTTTTTCACGACATAGACTTCGGGGCTCAAGATGCTGCCGGAAAGCGCGGTTCGGGGAATGACCGGAACATTCCGCAATTCGCTCCCTTTCAGGATGACGCGCACGAACATGCCTGCACGCAAAGGCTCCGGTCCATGGTTCTCAAGTACGGCTTCGGCTTCGTAAGTACGGCCGGTTCCGGCCTTGCCGCTCAGCGTTCCAAGCAGGCCCTCCAGAGCAACCCCGTTACCTGCAAGCACGGTTAACGGATACCCCGGAGCAATACCCCGAACCTCTTTTTCGGTAAGAAAAAACTTCACGCGCAAACGGGAAATATCCACAATATCGGCAACCTTCATTCCCGGCTGAACCATTTCGCCCTCATCGACCAGTTTACGGGATACGGTTCCTGCAACCGGAGCCGTGATTCTCGTGTAGCCGAACAGCTTGCGGGCTTCGATCATATCGGTCTCAGCTTCCTGCCGCTTCAGGCGCATCGACTCGAAAACAGATACGGATACGGCGCCTTCAGCCTGAAGAGCCTTGTACCGGTCGAAATCAAGAACGGCCTTCTCGTAGGCAATCTGCGCTTTTTTCAGCGAGGAGCGCTGCAATTCGTCATCCACCACAAACAGCAGATCTCCGGCCTTTTTTATGGAGCCGACCTCCGCTGCTGTTTTTCTGACAAGTCCGGAAGTTTCCGAGCGAACCTCAACATCCGTGAACGCTTCAGCAGTTCCGGTCACCGAAAGAGAATCACGTAACAACTCACGGCGAACCGGAAACGTCGCGACAGGAACAGCCTCCTGGTAAACCGGCGCCGTCTGAACCGGCTCACTCCGGTGCTGATACCACCAGAACATCCCGGAAAACAGGGCAATAAGAATGATCGATATCGCAATGTTCCTGATTTTCATCGTATCGGACTTTATAACCATGATCACCAAACCTTATAACGCGAAAGGCGGAACATAAGCTCCGCCCTCACTGAAAAAAACAAACGGCAACAACCGCTCTGCGCCTTCAGCAGAAATTGCTCGAAATGGAGCACGAAATATCGGCAGAAGCCTTCACATGATTGAGAATCGAAAGAATGCCTGTCAGGTTCGTGATATTCTGGTCGTTCACAGAAGACCTGATCTTATCCACCGCCCTGTCGTAGAGTTCCTGGATCTCCTTCATCATATCAAGCGTCTCCCTTGCGTGCTTCGAATTACCGCTCACGAAAGCCTCGACGGCTTTCTTGATCATTTCCGCGGTAATATCGCCCATCGGCTTCAGGCCGTACTCATCCTTGTGCAGATCCTGAACATTAGCGAACTGTACGTAAGCTGTCTTGTCGGCAATGTTGAGCGCGAACTGCGCAATGCGCTCGAGTTCCTGCAGGATCATGCGGGCATCACGCACGACGGCAAGCTGCTCCTCGTTCAGACCCTGGAACGCAGAATAGGAAAGAGTGAGATACTCCACTTCGAACTTTCCTTTCTGGATGTACTCCTCATCAAACTTGAAAGCTGAAGCGGCAAGCTCCACGTTTTTCTTCGTTGAAGCACGTATGGCGAGCATCAGGTTGTTTTCGACATTCGAAGAGAGCTTCGTCAGCTTCTGCTTGAGCGATTCAAGCTGAATATGAACCGCCTCCCTTGGTTTGGTGGAAAGATTGAACTTCGCCGGATCGATCTGGATGGTAAATGCTTTCGGTGTTTCAGCGGCTTTCGGGGCATCTCCGAAAATCTTGCCAAGAAGATTTGCCATATTGTTTGGAACTCCATGCTTGTTTAAGAAAACCGGATTTTGAAATGTTTTATAATTTACCTAACGAAAAAGGTTTATTCAAAAAAAAACATCTTCGGTTCGGTTCCCTGCTCCCTGTCGATAAGGGTTCAGTCTTTAAGTGACTGAATCAGTTTTTCATAACCGCTGTCGGTGTGGCGCGCAATTTCACCGGTCACCAGGTAAATGACCTCGCTGGCGATTCTCGTTGCATGATCGGCCATTCTCTCGATATACCTCGAAATGCTGAGCGCGGCGATCAGCTGATCGACATCGGCATCCGAATCTTTCATCTGACGGGCGACCTTTTTGAATACAGCGCTGTGCATGGCGTCGATCTCTTCGTCCATAGCCTCTACCCGGTCGGCAAGAATACGATCCTTGTTGACGAACGCCTCTATGGATTTTGCGGTCATCTCTCCGGCATGCCGGCCCATGTTCCCGAAATCGAACCTGTCGAGCATCTCCGGACCGATTTCCGGCATCCGCTCGATGATATGCACCGCAAGATCGCCTATCCGCTCGAGATCGTCGTTGATCTTCATGATGGTCACTATGGTGCGCAGATCGCGGGCGACCGGCTGCTGCAGGGCAAGAAACGCGAGACAGCGTTCTTCGAGCCTTACCTCTGTCATATCGATTTCGTCATCCATCAGCCTGATCGCTCTGGCACGCTCTTCATCCTGACGCCTTACGGCATCGAGGGCATCGTAAAAATTCTGCAGAACCTTGTTGGACAGCTCGACAAGCGCCTCCGACAGCTCTCTGATATGTTCGTGTACCGGCCTGTCTGACATGGCGGTAAAATGGTTTCGTTAGCTGAATCTTCCGGTAATGTAATCTTCGGTCATCCGGTCTTTCGGGTTTGTGAACAGTTGTGCGGTCGGCGCATACTCGACCAGCACCCCTTCGTAAAAAAACATGGTATAGTCGGACACTCTCGATGCCTGCTGCATATTGTGCGTGACGATCATGATCGTGTAGCTTCCGCGCAGTTCCTGAATAAGATCCTCGATCTTGGCGGTAGCTTTGGGATCGAGCGCGGAAGTCGGTTCGTCAAGCAGAAGGATTTCCGGCTCTACGGCAAGCGCGCGGGCCACGCAGAGCCGCTGCTGCTGTCCGCCGCTGAGGCCAAGCGCGTTCCTGTCGAGCCGATCGCTCACCTCGTCCCATAATGCAGCTTTGCGCAGGCTGCGTTCGACAACTTCGGCGAGCTGCTTCCTGTCGTTCATCCCGTGCAGTCTCGGACCGTAGGCGATATTGTCGAAAATGGATTTTGGAAACGGATTCGGCTTCTGGAACACCATGCCGATTTTCTTGCGAAGCAGAACTTCGTCGGTGAATTTACCATAAATATCTTCGCCGTCAAACAGCAACGCCCCGGTCGTATGGCAACCCGGTATCAGATCGTTCATCCGGTTGATCGCCCTGAGATAGGTGCTTTTTCCGCAGCCGCTTGGCCCGATGATGGATGTCACGTATTTTGAAAGCACATCGGCATTGACTTTTTTTACAGCTTCGAATTCGCCGTAATAGATTGAAAAAACCTTTGCCGTAACATGGGGGTTGCCGCCGCCCGATATCTGTTTCCTTTCGGAAGGCAGATAAATATCTCGCATAGCGGTTTTCACCTGCTCTATCTGTGATGTATCTCTGCCATCTGCTGTCATCTGCATGATCCTCAGCCTTTTAATTTTTTGGAAATACGCGCTCTCAGAAGAATTGCCGAAAGATTCAGCAGC
The DNA here is from genome assembly GCA_016868665.1 of Chlorobiota bacterium. Taxonomy (GTDB): domain Bacteria; phylum Bacteroidota; class Chlorobiia; order Chlorobiales; family Chlorobiaceae; genus Chlorobium. Next base: position 49,051 of record VGGK01000005.1, read on the forward strand.
AGCACGATCGAAACAAGCGCAAGCACCATCCCGTACTGCACATGGCGTATTTCTGCCGCTGCCTCATGTTCGCTTGCAAGGTTGTAGATATTCCACGAAAGCGCAGGGGTTGGTGACGATAAAACGTCGGCAATACCTATCGCCGAACCCACGCTGACAGCTGCGGTGAATATGATCGGCGCGGTTTCGCCTGCTGCCCTGCCGAGACTGATAACCCCGCCGGTAAGAATACCGGGAAGGGCGGCGGGAAGAATAACCGTCATAATGGTGTTCCACTTCGTCGAACCAAGGCTCAGCGATGCCTCCTTGTAGGTCTTCGGTACAGAAAGAATCGCCTCTTCGGCCGCGCGGATAATGGTAGGCAAAATCATGATAGCGAGCGTCAGAGAACCGGCGAGCACGCTTTTCGACTCAGAAACCTTGAGCGTGTTGATGAAAAACGCCAGGCCGAACAGTCCGAAAACGATACTCGGCACGCCGGCCAGCGTACTGTTGGCGCTGCGAAGCATGCTTGTGAAGAAACCGTCACGGGCATACTCGGTAAAATAAATGGCCGCAATGACGCCCAGAGGAAACGCAAAAAGCATGGCACCGACGGCAAGAAAGAACGTTCCCTGAATTTCCGGCCAGACCCCTCCGAAAATATGAGAATCCACAGAACTGTCCGTCAGAAAACCCCAGTAGACGGTAAACCGGGGCTGAAGCATCTTGTCGAGATTGTTTTCAACATACGGAAACAGCCTGACGAGTGACGTGCCCTCGAACTCGGCGGCACGGCTGACGAAATACTCCTTTGCCATCGAATTCGGATCGGAATAATCCCATTTCGCCTCATATAACAGCTCATGCAGCTTCTCCTCGGCCTTCTCCCACCGAGTCTGGCCATACCTGTACCTTGTCAGAATAGCCTCCTCATCTCCGGGCAGCGGGCCGATAAGATGGCGAAGCGCCGTTTGCACAGGGCCATATTTCGAACGGAATTCCTGCTGACGTACAGGCTCCATCGTCTCCATCTCGGCTTCAAATCGCGAGAGCATGCTGTACGCCTCCTTGCGGTAGATTCCGGCAGCTGCGTTTTCCTTGTCGAGTTCAGCCTTGTCGCCCTTTCCGAATTCATTATAAAGCATGTTGCGATGCTCGATCGTTTCGGTGAAAAACACCGCCCCCAGTCCATTGTATACGATCGGAACGATAACAATCAGCAGCGCGATCCCCATGACGGCAATAGAACCGATACCGACGGCGCTGAACGAACGATCAAGGATTTTTCTTGTTCCAAGGTTCATGATTGCAGATTCTGATTATAAAAACATCCCTTGCATTCCGGAAACGAGAGGCTCATTGACCCGAAAGGATCTTTCTCTGGCGAACCACAATCCGTTCGCTGACGAGATTGCTGAAAAAACTGATAACAAGCAGGAAAAGACCCATGGCGAAAAGCACATGGTAGCGTTCCGAACCGGTGACCTGATCGGCCTCTCCCATATCGCCGGCGATGGTGGCCGTCAATGTCCTTACAGCCTCAAGGTAGTTGAACCATGGTTCAGGAATATGCGACGAGTTGCCCGATGCCATCCAGACAACCATGGTCTCGCCAAGCGCGCGCATGATACCGAGAATCACGGCAGCAAGAATACCACTGCTCGCAGCCGGAAGAACGGTTCTCACAATGGTTTCAGCCCGGGTGGAACCAAGCGCATAACTCCCCTCGCGCAACTCTCTGCCTACCGCCTGCAAGGCGTCTTCGGAGACGCTGACGATGGTCGGGAGCGCCATGAAACTCAGAATAATGGAAACGTTCAGAGCATTGGTACCTGACATAATTTCTATCTGACGCAGCACCGAACCGACCCAGTAGAGAAATCCGAGTGCAGCTGCACCAAAGACCACAAGCAGCGTTGTCGACATCATCTGCCGCTTGTTCTGGTCCTCCATGTTCGCGGTCAGGAGATCGGATATGACGATAATCGCCAGCAGCAGAAACGGAGCGGCAAGCACCCACCAGGCCCACATGAGAATTGGCCCTCCCTGGGTCTGAAGGAGCGGAGCAAATATGACAAGGGCAAAAAAGCCGAAGGCGACGGAAGGAATAGCGGCAAGCATTTCGATAACCGGCTTGGCATATTGCCTTACGGAAAAAGGGAGGATGTCGCTGAGGCAGATCGCTGCGGAAACTCCCATGGGAACGGCCAGCAGCGTCGAACCGAGCGTAACCATGAGGCTGCCGTATATGATGGCAAGTGCGCCGAACTTGCCGGGATCGTCTGCCGGATACCAGTCAGTGCTGGTAAAAAACTCGGCGAATCCCCTCAACTGGAAATAGGGAATGGCGTCTACCGCCACGAAATAAAAAATGAAAAACACGACGATCGCCACAAACGAGGCAATCAGAAGCAGTGTCGATTCGCCGACTGTCCTGGCAAATTTCTGGATCTTCCTTTTCCCGGCACTTACAACGAATGCGCCGGATCGGCCGCTCTCTTTCCTGACATCTTCACTCATAACGATGGAATTGATTTCCGTATCATTGCCGGAACAAGCCTGTTCCGTCTTCATTTTCGAACGCCACAATCTACAGTCCTTTTCTGCAAGAAAAAACCGGATAATGTTACAAGTATGCAACAACTCCGGCACGGCAACAAAAAAGCCGACACCACATACGATTATGGATCGGCTTTACTCATGTACATCCCTCTCTCCTTCCGGTTACCTGACGATAAAACCGAGCTCCGAGATCATCCTTTTGCCGTCGGGAGTCCCGGCAAGATCTATAAATGTTTTCAGCTTCCCGGAAGGCATACCGGCAGTATAGAAATACAGGGGCCTCGATACCGTGTATGTTCCGCTTTTCACCGTTGCTTTTGAAGGAAGAATACCATTGACCGCTACCGGTTTGACGGAACGGTCCACAAAACCGAGACCAAGAAATCCGATTGCCGAACGGGTTGAAGCAATCCGGTTCTTGATGGCGCCGTTGCTGGCCTGTGTTTCGGCGGTTCTGGAAATCGGGGCGGTTTTTCCCATGACCAGTTCCTTGAACGCTTCCTGGGTACCACTGTTCGACTCGCGCTGGATCACCACGATTTTCGCATTCGGCCCGCCAACCTGGTTCCAGTTGGTGACGCGTCCGGAATAAATATCTCTCAGCTGTGTCTTGGTCAGGTTTCTGACGGGATTGCCAGGATGGACAACCATGGCGATACCGTCAAGAGCAACGATATGCTGCACCAGAGTGACGCCTTTTTTCCTCGCGGCTTCAAGCTCCTGAGGCTTCATGGCCCTCGACATACTTGCGATATCGCAGGTATTATTGATAAGGCTTTTCGCGCCGTTCCCGCTCCCCGACTCGCTCACCGTCACCTTTACGCCGTATTTTTTCGTAAAGTATGCAGCAAACGACTTCGCAAGCGGCCCGACGGTCGTCGATCCGTCGAGCACAATAGTATTGCCCGCTGCAGCATGCACGGGAACCGAAAACACAAGAGAGAGCAGCGCAAGCAACAGTATGTTTTTCATCGTTTTCATCATGTCAGACATTGATTTTTTTGCAGTTGATCTGTCTTTGAAGGTATGAAAAGAGCCGGGAATATAAAACCGAAAAGCCGTCAGGGGGCTGACGGCTTTTCAGAGAAAGAACGGGGAAAGAAACCAAGAGTTACTGTCAGCGGTTCACAAAACCAAGCTCAGAAATCATGCGTTTGCCTTCGGCAGTATTCTTAAGATCGATGAACTGTTTGACCACGCCGGTTGGCTGTCCGTTGGTGTACATGAAAAGCGGACGGGAAATCGGATAGGTACCGTTCCTCACCGTGCGTTCGTCAGGCTCGACGCCGTCAACCTTGAGCGGCTTCACCGAATCATCCACGAAACCGAGACCAATAAAGCCTATAGCGCCTGGAGTCGAAGCAACGCGATTCTTTACGGCACCGTTGCTGGCCTGTGTTTCGGCACGCTTTGAAACCGGATTATCTTTACCCATAACAAGCGAAACGAAAGAATCCTGGGTACCACTGTTCGATTCGCGCTGAATCTTCACGATCGGCGCGCTCGGGCCACCAACCTGATTCCAGTTGGTAACTTTTCCGGTATAGATATCGCGGATCTGTGCTTTCGACAACTTCTGCACCCGATTGCTCGGATGCACCACAACAGCAAGACCGTCGAGAGCAACGATGTGCTCCACAGGATTGACGCCTTTGCTTTTGGCTGCGGCAATCTCCTTATCCTTCATCTCGCGCGACAAATTCGCAATATCGCAGGTTTTGTTGATAAGGCTCTTGGCGCCGTTGCCGGAACCGGACTCGCTCACCGTAACCTGAACGCCTGTGGTCTTGGTGAAATACGAAGCGAATGATTTGGCGATAGGACCCACCGTGGTGGAACCGTCCATCACGATCTTGCTGGCCGCATCGGCAGTACCCGCGGCCATAAAACCGAGAACCGCCGCACTGAAAGCTATTTTCCTGAATAAATTCATTGTTTTCTGACTGTTTGATTTGTTAAAGCAATAATAGAGATCCGCACAAACCGATTTACCCGGCATACAGCCGGCTGCCCCACACGGGCAGCCGAGCTGCGAAAGAACAGCCACACACCTGAAGAGAAAAAACAGAGACGTACAAAGATCAGAACTTCACAACCACGTCAGCCTGCAGCAGATGGTTGGTGACGCTGTCATCATCGATCTTGCTGAAATTCATATAGGTCGCGCCAAGCGTCATGTTCTGCACCAGATGGTATGTCGCATTCAGCTTGAAGCCTTCGAGATCGGTCGAAGAACCTCCGTTGCGATCAGAGTCGGTAAGGAAGGTCACTGCATCCTTTTCGATGGTGACATACTCGCCGCTGACCGCCCACTCTCCGGGATTCTTGGCGCCGCCGATCTGCAGGCCGATAAGATAGGCGTCGCGCTTGTCGTCTTCGATATACTTCCTGTCGGAACGGGTCGCATCATTTGACGCGGTATTGAACGCATACTGACCATACACCTTCCAGGGAACGGTTTCGGTAATAGAGCCGCCTACGCTTGCGAACAGCTCGACGATATTGAAATCCTTGCCCCTGTAATCAAAATCAGGCTTGGAGCCCAGATCCGGATCATCAGAGCGTTTGACATCAAGATTTACAAGGTCGTAATAACCTGCGCCAATTTTGTAGCTCAGATCACTGACTTCGCCTGTATAGGCAAGCTGAGCAGAAACGATATATCCGTCAACTTCCCTATAGTCTGGAGCAGCTTTATCATCACCGTTGTTCTCGTTTACTGCATAGTATCCCAAGACCGCATTGACGCCATCCTTCTCCTTTCCGTCTGCGTCTTTCCCGTACTGCAGGGTTGCTCCCTCAAGGGTGATATCGCTGTCCCATACAAGATCCTTCATGACGATGAGTGTTTTCGCAACATCCCGTTTACCGAGAATAACATTGACGTCGCCGTTCAGGAACATCGGGTGGTAATCGACGAATGCCTCATTCAGATAGATACCATCGGCTAAAAACGAATCATCGAAGGTCTCGTTCCTTGAGGTTGTCTCGCTGCCGCCTGTCGAAAGCTGCAGACCGGCAGAAAGCTCTTCGGTGATCCATGGATAAACGCCGAAACGCACGCGCATGCGGTGACGGTCGCGGCTGTGATCGTCGTCTTTGGATTCGTTATCCTTGAATGTCGATTCGTAACGGTAGCGAATATCTCCTTTCCAGTTCCAGTCAACGGCCTCTGCGTTGTTGTAGCCGATGGCAGCTGCCAGACCGACCAGTAAAGCGACTCTTTTCATAACTCGATTGTGTTGGTTAGTATGTTGCATTCGTGAATACGGCCATGCTCACAAGCATGTTCCTGATTCGTGAGACAATCTACCACTCCTTCTGTTGAGGAATTGTTACGGAACCGCTACAAGATTGCAAACAAACAGGCAGTGGCCGGGAAACGCCTGCTACAGTGAGATATCGGTAACAATCACCGCCCCTTTGAAACGGCCGTCGGGAAACACCACGCGCCCTTTCGAGTTGATGACGAGGTGCGGAAAACCGTTCTTTGAAAGCAGATCGAGCAGCTTCAGCAGATCCTTCCGCCCCGACGGTTTGATGATAAGATCCGCAAGCGCATTGACCTTACGGACCTCATGCGCCTTCAGCTCCTCATGCACGTAAAATTCCGCATCGATATCCGCCCTCAGTTCATCGAGCCGCAGCATATGTGTCCTCTCCCTTGTTTTGATTCAATACCTCCCCACTCTCCCGCAATTTGCAGGCAAAAAAACGGAATATCGGGTGCTTTGCATCCGGGAGTATCTCTCGCTGACGCATAGAGGGAGTATCATTCGCTTCGCGCGGCATAAGAATTTTTCTCGTTCCAACTCTTTACTCCCGTCTTCCATCCGTGTAAATCCGCTTTCAATCAGCGGGAACCGCGTTCTTCCTCTTATAGCCGGATAGCGAGACAGCTGGATGGCTCAATAGCAAGAAAACATCACCCATAGCGCTTAACCCATTAATCCGTGCCAATCCGTGAAAATCCGTGGGCAAAAATCTTCCTCCTTTCTTCTGCTCCTTACTCCCGGGCGGCAAGCCTCCCGATACTCCTGCGCGTACACGCGCCGGACTTCCCGCTAACGGCTCACGATCTTCTCCCCCCTTCCGCCACCAGCTTTCTGCGCTTGCGCTCGACGAGAGCGTGCATCCCTTCGGTAAGCTCGGAGTAGATGCGATTCCTGCTGTCCTTGACCCGGCTGTAGAGTTTCAGGATATCGAGCGTGAGGATGATTCTCGTGGAACTGCAATTCAGATCTCCGAACAGATGCCTCCCGATCACTTCGAAGCCAAGTACCCGCGTATGGAAGTTCAGCGGGGAGTGCTTCTCGTTTTCGAAAACGTCGGTTATGAAATGGGTATAATCCCTCTCGACAACCTCCTCGGTAGCCGCACGCATCAAGCGCAGGGCGATACGATGGTTTCTGCGATACTCCCCGGGAATCATGAACCTCCCGATTTCCACATACCTGCCCAGCCCCTTCAGGTAGTCGGTATCTATGCCCGGCATAAAGGTAACCTGATACTCCTCGGGAAGATTGAGCGGGGGATCGTACAACAGCCGGAGCACTCCGGCAGGTCGCCCGTTCACCCGCGCAAGAAACCAGGAAAACTGCTGGTCTTCTGCAAGATCTTCGGGAATCTGCGAATGGGCGCTGCTGATCCAGTTTTTCTCGTTCTGAAAAACCTGCTCGATAATACCGATAACAGCCTGGCGGTCGTCGCCGCCAAGCACGCGCTGAACCGTTATACCGGACATGGCAGCTCCTTTTGATAGATGGTGGTTGAATTATTGGGTGACCCGGAAACAGACAACGGCTCTTCGCATGATTTGCCGCACAGCAGGGCGAGCTGCCGCATAACCGTCGAGGTTGCCTCTGCCGCAAGCGTACGACGAATTCTGTTTTTATCGGCGGAAACCTCAAGAGCGCGGTAACGCGCAGACAATGCAGGAAATTCAAGAGGAGCACCGGCCCTGAGAATCATTCGTCCGACTGCGGGGATTCTCCCTTTTCGAAGACGTAACGGAAAATCGATACCTACCGGTATGACCGGCGCTCCGGACTGAAGAACGATGTGGCCGATTCCCGGCTTTGCCCTGGCAAGCTTGCCGGGATCGCTGTTTCTCCGGCCTTCAGGAAAAATCCCGATGCATCCCCCTTCTCTGAGCCTTTCGCAGCAGCGCAGCACGGTATCCGGAACCGGCGTTGCCGGACGGCGACGCTCGATCAACCGAATCGTGGAACGCTTATGATAGACATAGAGGGGATCGATCATATCCATCAGCCATCCAAGCACCGGAATTTTGCCGAACATCCAGTCGATAACAAAACTGACCCTTCTGCCGCCAAGACGATACATCAGGTAGACCGGAACAAGCAGGGATTCAGCGGAATTGTTATGGTTGAACACATAGATCGCAGGGCCGGAGTACTGAAGGTTTTCCATACCCGTCGCCCGAATCAGGAACAGGTTGGGCACCATCAGCAGCCTGAGAATCAGGGCCTCTTTAAAAGTCAGGTGAGGAAGGGGACTGAAAAGGGTTTGCATGTTTTTTTCATTACCTTTTTCCTGGTCTGATAAAACCGGCAAGCTGCCGTTCCTGGCCATTCAAGGCAATAAAAAAAAAGAGTGTTGGCTAATGGTTAAGGTTGTGTAACGATTCTGAAAATTCCGGGATAAACAAAAAAAAAGGTGCGATATTCTATTGTCCCATGACCATGCTCCAGAACGTCATCATCCTGACGACAGGTTTTCTGCTCTCTCAGGTACTCATTGCACGAAATACCCATTTCCGGCTGATCTCCTTTCTGCTTCGGCACGGGGGAACCGGGCTGCGCTCGCTCCTGACATCGATCCTCCTGATCTCCTACGCCCTTTCGATATTTCTCTCCAATACCGTCGTGGTGCTCGCTATGCTGCCGGTGGTAAACAGGCTTATGGGATTCGTTACGGACGGAGTATCAAAAAAGAAGGTTGCGACGCTCTTCTATCTTGCACTGACCTTCGGTGCCACAACAGGAGGACTCGCATCACTCACAGGCAACCCCCTCAACGCCTTTTCCGCAGGACTTCTGGAGTTCTACAGAATTGACAACCGCGAACATGTTAACTTTTTTTCCTGGCTGATGATCGGCATTCCTGCAACACTGGTGATAATAGCCGCAGCACGCATGATTATTCTCCGTAAGGCCCGGAACTGCAGCGAAATGGCACTTATCTACCCGGATAGCCCGGAAAAAGCCCGACTTCCGCATCGTTCGCTGCTGTTTTTCGCCCTCAATATGGCGTTCATCACCACCCTCTCCGGAATCCAGTTCTTCCTCAAACCGGCTCCGCTGCTATCCGGCCTCTCGTGGATCGATCTCAGCTTCCTATGCTACGGAACGCTCTTCGCGCTCTTCTCATTCCTCTATCCCGCAAAAACCGCGCAACCCGGCAACGTCCTGAAAAACGCCGTTTTTTTACTTTTCTTCGTTACCACCTTTCCGATCCTGCTGATCAGCAGAATATCGATGGAAATAGAACGGCATATGCGCATTCCGCTATCGCCATTGTACCTTTTTCTGGAACAGAAGCTGCAGCAACTGTTCGATCAGTTATGGCAACGCCTGTTTGGTGAACCGTCCGGAAGCATCGAATCTGCAAACAGCAACGCACTGCTCTCCATCAACACCATTATTTTCGACATTCCCTATTTCGGGCTGCTGCTCGTTACCCTCTTCGGCTCGTTTCTCTACCTCATCCTCAATGCCGGGGACAACCCGTCAACACCGCAAAGCGACGGATATCTGGTAACCGCAGTGACAGGCCTGATTCTCGACATGCTCGAACCGCTCGAAACACCGCTGCTGTTCATACCGGTACTCAACGCGGCGGCTGCTTTCTCGTCGGAACTTCTCAGCAACACCGCAATCGTCGTTATACTCTCACCGCTCATGATCGCTACCGCGCCGCATACCGGGCTCAGCCCGGTCGTGCTGCTGCTTTCGCTCACGACCGCCGCCAGCGCAGCATACATGACCCCGCTCGCTTCGCCGGCTAACACTCTCGCATTCGGCGGGTTCAAGCAGGTTTCCCTCAAAACAATCATTGCGGCCGGCATGCTGATGAACATCATGGCCTCGGGAGTGATAGCAATCGTATTTCTTGGAATATCGCTTCTGCTCTGAGCAGCCTTATCTGCCCGTACCACCGACCATGCCGTTCAACCGCCGAAGCAGCATAAGCCCTGCAAGCACGACCAGCATGTCGGCAGACCAGATCGAAAGGGCAGGATCGATCAGGTTGCGCTCGGCAAACGTTTCGCCGGTTATGATAATAGCCCAGTACAGCACGAAAAACAGGAGAGAAAGCGCCGCTCCGGCACCAAAACCCCCGCGACGAGAGAGAATGCCAAGCGGCACTCCGACAAGCGCAAAAGCGAAGCACGCTAAAGGAAGAGCGAATTTTTTATGATACTCCGTCATATACCGGTTGTATTGCTTCTGATGCTTTTCAAGACGGTGCCGTTCACCATAAAGCCGCTCTGACTCACCGGTGCTCCCGGTCAGCGCACTCATGCGCTTTTGCGTCAAAACCATATCGTGTTTTGCAGCTGCTCCGGCCTCAAGCAGTTCCGCAGCGGAAAGCTCCCGGATATCGTTCCTCACACGCCCATCACCGGCAGTCCGACTGAATCCAAAACCCGAAGACTCGAAAACGATACGATGCCTGTCGAAACGCATCGCCCGATACTTCCCGTCTCCCGGCAGCTGCATAGAATGAATTTCTCCGTTAAAAAGCGTCATGACAAGGTAACGGTCATCACGAGAAAAGCCTATAACCCCCTTCTCGGCGCTCACCAGGGTTCGGCTCCCCGGACGGGTGAGATCGTAGAGGCGGACCCCCCGTAACTCCCGCGAAGATGCATCGGTATCCTTCACGAAAATCGAATACCCCTCTATGAAACTTGAAAATGCTCCTTCCGTTAGGCCGAACGCCGGTTTGGCCCGCACTATATCGGCCATCAGCGTTTTGGAACGGTAATTTGCCTGCGGAATGACTGCGTTATTGACTCGTTCTGCAAAAAAGGAAAGAACCGCGGCAATAACGAGAACCGGAGCAGCAAGACGGAAAGACGTAAGCCCTGAGGCTCGAAGAATGGTTGTTTCCGACGCGTTGGTCATCCCGCCGTAAACCATGATGACCGAAACCAGCACCGCCATCGGCACGGCAAAAACCACCATCCATGCAGACTGAAGCATAATCAGTTCCGCAACATCGCCCAATCCTATTCCCTTGCCCAGAAACCGGTCGGCAAAGCCTGCAAGAAACTGCAGAGCCAGCACGAACACGATCGTAATGAAAGAGAGCATAAACGGCCCGACAAAGGACTTGAGAATGTAACGGTCGATTATCTTCATACAGGATTCATAGAGAGTGCGGCCACCACTCAGTGCGGATTTCCTTTCGTTATGGGAAAATACAGATGGAAATCCGGAAGCTTAAACATCCATTCAAAAAAATTGACCCTGACAATCTGTGCATAATAATGCGAAACCTTCGCGATATCTACTGGCAATAAACCGATAGGACCCTTAACCTTCGGAGTGAGGGGATAAAAAACATTGCCGATAAAAGGCAACAGAAACAACAAATAAAAAAGGACCGCTTCAACAGCGATCCTTTTTCTTTAGGTACGATTTAAAACAAAGAGCCTGACTGAGAATCATCTTCCTTTTTCATCACTTCAGCTTTCGCAACAAGGTAGTCATTTATATTCCCGCCTTTATCAAGCAACTCTTTTACCCATTTAGGTTTCGGGCCTTTCCCTCCGCTCCAGGTATTATCGCCCATCCTGTATTTAACGGCAGCTGTTTTTTTCTCTTTTGGAGCTTTGAGCAGGCTGGTCTTTCCTCTTGATTGAAGATCATCAGGTGTAATACCGAACTCATCCATCTTTGCTTTAATCTCTTCGATAGCCTGCTTTTTACCGGCGGCTTTCTGAGCAGCGACAAGTTGCTGCAATTCAGCAATCTGTGCTTCCAATTCAAGAATAGTTGGCATTGCAATAGGATTTTAATTCACAGAATAAACATCAGACATAATTAATGTAACTATTTTTCAGAAAAGCACGCAGCACGTTCATCTCCAATGATTCAGCAAAAACAGAAATCACCGGCTTGATTGCCGGGACAGGTACTCTCATATAACTTTCCGGATATTGTGTTTTATCAAATACCTCCACGAAAAAAAATAAACAGAAAAACATCTCGAAAGAGTCTGAAGATATTATAAACGTTCAGCGAGTGATACTTTATTACCGTTTTCGCTATTAAACCGATTATTCCTCAGAAAGCAGGAGCGGGAAAAAAAGTCCTTTCCGGTGACAGATGATGCGCCATAAAAGCAGAAAACCCGCAGCCCCTTGGGGAACTGCGGGTTATGTTGCCGGTGCACTCGCAAGGACTCGAACCTTGGACCCACTGATTAAGAGTCAGTTGCTCTACCAACTGAGCTACGAGTGCATCTGAAAGCCTCTTATTTTACTGGAACTGCTGGCAAATCCGGGGTTGCCGGCGTTTTTGGCAATACAGGCAGACTTTTCGCTGGCGCCTGGACAGGTGCGGGCGCACTCTCCTGCAGAACGCTTTTTGAATCTTTCTGCCTTGCTTCTCTTGCCGGCAGGGTAAACTGTGCGATGAACGCTGCAACCATGAGAACTGCTGCAAGAACCGCAGTGATCTTGCTGAGAAAATCGCCTGTTCTCCTGACGCCAAGGGTCTGAACCGTACCGAGACTGGCTATACCTCCGGTAAGACCGCTGCCGCTTTTCGGGCTCTGAAGAAGAATCACTCCTATGAGCAGGATCGATGCGAGCAGAGCGATTATTACAAGGAAAACATGCATTTCCGGCCGATTGATTAACGTTCCAATGTTCTGAATATCGTATCTTATCACTGATAAAGGCTCTTAATTTAGCAACTTTTGCATTATTTCCAAGCCGTGTTTTCCGAAGCCGCCAAAATCCTTATCATCGTTGGAGTGATTGCCGTAATCTGCGGTTTGCTGCTTATGGCTGCCGAAAAGACAGGTTCGAGCGCCTGGCTGAACTGGTTCGGCAACCTGCCGCTCGATTTTCATATTGAACGGGAGAATTTCCGGTTTTTCTTTCCGCTTGGAACCTCCATAGCGCTTTCCTTGCTGCTCAGCCTCGCGATATTCCTTTTCAACAAATTCATCCGCTGACCCTTTATGCCGGAACCAATCAGAACAACAGGCCGCAAGGCAACAGTTACAAGAACCACCAAAGAAACCGATATCACGGCAACCATAGACCTCGACGGTTCGGGTTCAGCCGATATACGCTCTGGCGTGGTTTTTCTCGACCACATGCTCACCAACTTCAGTCGGCACTCCGGCATCGACATTGCGCTGACCTGCAAGGGGGATATCGATGTAGACGATCACCACTCTGTGGAAGATATAGCGCTGGTGCTCGGTACGGCCGTGCAACAGGCTCTCGGTGACAAAAGAGGTATACAGCGTTATGGCTGGTCGATGATTCCGATGGACGAATCGCTTGCCCGATGCGCCCTCGATCTCGGCGGAAGAAGCTATTGCGTCTTCTCCGCGGATTTCCGTAGACCGGTGATTCAGGAATTTTCCACGGAAATGGTGGAACATTTCTTTGTGTCGCTGTCGAGAACCATGCACTCAAACATCCACATCGCGATCCTGGAAGGCAGAAACACCCACCACATGATCGAAGCGATGTTCAAGGCGTTCGCCTATGCCATGAAAATGGCCGTTGCAGTAACCGGAAATGATCTGCCGTCAACGAAAGGAACGCTGTAGGCCGCATGTAAAAAGGAACTGTAAAGTAAAAAAGGTTGCCGGGGAATTATTCCGGCAGCCTTTTTGCTGTTCTCTGGCACGCGACAGCTGCTTTATTTCGCGTAAGCTATCGAGCGCCTCTCCCTGACTATCGTCACCCTGATCTGGCCGGGATACTGGGCTTCGGATTCGATTTTGTGGGCTATGTCGTGCGCCAGGACGTCAGCCTGTGAATCGCTCACGTTATCGCCTTCGACGATCACCCGGATTTCACGTCCGGCCTGCAGCGCATAGGTTTTAAGCACGCCGGGAAATCCCTTTGCGATCTCTTCGAGACTTTCGAGACGCTTGACATTGCCATCGGCAGTCACGGCGCCCCGCGCACCAGGCCGGGAGAGCGATATGACGTTGGCTGCATCGACAAGATCGGCCAGCGGCGACTCTTTTTCGACATCGCCATGGTGGGCCGCAACGGCATTGAGTACAAGCGGAGATTCATTGAATTTCTTCAGGAAAGCGCTTCCGGTAATGGCATGCGGCTCATTGCTTTCCGGCAGCACGAGACCGATATCGTGCAGAAGGCCCGCGCGCTTGGCAAGACGGGCATCGAGCTTGAGTTCGGCAGCCATGAGACCAGCGAGCATTGCGACCTCGCGGCTGTGGTGCAGCAGATTCTGGCCGTAGACGGTATGGAACTTCATGTTTCCGATCAGTCGAACCAGCTCGGATGGCATATCGGGAATCTGCAGCGAGGAGAGAGCCTCTTCTCCTGCGCTCATAATAACGTCGTCGATCTCTTTTCTTGCATCCTGATATGCTTTTTCGATCGCCACGGGATGGATGATTCCGTCGATGAGCAGTTTCTGCAAGGTAAGCTTGGCAAGTTCCCGACGAAGCGGATCGAAACAGGAAAGAATAACGACTTCCGGAGTGTCATCCACGATGATATCGACGCCGGTCGCGTTCTCGAATGCTTTGATATTCCGCCCTTCGCGGCCGATAATGCGGCCCTTGAGTTCGTCGCTCTGGATATGCACCACGGAAAGCGCGTTTTCGGTGGCCTGTTCGAAGGAGATTCTCTGGATTGCGGTGAGCAGGGTCTTTTCTGCAAGCCGTTCCGCCTGCTGTTCGGCATCCTCATGAATGCGATGAATGGTTTCTGTAGCCTCCTCACGCGCTTTCGATACCATGTTGTCGATAAGCATCTGGCGAGCCTCTTCAGCCTGCAGGTTGCTGATGCTTTCAAGCCGCTGATTCTGCTCGGCTATGATCCGTTCGAGTTCCGACGCGCGGTTTCTGACGGACTCCATGGTCTGTTCGATCTCCTTGCGCTGCTCCTGCAGCTTCCGTTCCGCATCACGCAGATCCTGACTCTGCTTTTTCAGCTGCCCTTCCTTCTGCTGAACCTGTTTCTGTAGCTGGGTGAACTTGTTGTTCTTGATGACGACTTCCTGGTCGAACTCGCGCCGTTTTTTCTTCCACTCCTGATTGACTTCCGTAACTTTCAGATCCTTGTACTCGTTTGCCTCCTTCTGGGCTTCCTGAACGATCTGAACCGCACGTTCTTCAGCTTCCAGCACCTTGGTAGTACCGAGACGTTCAAGGAAGAACCGACCCAGAAAAAAACCGACAACAAAAAACGCGACTGCCGCAAAAACGATCAGAAACAGGTTTATGACAATCCCCATTACCGTTTACCTCCTTTTACATGTTCCGCCACTCCGGGATGGACGCACCGTTTAAAACAAAAAAATCCGCACAAGGCGGGATGTGTAAGATTCAAGAACCCGTGTGACACGGTGGGCGCCTCCTTCCGATTTTTTGCTTCCAATGCGGCACTGTACCAGCTGCCGTTGAACCCCGGTAAAACCGGCAGCTCAATCAAGGCCTGCAATCAAAAAGAAGAGTTCGGCTCCCGTCTGAATAGTGTTAGTTCTTTTACTTACAATACACCCCTTTACCTGGTGCGGATATTTCTTCTGCTGTAATGTAAATCTTTCCTACAAATTCTGCCCTATAAAAACGTTGAGCCGGCTGATTTTCTGCTGGAGCGCTTCGATTTCTGCTTCAAGTTCGATTTTTTTTTCAGCAAACGAAACAGCGGATAGCACTGCAAGTTTCACCGGTTCAAAAGAAGGCGCTTTTTCGGCGAACAGCCGCATGACCTGGTCAACGTCCTGAGCCGCCTTTTCGGTCAGCTCCCGGCTTTCGACCCTCAACGGATAAGTTTCGCCGTATACATTTACATCGATCTTTTCCATACGGAATCTCCTACAAGTTCCGGTTGGTTCTCAGTTCCATTTCGATTTTCTGCAATATCAGCACAAGCTTCTGTTTCACCCGATATTTTTCGGCATGAGTCAGTTCGGATTCCTGACCGGATGATGAGACAGAGCCGGCGCCGGGTAGTTTGCATGATCTCAGTATATTCTGGAGCGATGCAAGTTCAGACCGCAGCAGATCGTTTTCCTTCCGGCACTCGTCAAGCCGGGAAACGAGGGTTCCGACATTTTCTTCAAGCCGGCTGAAATCGGCCGCAATCTTATGCTCAACCTCGTCTTGCATGGAACTATAACCATATCAAACTTGTCGAATTACCGCACCAAGTTGCTTGCCGGCATCACTGCCGGCTTTTTCGAGAATATCGCTGATTCTCTCATCATGCAGTGTACGCTCGTAATCGACAATATCAATAGAAAGCGCCACACTGCGTTCTTTGCCGTGCTGACTGTCGCGTTCGAACTGGTCGAATACGCTGACCCTCCTGATAAGGGAATCGCTTGATCGGACGACATCGACAAGCTGCTGAACGGCAATACCTTCGGGGAGAACGAACGATAAATCTCTCTGGACGGCAGGAAACCTTGATGGCGGTTCGTAGGCAACGGAGGCAGTGAAAGCTTCCTGAAGCAACGCAACATTGATTTCGGCAAGAAAAACCTCCTGCCCTATATCGAACGCATCGAGCACAGCAGCATCCATCATCCTTACCGTACCTGCCCTGCAGGCCCGGCTCCCATCCTGTCCCGGCAGTATCACTTCGATACCAACCGTATTTTCATTATATACAATAAGCGATGATTTTTCAAGTAAATTCAGTTTCTCTAGCAGCATCTCGACAGCGCCGGTCATATCGTACACATCGCTTGTCACCGACTGCTGATTCCAGAGCCTGGGATGACGAGCCCCGGTAATGGCCATCACGAGGTATTCCTTCTCCGAAAACGCATCGAGCGGCGACATACTTTCTCCCCCGGATTCATTGCCGGTAAATCCGCGTGCAACCTCGAAAACCCTGAGATCCCTGTTGCCATGACGGATATTATGGGCGATTACCTTAAGAAACGCCGGCACAAGCGAAGGACGGAGCACTTCGAGACCTTCGCTGATGGGATTGAGCGCCGCAACGACCCTGCTGTCGAAAAGTTCCGCTTCAGAGCGTCTGACCAGCGGATTGGTAAGAATCTCCCTGAAATTCAGTCCCGCCGCTATCCCCCTGAGATAATCGGGAAAGTATTCGGGAACCGTTCTCATTGATGGATACGAGGTCACCATGCGCGACGATGCCTCAATATTGTCGTAACCGTAAACTCTTGCGATCTCTTCGACAAGATCGATTTCAGCCGTCACATCAATCCGCCACGAAGGCACATAAAAAGTCATCGAGTCGTCTCCGGCCTTTTCATGGCAGCGGAATCCGAGACGAACAAGTATCTCCTTGATCGTCTCCGGACTGATGGAACTGCCGAGCATGGTGTTTGCCCGATCGGGCCTCAGATCGACAGCAAGCTCGTCCGACGGCACGGAGCCGCATTCCCGTGCGGAAGCGATCTCACCGCCGGCAAGATCGAGAATGAGCGCAACGGCGCACTCGGCAGCGCACTTTACATTCAGTAGATCGACTCCGCGTTCAAAACGATAGGAGGAATCGGACGATATTCCTGCCCGCCTGGCGGATTTCCTGACCCTCGAAGGCAAAAAATATGCCGATTCAAGCAGAATGTCCGTCGTCTCCTGAGTCACGGAAGAATCGAGTCCGCCCATCACCCCGGCAAGTGCCGCAGGTTTTTCTGCATCGCAGATAACCGGCATTCCCTGTTCGGGAACGCAGAGTTCCTGGTTGAGCAGGGTAAATGCTGACGAAACGTCACTGCGCACAACCACCCGGCCGCCCGATAGTTTTGCGAGATCGAATGCGTGCAGCGGCTGACCCAGTGAATGCAGTATGTAGTTTGTAATATCGACAATATTGTTCCTTGGCTTCAGCCCGATACTCTCAAGGCGGGCCTTAAGCCATCCCGGAGACTCCCCGACGGTAACGCCCCGGATAACAACTGCGGTGTAGAAAGGGCAGGCTTCCGTATCGATGAGTTCAACGAGGTCTCCCGATGCGGAAAAATCCACCGCATGCCGGGCCGGCAGCACAATCTCTTCGGGCGAGGCAAGCTCCCTTGCCAGACCGAGATGCGAAAGCACGTCCGGACGGTTCGGGGTTACGGCAATATCAAGCATGACGTCGCCCTTCAGCACCGACGAAAAAGGGGTTCCCGGAACAAGGGATGCATCGAGTTCCATGACGCCCGAATGGTCGTCAGACAGACCGAGTTCGTCTGCGGCGCAGATCATGCCGAACGAGCGGACTCCGCGGATTTTGGATTTTTTTATTTCGAATGCCTCACCGTCGGGCCGGGTGAGTCTGGCGCCAACCTTCGCGACCGGTACCGCCATTCCCTCACGAATGTTGGACGCTCCACAGACGATCTGCAGCGGCTCGTCGCCGCCGGCATCCACACTGCAGACCGTCAGGCGATCCGCATCGGGATGCCTCTCTACCGATTCAATGCGGCCGACGACGACATGGTCGTCAGAAAGCTTGCTCTCATGCACCTCCTCGACTTCGAAGCCGAGAAAAGTCAGCTTGTCAACCAGGGAGGGAATATCGGGATTGAACGAAGGAAGGAACTCCTGAAGCCAGCCGACAGATATTTTCATAGGAAAGGAAAATCTGCATTTGCTAAATGGTAAAAGCCCTGGACTGGAGAGGTACAGAGCTTGATAAACCGCTGAACGGAAGGTTGCGCTGTTTCCTGCGCAGGAAGGAAAAACTTTGTGACCCCAACGGGATTCGAACCCGTGCTACCACCTTGAAAGGGTGATGACCTGACCACTAGTCGATGGGGCCTTCTGCGGGTGAATGAGGGGACTCGAACCCCCGACCTCCAGGGCCACAACCTGGCGCTCTAACCAACTGAGCTACAATCACCATATAAACTTATGGCACTACCTTGTATGCCCGACTGGACTCGAACCAGTAACCCTCAGCTTAGAAGGCTGATGCTCTATCCATTGAGCTACGGGCACAGCGCACTTTTCAACGATCCAACCTGTCGGGGCACCGAGACTCGAACTCGGGACCTCCTGCTCCCAAAGCAGGCACGCTACCAACTGCGCCATGCCCCGTTCCTTAATGGAAGGCTCATAATATACGACAAGGAAGAACATTACCAAACAAAATAATCCCCTGAAAAAAAATAATTCACCGAAGCATGAACAGAAGAACTTCATCCAGGAGTATCGGATGCTTCGCATCCGATACTCCTGGCTCCCGACTCCCACCTCCTCTCTCCTGTCTCCCGATCTTCCCCGCCTCACCGCCCACTGCCAAAAATCCTCAATCCGTGAAAATCCAATCTTTCAATCAGCGGGAACCGCGTTCTTCTCCTTATTGCTGGATAGCCTGACAGCTCATTAACTGAAAAGCTTGACACAACCCACCAATCCACTCTCTTCCATCTTTCTGTATCAATCCGTGTTAATCTGTGGGTAATAAATCTTCCTTTTCCGGCCCACCGCTCACAACTCACGGCCCACGTCTTTTCCCGCCTTACCGCACGCCGTTCACCAGCAAAGTCCCCGCGAGTCTCATGAGCTGGAGTTCGAGCATTTTCGATTCGTACCTTGCCGAAGCGATCGATTTTCTTGCGTCTACAAGATTAAGCTGCGCCTCCCTGAATGTGGTGCCTGTTGCCTGACCGAGAACATAGAGTTCCCTGGTTCGGCGAAAATTAAGTTCGGCAGATTCGATATTGCTTTCTTTGAAACGAAGTATTTCCCGGCTGTTCATGTAGGCCTGATAGGTGTCGGCGGTTTTTTTCTCCACAATATCAGAAGCCTTCTGCAGAAGAATGCTGCGATTCAGCAGCGCAAGCCGCGCATTCCCGGTTTTAATGGCCGTCTGGAATCCGTCGAAAAGGTTATAACTCAAGGTCAGCGATGCGGACAAACCCGGTTCCGTATCGTTGAGTCCCGCATCGAATCCGCTTGCCGTCCTGCTCAAACCGTAACCGCCCTGAAAATCGATGCGCGGAAAAAAACCGGAGCGGGCCTGCTGCAGCTCTAAACGCGACAACTCGACAGCTTTTCTGGCAATCAGGTATTCTGCGCCTGCATTTAAAGCTGCAGCCCGAAGAGAATCGAGCCCCATGACAGGGCGAAAGGTAACGTCCGTCACGACCGGGCCCACCTTAGCGGAAGGTCGTCCGAGCAGCAGATTGAGCGCCCGCCTGGCATTCTCTTTCTGCAGCCGCGCCTGAAGCCAGCTGACGCTGTCGTTATTGGCATCGACCATCGACGACAGCACCTCCTGGGTATTAGCCTGACCGTACTCCGAACGAAGCCTGGCCCTGCGAAGCCTCTCAGCGGAAATTTCAACCGCATCTCCCGCCACCCTCAGTTGCTCCTGGGCGTTGGCAAGATCGTAAAACGCCTTGCTGACGTCAATGACGATCTGCTCAATGGCATTGCGTGCCTGCAGCGTACCAATCTCCCCGACGCTCTTCAGTTTCCTGAAGGTATAGATATTGCCGAACCCGTTAAATAGGGTGTATGATGCCTGCAATTGAGCCGTACTGGTAGTGAATTCCTTTCCTGCCGGAGTCGTGCTTCCGGGATTATCGCTGTATGCGGCTTTCGATACCAGATCGATCTTCGGCAGAAGTCCGGCATTACCGGCGTGCGCATTGTTTCGGGCAATACGCTCTTCGTTTCTTGCGACCCTGATGTCCGGATTTTTTTCAAGCGCAAGCAGAATTGCCTCTTCAAGCGATAGCGGCGCAACGACGCCATCCTTTGCAGCCGCTGCAGAAAACGGCAGCAGCATCAGAAGCAGGCCCGATAAAAAAATGAGATGCAGCAATCTGTTCATGACACAGGCAGACAATACGTTTGAACGAATCAATGGACATCCGAAAAGAGCTCTTCCCGCAAGGCAGGTTCAACCTCTTCTGCAGTAACCCTGCGTCTTTCGACAAGTGCAATGACCCCCTGCTTCGCACGGTTGAAAAGCACCAGCAGTGCAGGCAGCATGATAAGAGTCAGCGTAGTACCGAACAGCAGTCCGTAAGCCACGGAGATCGCCATCGGAGAAAGAAACTGCGCCTGGCGGCTCTGTTCGAAAATAAGCGGCCCGAGACCGGCAACCGTCGTCAGGGAAGTAAGGATGATCGGACGGAACCTGCTGATGCCCGTTTCATACAGCGTACCGAGAAAATCTCCGCCCTCTTTGAGCCTTGCGTTCATTGTGCTTATGAAAACAAGCGAGTCGTTGACGACTATGCCGATCAGGGCAATCACGCCGTAAAGCGAGAGCATGCTGAGAATATAACCCTGGATGAAATGGCCCCAGGCGACGCCGACAAGACTGAACGGTATGAGAATCAGAACGATGAACGCCTGCAGAAATGACCGGAATGTCACGACAATGATAAGATACATGATGAGAAAAAGCACGGGAAAGGCAATTTTCATCGATCCGGTGGTTTTGCCGCTCTCCCGGCTTTGTCCCTCGAAATTGAAACTGACGTCAGGAAATTCGTCGAGAACGCCAGGCATGACGTCAGTACGGATGGTTTCCAGGAGATCCGGAACCGCCGTGTTCGGATCCGAAACATTGGCCTCGATTTTTACGATCCGCTGGGCATCGATATGGTTGATCGCGGAGACCCCGCGAGATATGGTAATCCCTGCAATCTCCCCGAGAGGCACCGTACGACCGTCAGAAAGCCTGATGCGCATCGCTTCGAGCGCCCTGAGCGATGCGCGCTCATGCTCGCGGTAACGAATCCATACCTTGACTTCGTCGATACCTTTCTGCAGCCTCTGCGTTTCGAGACCGAAATACGCGCTCCGCACCTGGCTCATGACATCCGATGTCGTGAGCCCAAGCCCGTAAGCCCTTGCGTTCAGGGTAATCGAAACCTCCTCGAGACCGGGAGGATCATTATCGGAAACATCCTTGAGCTCCTTCATATTTTTCAGCAGGAGCTCAAGCTTCTCCTTGGCGGCCCTGAGCTGCTGCAGATTATCGCTTTTCAGGGCGATGGATACCGGCATGCCCCACATACCCGCTCCTCCGATCAGGAGTTTCGTCGCACCCTGAACCCGGCCTGTTTTCGTGCGGATCCGGTCGGCTATCTCCTGGCTGTCGATCCTGCGGAGACGGCTGTCGACAAGGGATATCCGCAGTCCGCCCTGATGTCCTTTCGGCCCGATCGTCCTGCCGATAGCGGTCACAAGGCCCTCGCCGCCTCCCTGCTCGTGCATATACTCGTCGTTTACCTGCCATACCTTCCGTTCCATATCGGCAAGAACTCCGAGGGTTACGGAATCTCGTGCACCGGCCTGCATTTCAAGAGTCACCTGTATGTTGTCCTGCTCGATAACCGGGAAAAATGTGGTTTTGATAAGCCCGCCCTGCATGGCGCCGAAAGTGATGAAAAAAAGTGCGACCGGAATTGCCGCAGTTATAAGCGGATTATTGATGCTGAATTTCAGTACGGGAGCGTAGAGAAGATCCCGCTGAAAATGCAGAAAAGCCTCCGACTTCCTCAGGAGCCAGCTCTTGCCGCCCGGAGCCTCATGAAGCGCTCTGGAGTGCGCAATGTGGGCAGGAAGAATGAAGACGCTCTCCACGAGGGAGATCAGCAGCGTCGTAATCGCGACGAAGGCGATATCCTTGACCCGTTTGCCGAGATCGCCGTCGAGGAAAAGAAAGAGCATAAAAAGCACCACCGTCGTCATGATAGCCGCGGTTATTGCTGGCAGAACCTCGAGCGTTCCCGAAATTGCCGCCTGCATGGGCTTCTCCCCTTTTTCGTAACGCTGATAGATGCTCTCGGCAATCACGATACCGTCGTCAACCAGAATGCCGACCACAAGAATCATGGCAAGCAGCGAAACCACGTTGATGGTCAGTCCATAGATTGAACCGAGAATGAACATGCCGGCGAACGAGAAAGGAATGCCTGCGGCGACCCAAAGGGCAAGACGGGGGTTGAGCGAAAACGAGAGAAACAGCACCACAAGAATCATGCCCAGAATGCCGTTGCTGCTGAGAATATCCGCTCGCTCCCTGACGATCGCCGAACCGTCTCGCAGCACTTCCGCACGCACATCGGAATGCCGGGCATCGAACTCCTGCATATACTTCCTGACCCCTTCGGCAATAACGAACATATCCTCGTCAGCGCTTTTTTCGATATCGACGGTGACCGAAGGCTTTCCGTCGAACCATGTGCGGTCGGGAACCTCCGACCATCGGTCGCGCACCGAGGCTACATCGCGAAGACGAACCACGGAACCTCCGGAGACTGCACGTACGACGATATTTTCCAGTTCTGCAGCGCTGTACCCTTTGTTATCGGCCCTGATAAGCAGCTCCTCTTTCGAACCGCGAATCGTACCCCCGGTTATCTTGAGATTGGTACGGTTCACAGCCGCGGCGATTTCGGAAAACGCAAGACCGTAGGACCGCATGGCTGTTTCGCTGACGCTGATTTCGATCTCCTCCTCGGGAAAGCCGCTCAGCGTTACTTTAGAGGCGATACCGGCATTGCGAAGGTCCCGCTCGACGCGGCGGGCATATGTTTTCAGAGTCAGAAGATCGACGTCGCCGTAGAGCGCATAGGCCACGACAAAATCCCTTCGATCCTGCTTGTATATCTGCATCTTTTCAAGCCCTGCAGGAAACGAACCGATCTGATCGACCGCATTGGTAACCTCCTGAAGCAGTTCGTTGGCATCGACGTTTTTTTTCAATTCCACGGTAATCGTGGCGCTGTTCTCAGCCGAAACGGATGTCACGCGGTCGATACCGGTCACGCCCTTGAGCTTGTCTTCGATTTTCAGGGTCACCCCCTCCTCGAGTTCTTCCGGAGAAGCTCCTGGCCAGGTTGCGGTAACATATATGAAATTCGGCGGAATATCGGGAAAGAAGGTGGTCCTGATCTGGCTGAATGCAAGCAGACCGAAAAGCATCACTGCTAGATAGATGGCGTTGCTGAGCACCGGATATCTGACGAAATGCCTGATGACTGCTTTCAAGGGCGCCTCCGTTCTCTTGCGTTTTGATTGCGGAACCTTAGCTGCATGGCATTCAGGGCTTCAGATACAAAGAGGCATCCTTGCCATCGAACATGCCTGGAACCATCTCGACAGGGAGCCGGATGCCGTCGGGAAGTCCGGCAATGATGGCCCGATCGTCATGGTAGGCAAGAACATCGACCTTCTTCAGCACAAAACGTGAGCCCTCGATCACATATACGCGGTTTTCTTCCTGAACCATCTTGCGGGGAATACTGAATGCCCCGTTGAAAGTTACCGGAATACGAGCGGTAAGATACATGCCGTCCCTGAGCCGCGGATCAGCAAGATCGATATAGACCGATACCGATTGTGTGCTCGGCGTAATATTGGTATTGATACGCCTGATTACCCCCTGAACGGCGCCGCTGAAATCCTCCGATACGACAGGAACAGGGGTGCCTGATCTCAGCAATGCCGCCTGCCGGATTCCGACCGAGGCCTGCAGTTCATAGCTGCCCGTTGCCGCAAACTCTCCGATTTTCTGTCCGGTTCGTATCAATGCACCCGGATTGACTTCTGACATGGTGACCACTCCGTCGAAAGGAGCTATGATGCGGTATTTCGAGAGCGTTGCTTCCATGCTTTTAATTGCATAGAATCTGTTGTACACGTTGCGCGCAGCAAGGTAGTTCCGCTCACGGTCCGACGCCGGTTCAGGAAGGGCCGGCACAGGCGCTTCTATCCGGAACGTTTCGGTATAACGCTTCCATTTGTCGGACTCCCGGGGAAAATCGATGATAATATCGGGAAGCACAAGCGTCATCAGATTGAGAAAACTGCTCTTTTCGGCAAGCACGCTGTTGCGGTAAACACTGTCGTCGATAACGAGCAGCGTCTCTCCACGGCGAAACGAGCTTCCTTCCCTGAACAGCCTGGTCCCGTCCCGGAACACGCCCGAGACTTCCGCATAGATTTCGATTTTCCTGACAGCCTCGATCGAACCGCTCGTTTCAAGCGGTATGGAAACCATACCGTTCCGAACCGTCGCAACCTGCAGCGCTGCCGCGGAAGGGCCTTTTTTCTGAGTCGCCGACTCCGGCTTCTGCCTTCCAAGCAATCCGCCCAGCATGATTCCAGCCAGAATGATCGCCCCCGCAACGGCCAGTGAGAGATACTTTTTTCCTGCCTCCATACTTTTGCTCATGTGCATGCCTCTTCTGATGGTACTATAACCGATGCCCTTCAAGAACAACCCAAACCGAAAAAAATCGATACGAGAGCCTTAAGTTCATCGTGATACAACATGTTTAAAGCCTCTCCCGGAGTAACGACCCTGCGTTGACGCAGGTACATTTCATCCCATTCTTCAAGCATGGTTTCGATATACATGGGATAGACCTTTACCGAAAACCCTTTACCGAACTTCCGGTAACGGTATTCGCCTATATGATCGCCATGAACCTTTCCGATAAGACCGGCCTCTTCATAAGCCTCCTTGGCCGCCGATTCGGCAGGCGAAATACCCCGTTCCACATATCCTTTCGGAATGATCCAGCGATCGGACTTTCTTGCCGTTATGAGTACGAGTCTGTCATCGAGCAGGGGGATTACCCCGGACTGTTTAAAAAACCTTTTCAACGCAGCTTCTGCAGGGTTCTTTTTTTATTTTTTAATCGCACGCCGATAAAATACGATTGATTTTGATTTTTCCGTCATACCACAACAATCCCCGCCAAAGTTCTGATTTACCCTGAAATTCATTAAAATAAACGAGAGTATCTTTCATATAACCCCATACAACAACACTCCTGCCATGAAAGCCATCATCCCTGTTGCCGGTGTCGGCACGCGCCTGCGTCCGCATACCTTCTCCCATCCCAAAGTGCTGCTGAACGTAGCCGGAAAACCCATCATCGGCCACATCATGGACAAGCTTATCACTGCCGGCATCGACGAAGCCATTGTTATCGTCGGCTATCTGGGCAACATGGTCGAGGAGTGGCTGAGAAAGCACTATTCGATCAGATTCACATTCGTCAACCAGGCCGAGATGCTGGGACTGGCGCATGCGATCTGGATGTGCAAACCATACGTCAACCCGGATGAACCGGTATTCATCATCCTCGGCGACACCATCTTCGAAGTGGATCTGCAGCCCGTACTGCAAAGCGGAATATCAACCCTCGGCGTTCACGAAGTGGACGACCCCAGACGGTTCGGCGTAGCAGTCACCGAAAACGGCAACATCGTCAGACTGGTCGAAAAGCCCGACGAGCCGGTAAGCAAGCTTGCGATCGTCGGCCTTTACTTTATAAAAAATGCCGGTTCGCTTTTCTCATCGATCGATTACATAATCGAAAACGGCATCAGAACCAAGGGCGAATACCAGCTCACCGATGCCCTGCAGCTTATGATCGAACGCAATGAACCCTTCACGACCTTTCCGGTCAGCGGATGGTACGACTGCGGAAAACCCGAAACCCTGCTCTCGACAAACGAAACCCTTCTGCAGAAAAAACACACAACAGGATCCTATCCCGGCTGCATCATCAACAACCCGGTCTTCATTGCCGAAAACGCTTCTGTGGAAAACGCCATTATCGGGCCGAACGCAACCATCGGCGAACATGCCGTGGTCTCGGATGCGATCATCAGGGACTCCATTATCGGAAACGGCGCAAAGGTAAGCAGCATCATGATCAATAACTCCATTATCGGCAACAGCGCCTCTATCGGCGGCAGTCCTCATGAAATCAATATCGGCGACTGCTCGGAAATCAGGCTGCGGTAAGAGATTTTTTGCATGAATGACGCCGATTGCTTACATTTTTGCTTTGTTATGCAACGGCATCCCCATTACCTATGGACACGGTGCCGCAGGCTTGCCGGGAAAACCTTTTCCGGCACCTGCAGGAAGGTTTTCCGTGTCCAGTCGTTTCCCGCTGAAATTCCACTTGCCGGAAATCCGCCTCCTGACGTTTTTTCTTTCGTTCATGTTGTTCGTTTAACCAAAACACTACCAGAACCATGTCACAGTCAAGGTATTTCTTTACCTCCGAATCCGTTTCCGAAGGACACCCGGACAAAGTTTCCGATCAGATTTCCGATGCCGTGCTTGACGAGTTTCTTCGCCAGGACCCCAATTCAAGAGTAGCGTGCGAAACATTCGTCACCACCGGTCAGGTTATCGTCGGCGGCGAAGTCACCACAAAGGGTATCGTCGATATTCAGAAGATCGCCCGCAGGGTCGTCACTGAAATCGGTTACACAAAGGGCGAATACATGTTCGAAGCCAACTCCTGCGGTGTACTCTCCGCCTTGCACAGCCAGTCGCCCGACATCAACCGTGGCGTTGACCGCAAGGAAGAAATCGCCGACGAGTTCGACCGCGTCGGAGCCGGCGACCAGGGCATGATGTTCGGCTATGCCTGTACGGAAACTCCCGAGCTGATGCCTGCAGCCATCCAGTTCGCCCAGCAGCTTGTCAAGAAACTTGCCGAAATCCGCAAGGAAGGCAAAATCATGACCTACCTCCGCCCCGACTCGAAAAGCCAGGTGACCCTCGAATATATCGATGATAAAGTCGCCCGCGTCGATGCCGTGGTTGTTTCGACCCAGCACGATCCGGAACCTGAAGGCATGAGCGAAGCCGAGTTCCAGGCCGTTATCAAAAAAGACATTATCGAAAATGTCGTCAGAAAAGTCATTCCTGCAGAACTGCTCGATGAAAACACAAAATTCCACATCAACCCGACAGGGCGCTTTGAAATCGGCGGACCTCACGGCGACACCGGTCTGACCGGCCGCAAGATCATTGTCGATACCTACGGCGGCGCGGCACCTCACGGCGGCGGCGCATTCAGCGGCAAAGACCCCTCGAAAGTCGATCGCAGCGCAGCTTACGCTTCGCGCCACGTTGCAAAGAACATCGTTGCCGCAGGACTTGCCGACAAATGCACCGTACAGGTATCCTACGCTATCGGCGTGGCACGTCCCGTGTCGATCTACATCAACACCCATGGAACCGCCAAACAAGGCCTCAGCGACGCAGAGATCCAGGAAAAAGCCGAACAGATCTTCGATCTTCGTCCGGCAGCCATCATAAGAAGGTTCAATCTCGACAGACCTCATGGCTGGTGCTACCAGGAAACCGCCGCTTACGGTCACTTCGGCCGCGAGAACTTCCCGTGGGAAAAAACCGACAAGGTCGAAGAGCTGAAAAAAGCATTCAACCTGGCCTGACCCGCAAACCTGACCGAAACTCCGTTTCCCGCAGAAGGGAACCGGAGTTCCGGCTTACTCTGAAACTTTTTTAAACCAACAGATACTCATGACCATCGAAGCAGCAGTGCTTGACTACAAGGTTGCCGATATATCCCTTGCCGAATGGGGGCGCAAGGAGATAGAAATCGCAGAAAAAGAGATGCCCGGCCTTATGGCCACCCGACGGAAATACGCCGGGCAGAAACCCCTCAAAGGCGCCCGCATTACCGGTTCGCTGCACATGACCATCCAGACTGCGGTGCTGATCGAAACACTTGTCGACCTCGGCGCTGAAGTGCGCTGGGCGAGCTGCAACATCTTTTCCACACAGGATCACGCCGCCGCAGCCATCGCCGCCGCCGGTATCCCGGTATTTGCATGGAAAGGTGAAACCCTCGACGAATACTGGTGGTGCACCCGCCAGATCCTTGAATTCGAAGGCGGCAAGGGCCCGAACCTCATCGTCGATGACGGCGGCGACGCGACGCTCATGATCCATCTCGGCTACAAAATCGAGAACAACCCGGAACTGCTTGAAAAAACCCCTGGCAACGCCGAAGAAAAAGCCCTTTACCAGCAGCTTCGCGAAGTATACGGCGAAGACACACAGCGCTGGCACAAGGTTGCTGCCGACATGAAGGGCGTCTCCGAAGAGACCACAACCGGCGTACACCGCCTCTATCAGATGATGGAAAAAGGCGAACTGCTCTTCCCGGCCATCAACGTGAACGACTCGGTCACCAAATCGAAATTCGATAACCTCTACGGCTGCCGCGAATCGCTTGCCGATGGAATCAAACGCGCGACGGACGTCATGATCGCCGGCAAGGTCGTTGTCGTACTCGGCTACGGCGACGTGGGCAAGGGATGCGCACACTCCATGCGCTCTTACGGCGCCCGTGTGATCGTAACCGAAATCGACCCGATCTGCGCCCTGCAGGCATCGATGGAAGGCTTCGAAGTAACCACCATGGAAGATGCTGTTGGAGAAGGAAACATCTTCGTCACAACCACCGGAAACAAGGACGTCATCACCCTCGAACACATGAAGCTGATGCGCGACGAAGCCATCGTCTGCAACATCGGTCACTTCGACAATGAAATCCAGGTCGAAGCGCTCAACAGCTTTGCGGGCGCCAAAAAACTCAACATCAAGCCGCAGGTGGACAAATACACCTTCGAGAACGGCAACTCTATCTATCTGCTTGCCGAAGGCCGTCTTGTCAACCTCGGCTGCGCGACCGGACACCCCTCATTCGTGATGAGCAACTCCTTCACCAACCAGACCCTCGCGCAGATCGAGCTCTGGACGAAAGAGTATGCCATCGGCGTCTACCGGCTGCCGAAAGAACTCGACGAGGAGGTTGCAAGACTGCACCTCGGACAGCTTGGTGTCAAACTCACGAAGCTCTCAAAAGAGCAGGCCGAGTATCTCGGCGTTCCGGTCGAAGGCCCCTACAAGCCCGACCACTACCGCTACTGATCCCGCAAAGGTACAAAAACAGGAAAAGGCAGTCCGAAAGCTGCCTTTTCCTGTTTTATTCTTCGATCAGTCGGATCAGTCAGATCGGACTGATCCGACTGATCCTGCCTTGCATATGCTGGGGCGGCAGGATTCGAACCTGCGAATGTCGGCTCCAAAGGCCGATGCCTTACCGCTTGGCGACGCCCCAATACCATTTACAGGAACGGATAATACGGATTATCCTCGAAAAATCACAATCCGGCAAAACCCGCTAAAAGCTGAAAATGAATCTGAATGATATGCGCACTAAATAATCGGCGCAGCGTATATTGCGGCAAATAATCATCCGAACAACCATGGTGAAAACAAAAATCTGCGGCATTACGCGACTTGAGGATGCCCTGGCCTGCTGTCGGGCAGGGGCAGATGCGCTTGGCTTCAACTTCAGCAGAAAAAGTCCGCGCTCGGTTACGCCTGAAAAAGCAGCTGCCATTATTGATTCGCTGCCCCCGTTCGTCAGTTGCGCGGGAATTTTCGTTGAGCATTCGCCGGCAGAGATCAATGCGATCTGCCGTCAATGCCGGCTCCAGTTGGCACAGCTCCACTCCGAAACCTATACTGCAGCTCAAGCCCTGGCGATCGAACAGGTGAAGATCATTCGCGTCTTCCGGCCCGATTCCGGTTTCGACACCGCCGAGGTCCATCGATACGCCAGAGAAAGCGGCGTCAGGACGTTTCTCTTTGATGCCTTCCGCCCCGGCATGGAAGGCGGAACCGGAGAGCGAATCCGACAGGATCTCGCATCGCGCATTTTCGGCGAACTGCGCGATACCTACTGTACAATTCTTGCCGGCGGACTCAATCCTGATAACGTTGCCGAAGCAGTACAACTGACACTCCCCTACGCCGTGGATACGGCAAGCGGCGTCGAAACATCTCCAGGCATCAAAAACGCCGACAGGATCCGGGCCTTCGTCGCCGCAGCCCACGCCAACTGAACGCCCTCCGCTCAGTTGGCCAGAACATGACCGAGAATAAGTTCGGAAGTGGTATCGGGAAGCTCTACGGTGATGAGATGGCCGCAATCCGGCACGCAGACATAACTCCCTTTTTCGGTAAGCTCATGAAGTTTACGCGTATTTTCGCAGGTCATGATTGCGTCCCCTTCCCCGGCCACAAAAAGGATCGGCATATCGGCGGCACGAACCATTTCAGGCACCGATTCGGTCGTTTCAAGCGCGGTGATCTGACTGGTCGTCTGCTCGATAGCCTCGGGTGCGCAGAGGCCGAGACTTTTGAAGCCTATAAGAATATCATGCAGCATGACGGTGTTCTTTGCAAGCACGAGACGGGCGAAAATATAGGCCGGCAGCCACCAGGTAAGACCCCGGAGCAGGTTGTTGAACATGAAATTGATCGAGGCGGGAGCAACGGACGAAATAAATGCGTTGTTCGGCAGATAGCCGAAATTGAAAAACGTCATCGATGCGATCCGCCCTGGAGCTGTCCGGGCATAATCGAGCGCAACGAAAGGTCCGAATGAAAAAGCCGCGATATGAAAACGCCCGAGGCCAAGCCGGCTAACCAGAGCCCCGAGATCCTGAGCGAAAAAATCGATATGATAGTGTTTGGCGGGATCGTTGTCCGACCAGCCGTGTCCCCGCATATCGTAGGCGATCGTCCTTATTCCCTCCTGATTGAGCGCCTTGATGACATGGTGCCACCACATCCACCAGCAGTCCCACCCGTGAATCAGCACCACAACGGTTTTCGCATCTTCCGGTCCTGAATCGTGATAATGATGTACGATGCCGTTGAGTTCGATGAAACGGCTCTTCTCCATGAGCTCAAGCTCGTACTGCGCACGTCTGACTTCAGCAGTTGTTGAGGCATTGAGCTGCTCGAGAAGCTGAAGGCGGTAGTTTCTGAATTTAACGGTGGCCAGAGGCGGGATGGGCTGCTCCATAACGAGTTATGCTGATATTATCAAAACTGCGAGGAATCAACTGAAATATACAAAAGGATCCCGTCAATCATGACGGAAATCTTCATGCCGGCAATACGTCAGCCGCTCATGGCTGCCTGGCCGGAATTGGCGGAGGCGTCTGGAAAAATATTTTTTCGCACTCACGCCGGATTATTGCCTGCTGTTCGAGAATCAGCTCGGGATCGACGGTAAAATGATTGAGCAGCTGAGAGAATATCTGTATAGAGGTCTCGAACTTCTCGGTCACAACCACATCGGCACCCGCCTTGTAGAGGTTTTCCACTTCGTCGAGAGTTCTGGCCCTTACAATGACGAACGCTTTCGGGTTCACCTCGCGAATGGCGGGTATGCATTTGCGTACCGCTCCATTATCTGAAATGCCGAGCACCACGGCCCGGGCATGGTCTATACCGGCACGCAGCAGCGATTTCGTTTCCGTACAGTCTCCGTAATAGATCGGTTCGCCCTTTCGACGCATGGTTCTGACGATCTCCCTGTCGATTTCGAGCACCGAATACGAAATGTTGGTGGCATGCAGCACTGCGGCCACATTCTGGCCGTTCACTCCGAACCCGATGATCGCGGCGTGGATCTCGCCTGCACAGATGATCGTGCTGTCGGCGGGCCGCACCACCGGACCGGCGGACTCCCGCCTGGGCAGGGGAATGAATCCAAGCGCAGGCACAACCTGATCGGCCACTTTCGGAGCAACAGCTATCATTGCTGGAGTAACGATCATTGTCACCACAATAATGGCCAGCATGGCCTGGAAGACCTCGCCGGTAATAACCCTGTTGTTCAATCCGGATTCGGCCAGCACGAAGGAAAATTCGCCGATCTGCGCCAGCGCCATACCGGCCATCATGCTCACTCTAGTCGAATAGCCGAGAAAAAGCGACACCCCTGTGACGAGCAGACCTTTGACCAGCAGCACCGCAATCGCGATTCCGACGAAAAGCGGAAGATTGATCATTTTCACATCGAGCAAAAGTCCGACGGAAATAAAAAAAATGCTGGTGAACGCTTCGCGGAAGGGGTCGATGGTAACGCTGATCTGGTGACTTTCGTCCGTGCTGGCTATCACCATGCCGGCAACGAACGATCCCAGTGCCAGAGAAAGTCCGGCAAGAGAGGTGAGATAAGCAGCGCCGAAACAGATCACCAGCGCGCCGATAACCAGTACTTCACGCGCATGAAGAGAGGTGATCAACCGTACCATCTTCGGCATGAACAACCTGAATCCGGAAAATATCGCCGCGCCGAACAGCAGGATGAAACCGACTTTCCTGACGATATTGACGGTCGAGAGCACCGCATCGGGACTGAGAAAATTCACGCCGATCATAAGCGGTACGATCGCGATATCCTGGAATATCAGGATGCCGAGCGCAATCTTGCCATGGGGCAATCCCAGCTCGTTCCTGTCGGTAAGAATTTTAAGGCAGATGGCCGTACTGCTGACGGCAAAAGCAAAACCAAGAAAAACCGCAGCCTCTACGGATATACTCCTGCCGATGCTGTAGAGCAGCCAGTAGGCAATACAGCTGATGGCAAGACCTGTCACAAGAATCTGCACCATGCCGCCGAGCAGAACGATTTTCTTCAGTTTTCGCAGATCGTCAAGGGAAAACTCGAGACCGATAGTGAAAAGAAGCAGAATGACGCCAAGCTCGGCAAGCGTTGAAATGAGCTTTTCATCGTAAACCGCGCCAATACCCGAAGGACCAAGCAGAATGCCGGTAAAGATCAGACCGATAACCGGAGGAATCCTCAGACGCTGAAAAATCAGGATAATGACGATCGCCAGCACACCAATCAGTACCAGTTCGCCGAGGAAATCGAATTCGTGCATGATTACTTCAGATTCGGATCATCTCATGGTTCCGGTAAAAATCATACCACTCCCTGTATTTCTTTATTACAAAAAATACCGAACCTGAAAAAATGAAAAGGCGGCCATTTTGGCCGCCTCTTGAAAAAAAGTACCCGATACCGGTTACACCTGCACGTAAACCGACGACTTCGCGCCGCAGATAGGACATTTATCTGGAGGATTGACCAGTTCGATATGGCCGCATATCGGGCAGAGCCATATTTCGGTTGCGTTGATATCCTGGCCGTTCTGCACCGCCTCCATGGCTTTTTTATAGAGTTCGGCATGAACCTGCTCGGCTTTGACGGCAAAAGCGAACATGCGCTTTGCAGGATGGTCTTCAGCTGCAGCCTGTTCGAGCATCGGCGGGTACATTTCGGTAAATTCGCCCGTTTCGCCATCTATGGCCGTCTGCAGGTTTTCAGCGGTAGAACCGATTCCGCCGAGCGCACCGAGGTGGCCTTCAGCATGGATAAGCTCGGCCTGCGCCGTGGTTCTGAAAAGCTTTGCAACGTTCATGAACCCTTCGCGCTCGGCTTCCTTCGCAAATGCGAGGTATTTCTGGTTTGCCTGGCTCTCGCCGGCGAATGCTTCCTTCAGATTTTCTTTCGTTGTTGGCATGGTTGTGCTGTTTTGTTATTGTTCCCGATTCGTGCCTTGGGAGTTTTTGGTGCCCCGGGAAAAAAGATAAAAAAGAGTAGTAATGATTCGCAAATAATCCAAACAAATGGGCCGTCTACCTGTTTTTCTTGTAGAAGCCTTTCGAGCGGACAAGGCCGAACCACTCCCGCACCTGGGCCTCGGGAGTTTTATCCGTCGTCCAGTGGATGAAATTGGCAATATCCCGAACAGCGATCTTGCCCGTGCCGGGAAAATCAATCAATCTTGCCTCGCCGAGTTTCCATATCTGCGGCTGGCGAACGCTGCCCTTTTCGGGATGCTCGAATTCAAGGGGAGGAAAAACCGCATCGAGTGAACGATGGCGCCACTCCTCTTCGGGAACAGTAATGCATGCCGCATACTCCCCGTGAGGTTTCAGTGCCGCACATGCGGCTGCAAGCACAAGCGGACGGCCGAACAGATCGGTCACATACTCTCCCGGCGAACCGGTAAACCCTGCAACAACCATTCCGCTTGCTATGCCTATACCCGGCCTGAACCCCGGCTCATCCTTTTCGCCCAATATCCTCGCTGCCCGAAGCGCGTCGAGAAACGGATCGTCAGAACCGAAAGCGCCTGAAAACAGCATGATATGCGCATGGCCGAAAAACCGTTCGACAATGCAGAAACGTTCCTTTTCGAGCTGCCGGTGGATCCAGCCGAGAAACATGTTCTGATAGATGAGCAGCTCCGCAGGATCGAGTTCAAACGAAAGCCCGGCATATCCCGGAATACCCATGTAAAGAACCGAACAATCGACTTCAAGCCCTTTAATGGAAAACGGCCCTGCAAGCCTGTCGTCGATTTCCACATCGATAGTCAGCGGCTGGGAAAGCAACAGGTCCGCTACGGAATTAAAGGTGTGCGGTGTTTTCACTGGGGTATGAAACTTGTTCGGAAATCATTTTTTCAGGGCTCCTGCCCCGCCGGGGCTTGCCGGGCAACCGGTGAAAGCTTATATAGAAAACAGGCTATAAACAAAATAGACTATAAACCACGCAAAAACCAAAGCAGTACCTGTTTCATTTTCTTCATCCCCGGCTTGCCATGTTCAAACCAAAGTTCTTTACCGTCCTTTCCGAAATCACGCCTCAGCAGCTCTCGAAAGATGTGGTTGCAGGCATTCTTGTCGGCATCGTCGCCCTCCCGCTTGCAATCGCCTTTGCCATCGCTTCGGGAGTATCGCCCGAAAAAGGACTCATCACCGCCGTCATCGGCGGCTTTCTCGTATCCTTCCTCGGCGGCAGCCGGGTGCAGATCGGGGGCCCGACGGGAGCGTTCATCGTCATCCTCTACGGCATCGTAGAGCAATACGGCATCAACGGACTCATGATCGCCACCATCATGGCCGGCGTCATCCTCATGCTGATGGGATTCGCACAGTTCGGCTCGCTGATCAAGTTCATTCCCTATCCTGTCGTGGTAGGATTCACCAGCGGCATAGCTGTCATCATCTTTTCAAGCCAGATAAGCGATTTTCTCGGCCTTTCGATTGAAAAGGTTCCCGCCGACTTCATTGAAAAATGGATTGCCTATGCGACGCATCTCACCTCCATCAATCCGCAAAGCCTGATGGTCGGAACGTTCTCGCTTCTCATCATCGTATTCTGGCCGAAGATATCGAGAAAAATTCCGGGTTCGATCGTCGCAATTATCGCTTCGACCCTGCTCGTGCACCTCTCAGGGCTCGACGTGGCCACAATAGAATCGCGCTTCGGGGATATTCCCTCAGCGCTTCCCGCCCCGTCCGTTCCTGTTTTCGATTTCGCCACAGTGAAAGAACTCATCATGCCGGCAACGACCATCGCCCTGCTCGGCGCTATCGAGGCGCTGCTTTCAGCCGTCGTGGCAGACGGCATGATCGGCAGCCGGCACAAATCGAACATGGAGCTTGTAGCCCAGGGTGCGGCCAACATCATTACACCGCTCTTCGGAGGCATTCCTGTCACCGGAGCCATCGCCCGCACGGCGACTAACGTCAAAAACGGCGGAAGAACGCCTGTAGCCGGCATGGTGCACGCCCTGACGTTGCTCTGCATCATGCTGCTCTTCGGCGGATGGGCCAAACTCATACCCATGCCCACGCTTGCCGCCATCCTGATCGTCGTGGCCTGGAACATGAGCGAACACCATGTATTCCGCCAGCTGCTGAAAAGCCCGCGCAGCGACGTCATCGTGCTCCTGACGACCTTCGGCCTCACGGTAGTGTTCGATCTGACCATAGCCATCGAAATCGGCATGCTGCTTGCAGTCCTGCTCTTCATGCAGCATATGGCAGGAATCGCCAATATCGGCATGGTTACCGGAGAACTCAAAGACCGCGAAGAGGAGGACGATCCCAATACGATCAGGACCCGCGCAATACCTGAAGGAGTCGAAGTATTCGAAATCAGCGGCGCCATGTTCTTCGGAGCCGCATCGAAGTTCAAGGACGCGATGCACATCGTCGAAAAAAAACCCGCGATCCGCATCATCCGCATGAGAAAAGTGCTTTCGATAGACGCAACGGGGCTCAACATGCTCCGTGAACTGCTCATCGACTGCAGAAAAACCGGCATCACGCTGATCCTGTCGGGCGTTCACGCCCATCCGCTTTTCGCCATGCAGCAATACGGCATCTACGACGAAATCGGCGAAGAAAATGTTTTCGGCAACATCGACGACGCCCTCGACCGCTCAAGATTACTCCTCGGCCTCCCGAAAACCGGAAGAATGCAGAATTTCACTCCCTCGGTAGAACGGGAAAAGTAAACGCAGAGAAGTATCGGATGCGGAGCATACGGGAGTATCCCCCCAAAAAAACGGCGCCTGATTTGAACGGCAACGCCGGGCAACACAGGCGCCAATCCGTGCCAATCCGTGGGCAACCTCTTCCTCTTCAATCCCCGCTCTTCCAGCCAACAGCCCACAGGACACAACCCACAACTTCGGACTCACTGCCAACACGCTTCCATCCGTGCAAATCCAATCTTCAATCAGCGGGAACCGCGTTCTTCCTCTTATAGCTGGATAGCGAGACAGCCGGATGGCTCAATAGCAAGAAAACATCACCCATAGCGCTTAACCCATTAATCCGTGCCAATCCGTGCAAATCCGTGGGCAAAAATCTTCCTCCTTTCTTCTACTCCTTACTCCCGGACGGCAAGCCTCCCGATACTCCCTCTTCCGGCCCACGGCCCGCCTCTTCTTCATCCGTGTAAATCCGGTTTCAATCAGCGGGAACCGCGTTCTTCCTCTTATAGCCGGATAGCGAGACAGCCGGATGGCTCAATAGCAAGAAAACATCACCCATAGCGCTTAACCCATTAATCCGTGCCAATCCGTGCAAATCCGTGGGCAACCTCTTCCTCTTCGATCCACAGGCTCCCACCTCCTGACTCCCGATCTTCCCCGCCTCACCGCCCACAATCCTCAATCCTCTATCCGTGCAAATCCAATCTTCAATCAGCGGGAACCGCGTTCTTCCTCTTATAGCTGGATAGCGAGACAGCTGGATGGCTCAATAGCAAGAAAAACATCACCCATAGCGCTTAACCCATTAATCCGTGTCAATCCGTGCAAATCCGTGGGCAACCTCTTCCTCTTCAATCTTTACTGCTATACGTCCTTATGCTCGCTATGGCCTTCATGTCATAATACGTATTCA
Source organism: Chlorobiota bacterium (assembly GCA_016868665.1). Lineage (GTDB taxonomy): Bacteria > Bacteroidota > Chlorobiia > Chlorobiales > Chlorobiaceae > Chlorobium. The sequence goes on from VGGK01000005.1 coordinate 86,654, forward strand.
CCGCAGTCCCATCTCCTCCGTCTTCTGTAACCCGCAGGAAAAAATCGCTGATGAACAGGACGGCATCTTCATAAATCTGTCCCTCGTTGATCTGCAGCTTCACGCCCTTGCGGATTTTGCGCGACATGGTGCCATGCAGCGGCACTGAGGCATATTCGAGCACTTTTTCCCATGCCTGCATATTGCTCTCTGCCATCATAACCCCCAGCTTTAATTATTGAGAAAAGGAAAATTTACCTAATACAATATTGTATTATACATATAATATCTTAATTTTTCAGACAGAAACAATATTATACCTTATTTAAACAACACAAACAACAACCATGGAACAGACATTGAGACCGCTTGGAACCGTCATGCAGCTGCTTGAAGAACTTGGACACGAGGTAACTTACGCATACGAGGACCTGGTATTCGTCAATCACAGCGACTTTCTTCTCCAGTTCGGTGAAACCGGTTCGGTACTGCACCTCTTTTTCAATAACGAATGCACCAAAAAAGATGCCGATGCCATAGAAGAGAGTCTTATTCCCGCAGCCGATAAAAAAGGACTCTCCATTGCCACGAAAGGGCGCTACAGTCTCAGCGAAGAACCTGATGAGAATCTGCAGATCAGGTTCTTCGATCTCTGAACTCCCGATCTGCCAGAGAATTTTTCCCGGGACTGCAGGAACCATTTCAAGCCGGAAACCCTTGTATCAGGATAAAGGGACATTGTTTTACTATCCACGGCCCAAAAAGAGATCAAAGCGGTTTCCGGCTTATGGCAACCTGGTACGACACGCTCAGAAAACCCCGCTATACCCCGCCGAAAAACGTGTTCGGTCCGGTCTGGACACTTCTTTACATATTTATTTTTTCGTCTCTCGCAGTGTATTTCCTGACGCCGGCAAAGCAGAACCTGATACCCGTCACCATTCTGCTGCTTATCCATTTTACGGCCAGTTTCAGCTGGACGAAGCTCTTTTTCAAGCAAAAAAAAGTTCTGCTCGCCCTGCTTGACCTTCTCGTTATCGACTGTACCCTTATAGCCATCATACTCCTGTTTTTTCAGACAAGCACGCTCGCAGCGCTTCTCCTCATCCCCTACCTCGGCTGGGGAATCTTTGCCGCATATATCAACTGGGGCATCTACCGGTTAAACCCCGAACAGTCAGAAACCGGCAACAACTCCACTATCAAATGAAATACTCGGAAGCTCGTCAGGGCCGCATCTTCGTCATACGCCTCGAAGATGGGGAAACCGTTCACGAAAAACTTGAAGGATTCGCACGAGACCAGGGCATCGAACGCGCACAGCTCGTTATTATCGGCGGTGCCGATAAAGGAAGCCGACTGGTCGTGGGACCTCAGGAGAGCCGCACCCTGCCGGTTATGCCCATGACGCATGAGCTCTACGATGCGCACGAAATTACCGGCACGGGAACAATCTTCCCCGACGACGACGGTAATCCCCTCCTGCACATGCACATGGCTTGCGGTCGCGAAGAAAACACGGTAACCGGATGCATCCGCAACGGCGTCAAAGTATGGCATGTGATGGAAGTGGTAATGACAGAGTTGCTTGAAAACACCGCATCCCGCCAGACGGATCCCATCACAGGATTCAAGCTGCTCGTGCCGTAAACAGGGGGTATCGGATGCCCCGCATCCGGGAGCATCTCTCGCAAACGCATCGGAGAAGTATCGTTCGCTCCGCTCACGGCATTATCGCATTCCGCACGAAAGAAGAAATTCTCTTTTGTCAGGCTCTGGCCGGACAGCTGGATAGCCGGACAGCAAAGAAAAAAAACAAGCAAAGAGAAATTAAAGCTTTTCCCCTCCATAATCCTACGGCGTTCACACCCGATAAGCATCTACGCATACCCGCTCACGGCTAACAGCCCTCGCTCTTCAATCCGTGTAAATCCAATCCCCAATCAGCGGGAACCGCGATCTTCCTCCTGACTTCATACATAAAACCTTGGAAAGTCAATAATGACGGGGGTATGCCATTGAAAATGGGCACTACAAAGCAGTAATGTGATGCAGTAATTCACTTGATCAAAAATGGTGTTGCGCTGAGTTTTTCACCCATCACCTGATAAATTT